>NZ_AZFN01000017.1 GCF_001434365.1 Limosilactobacillus gastricus DSM 16045 | reverse complement strand
AGTGTCCAACTTTAAGGGTTCACTTCAAGCTGGAATTTTCAGCTTCATCTTTTTTAAATAATCTGGTAATCAATTAAATAATTGGCGGTATCCAGTAAGGTGGTTTTGAGGGGGTGTGGGCTCCATTGTAACAGTTTGATTGCCTTCGTATGGTCGCGATGATATTTTAGACCGACCATGGTATTAATAATTTTCATTTGATCTTGAAATGTGGCAAGGAATGAGACCAAAAAGTTAGGAATAGTGATGGATTTAATTTTCCGTTCGGGATACTTAACTTTTAAAAACTGGGCAATTTCGGGCATGGTAATTTCTTGGCTTTCGGCAATAAAACGTTGATTATCGGCTTGTGGATTTTCCATCGCGAGAAGATGGAGTTGGGCTAAATCACGGACATCAACAATGGGATAAATGGCTTTAGGACATGGTGAGTTTTTAAAGATCATTTCAAAAATTTGATCGGTACTACTTCGTCTACCGGCCATGAAGGGACCGATGATTGCTCCGGGTAGAATGGTGGTTAGTTTGGTAAAGTTTTGTTGATCAATTAGCTGCCAAGCAGTTTGTTCTGCGATAATTTTAGATTTTTGGTAATTAGTCAGCCAACGGTTGTTTAAGTCGGTCCAAAAGGTCTCGTCAATATTCGGTCGCAAGTCTTTTTTATCGGGATAATTAGCGGCTTCACTAGAAGTCATTACGACTTTTTTGACTTTTGCTTGGATCGCGGCACGAAGAACATTGATGACCCCCTCTTTAGCGATGTTAATTAGCTCTGGATCGCTATGACGATGACCGCTTAGGGGTGAAGCTGCATGGATCAGATAATCAACGCCATCCATTGCCTGATCCCAGCCATCGGGATTCGTTAAGTCCGCAACCGCAAAGGTGAGTTGTTGCGTATCAACTCCTTCTTGATGAAACATCTCTCGAATCGTCTCGGCTTTTTGCGCATTGCGGATGGTGGTTCGGACCTCATAGCCTTGTTCCAGTGCTTGCCGGATAATCCAGCCAGCTAAAAACCCAGTCCCGCCAGTAACCAAAATTCTTGTCATTTTAAATACCTCCGTAAATGTGCAACACGAGTTGCTAAAAATATTTAAGATAAATATAATGAAGAAGTTAGCTAGAAACAAGCATCAATTAAATGTTAAGTGAAACTTATGCAACATAGGAGGTCAAAGTGTTGCCAAAAACAGACAAAAAGTTAGATCGACGGACGGCCTATACGCGCATGGTTATCAAAACCGCCTTATTTGATCTGTTAGCGGAAAAACAATTATCTAAAATTACGGTGAAGGAGATCTGCGAACGTGCACAAATCAATCGAGCAACTTTTTACCGTAATTATTTAGATATTTACGATTTGTATGAAAAGATCGAAACCGAATTAACCACTGATATTTTTGCGGATAACAAGCTGGAGCAAAGTCGCTATCAATTACTGGATGTGATTTATCATCATCAAGCCTTTTATCGGGAATTTTTCAATTCGCAATTAGAAAGTAAATATATTAAGGATACCGTTGCCGGTTTGGCAGATCAGATGAAAACGATCTTGCTTAAGCGTGGCAGTTTTGATGAAGCGACCTTTGAACTTACTTATCAATATAACTATTATGGCGTTATTGGGGTGATTAAAGAATGGCTAAACGCTGGGTGTCCAGTGGGGCCACACGAGTTTGGTGATCGGCTATTTGCCATTGTCGAAAAGCAGTATCAGGAATAGAATCAGTTGGAAAAGCAATAGGTTAGACTCACGGGGCAGGCTTTTATGACCGCAAAAGAGGCTGGGAAGAAATGAATTCGTTTCTTCCCAGCCTTTAGCTTTATTTAACGATCAGGACATCACATTTCGAGTGACGAACGACATAACCGGTATGAGAACCAATTAGCATGGCCTTGACCCGGTTAATCCCCGTATTTCCTAAAATGATGAGATCGATGTTAAATTCATTTGGTAACTCGCTTGCTAGCAGGGTTCGAATATCACCGAGCCGTGGGACGGCCTGTACATCCTGAACCCCCTGATCATGGGCTTGTTCAATTAAGGGATCAAGTTCTTGGACGGCTTTAATATATAGATCTTGATAAAAATCGTCATTGACATTAAAAGTAACGTCCATTCCACGATCGCGATTGACAACACGGGTGAGATAGAGAGTGGCATTGAGCGCTTTGGTCAGTGCCACTCCTGTATCATAGGCCCGAGTTGAATTATCGGATCCATCAATCCCGACTAATATTCGCTGATATGTCATGATTTCAACCTCCTAATCGGCATTAATTTTAGAATGCTTACGACCGTATGTGAAGTAAAGGGTTAGGCCGATGGCCAGCCAGACGAGAAATCTCAACCAGGTTTCCCAGTTTAGACCCGCAATTAAGACTAAGCAAAATCCAATGGATAGGAGAGGTGTAAAAGGTACTCCTGGAGCCCGGAAACCACGTTTTAAATCAGGTTGTTTCCGGCGCATGTATAAAATCCCGGCCGAAACTAAGATAAAGGCCGTTAAGGTCCCGATATTAACTAATTCTGACAAAATGTTCAAGTTGATTAAGCCACCAGCTAGGGCGGTCACGATCCCAAAGAACCAGGTCCCCTTGGCGGGAGTTTGATATTTTGGATGAATATCACTAAAGAATTTTGGAAAGAGACCGTCCCGCGACATTGAATATGAGATTCGGGATTGACCGTATAAACAGACTAGCATGACCGTGGTCATCCCCACAATGGCGCCCAGGCTAACGATAATTGACAACCATAGTTGACCGGTTTTATGTAAGACTGCCATAATTGGGGCGTTTAAGTAATTGGCAAAACCGGTATATTTGACGATTCCCGTCATAATTAAGGTCATAATGACGTATAAGATGAGCGAGATCACAAGAGACAAGATAATTCCTCGGGGAAGCGTCTTGCTGGGGTTAATGGTTTCTTCGGCGCTGGAAGAAACGGCATCAAAGCCAATAAAGGAGAAAAAGACAATGGATGCGGCCGGGATAATTCCCGTAGCCGTTCCGCCGTGGTAGGAATACCAACCATATGGGTTGAAAGGATGCCAGTTAGCAGTTTTAACGAACCAGACTGTGCAGATGATAAAGAGGAGGACAACCCCGATTTTGATAATAACCATTACATTGTTGACTTCTTTAGTCTGTGTAATCCCAATCGAGATAATCCAAGTGATGATCAAAACAATTAAGAAGGCAGGTAAATTAAAATAAGTGGTTACTCCCGGAGTGGTCCCAGCGGCTGCCGTGAGAACTGTAGGGAGGTGAATGCCAAAATCACCAAGAAGACTAACCAGGTAACCCGACCACCCCGCCGAAACCGTTGCCGTGGCAAGGGAATACTCTAAGATGAGATCCCAACCGATAATAAAGGCAATAATTTCACCAAAAGCGATATAAGAATAGGTATACGCTGATCCCGAAATCGGAGCGAGCGAGGCGAATTCAGCATAACAAAGAGCCGCAAATCCACAACAAATCCCGGCGATTAAAAAAGAAACTGACAGGGCGGGGCCAGCCGTGAGGGCCCCTTTACCCGTTAAAACAAAAATCCCGGTACCGATGATGGCGCCGATTCCTAAAAAGGTTAGATCCATCGTTCGTAAAGTTCGCTTCAGGGGCGAACGCTGATGTAGTAAGCTATTAACATCCTTTTTGCGGAAGATTGAAGATCCCATTTCCATTGACTTCCTTTCGTAAAAAATTAAAACTAAATTAGAAATTAATTAGAATTGTAGTGGGTCAAAGGAAATTCGTAAAGATCTTAAATTTAATTGCGTAAATTCAAAAGTTTTGTAAACAAATTAATTAATTTTATTAGGTAACTTCAAAAATGAAAGCGAATAAAAATAACCACTGCCATGAGCAGTGGTTAGAGGCTTAACATATTAATAAGGGAACTCCGTTAAGCGATCATCAGCGGTAATTTGACGAATAACTCGTGCTGGCGCCCCGACTGCCAAACAATTATCCGGAAGGTCATTAGTCACTACAGAACCCGCTCCGATAACACAGCCCTTACCAATAGCCACCCCCGGACAAACCGTTACATTCGCGGCTAGCCAGCAATTGTCACCGATGGTAATGGGTTGTCCATATTCATAATTAGTTTCGCGACCATCGGCTTGCAACCGAACATTACGTTGTTGATAGGTGAGCGGATGTAAGGGAGTGGCAATCGTTACGTTGGGTCCAAGCATGACATTATCGCCAATTTTAACCGGACAGACATCGAGAATGGTTAAGTTGAAATTAGCGTAAAAGTTTTGACCGACGGTAATGTTATCGCCGTAATCAAATTGAATGGGTCCTTGGAAATAAGCGCCTGCTCCTTGATGGGGGACTAAAGTCGTAATAATCTCCGTGCGCTTTTGAACATCACTTTCCGGAGTTTGATTATATTCTAAACACAATTCGTGGGTTTGCTGGCGATGTTTTGCTAAATCAGGGCTACTAGGATCATAAGGTTGGCCGTTCAACATTTTTTGACGATTTGTATCCATAATGGCACTTCCTTTTTGCTTTGATTATATCAAATCCCAAGTTAGCTATTGAAGACCATCCCATTCATCCTTAAAGTCATCCAAAAAATTAAGCATCACAATTTGACGATCAGCGGCAATTTGGCGGGCCGCCGGCGTATTTAACATATCTTTGATTTTGAGCAGTTTTTCATAGAAGTGATTAATAATGGTCTCATCAGCTAAATTTCGGTAACTTTGCTCATCAAGATACTCGCGAGGAGGGATCGAAGAATCATAAATCTTTTCTTGGTGTCGGGCGCCATAATAAATGGCACGGACAATGCCGATTGCGCCAATCGCATCTAGCCAATCGGCATCTTGGACAATCTGACCAGCTTTTGATAAGCTCGGCCGCTCTCCGTTTAGAGTTTTGGCAAAGGACATTTGCGTAATGATGTCCATGACGGCGTCGATATCGGACGAAGTGATTTGATTCGTTTGTAAAAAGGTCCGTAATTGAGCCACGGCTTGGTCCTGATCAGCAACTAATTTGGGATCGATCGTATCATGAAGATAAGCGGCCATCACTGGAATCGTTGCATCCACTTGTTCAGCCTCGGCTAACCGGGTTGCTAGATTAACAACCCGCATCACGTGATCCATGGCGTGACCGGTTTGATCGTCATTCAGCGCTTCTTTTGCGTAGGCCTTAATGGCGTCTAATTGGTGATTATTAAGCATAGGCTCCCCTTAAATGACTGGATAAGGTACGTTTGGTTGAGCCATCGGATGATTAAAGTTGAAATCCGCGAGCTGGTCGAAATAGTTCGGTTGTAGCCAGGTACTGACACCACGCGCGAGCATAAGGTTAACCTCATAGTCTTCCGCCGGTTTTTGTGAAAAGGGGAGCAGGATAATTGGTTTATGTAAGGCCACAAACATCCCAAATTCAAAAGCAATTCCAACGTCTTCTTGATCCATATCATAAAGCGCGACACAAACATCACTATTACCCACGGCATTGACGTCGTTATTGTAAGTCGCTACTTGCCATTCTAAACTTCCAAAAACCCCCTCTGGGTCATGGTCAATGAGGGCATCTTTATACTGAAAATCAAATGGTTGGTGGACGACCCCGACCGTTGCGTTCGTTTCTAAGACCTCGAGTGCCTTGGTAACGCGCGCTTTTTGTTGGTCGTTAAAAAAACTAGTGGCCAAATAAACTTTGGTAATCGGTTGAGCTTGTGTGTTCTTCATCTTAGCCCTCCTTGAGCTGGTTTGATAGCTGTTGATATTGTGAAAGCTGAATTGAACCCAGATTGAATAATTCGTCGTAGATGGACTGAAGCACCGTTTGTTGGTCAGCAGCATTATTCATAAAGTCATACTGATCCCCGTCAATGATTAACAAAGGTGAAGCATCGTACTCATCTTTCCAACGGTCATAATATGATAATAGAGTTTGGTAATAATCAACCAGGGAAGCATCATTTTCAATCTGCTCATACTCACGGCCCCGCTTTTTGATTCGTTTAACCATGGTCTCGTATGAAACGTCGATCATGATCATTAGGTCTGGCGCTTTTTTGTGGGCGGCGTAGGGGAGTTCCTCTAACATATTATTGAGCAATGATTTATAAATGTCATACTCGACCTTGGTCGCGTTTCCCATATCGGTATTCATGCGCATGAAGATTTCATCTTCATAAATAGAACGATCCAAGATATTGTTGTCGTTTTGCATGGCTTGTTTAATCATGGCAAATCGCCGATTCAAAAAGAAAGTCTGGAGTAAGTATGCGTAAGGGTTGGTAGTATTCTGGTCCCCAGCTGCCCGCTTTTCCGCGGCAATTTCGTTACCTTTATAAAATAAGGGGAGGACCGGATTGTCGTCTACCGGTTCAAAAAATGGTTTCGTACCGAGTCGATCGGCTAAAAGAGTAGTTAAACTGGTTTTACCAGAGCCAATAATTCCACTTAATGTAATCAAGATAATATTCAACTTCTTTCTGTATAAAGCATCCCCAATTGGATCTTAATGCGAATTTTTCAACTCATCTATCTTAAAATGAATTACTCAAAAACACAAGATCTTGTGTTTTGGTCTTAAATGTGCATACTAGATCTAGTTTTGGCAAAGAGTCAAAAAGAAAATTTCTGACATAGCTGTTATGGGTGAGTATAATAAAGGCGATGGAATGGAGGATGGAGCAATGGTAACGCAAAAACAAGCGCGAACTCGGCGGGATATTATTATGGCGATGGAGCGCTTATTGTCGGAACAAAAATTTGAGGTAATTACAATTAATGAAATTTGCCAAGAGGCCTTAATTACCCGCAGTACTTTTTATCGTTATTTTCTTGATAAATATGAATTAACGGAAGCGCTCATTCAGTATTTGGGCGAGCGGGATTTAATTATGCTTGATCAGGGATCGCTAATTGCCCAAGTCACCAATTTTGTTGACAAGAATGTCAAAATTATTAATAACCTAAATCCTTCAAACCAACACAAAATGAATTTTTATGTTGAATTTGTTAAGTTAGTGGAAAATTCCTTGCAGGCCTATTTTGAGATTAACCAGGACCATCAAGACGATCCCTTTATTCGGTTGTTTCAATCGGTGGATGACCGTGATTTATGGATCAAGTTTGTTGCAGGTGGCTTATCATCAATTATCATCAACAACCCTAACCCCGATGATCATTTTCGGCAAAAGGAAATTATTGATTTTATCTCAGAACTAACGGATCGTTTAGTAAAATAACACAAAAAGACGCTACTGTATGATTTTAGAACAGTAGTGTCTTTTCGTTGCTTGGATTCGATTTTATAGCTCCCTAAAATAAACACTTATGAGAGAGAACTTAGCTAGGGAGATGAATAGATGTTTAATCGAATTGCACATCATATTTTAAAACATGTCAAATGGTACTTGACCGTTATCGCGATTTTAACGGTGGCCTTTGGTTGGGGGATGACCCGTTTAACTATTAAAATGGGAAACGAGGTCTTTGTTAATAGTCATTCAGCTATTTATAAGCATACGCAAACCTACCAAAAATACTTTGGTGGGGATGCCGCTTATTTGATGCTTAGTGGCAAGCAATCAGACATTATTTCCCACCATACGATGCAAAAGGTGGCCAAATTTAGCGACAAAGCCGAAAAAGTTGATAACGTTAAGTCAACGACCACGATTGTTAACTCCTTAAATCAATTATTAGCCAAAACTGATTTTTCGTCGTTAATGGGTTCGATGTCCGATCAAGAAGTGACGAAACTAGAAAAAGATGTTCAGGCTAATTTAACGACTAGTCAACAAAATCAACTAACAAGCCAGGTACAAGCCTCCTTAACTAGTGATCAAACCAGTCAAGTTAGCACGTACGTATCTTCATTATTAACCACGGATCAGCAAAGCCAGGTGACGACTTATACTAATAGTCTCTTGACAACTGAACAAACGGCAGCTATTAAGCAAACGGCTATGGGACTATTAACCACTCAGCAACAGGCACAATTAGCGCAAGCCGCAGCTAGTGGTCAAGATACCAGTAGTTTGTTACAAACTAGTTTAACCAGTGAACAGCAAGCTCAAGTACAAGCAGCCACCTTAGCCCAATTAACTGACCAACAAAAACAAGCGGTCCAAGCCTATACCTTGACCTTGTTGACGGATCAACAAAAGCAACAAATGCAAACCTATACCTTGTCGATCTTAAATGATCAACAAAGGTCTGCCATGATGAGCGCGGCGGTGAAGATGTTGCCTAAGGTTCAAAATATGTCAACGAGTCTTTTGCGGGATATTCTGTTGGACCAAAACGGAAAGGTAAGGAGCCAATTCCAACAATTGTTACCTCAAAATGGCCGGAATATGCTAGTGTTGGTTAATACGACCAGCGCTTCGATGAACATGGTCACGGATGTCCAGTTACGGACCGACCTGCATCAAGCTTTGCAACAGACTCATTTTGGAAAGACCTATCGGGTGCGTTTTGGAGGTCAACCATTAATCCTCGGAGAAGTTAATAATGTCGTTTGGCATACTATGGGTGAATTGCTGATCTTCGCTGTGGTATTGATGATTGTGGTCCTGGCAATTATCTTTAAAGTTCGGCGGCGATTACTATCATTAGCTTTCGTGCTCATTGGTTTAATTTGGACTTTTGGAATTATGGGCTGGCTCGGGATCCCGATTACGATTGCGACCATGGCAGTTTTACCAATTGTGATTGGGCTAGGGACCGACTTCGGGGTCCAATTCCATAATCGATATGAAGAGGAATTTAAGAAGAGTCATGATTATCAAGCAGCTACCTATGCCGCTATTCCAAAAATTGGACCTGCGGTGGGTGTGGCCTTAATCATGATGACCCTGAGTTTCTTGACGATGATTATCTCCAAAGCCCCGATTATGCAACAATTTGGGGTTACCCTAGCCTTCGGGGTCATTAGTGTCTATCTTGTGGAATTCGTTATGATGTACACTATTAATCCTCTCCGCGATCGGCATTTCAAAGCTAAAGATGCTAAGCTACCAAAGCCTAGTCGTGTTGGGGGAATCTTAGCCCGGTATGCTAATTTTGTGATGAACCATGCGGTGATTGTCTTGATTTTGGGAGTTTTGGTTGCGGCCACCGGATTTTGGGCGGAAACAAAAATCCCAACCGAAACGAGTTTGATTAAACTAATTCCATCCAATATGTCATCACTGGTTCAGACCAAAGGGATTCAACGACATGCCGGTTCGACCACTTATTTGACTTACCTCGTTAAGGCGGATGATGTTCGGCAAAAAGATAATCTGGAGAAGATTGAGCAACTCGGTAATCAAGTGAACCGTAAATATAAGAATGTTGAGAGTGTTCAAAGTATCGCGACCGTTTATAAAGAAATCGATGGTAATTATGCGGGATCACAAAGTCAAATCAACACTCAAATCGCTAATTTACCAACCACTTTGACGGATACCACCATCAGCAAAAATCATCATTATGCTGCTATTCAATTTAAGGTTAAGCGTAATTTATCTTCTAACCAAGAAAATAAATTGATGAAACAAATCAATCGTCAGATTGCGGGTAAGCAGGGCCAGTTGACCATTTCGCCGGCGGGTTCTACCATGATGCAATTAGTTGGGGTGCAAAATATGACCGCTAATCATTATTTGATTATCGCCGCCGGATTAGTAATTATTTTTGTTACGCTTCTGATCGTTTATCGTAGTATTAAAGTGGCCTTATCACCATTATTACCTATTGTGGTGGTCTTGGGAGCTTCCCCGTTAACCATCTGGTTGCGTGGGGGCCAGTATAACCCAATAACGATTGTGTTGAGTTCATTGGTCTTAGGAATCGGGATTGAATTTACGATCCTACTTTTGGAACGGTATCAAGAAGAAATCCAGAATACCGATACCCGAAGAGCGATGTTACGGTCGGTTCAATCAGTCGGATCAGCCATTACCGTTTCTGGGCTTACGTTAATTGTTGGCTTCGTTTCCTTAATGTTTGTGAACTTCCCTGGATTAAATGCTCTTGGGGTAAGTACGGTGATGGATACGGCCTATTCCTTAATTGCGGCCTTAACCTTCATGCCAGCAATTATTCAGTTAACGCGGGATCGAAAAAAGGATCAAGATACAAAGTAAAATAAACTGAAACTTGAAAGATTTTGTTTTATCGTAATGAGAAAACTGGGTAACTCTTGAGAGCTACCCAGTTTTTTGTTGATAATTCTTGAGTCACCAGCGCTAAAGTTATTATAATTTAGTTATCACATTACTGGAGGCGTGGACATGAAATATCAAACGATTGATGTTGATGGTATCAAGATTTTTTATCGAGAAGCAGGGGATCCAGCTAAGCCAACCCTACTTTTACTGCATGGTTTTCCCTCTGCTAGTCATATGTTTCGCGACCTAATGCCTGCCCTAGCGGATCATTTTCATCTGATTGCTCCCGATTATCCAGGTTTCGGGCAAAGTCAGAGCCCGGATCGGGATCATTTTGCTTATACATTTGACCATTTAGCTCAGGTGATGGATCATTTTCTGGATCAGTTGAAGATTGATCAGTTTTTAATGTATGTCTTTGATTATGGAGCGCCCATCGGTTTTCGACTGGCAAGTTGGCATCCAGAAAAGATAGTTGGAATTATCAGTCAAAATGGGAATGTTTATGAAGAGGGGTTAGGGCCTAAGTGGGCCCAACGAGCTGAGTATTGGCAACATCCTACTCCAGAACTACGACGCCAATACCAAAGTGCTTTTGCTAGGGAGACGGTGATTGGTCAATATACTTATGGAACTCCAGCTGGAAGCGTTTCGCCGGATGGTTATTCTCTGGATCTATACTATGCGGCCACAATTGACGACTATGCCGAGAAACAATCCGATTTAATCTTTGATTATCAAAGTAATGTTCGTTTGTATCCACAATTCCAAGCTTACTTACGCCAATATCAACCAAAACTACTGGCGATTTGGGGAAAAGAAGATCCATCTTTTATTTGGGCGGGGGCCGAAGCCTTCAAAAAGGATCTCCCAGACGCAAGGATTATTCCAGTAGCTAGTGGGCATTTTGCTTTAGAGAATTGTTGTCCCCAAATTGCGACTGAAATTATTAACTTTTTTGGATGAATAGAAGAAAAGGGAACGTGGGAATATGAAGTTGTCAGCCGAACAAGAAAGCCGAATTCAAGCTAATATCCGTGCAATCCAAAAGTTAAACAACAGTTCCTTGTCAGATGCGGAAATTCGGCAAAGCCTAAGTGCAATTATTCAATCACCGATTGATGAAACGAACACGATTCGACTACCATTGTTTGTAGATTCCGGCGTAAATATCCATTTCGGTAAACATGACTTCATTAACGTTGGCGTAACTTTAGTTGATTTAGGCGGAATCTATTTTGGTGATCAGGTTTTAGTGGCGCCCCAAGCGAGGATTTTAACCGTTAATCATCCTTTAGATCCCCAGATACGTCAAGCAGGGGATTTAGAATTACATGCAGTTCATCTAAAAGACAACTGTTGGATTGGCGCCGGTGCAACGATTTTACCGGGGGTCACGGTGGGGACGAACGCGATTGTGGCTGCCGGGGCGGTGGTGAGCCATGATGTTCCGGATAATGCAGTGGTTGCTGGAGTGCCAGCAAAAGTGATTAAATATGTATAAACAATAAGGCTGGAAAGAAACGAATTTGAAGTTTCTTTCCAGCCTTGTGTTTGATTGAATTATTGATTTGATCTACTAGATGGCGCGGATTTTCAACTCCGATCACAATACGATCGTAATCTTCATCATGGAGTTGAATTACCACTGGCTTACTAGTGCGCTTAATATTAAAGAAGGTTTTATCACCGCCTAAATAAAAGGTACCAGCATAATAGATTCCAGGAATGGCAGTTCCGGGATTTTGAAAGCCTTGCACAAGATGACCGAAGATCCCTTCGTCAATCGTGGCACCACTAATGTGGTCAAGCAGGATACTAAGTTGGCGTTTGACGGCCCAGACTTTATCAAGCCCTTGGGGTTCAATAATTAATTGTTGATTATTGATGGTTACGCGGTTTTCCATGAGGAGCTCCTTTCAGTTGACCATGTTTTAAAATGGCTTGGCCTAACAGATTAACTAAAGTGGTCGACGAATATTGTTGACTCCAGTCCGTTACTAATTGATTGATTTTTTGATCGTGGCTAGTCAAGTCCATTAGGGCGATGATGACTAAGTCAATCGTTGTTTCACTGGTTGGATCAACGCTGATGGCCTGTTCTAAAGTAGCTAGAAACATTCCACGTTTGCTGCCAAAACTGGCGTATAAACTGCCACGTAAGAGTCCAGTTGCTTTTACTAAGTCATCCAGTGAAGTCCCTTCATAGCCATACTGGATGAAGGTTTGGCTAATAGTAGAAATGACGGTAGCTTGATCAAATTTTTTATTTCTACCCATGATCTTATTATAAATTATTTTTGAACGTTCGGTCAATAATAAAATTGAATGACTAGTCAAAAATAAAATAATGGTAAAATATAAATATGAGGAGGTGCATTATGCGACCAGCAGTACCAATGTTAAATGATCAGCTCACAGCCGATGAATTTTTACATATGATTGTCACTAATTTTCAATCGGTAGTTTTCGGGACAGTAGATGCCAACGGGGATCCTTTTACTAATGTGGCTGATCTAGAATTATGCATTGATCAACAATTGATTTTTGCGACAACCTATCAAAAAGCTTTTTACCAGCGCTTGAAAGGTCATCCACGCCTTTCCATCACCGCTTTACGAGGAGAAGAAACCTTAGAGAGTGTCGGTTTTACCTTGAATGGAGTAGTGAAAGAAGTTAACCGGGATTATTTAGATCAAATCTTTGCACTCCATCCCGAAATGGAGCAAATCTCGGCCAATCAGAGTGAGCGTCGGGAGTTGTTACGTCCCTTTGCGATCACCCCGTTGAATGGTTCGGTCTATGACCTACGGCAACAACCAATATTTCAAAAGCGCTTTGATTTTGGAGAAGGTTAATGGATAAAGCAGCAATTTTAAAATTAGTAGCAGAAAAATATAATACTCAGCCGGAGGCGGTCTTCAAAAAATATCCGGACTACAAAGTTTTGCGGCATCAGCGCAATCGAAAATGGTATGGTCTGTTGATGGATGTGACGGGGGATAAGCTGGGATTAGCCGATCAGGCAGAACACGCAGTATTAAATGTGAAATTGGATCCGGAACAAGTGGCCATTTTACAAAAAGCGGCTGGTTTTCTACTGGCCTATCACATGAATAAACAGTATTGGCTTTCGATTTTAATCGATCAGGTCTCAGATCAGCAAATTGAAAGTTTACTAGACCAAAGTTATCGACTAACCGAATAGGAGGATGAAATGAGTTTAACAGTTAATCTATACTATACAGGTCAAAATGGGGCGGCCCAAAAATTTGCTCAAGCTATGGAAGAGCAAGGGATAGCCCAACGGATTCGCCAGGAAGCGGGAAATGAGAAATATGACTACTTCATTCCAATGGATGATCCAGAAACCGTGATGCTAATCGACCAATGGACTGACCAAGCGGCCTTGGATCGTCACCATGATTCGCCAATGATGCAAGAATTAGCACAATTACGGGAACAATTTGATTTGCATATGCGGGTAGAACGGTTTGTAACGGTTGATGCTAACCCAGCCGATGAAGAATTTATTCGTAAATAAAAGCAGGTAGGAAACTAATTTAAGTTTCTTGCCTGCTTCGCTTTTAAGCTTTTTCTACTTATATTCCCCTTATCATACCGAAACGATTGAAGAGATCAACAATCCATTACCCACTATCTTTGTCACCACAAATCATGTGTACTACATCTTGTTATTTTTAAATGATTATATATAATAAAAACAAGTTGATGCCTAGGGAGTAGCTACCCTTAGTATCAACCTAGTGATATATAATTGAGACACGATCATACCCCTCAAGTTCATCAATTACGGAGGTATAGATCAGTGAATTTCAATATATGGAGACGTAAGCATGCTGACAATTGCTTGCCTACTGATCTTGCGATTAGACAAGATTATCTTGGCTATTACAAGTATGTACGTAGCAATTAAAAAAGCTAACCATGACGATAATCCATAGTTAGCTTTAACGATGTTTGTGTCTCAATCACGATTGAGGGTCAACCAGTACCAGTGGTTGGCTCTCTTTTCATTTACAATATTAAACTATGGTTGCTTATAAATCAAGGTTTTATATAATATTGCATTTGCGTCTAATTTTAAACTCTCTTAAAAAAATTCTTCTGGAATAAAAAGATCGCCTAATGTAGCAGCCATAATGGCTTTTATAGAATGCATCCGGTTTTCAGCTTCTTGGAAAACGTGCGAATGTTGACCTAAGAAGACTTCGTTAGTAATTTCTAATTCACTTACGCCAAATTCTTCAGCTAATTGTTTTCCAATTGTGGTTTCTTTATCGTGATAAGCGGGTAAACAATGCATTACGATGGTGCTGTCTTTACCAGTCGCATTCAATAAATCCTGATTGATCTGGTATGGAAGTAAAGCCTGGATTCGTTCAGCAGGATCAACGGTTTCGCCCATGGAAATCCAAATATCCGTGTACAAAGCATCGCTGTCCTTGACCGCCGTCAAAGGATCGTCCGTAATGGTGATTTGAGCGCCACTGGTTTGGGCAAGTGCTTGGGCCTGGCTGATTACTGTTGGTGCAGGTTGGAGATGTTGGGGAGCGCCGAGTTTGAAATTAACGCCCAAGATCGCACTTGTGACGAGGATGCTATTGGCCATGTTGTTGCGACCGTCGCCGACGTAAGTTAATGTTAAACCTTGTAAATGACCGTAAACCTCTTTTAAAGTCATGAAATCAGCGATCATTTGGGTCGGATGCCAATCATCCGTTAGTCCGTTCCAGACTGGGACGCCACTTTCTTGAGCTAAGGTTTCAACATCCTTTTGCTTGAATCCCCGAAATTCAATACCATCGTACATGCTCCCTAAAACTTTTGCGGTATCGGCCACCGATTCCTTATTACCTAGTTGAATGTCATTTTTACCTAAAAATTCGGGATTAGCTCCTAGGTCATTGGCCGCCACGGTAAAGGATGACCGGGTCCGCGTGGAAGTTTTCTCAAACAGGAGGGCAATGTTTTTCCCTTGTAAATATGGATGCGGGATGTGTTGTTGCTTTAAAGCTTTTAGGTGAATGGCAAAATCAATTAAATAGTTTAATTCTTTGGCGGAAAAATCTAGTTCTTTTAGAAAAGATTGCCCGTAAAAATGATTATTCATGAGTTACTCCTCCCGTAGAGATTAGTAGGTTTTTAAAACTTTAGCGATGGTTTCAATTCCTTTGCATAGTTGGCAACAAGGAGTAATTAGTGGTGGTAATAACCGCAAAGTATTATGTTTGGATGAGATAGCTAAGAGACCGGCGGCTTGTAACTTGGTGATGACCTCGTCAACCGGCACGGATGCTGTTAAGTGAATTCCAATCATCAATCCTTTTCCGGAAACGGATTCGACTGCATCTAGTCCAACCAATTGTTGATCAATTTCTTTCCAGATATGTTCACTTTTCTTTTTGACACATGCTAAAAAGTCGTCATCAATCGTTTCTAAGACCACTTTGGCGGCTGCCATTGCAATTGGGTTTCCAGCAAAAGTTGACCCGTGACTACCAGGGCCAAAGAATTCAGCGAGAGATTTTTTTCCAACCATGGCCCCAACTGGCAGTCCGTTAGCTAAACATTTAGCTAGCGTAAAGATGTCGGGATGCAGATCGTAATTTTGGAAAGCATATAATTCACCAGTCCGCCCCATCCCGGTTTGAACTTCATCGATAATCAATAAGACTCCTTCTTGATGACACTTGGCTTCCACGGACTTGAGCCAATCTGGGTCACCGACATTGATGCCACCTTCTCCTTGAATCACCTCCAACATAACCGCCGCTAGATCACTAGTGATTAATTCTAAAGCAGCAGGGTCGTTGTAGCTGTCGTAAATAGCTCCAGGAAGCATAGCCCCAAAGCCTTCTTTGATGGGGGCATTCCCAGTAACTGACAAGGAACCATAACTCCGCCCGTGGAAAGAATCATTAAAGGTTAAGATGTTTTGCTTGCCCGTGGCTTTCCGAGCAAGCTTCAAAGCGGCTTCGTTAGCTTCGGTCCCAGAATTACAAAAACTTACCAGCATATCTTCATCTTTAACGATTAAATGAGCAACATCGTCTTGAAGCTGACTTTCGTACAGGTTGGAAGTATGCCAAACCTTTTGAACTTGGTCGATCACGGCTTTGTTTAAGGCTTCGTTATTGTAACCAAGTCCACAAACGCCAATACCACTTGCGAAATCTTGATATTGCTTGCCTTGATTATCAGTTAAAGTAAAGTCTTTTCCGGACACAATTTCAAATGGGAACCGAGCATAAGTTGGGAAAACGTATTGCATTGTCATGAGAGGGCCTCCTTAATTAATGGCAGTGCCAGGGTGACAGAGTTGATTAGTAATAAAAACTTGGTTGACTCCGGCGGTTTTAGCTTTAAATGCAGCTTTGATTTTAGGAACCATCCCCGATCGGATGACGTGGGATGAAGCTAATTGGTCGGCTAAATGGTGATTGAGTTGGCTAATGAGATGACCCTCATACAAGACGCCGGCAACATCAGTCATTAAATACAATTTTTCAGCATGGATTAAGGTGGCAATCGTCGCGGCCGCCTCGTCAGCGTTAACGTTGAGCCAATTCCCTTGATCATCTAAGGCTAGGGGAGCGAGGACGGTAATTTGATTAGCTGGAGTTTGCAAGGCGGCTTGATTTACTTTGGTGATGGTGCCAACTGATCCGTAAGTTGCTTGATCAATTGCTTGCCCAGTTAGTAAATGATTCATGGCGGCATTTTTGCAGACGACCTTAAAACCATGTGCCGATAACTGTTGGGCCAATAGTGGTTGGGCTTGACCGAGCAAGACCATTTTAGCGATAGCTAAAGTTGTGGCATCAGTTACCCGAATTCCATTTTTCTTGACCACTGGCAAATGAAGCTGTTCACTCAAGGATGAAATCATCGGTCCGCCACCATGGATAATAATGATCGATCGGTTTTGCATTTGGAGTTGGTGTAAAAAAGTATAGAATTCTTGATCTAGATTAGGGATGGTGTTTCCGCCGATTTTAATGATGACTGGATGTGATTTCATAAGTTGCTCCTTTGTTAGCTCCGGTAAGAGGCGTTAATTTGGACGTATTGGTAAGTTAGATCGCACCCCCAGGCCTGACCAGTTGCCTGACCGTCGTGGAGATTGATATCAATGGTAATTTTATTTGCTTGTAAAGCCTGTTTTAAGGTGTCCTCGTCAAAGTTGAGTCCGAGGCTTTGCTGAACAACAGGGTGACCGTTTAAGGCGATGTCGATCGTTGCTGGATTAAAATCGGCATCGGTAATCCCGATTGTTGAAATGATTCGACCCCAGTTGGCATCTTCACCGAAGAGGGCGGCTTTTACTAAATTGGATCCGACGACGGCTTTAGCGATCTTTTGGGCATCTAATGGACTCGGGGCTTGACTAACGTTTGCTTCGACAAGCTTAGTGGCTCCTTCACCATCTTTAGCGATTTGTTGTGCCAGGTAAGTCATCACCTGGTGAAGAGCAGTTTTGAAGTTCTCATAGTCTTCGCTGCTATCTTGAATAGTCGGGGCTTTTGCTTGACCATTAGCCAGCACAACCACCATATCGTTGGTGGAAGTGTCACCGTCAACCGTAATTTGATTGAAAGTCAGGTCAACTTGTTCACTTAAAATAGTTTGCAATAAATCACCATCGATCGTTGCATCAGTGGTGATAAAGCCGAGCATGGTGGCCATTTTAGGGTGAATCATGCCGGACCCTTTACAAAAACCACTCATCGTACAAGTTTGACCAGCGATTTCAAATTCAAGACTAATGGTTTTGGGGTGGGTATCAGTCGTTAGGACTGCTTCGGTCACTTTAAAATTGCTGGTTTGGTCTAAGGTTTGAATACCTGCTTTGACTTTATCCATGGGCAGGAAGGCCCCGATTAATCCGGTTGATGCTACCCCTACTAAAGTTGGCTCAATTTCTAATTTTTGCGCCACCAAGTTTTGTTCTTCAAGGGCATCGGATCGTCCTTGTTGACCGGTACAAGAATTGGCAATGGCACTGTTCATGACAATTGCTTGGAGTTGATGACCGTGGTTAATGGCGTCTTTAGTTAAAGCAGTAGGGGCGGCACAAAATTTGTTAGTGGTATATGCACCAGCGGCACTCGCTGGGACTTCAGAAACAATCCAGCCGAAGTCTAACTTACTTTTTCTTAAACCGATGTGAATCCCGTCGCTCTTAAACCCAAGGGGCCATTTAAAATCAATCTCTTTCATATGTTTTTCCTCCGTAATTATGGAATGTCAGGAATTAAGTTAAATCCCATGGTTTCGTCAAAATTAAATAAGTGGTTCATATTTTGAATTGCTTGACCAGCAGCTCCCTTTACTAAGTTGTCAATGACTGATCCAACAAAGATAGTGTTGGTAGCTTCGTTATAACTGATACCGAGGTCACAGTAATTCGAGTGGCTAACGTTTTTAACGGATGGGAAACCATCTAGGTAAACGCGGGCCCAAGGGTGATCAGCATAGAAAGTTTGGTAGACCTCTTGAAGTTGGTCAGTGGAAGTTGGTTTGATGGCTTTAGCATAAATTGAAGCTAAAATTCCACGTGTCATTGGGACAAGAGTAGTCGTGAATTGTATGCTATTTACCTGGTCGTTCCACTGATGTAGTTGTTGACAAATCTCGGGAATATGTTGGTGCTGATTAACCTTATAGGGCAACATGTTTTCGTTTATGTAAGCATAGTGTGAGTTGGTTGTTAATTTTTTACCCGCGCCAGACAATCCAGATTTAGCATCGACAATGATCGAATCGGGTTCGATTAAATGGTTGATGACCAACGGTGCTAGGCCTAGTAGGGTGGCGGTAGCGTAACAACCAGGGTTAGCTACGTAATTAGAAGTTGGTTTACTTAAATCAGCTAAATTATAAGATGCTTTTCGTAAGGTTTCTTTTGCTACGGGTTCCTTGTGATACCATTTTTGGTATTGCAAGGGATCTTTTAATCGATAGTCGCCAGATAAGTCAATTACGGGGAAATTATCATTAATTAGAGGCTGAGCAACTTGACTGGTGACGCCTGCTGGAGTAGCGAAAAAAACAACATCGGAGCGTTCTTCAATGGTTTGACAATCATAAGGCAAGAGTGGGTCACTAATATTCAGATAGCTTGGGAGCCCGCTCGTTGATCGATGGTTTTCATTAGTCGCTGTGGCTGAGTGACCAAATAAAAGAATTTTTTCAACTTGAGGATGTTGGGATAAGAGATGATAAAGGACCATCCCACTGTATCCCGTGACTCCGACTAATGAAACTTTCATTCTATTCGCCTCCGATGAATAATAAGTGCATAAAAATAGGATAATGCAATATTAATGCATAATATGCAGTTTGTAAAGGGTGAAAGTTGAAAAATATACAATTTGTGTGATTTTAATCTCGGTGGCTAAAATTGCTAAACCATTTGTACTTCGGAAGCGGTTTATTGAGGTAAGCATCTTATGAAGATTAATGTATGCTGGTTGAATATTCATGGTTTTGGTGCATAAAATAAAATGTAAGCGGATTCATGAAGTTTGTTCTATAATGAAAGTATAGAAAATATCTTGGAGGTAATGATTATGACTGAATATTTTGATTTAAAAGGACAAGTGGCCTTAGTTACCGGATGTTCAGCTGGTTTAGGGGTTCAAATGGCTAAGGCCTTGGCTAGTCAAGGCGCTAATATTGTGGCCTTAGCACGGCGAAAAGAACGGGTCGAAGCGGTTGCTCAAGAGATTCATGATGAATTTGGTGTAGAAACCCTACCAGTTCAATGCGACATTACAGACACGGAGCGGGTTAATGCTGCGGTTGATGAAGTATTAGATCATTTTGGTCGGATTGATATTTTAGTTAACAATGCGGGGACCGGTGCAGTTGCTCCGGCTGAAGATATCACGGATGATCAATTTGAAAATGAAATGAATATTGATTTGTTCGGGACTTTCCGGGTAGCGCGTGCTGTTGCTAAAAAGGCAATGATCCCAGCTAAGTACGGTCGGGTTATCAATATTGCGTCGATGTATGGTTTAGTAGGGAACAAAGTAGCCGGGTCATCTCCTTATCATGCGGCAAAAGGGGGCGTGGTGAACTTAACTCGGGCGTTAGCGGCAGAATGGGGGAAATATAAAATTACGGTTAATGCGATTTGTCCCGGATATTTCTACACTGACTTAACTCGCGAGACGTTAGACAGTGATTTCTTCCAAGCTAATGCTAAAACGATGATTCCTGAAGAACGCTATGGTGAAAGTGGTGAACTTGACACTGCCGTAATCTTCTTAGCTTCGCCAAAGTCAACTTACGTAACGGGGGTTCCTTTGCCAGTTGACGGTGGTTATACTTGTATGTAAAAAAAGCGCCAGGTGGCGCTTTTTTAATCTAAAATTTTGAGGTTTGAAATGACAAAGCGATGTGATTGGGCGCAATCGACGCCGTTGATGCAAAATTATCACGACTACGAATGGGGCCGACCAGTACATAACGAACAAAAATTATTTGAAATTTTAACGCTAGAAATGTTTCAAGCCGGTTTAAGTTGGGCGATTGTTCTAAAAAAGCGGGAAACGATCTGGCAAGCTTTCCTGAATTTTGATTTTAGCCGCATGTCTCANTTCTAAAAAAGCGGGAAACGATCTGGCAAGCTTTCCTGAATTTTGATTTTAGCCGCATGTCTCAATTAGACGTCGATCTCTTGATGCAAAATTCAGGGATCATTCGTTATCGACGTAAGATCGAAGCGGTTTTACATAATGCATCTCAGATGCGAGCATTACAAGAAACCGGTGGATTAAACCAACTCGTATGGTCTTTAGTAGACAATCAAACGATTGATCATCAAATACATAGAATTGATCAAGTACCCACAAGCTCTCCCGTAGCTATTCAATTGAGTAACGATTTAAAATTAGCCGGTTTCAAATTTTTGGGTCCCACTACCGTCTACTCATTTATGCAAGCGGCTGGAGTAGTTAACGATCATTTAGTTGATTGTATTGTTCATGATCAAATTGGTGGGGTAAACAATAAGTAACTCAAACTTGAGAATAGTAACTTATTCGTCTTTTTAGCAACAAGTGCCCATTTTTTACTTTCGTTTCTAGTGATATTCTTTGAGTATAAAGTAACCATGGTTACTTAAATTTAATCAATTAAAGAATACGAGGAGAAAATAAAATGCAACAAACAATGGTAAAGTTAAATGATGGAAATCTGATTCCTCAGTTTGGGTTAGGCGTATACATGGTTCCCGCAGGAAGTGAAACGGAAACGGCTGTGTATGATGCTTTAAAAATGGGCATTCGGCATATTGATACGGCCCATGCTTATCAAAATGAGCGCTCAGTGGGACAAGCAATAAATCGCGCCATTAGTGAAGGAATCGTCAGTCGCGAGGATGTATGGGTGACCTCAAAACTTTGGCCTTCCGAGTATGGCGAAGGGAAGACAGCGGTAGCTATCGATAAGATGCTTGACCGCCTTAATGTTGGGCACATTGATTTGTTACTTTTGCATCAACAATTCGGCGATTATAAAGGGGCTTGGCAGGATATGGAAAAAGCGGTCCAAGCTGGTAAGGTTCACTCGATTGGGATTTCAAATTTTGAATCAAACAATTTGGAAGATTTAATGGCAGCAGCCACGATCAAACCGGCCGTTTTACAAGTTGAATGTCATCCTTATTGGCAACAAACGGAATTAAAAAACCGGATTGCTGATTATGGAACTGTGATTGAAAGTTGGTACCCACTTGGACACGGGGCGACTGATTTATTGAATGAACCAATTTTTACCCAGTTAGGGCAAAAGTACGGTAAATCAAATGCACAAATCGTCTTGCGTTGGCATATTCAAATTGGAAATATTGTCTTTCCTAAGACTACTAATCCACAACATATGAAGGATAATTTTGATATTTTCGATTTCTCTTTATCGGATGCGGAAATGGCTGAAATCGCCAAATTGGACGGGAAGAAGCGTTATTATAATGTTTCTCTAGATGAACAGATTAAAAC
Organism: Limosilactobacillus gastricus DSM 16045; assembly: GCF_001434365.1. Classification (GTDB taxonomy): domain Bacteria; phylum Bacillota; class Bacilli; order Lactobacillales; family Lactobacillaceae; genus Limosilactobacillus; species Limosilactobacillus gastricus. The sequence goes on along the minus strand of NZ_AZFN01000017.1, from coordinate 25,394 downwards.
TTTAGGTAATTGGGCACCGGAAGATTAAAATAAAGACAAAATAAATTTAGTCGTGCTACGAGGTCGATAGATGATTTTAACGGGGAATGAAGATCTTCGGGTTATCAAAACCATTGAAGCAATTAAAAAGAGCTTTAGTGAGCTAATTTGTGAGAAACCATATGGAAGGATCACGGTTAGGGAACTTTGTGAGCGGGCCCAGATTAACAAAAAGACTTTTTACAACTACTATGAAACTTTGGATGCCCTGGTTGTCGAAATGCAAGATGAGATGAGTGCTGGTTATCTTAAACAGATTGCAGGATTAGAGTTACCAAAGGATCTTGGTAAGGTTAATCGCATCTTTTTCGAGTATTCAATTGAGCAAGGGCCTGCTTATGAACGGATCACCCTTGACACAAGTTGGGAAAGGATTCGTAACCAAATGATTCAGACGGTCATGATCACAGTTGGCAAAAATCGGCGAGTTATCAACGTTTATCAAGTTTTGAAAAGACGCTACTATTGTCCTTTATTCGTGGGACCACGCTAGCCGCTTATCGAAAATGGGTAGAAGATGGTAAGCGGATGCCGATTGACGAGGTTTTAGCGATCCTCAACCGCCTCCAACTCGGTGGCGTGCAGGGATTTTTCCCGAAAGTATAGAAGAGGGGTCTCCGTCAACTGGTATTGATGGTCCTGTACACCACTCCTAATGCTGGGAGTGGTTTTTATTTATATGCAAATATACAATCAATACATTTGAATAAGTATTCAATGTTTGAGAAGCCATAACAGCCACGTTTAAGGGACTTTATCTTACGGTTAATACCTTCTAGTGGACCATTGGAGTATTCAAATTTAATCTTTTATGAGTGGTTTATACAAAATTACGTATTATGGTCGTATAATCCAACTATGGGGATATAAATAAAGGAGAAATAGTACTATGACCAGTATTCTATCTGTAAAACAATTAAACAAAAATTTCAAAAAAAGACAGGTTCTATTTGATGTAAGTTTTGACTGTAAAATGGGTCGAATTGTCGGACTTATTGGACCAAATGGTGTTGGAAAAACTACGATTATGAAATCTGTCCTTGGATTAATCAAAAGTAGTGGTTCAATTAAAATTGACGGTAAAGAAGTTAGTTTTAATAACGGACCAGTAGCTGGTACTGTTGGAGCTTTGATTGAGAATCCTGGTATCTACCCATATCTTTCGGGACTTGAACATTTAAAGATGTTCTCAAAAAAACGTAGTCAAGATGACATTAATCAATTGGTATCTGATTTAGGTATGTCAGGATATATCCGAAAAAGAGCTAGTAACTATTCACTAGGTATGAAACAGAAATTGGGTATAGCAATGGCATTGATTAACAATCCTAAACTTGTTATTTTAGATGAACCAATGAATGGCCTGGATCCACAAGCTACTAAAGAATTACGTAACTTAATCATAAGAAAAGCATCCGAAGGTATGACATTTCTTATTTCTAGTCACTTATTATCGGAACTTCAAAAGCTTGCAGATGATGTCATCCTAATTAATAAAGGAAAAATCATCAGAAATGACACTATGGAGAACCTCCTAGCTACCAATAAGCGTATTGCCATTCTCAAAACCAATGATGACAGCGCGGCACAAACAATTCTTTCTGAAGCTGGATTTGAATTTGATACTAAAGCTGTGTTTGAGTCTGGTATTGATAGGAAACCTCTTCGTATCCTTGTAGCAGATGATAAGCAAGTTGAATATGCAGTTACGCTACTTCAGAAAAATAATATTATTGTGTTAGATATCCATCACGAAGATAGCGACCTAGAGACAACTGTTTTAAATCTTATGGACTTTTAGAAGGAGATATCCAATGTTTACTTTAATCAGACAAGAATTATATAAGCTAATTAAAAAAACAAGTACCTGGATTTGCTTGTTACTCGTGCTCATTATTAATATTGGCCTTGCTATTGTGAGCCATGCTATGCCAGAGCATTTCTTACCTAAGGAACTGTTTGTTGCCGATTATGGAGCTAATACCTTTATCTCTTTAATTTTAATTAGTACAACCGCTTCAATTGTTGCCTCAGAATTTGAATATGGAACAATCAGAAATATTCTTTTTCAATCTTATTCTCGTCAACGGATACTGATTTCTAAGTGGATTACTATCCTTATCTACTCAGTCTCTATGTATATATTCTTTGCGATTGTTACCTTCCTTGATAAACTTGTTTTATTTTCAAATAAGTTCTCGTTGACAGATAAAGTCCAAGGAGGTCGACTATGGCAATATTGGTTACAAACTAATTGGGCTGATTTATTAACTACATGGCTGATACTTAGTGTCGTCTTTCTAATTGCAGCCTTGCTAAAAAAAGGAAGTACTGCAATTATTGTAGGAATCGTAGGTTATTTCGCAGTTGCATTAATTGGTCCATTTATGAATTTTGTTGTTAGCAAATGGCATTTTATGAAGTGGAATCCATTAAATTTCATGAATTATACTGACCAGATTGCAAACCATACAGTTTCACATACAACTCTATTATCCTTAAACGAAATGGTCTTAGGAAACATAGTTTATATCATTATTTTTCTTGCCATTGGACTGTTGATTTTTTCAAATAAGGAGGTATAACTACGAAATACAAAATTATAGGTGGAGTTATCTTCATTGTGCTGATTATCTTTTTCCTATTTTCCAATAATAAAAAGGAATCAAAACAATCCGCATCTATTACAATCTATAATTCCGTTATCAATCAATATAAGACCTATTTATCAAATCCTCCATCAAATTCATCTAAACATTTCCCAGGTCTTAGAGATTATGGGATTGGTAGCTTTAAGCGCGGATATTATGCATACTATGACATTAATTTAGACGGGACTCCTGAGCTTATTTTCTCCGCATTTCTAGGAAAAAATAAACCTACTAAATTTAGGGATTCAGTTAACGCTAGTGATCTTTATGCTATCTGGACGGTTAAAAATAATAAAGCCACTAATCTTGCAGATGGTAACCTATCTGGTCCTTGGTGGATTAGTAATAATAATTATTTGTGTCAATCTAAATCACAATCAAAATGGGTTCCTTACAAAATAAGGAATGGCAGGCTTCAAAGAGTAAATACTAAATATAGAACAATATTCGGTTCAAAAGTTAATTGGACTGATAAAAGATATGCTAAATCACAAGTAACCTGGTACAAATTGAATTAAAGTAAAAATGGCAATGTCGGTAAGTTGTCAAGGGCGATGTTAATTCGTTGCTAACTTTCCAAAAAATTTTCAACTAAAACCAACAAAATGCATTAACTACTTGTGTTAATGCATTTTTTCATAGTAAGCGCTTCTCGTAATATGTAATTGTACAAAAAAATCTGGTATTGATGTAAATCAATCCCAGAAATTCTAGACTCGAATCTTTAAAATAGTGACAAAAGCCTAATTGACGGCGTGGTTGGTCCGTTGTCCTTGCGCCAGTTTAACGGTGTCATCTAAGGAGATTTGAACCAAATTTTGGACCGCTGTTTGGGTTAAGAAGGCTACGTGGGGAGTGATGATGACGTTAGGCATAGCTCGAAGGATCTTATAATCCTCAGGGATTTGGTCTGGACTGACTTGATGGCCAAAGAGATTTTGTTCATTAGCTAAAGTGTCTAAACCTGCTCCGGCAATCTCGTGATCTTGTAAAGCCTTAATTAAGGCTTGGGTATCAACCAACCCACCACGGGCAACGTTGATTAAAATGGCGGTAGGTTTCATTACCCGTAGTTCAGCCGCGCCAATCATATTCTTTGTCTGGGGTGTTAGGGGCGTGTGGAGGGTGATAATATCTGCTTGACGAAGGATAGTATCACGATCTACAAACTCAACAAACGGTTCTAATTCAGGATGGTAGCGCGGATCGTAGGCTAGTACTCGTGCACCTAGAGCTTTGTAAATTTGCGCGGTAGCGGTACCGATACGGCCAGTGCCGATCAGGCCAACGGTACATCGGTAAATTTCATTGGAAATCAAGTTTCCACTCCAGGTAAAGTCGTGATTTTGGTCCATTTGTTCATGAAAACGGCCAATATTACGGAGCAGATACATGGCTTGGGTGAGCCCCATTTCAGCAATCGCCCGTGGTGAATAGCTAGGGATATTTGTAATCGTAATCCCATGTTGCTTGGCAACAGCTAGATCAAAGTTATCAAAGCCGGCGGTACGGGTGCTGATGTGATTAATCCCGTAATTAGCTAGTATTGGATAGATGTCATTGTCAATTTGAATAGTTTGTTGAACTGACAGGCCATCGTAACCTTCAGCCAGGTGGACAGTTTCCATGGTGAGGGGTTCTTCGACCATGGTTAGCTTCTGATGGTGAGCTTGGGCCCAGATTTGGGCATAAGGCCGTTCATGTTGATGGGTGTCATACATAATGATTTTCATAGTTATTACCTTCTTTGTGTTAATAGATGCCGATATCGTCGGCAATAACAACTTCGCCTGCTAATTGCTGACCGCTTGCCGTGGTTAGGCCTTGCTTATTAAAAGCCATGGTAACTGTCATATTAGCTTGAACAGCGGCGCCCATGATTTCACCGGTATCCGTATTCATCCCCGAAGGAACATCAACGGCCAGGACCGGGGCGGTAGCTTGATTAATAGCATTAATTACCGTTAAATAATTGCCGGTGATAGGTCGATCTAAGCCCACGCCAAAAATAGCATCAATAATCAAACTAGCCTGGTCTAAAATCTTTAAATCCCGGGTTTGTGGAATTTGATAATACTGACAAATGTGATCTTGGGATTGGTGCTGTTGACTAGCGTGATCAGGATTGCCAACATTTAGGATTTTAATTGGAACTTTTTGAAGGTGTAATAAACGGGCTAGCGCCAAGCCATCACCACCATTATTACCACTGCCAGCCACCACGACAACCTGGGATAATTGGTGAGTAAATTGATCTTGAATAATATCCCGCAGCGTAAGTGCCGCTCGCTCCATCAAAACCATCCCCGGAATCCCGATGGTATTAATCGTAAATTGATCTGCCATTTGCATTTCTTGAGCAGTAACCGTCTTTGTCATTACGATCATCTCCAATTTGATTAATTTCCTTTATTATAAAACAAAGAGGCTGGTAAGAAACAACTTAGGTTTCTTACCAGCCTAATTTTTCTTGGAGCACACTTATAATTGTTGCCTTTTTTCCAGCTTATTTAAAGCTTAATCATTGGCGTGCACGTCAAAGGCATTCAATAACCATTCACCAACGCCAGGGACATCAGGATCATGACTTCCCTTGCCTTTATCGAGGGCTTTAATCGCATCCATTTCAACATTACTTAAGGCAAAGTCGAAGATATCAATATTAGATTTAATTCGTTCATCGTGGGTTGACTTAGGAAAGACAATGATCCCTAATTGGTGTTCAAACCGTAAAATGACTTGACCGACATTTTTATGATGGCGTTCAGCAATTTCTTGGAGTACGGGTTCTTGGAAGAGATCAGCGTTACCTTGACCAAGTGGAGCCCAGGCTTCGATGGCAACTCCATCTTCTAGCATCGTTTGCCGTAATTCTTCTTGTTGGAAGTAAGGGTTAAATTCAACTTGGTTTACTACTGGTTTCGTCTTAAAGTTAGGGACGAACTTTTGGTAGATCTTAGGTGTCATGTTGGATACCCCAATGGACTTGATCTTCCCAGCGGATTGGGCCTCTTCTAATGCCTGCCAAGCTTGTTCAACTTCGCCATAAGGTTGGTGTAAAAGCATCAAATCAACATAATCAAGACCGAGCTTGGTTAAAGAAGCATCGATACCTTTCTTGGCATCTTCATAGGCATAATCTTGAAGCCATAACTTGGTAGTAACCCAAATTTCTTCTCGAGGGATACCGCTTTCTTGAATAGCTGCACCAACTTCGGCTTCGTTAAAATAAGCTGTTGCGGTATCAATATGCCGGTAGCCGAGTTCTAAAGCTTTAGCGACTGCCGCTTTAGTAGAACCATCAGCTGGAATTTGGAAAACCCCAAAGCCGAAAGAAGGAATTTGATTACCGTCACGTAAAGTAAAAGTAGGAAATGTCATCGTTAAAATCTCCTTTGTTATTTTTTAGTTAGTTTAACCTGATTGAATGAAGAAAGATATTAATTTGTTCGAATGCTATTATGCGTTTTCTGCATAGTAAAAAATAATTGCCGAGACGCTTGCGAAAATTGTTCAGATTATATAAAATAAGTTTAAATATTAAATCTAAATGAGAAAGACGAGTAGACTTTCATTATTTAACCAGAGAGTCGCCGATAGTGAGAAGGCGATAACCATGTGAAGGTTGAAGAACACTTTCGGATAATTTAACCCAAATGAGATTCTCAAAGTAGGCTTAAACGGGCCACCGATCCGTTACCATCGGCCGAGTATGAATGTACTCGTATTTAAGAGTTGGTTGAACTAATACTTCAACAATTTGGGTGGTACCGCGGAAAAAAGCCTTTCGTCCCATGCGTATGCAGGGACGGGAGGCTTTTTAATTTCCCGTTTGATTTTGAAATTAAGGAGTCAAAATTATGTGTGGATTTTTAACGGTAAGTGCTGAAAAGTATGATATGACGAAGTTTAAACAAGCCCTGGCCTGCGATGAACGCCGGGGGCCGGATATGACTTGGGTTGAAGATCAAGGACCGGTAAAGTTTGGTTTTAACCGTTTGGCAATTATGGACTTATCTGCGGATGGAATGCAACCATTTCAGTATGATGGGGTGACCTTGGTATGTAATGGTGAAATCTATAACTACCATGAATTAGAGGATAACCTTAAAGATGACTATCAATTTAAGTCTACGAGTGATTGTGAAGTCTTAATTCCACTTTACAAAAAGTATGGGATGGATGTCATGTGCAAGATGCTAGACGCTGAATTCGCCCTAGTCTTGTATGACCAAACGACGCAACAAGTCTTGGCGGCTCGTGACCCAATCGGAATTCGTCCAATGTTTTATGGTTACCTGACGGAAACCGACCAGATTGCTTTTGCATCTACGGCCAAGAGCCTCATGGAAGTTTGCGATCGCATATATCCATTCCCACCAGGTCACTACTATGATGGCGAAAAGTTTGTCTGCTATAACGATCCTGCTTTTAGCCCGAAAATTCGGACGGCTAGTGTGGCAGAAGCGACGGAAGGAATTCGGCTGCGCTTAGTCGATGCCGTGCAAAAGCGAATTCATGCCGATGCACCCCTGGGTTACTTATTATCAGGTGGACTCGATTCTTCGCTAGTCTGTGCGATTGCTAAAAAATTGTCACCGGATGTGCCAATGCGGACCTTTGCGATCGGGATGGATCGAAACCCGATTGATCTTAAGTATGCGCGGGAGGTTGCTGATTACCTCGAGACTGATCACACTGAATTCATTATGACCAGAGAAGATGTTTTAGGGGCGTTACGTGATGTCATTTATGCCTTAGAAACCTGGGATATTACGACCATCCGGGCTTCACTAGGGATGTATCTGTTATGTAAGAAGATTCATGAAAATTCCGATTTAAAGGTTCTGATGACTGGTGAGTGTTCAGATGAAATGTTTGGTTACAAATATACCGACTATGCACCAAGTCCAGCTGAATTCCAAAAAGAATCGCAAAAACGAATTCGGGAATTATATATGTACGATGTCTTACGGGCAGATCGTTGTATTTCTTCCAACTCTTTAGAAGGTCGGGTACCGTTTGCGGATCGTGACTTTGTTCGCTATGTGATGTCATTAGATCCAGCTATGAAGATGAATGTCTATGGTAAAGGGAAGTATCTCTTGCGGCAGGCCTTTGCGGGACAAGATTACTTACCAGACGACATCTTATTGCGGGAAAAGGCAGCCTTTAGTGATGCTGTTGGGCATTCATTGGTGGACGATTTAAAAGAATATGCCGAAAGCCAATACACGGATGAAGATGTGGTAAAAGCTGGTGAGAAGTATGCCTACTGTACCCCATTTACCAAGGAATCATTATTATATCGGGACATCTTTGAAGAATTCTTCCCTGGCAAAGCCGAATGGATTAAAGACTTCTGGATGCCAAATAAAGAATGGGATGCATTAAAGGATGTGGATGATCCAAGTGCACGGGTTCTTAAGAACTACGGTGATAGTGGTAAATAAGTTTAAAGCGGGTTGTGGTTAACCATGACGCGCTTTTCTAGTTAGGAGAACCAAATGAAATCAACAAATTTAAAGGGGACCTTGATTTTAGTCCTGGTGGCTCTGATATGGGGGACTGGGTTTGTGGCCCAAGATGAGGCCGCCAATCATTTAGGATCCTTTGCTTTTAATGCCACCAGAAACTTATTAGCTACCGGATTTGTCTTAGGATTGCTATGGTGGCGTAATCACTATCCTTCTCCGTTTGCCCAACCGACCGTGAAATTAAAGTTATCAAGTCATTGGTGGCCCGGCTTTTTAATTGGTGGCGCCTTATTTTTAGGGGAAAGCTTTCAACAAATTGGGATTGCTGCTTACCCGACAGGCGCAGCTGCTGCGGGCCGAGCAGGCTTTTTGACCTCGGTTTACGTGGTGTTTGTGGCGGTAATTGCTTGGGCCATCGGACGTACCCGGAGTTGGATCGTGATGATTTCCGTCGTTGTTTGTTTGGTGGGGATGTATCTCTTGTGTGTCCAACATGGGTTAGGTCATATTTATTTGGCCGATTGGTTAGAAATTATCTGTGCCCTGATGTTTACTTTGCATATATTAGTGATTGATCGCTATCGCGGGATGGATTCGCTGGTCTTATCGGCGATTCAATTTGCAACGGCTAGTTTATTAGCGGGGTTATTTGCCCTGGTACTACATCAGTTTTCCTGGACCGATATTATGGATGCTTTAGTGACTATTTTGTATGCTGGTTTTGTTTCCAGCGGAGTTGGCTACACTTTACAAGTAATTGGTCAACAGTATGCGGAACCGACTGCGGCGTCGATTGCAATGAGTTTAGAATCAGTTTTTGCGGCATTGGCCGGTTGGATCATCTTAAATGAAGTTATGAACGGACGAGAAATCATAGGGGGACTATTGGTTTTTGTTGCCGTGATCATTGCTCAAGTTCCAGACTTTTTACAAGGAAAAACCGAAAAATAATATCTAAAAGCGGGATAATTTTCGTTAATGACGAATAATCCCGCTTTAATTATTAAAGTATGATGAGAATGGTTGTTAAGATAATAAGCGATTTATGGTGTGGAGATTGGATAATCACGCAATTTGGGCAAAGTATTGTAGACGCTTCGTTGAAATCCTAGAATAGTAGTTATTAATTTTGTTTTTTGGTTTGAGAAAGAGGCGATGCTATGAGTGCAGTTAACACATCATTTTTAATTTTATCGAGTATTTTAGTACTCTTCATGACCCCTGGTCTGGCGTTTTTTTACGGTGGATTAGTCTCCCGGCGAAACGTTGTCAATACGATGTTGTCGGTTTTCTTCATTTGTGGACTCGCCATTGTTCTATGGTTTGCTTGTGGCTATTCCTTAGCCTTTAGTGGTGATCTTGGAGGCGTCATCGGGAACCTTAAGGCCGTCTTTTTTCACGGGGTGGCGCTAAACCACGTCATGGATACTGGAATCACAACCGGAGTCTATTCCTTATTCCAAATGATGTTCGCGATTATTACACCAGCCCTCTTCATTGGAGCTGTGGTGGGGCGGATTAACTTTCGCTTCTTAGTATGGTTCATCATTATTTGGTCTTTATTCATCTATTACCCGATGGTTCATTTGGTTTGGTCGGCGGATGGATGGTTAGCAAAATTAGGGACGCTGGATTTTGCTGGGGGGACCGTGGTTCATATTAACGCCGGGGTCACGGCTTTGATGTTGTCGATCTGGCTAGGACCACGAACCAAGCGAGAATCCCAACACTATAACTTACCCTGGGTTTTATTAGGGACAACCATTCTTTGGATTGGTTGGTATGGTTTTAATGCTGGATCAGCCCTAGCCGTTAACTCAGTGGCCTTACAAGCGGTCTTTACCACCACGATTGCGGCCGCTACCTCAATGGTTGCTTGGATGATCATTGAAGTTTACTTGAAAAAACGGGTTACCTTGGTCGGAACCTGTACCGGGACTTTGTGTGGCCTCGTGGGGATTACACCCGCGGCTGGTTATGTGACCTTGGCGGGTGCCTTTTGGATCGGCATGATCGCTACAATAGTTTCCTATGTGTTTGTCGAATATGCGAAGCCTAAATTAAAGTTTGATGATCCTCTAGATGCCTTTGGTTGTCATGGGATGAGTGGAATTTGGGGTTCGATTGCGACCGGATTATTTGCTACTCACCATGTGAACTCCGCTGTTACGACGGATGGCCTCTTCTATGGTGGTGGGAGCCACCTCTTGATGGTTCAAATTATTGCCACGATTGCCACCATGGTCTTTGTTTGTTTAGGGGTTTCAATCGTGACCTGGATCTTGAAACAATTTATTCCAATGCGGGTTACGAAAAAGGATGAATATCTGGGCTTGGACATTGCCGAACACGGTGAAATGGTCGACGATAACCAAGGCCCACGGCGGGATATCTCGCAACACCCTGATGAATTTAGGGGTCAATTAAGTTGGTTGAAACGACCTTAAAAATAAACTGGCGAAATCATCTTAGGATGCTCTTGGGAGCACATAGATGATTCCACCAGCTTTTTTATTTTTGCGGAAGGGAAACGATTAATTGCTGCGTCAGAATATCAATTTCATGGTCCCAATCAATCTGATCAACCGTATCTAGGACGATTATTTGGATGAAATCGCCAATTAGAAGACGCATGAGATTAACAAAGATGGTTTCCAATTTTAAATTCCTAGGAAACAGGTGGCCATATAGTGTTTGAAAGGACTGGTTAAAGGTTGGGAACCGACCCTCGATTGTATTGAAAATTTGTTTACGGACTTGGTCTCTTAAAGATGGGTTGACCAGCAGTTGATCCAGCAAGATGGGCGCAATGACGATATTTTGTTGGAAATACTGGACTCGATCAGCGACTAAGGCATGTAAAAGATCAGTGGCGGAATTAAACTTTTGTTGTTTAAAGTCATTCCAAAAATCAGTTTGAATGCTGGGGATTAAGCCATCGCTCATTGGCGACAAAACCGTCATTAACAAGGCTTTTTTGGTTTTGAAGTATTTGAAGATCGTAGCTTCGCTTATTCCGGCCTTTTTAGCGATTTGGGCGGTAGATGTGGCATCATAGCCCTGTTGGCTGAAGAGCTCGCTAGCTGCGAGTAACGCTTTTTGTTTGCCAGGAGGGAATTCCTGAGCGCTGATCCATTCGGCGAAGTAGTTGGTGAAATTTTTTTCGGTCATGATTTAAGCTCCTAAACTTTTCGATAACGCTTCATTCCTAGAATATTAGCTGTCGTTAAAATTATCAAGAAGATTAGTAAGGCCAATATGTCACCCCCTAAATCAGTGATGGAAGCTCCATGAAGGATGATTTGACTAAGGGCATCCCCGGTATAGGTAATTGGGAGAATTTTACCGATTACTTGCACCCAAGAAGCCATTTGATCCAAAGGAATAATTCCAGAGAAGAAGACCTGGGGAACAATTACCAGTGGGATGAATTGCATCATTTGGAATTCTGAATTGGCAAAGGTTGACATTAAAATTCCAAAGGCGAGGGCAACAAAGGCTAAGATGGCGGTAATAATTACGATACTAAAAATACTGCCGACAACTTCGATGTTTAAAAGCCCAATCGTAGCTCAAACAATAACGATCGTTTGAACAATCGCCACGAGTCCATAACTTAGCATATAACCAAAAACGATTTCGGCACGCCGGACGGGTGTTGCTAAGAGACGATCTAAAGTTCCCGTGGTCCGTTCATTTAAGAGGGCCATTCCTGAAATCAAGAAAACAAAGAAAAAGATGAAGAAGGACATTAAGATTGGAACCATCTTCGTGAAGAAGCCGGTATCACTATTACCATAGTCATAGTGATTGGTAATCTTCGTTGAGGTGGTGGCTGATGGTACCGAAGTTCCAGTTGCTTTAGCCAGGGTTTGAACGGTAGTGGTGAGTTGACGAACACCAACTTTAGTCAGAGCTTGTTGGAAAACTTGCTTGGTCATAGTTGTCTTTGAAGAATCGGTATTCGCATAAGTGATTGAGTAATGATTTGTTGAAGTTTGGACGATAGCGGCGTCGGCATGATCATTTTTGACTGCCTGGATGGCTTGATCCTTGGACTGGTATTCTTTGACGGTTACGTGTTTAGTTTGATCAAGTTGGGTAACAAGCGCGGAATCGAGATCAACGGTAGCTAATTTGACGTTGGTTGTGGTATTAGCGGAAAACATCACGTTCAATAACCACATAATTAAAATCGGCGCGATGAACATTAATGCCAGTGTGCGTTTGTCGCGCAATAATTGTTTCAGAACCCGCATGGCAATGGCTAGAGTTTTTTTCATTAGTCTTTCTCCTTCGTTTGTTCAGCAGCTAAAAAGACTTCTTCAATTGAATCAACCTGGTATTGTCTTTTAAGTTGTTGCGGAGTATCAAAAGCGATAATTTGACTGTTGATGAGTAAAGCAACCCGGTCAGTTAACTCTGCTTCATCCATAACGTGAGTGGTGACGAGAATGCTAGTTCCTTGATCACGAAGACGCTTTAAATCGGTCCAAATTTGGCGGCGTAAGGCGGGATCAATCCCAACCGTGGGTTCATCTAATATTAGGAGCGGTGGATTACCCAGAAAGGCAATGGCCAAGGATAAGCGTCGTTTCATTCCGCCAGAATAGCCACTTACTCGTTTATCAAGATCAGGGGTTAATTGAACAACTTTAGCGGCCGCTTCGATCTGGGGAACTAGTTTTTGGTGATTAAGTCCGCGCATTTGACCGAAAAAACGCATATTTTCCCGTGCTGTTAAAGATTCATACAAGGCATCTGATTGAGCCATATAGCCGATTTCGCCGAGAATTTGACGGTTAGGCATATGATGATCAAGGACCAAGGCCTCGCCACCATCCGCTTTTTCCATGCCCAACATAGTTTTAATAGCGGTGGATTTACCGGCCCCAGACGGTCCAATCAGGCCCACGATTTCACCAGGTTCAACATCAAAGTTAATACCAGCTAAGACTTGCTGTGAGCCAAAAGATTTTTGTAAATTAGTTAATAAAATTCGAGCTGTCATGATCTTTTTCTCCTTTGGTAAGTGATCACTCACCTAAATTTATAATTATTATAGGTGAGTGTTTACTCACTGTCAAGTTCAAGCAGATAATTATTCGAGTGCGTTTGTGATTGTATCTCAGATAGTATATAATAATTAGTAATAATTAACGTAAGTAGTTGCTTACTTAACCAGAAGGGAGAGAGAAATGGCAGTCGAAGAAACCCGGCGGCGGATCATTCGGGCATTTCGGATTTTAGCGGTACAAAATGGCATTAAGGGGACCACCACCCGGAAAATTGCCGAGCAGGCTAATTTAAATGAGGGGACAATCTTCCGTTATTTCAAGACGAAGCAAGAAATTATTGATACGGTGGTGGAAGAAGGACACCAATCCATCGAACAATTAGGATCTAATTTTCAATCTAAGGGTGATTTCGTTTCCGATATGCGAGCGGTAGCGCAGCCCTTCTGCCAGTATGTTAGTGATCATCCCGAGATTATTGTTTTGGGAAATGAGGTTAGTAATTCACCAGATACTAAATCCATCTCCCAATTAGACGCCTTGATCGACAACTTTTATGATTTAACCTTTAATGTCATTAACGATAATAATTACCAGCTGGCGATTGATATTGACGTTTTTGCGCAAAGTTTCGTGTATCTTTGTCTAGGATATGTTGACGTAGCCTTACTAGACGAAAATGGTTTTGATGATGAGACCTTTATTAATAATGTTGGTCAATTTTCGATTTTATTATCAGAGTAAATAAGGCCGGGAAGAAACATTTTGTTTCCTCCCGGTCTATTTGGGCTCTTTGTCAACAAGTACTGATGGAAAATTGAATGAGAAGATGGCCGGTCATTAAGCAGATTGAACAAGCTGTTTGATGGTTGGCCTTTTTCCTTTTGTTGTTTTCTCAATAGAAAATGAGATGCTTCGACATTCCAATAGGATCCTAATTTTGAAGTTTTCAAAATTACGGTAGCCGAAGGCTGTCCGTTTAATTACCTTGATTCTGTTCATGCGTCCCTCAATAATTCCGTTAGAATATTGATGTTTAAATTGATTTAAGATCTCTTCCTTATGTTGTCTAAGAGTTCGTTGAGTCCTTTGGAATGGTGTTGGTAATAAGGTTAGCTTTGTTTTTAATAGTTCTTGAAGCTGTTTAGGATCATGGTCACGCATTGCCTTTAAAAGGGTTTGATAATATTCATAAGCTGTTTTCAATTCGTCAGACATATCTAACAATAGGTCTACGACTTCACTGTCGGATAACTGAGCGTACCGGAAATTACGGCGAGAATGGAAATTGTCATATTTAAGCTGTTTCTGATCTTTCATAATCAACTTCCAGAGGCTCTTAAGAGCCCGATATTCACGTGAATCAGATCCATACTGCTTCATAACGTTAATTCGAACAGATTGTAGGGCACGATAAGCTTGCGTGATTACATGAAATGGTTCCGCGATAATAATGGCATTGGGAAAGGCTTCTTTAATCAATTTTCGATATGGCTGGTATAGATCTACGATCACGTATCGGACCTGACAACGTGCCTGATGTGAGAACTTGAAAAAAGATGCCAATAGAGCTTTTCCTTTTCTCGATTCAATAACATCAATCGTGCGATGATTAACAGGATTAATCATCAGGATACTCATGTTGGAACCATTACCAGATTTAAAATCATCAAATGAGATCGCTTGAGGCAGCCAATCATATTGCGGTTTAACTAGATCTTTACTGGCCACTAGGACACGTTGGACCGTACTTGCAGATACATCTGTTAGTTTAGCAATATCCTTCACAGAAATATTGTCGGCAAGATAAACCGGAGCCCTCCGCTTAATCGCATTAGCAATACTACAACGATATTTAACACCTTTGATTTCACTGAGTGAAGAAGCACCACAGTGCTTACATAAGAATTTTTGTTTCCTAACAGCAGCGAATAGTGACTTTCCACCTATTTCTGGACAATGTATGAAGACTGGTTTATAGGTCCCATTTTTAACCATTTTAGCCTTACAACGATGACATTGAGGTGATGGAACATTGGATTGAACTAAACGAATAAGTTGATAGTCTCCAACTAATTCGATCTGTTGGTTATCGTCATTAGATTCAAATTCTAAGTATGGATCTTCTAATCCAGTTAGTGTTTTGATATGATTGTTCATGAGAAGATGGTCCTTTCATCGATTGAGAAGCTGGGGTCCAACCATCTTCTCTTTCTTTTTGCTTTATTTTACTTCGTAAAATAAAAATAGCACTGATAGATTTTTCTATCAGTACTAAAAAGTGTAGAACCCCTATTTGTTGCTATCGGTGGTTGAAGTAACTACTTAGCACGATGTTGGTATTTATCATAAAAGTGATGCAGGCAATAACAAATAATCACGAAGGGAATTGTACAATAGAGGGCAATTCGTTGAGATGGATCAAACCAGATTAACAAACAAGAGGCCAAGGAGGCAACGAAGGCGAACCAAGGAATGATGGGATACCACGGTGTTCGAAATTTTAGTTCGTTCAGTTGATGACCAGATGCTAAGAAGCGTTTGTGAAAGTTAATTTGGGCTAGGGCGATAGCCATCCAGACAATGACCACGGCTAATCCAGAGATTGAGACGAGTACGAGGTAGATCGTGTCAGCAGCATAAATGCTGGAGAGAAGTGATAAAATGCCGCCGATCATACTAAGCGCCAGAGCGATCACCGGGATGCCTCGCCGATTAGTTTTGGCGAAGCGGCGGGGGATCGTTCCTTCATTACTTAAGGACCATAACATTCGCGTGGAGGCGTATAGACCAGAATTTGCGGCGGAAATAATGGCAGTTAAGACCACGAAATTCATAATATCGGCCGCATAGGGGATGCCCATTAACTTAAATACATGGACAAAGGGACTTTCCGATACTCCTGCTTGACGATATGGAATTAAGCAAGCCATTACGGTAATGGATCCGATAAAAAAGATGATTAATCGCCAAAGGGTGGTGTGGATTGCCTTGGGCAAAGTTTTTTCAGGATCTTTTGCCTCACCGGCGGTTATGCCGATAAGTTCCGTCCCCGAAAAAGCAAAATTAACGGTTAACATGGTGGTAAAGACACCGCCAAAACCGGTCGGAAACCAGCCGTCCTTCGTCAGGTTGGTTAAAAGGGGTGCATGTTGATAACCTTTCATGGGAATAATACCGACAATAGCGAGGGCGCCAAGGACAATAAACACCAAAATTGCGATAACTTTAATGGCCGCAAACCAGAATTCGCTTTCGGCAAAGATTCGAACCGAAAAGACATTGGATAAAAAGATCAAAATTATAAAGAGCAAACTCCAAATCCACACCGGGACGTGAGGGAACCACTGCCGCATAATAATTCCAGCAGCCGTAAATTCCGATCCTAAAGCTATGGTCCACGTCAACCAATATAAAATCGCGACGGTAAAACCCGTAGCCGGACTAATTAAGTCCTTGGCGTAAACGTGAAAAGATCCGGTATAAGGCATAGCCACAGATAATTCGCCTAAACAAAGCATGACAGCGTAGACGATGACAGCGCCTAGTAAGTAGGCAATGATCGTCCCGATGGGGCCAGCTTGTTGGATAGTATAACCGGAACTTAAGAAGAGCCCGGTTCCAATGACCCCACCTAGGGAGATCATTTGGATGTCGCGGGTTTCCATTTTACGTTCAAGATGTTCGGTTTTTTCGTTAGCAGACATAATTAACTCCGTGATAGAATAAAATTACAATTTGATTAGAATTAATAGTGAACATCATATCACGAAATAAAAGAGGAGAGCTAGATGGAATTAGCAGAATTATTAAAAGAGGCCCCGATCATTATCGATGGGTCTATGTCTACTCCTTTAGAAATATGGGGAGCTCAGACCGATAGTGATTTATGGACTGCGGCAGCTTTAATCAAACACCCTGACTTAGTTAAACGGGTTCATCAAGCCTATTTTGAAGCTGGTGCACGGATTA
Organism: Limosilactobacillus gastricus DSM 16045; assembly: GCF_001434365.1. Lineage (GTDB taxonomy): Bacteria > Bacillota > Bacilli > Lactobacillales > Lactobacillaceae > Limosilactobacillus > Limosilactobacillus gastricus. The sequence goes on along the minus strand of NZ_AZFN01000017.1, from coordinate 8,240 downwards.
CGATTACGGATTCCTATCAAACTAACGTGGGCGCTTTTGAAAAGCATGGTTATGGTGAACAAGCAGCACGACGTTTGATTCGTTTGTCAGCACAGTTGGCACAAACAGCGCGCGATGAATATGAAAAGGCCTCTGGTGTGCATAATTTGGTGGCGGGATCAATTGGCCCCTATGGTGCTTATTTAGCGGATGGAAGTGAGTATCGTGGTGACTATGAGTTATCATTAGCAGATTACCAGGACTTCCATGCACCACGCTTGGAAGAGTTACTGGCTGCTGGAGTTGATTGTTTAGCTATTGAGACTCAGCCTAAAATAGCAGAGGTCACTGCGATTCTGGCTTGGCTCCATGATCATCAGATTTCAATACCCGTATGGGTTTCATTCTCATTGCAAGATCCACAGACTATTAGTGAGGGTACTGCTTTGACCCAGGCAGTAGAAGCCATTCAGGATGATCCGAATGTACTAGCAGTCGGCGTTAATTGTATGCCAGTAACGATGGCAACCCCGGCAGTGGAAACAATTGCAAAAGTTGCAAGCGTTCCCATAATCGTTTATCCTAATTCAGGAGCCCAATATGATCCAACCACTAAAACTTGGCAGACTACTACTGGACAAACTAGTTTTGCACAAGCGGCAGTTAATTGGGTGCAGGCCGGGGCTAGTATCATTGGTGGCTGTTGTACCACCATGCCAAAGGATATCCTGGAAATAAGGTTAGCATTAGCAAAGGAGTCATAATGAAGACGCAATGGAGTAATCACCAATTATTGGTACGAGTCGATCAAGGAGAAGAATTAAAAGAAGTCGTAAGGAAGGTGTGTCAAACCGAAAATATTGCTGGGGCAACTTTCAATGGTCTCGGTGGTTTCGGTGAGGTTCAAGTGGGGGTTTACAATCCGCAAACCCAGGATTACGATGCTCCCATTCGTCAAGGAATGTATGAAATGGTTTCCTTGATGGGGAATGTTTCGCTCGACCATGGGGATTTGTTTGTCCATGCTCACGCCGCTTTTGGTTATCTTGATCATGGAGAGATGAAGGTGGTTGGTGGTGATCTTCGTAAGGCAGTGGTTAACTATACTGCCGAGTTAGTGTTAACACCGACGGAACACGCAATCAACCGTCAATATGATGAAGCAACTGAAATTGATATTTGGGATCTACAAGATCAGGTTAATTGGAAAAATTAATCATAAACTAATTAAAGATGCCATAATAAAACATAAAAAAGAAGCCCTGAGAAACTAGGACTTTTATAGAGTCGTTAAAGACGGTGACATAGTTTTGTCTTATGAAATAACCGCTAGCTAAATCAAGCTAAGACGGTTATTTTTTTGTGCTGATTTTTTCAATCATTTTGGTTCTGACGCAATCACAGTCATATTACCATCAAGTGTCCATTCATCAGTCGTCGCTGGAATAATGAAATGGTCTCCCTTGGTAATTGAGTATACTTGATCATTGATCTTTAATTTGCCTTGACCATCAACCACGGATGCCAAGGTATATGGAGCCACTTCGTGATGTAAAGTAAGGTGCCCAAAGTTGGTTTGCCACTTGTTGACGATAAAGTGGGTTGAGTCAACGAGTTGGGTAATAGAAGCATGATCATATTCCGTTGTGATAGGAGTTTGATTCTGATCCACAAAAGGCGTTTCCGTACAATCAATGGACTGTTGTAAATGTAGTTCACGGGTTTTGCCAGTTGCCGGATCAACACGGTCAAAATCGTAAAATCTATAAGTGGTGTCGCTACTTTGTTGGGTTTCTAAGACGACGACTCCTGAGCCAATCGCATGTAGCGTTCCGCTTGGGACGAAGAAAAAGTCTCCGGTTTTAACGTAAACTTTACGCAATAATTGATCCCATTGTCCCTGATTAACCAGGCCCTTTAGTTCCGCTTTGTCGCGAGCGTTATGACCATAGATTAAGTAACTGCCCGGTTCTGCTGATAAGACATACCAACATTCGGTTTTACCGAGTTCATGTTCATGTTCCTGGGCATATTGATCATCGGGATGGACTTGAACAGAGAGGATTTTAGCGGCATCCAAAATTTTTGTTAATAGTGGGAAAACGTGCCCAGAGGGGTTACCAAAGAGTTTCGGTTGTTGATCCCATAATTCTGCTAAGGTTAAGCCACTAAAATCACCATTCGCAATCGTGGCGGGTCCATGGGGGTGAGCCGAAATGGCCCAGCATTCGCCGGTAGTATCACTAGGAATATCATAGTGGAAGTCGGTCCGTAACTTTTGACCACCCCACATCTTGGTTTGAAAAGCGGGTTTTAGAAATAAGACATCATTCATTGCGTATATACCTACCTGATAAGAATAATTCGCTTTCAGTATAGACTACTGTCGAAAGTTATGAAAGCGCTATCTGAAAATATTGTTGGCGAAAATCCAGGAATGCTAGGGGTTTCGTAGATAAAATTTTAGAAAAATTTAGCAAATTCACGTAAAAGATTGAAATATTACATGAAAAGACTGTATAATGTATTCGTTTTCATAGACTATTAGTTACATAGTAATTGATATGTAAGTTGTGTGAAAAACAAGGAGGATATTATGGTAGGAATTGTCCTGGCAAGTCACGGTGGCTTTGCTGACGGGATCTTTCAATCTGGTGAAATGATCTTTGGTCAACAAGAAAATGTGGCTCATGTCATTTTAAAGCCAGACGAAGGACCGGATGACATTCGACAAAAGTTGTCGGATGCGGTTGCGACGTTTGACGATCAAGAACAAGTATTATTCTTAGTTGATTTGTGGGGTGGTACACCATTTAATCAGGTAAGCAACTTGTTTGATGAGCATAAGGATACCTGGGCGGTTGTCAGCGGAATGAATTTACCAATGGTAATCGAAGCTTATGCATCACGTTTCTCGATGAATACGGCTCGAGAAATCGCTACGCACCTTGTTGATGTTGCAAGAGACGGGATCAAGACGAAGCCGGAAGACTTGATGCCAGCTGAAGAAACATCAACCGAAGCTGCGCCAGTTGATAACCAACCAACCGGTGCTATTCCTGAAGGAACGGTGCTTGGTGATGGCCATATCAAATATGTCTTTGCACGGGTTGATACTCGGCTTCTACACGGTCAAGTTGCCACTGGTTGGACTAAGGCAATGAATCCGGATCGGATTATCGTAGTTTCTGATAATGTGGCCAAGGATAAGTTGCGCAAGAGCATGATTCAACAAGCGGCTCCTGCTGGGGTGCATGCTAACACTGTGCCAATTAAGAAGATGGAAGAAGTAGCTCAAGACCCACGGTTTGGTGCTACTAAAGCCATGCTATTGTTCGAAACCCCTGAAGATGCCTTAGAAGCCATTAAAGGTGGGGTTGAACTAAAAGAATTAAATATTGGTTCAATGGCGTACACAGAAGGTAAAGTTAACGTGAATAAGGTTCTAGCAATGGATCAAAAAGACGTTGACACCTTAAAGGAACTCCAAGATATGGGAATTAAACTTGATGTTCGTAAGGTTCCATCTGACTCACCAGAAAGCATCGATAGTTTATTAAAGCATGCCCAAGAGCTGATTAATGAAGAGAAAAAGTAAATTTAAGGAGAAGAAACTATGTCTGCGATTTCAATAGTTTTAGTTGCGATTGTAGCGTTCTTAGCCGGGGTTGAAGGGATTTTAGATGAATTTCAATTCCACCAACCACTGGTTGCTTGTACGCTAATCGGATTGGTAACAGGGCATTTGATCCCCTGTGTTATGTTAGGTGGTTCGCTACAAATGATCGCCTTGGGTTGGGCGAACATCGGAGCTGCCGTTGCGCCAGATGCTGCTCTAGCTTCAATTGCTTCAGCTATTATCTTTGTTGAAGGTGGGGCCAACACTAGTGACATTGGGACAGCGATTGGGTTAGCGGTTCCGTTGGCAGTTGCTGGTCTGTTCTTGACAATGATTGTTCGGACTATCTCTGTTGCCATTGTTCACGTAATGGATGCTGAAGGGGCTAAGGGTAACCTTGGTCGGGTAGATATGTGGCAAATCATTGCTGTGTGTCTGCAAGGTTTACGGATCATGCTTCCAGCAATTGCCTTGGCATTTATTCCAGCAAGTACCGTTAAATCATTCCTTGCTTCTATGCCATCATGGTTAACTGATGGGATGACCATCGGTGGTGGAATGGTTGTGGCTGTTGGTTATGCAATGGTTATTAACATGATTGCCACTCGTGAAGTTTGGCCATTCTTTATCATCGGTTTCGTGATTGCCGCTATTACTCAACTTACCTTAATTGCTATTGGTGCATTAGGGGTTGCTTTGATGCTACTTTACCTTCAACTTGAAGGTAAGGGTGGTTCCAGTAACGGCTCGAATGGCGCTAGTGGGACAGGTGATCCCCTTGGCGACATCCTTGATGACTATTAGAATTAAGGAGGCTTAGAATAATGGCTGATAATAAAATTAAATTAACTAAGCGGGACCGTTGGGACGTATGTTGGCGTTCAACTTTCCTGCAAGGTTCATGGAACTATGAACGGATGCAAAACGGTGGTTACATGTACGCCATGTCACCAGCGTTGAAGAAGTTATACAAAACCAAAGAAGATCGGGCTGCTGCTGCTAAGCGACACCTTGAATTCTTTAACACCCACCCATATGTGGCTTCCCCAATCATCGGGGTAACTTTAGCCCTAGAAGAAGATAAGGCTAATGGCGTTGATGTTGACGATACGACCATGTCCGGGGTTAAAGTTGGTATGATGGGACCTTTAGCTGGGGTAGGTGACCCAGTCTTCTGGTACACTGCTCGGCCAATTATTGCTGGTTTAGGGGCTTCGTTAGCCATTGCTGGTAATATTTTAGGACCAATTATCTTCTTTGTGGTTTGGAACATCATGCGGATTGCCTTTATGTGGTACACCCAAGAATTTGGTTACCGTGCCGGGACCCAAATTACTGATGATACGAACGGTTTATCCCTTCAAACGGTATCTCGGGGAGCTTCTATGCTCGGGATGTTTATCCTAGGGACTTTGATTGAACGTTGGGTTACGATTACCTTTACCCCAGTGGTTTCTAGAACGCCAGTTTCTAAAGGTGGTTACATCGAATGGGATAAGCTTCCTCATAATGCGCATGCCATCCAACAAGCATTGCAACAATGGGACATGGGAAATGGGTTAGCTCTTTCTAGCACTAAGGTTACGACCTTACAAGATAACCTTGATTCATTGATTCCAGGTTTAGCAGCGCTTCTGTTAACCTTCCTATGTATGTGGTTATTGAAGAAGAAGGTTTCCCCAATTTGGATTATCATTGGTATTTTCGTTGCCGGTATTGTCCTTCATGTTATTGGTTTGTTAGGATAAAAAATGGTTGAATCTATCAATACCAAGGTGGATTTGGTGATTAAAGGTTCATCTATGCTGGGCCTGGGAAGTTATGGTCAAATTATGATTGGCGACCGCGGATTTGAATTTTTTGACGATCGAAATGTCAATAATTACATTCAAATTCCGTGGGATGAAGTCGATTATGTGATCGCAGAAGTATTGTTTGGTGGTCACTGGATCCCAAGATACGCACTGCGGACCAAGCGGAATGGGACCTATACTTTCGCTAGCAAGCAACCAAAAGTGGTTTTACGAGCGATTCGAAAGTATGTTGAACCCGAACGTATGGTACGGTCATTATCCTTTTTTCAAGGGATTTGGCGTGGCCTTAAAGCATTAATTCATCGAAAAAAGCATTAAGCTAATTAAGGTCGCTGGATCATAAGGTATCCAGCGGCCTTTTAGTATAGCTATATCAATGTACTAGGTTGACATAATACGGTAGAATTAAGGCTAATAACTTTAGGAGGCTAATTATGAGTGAAGAAATTAAATACCCTGGATTAACCCAAGCTGAAGTTGCACAACGGCAACGTCAGGGGTTAACCAATCAGCCTCCGGAACCGCAATTTAAGTCTGATCGACAAATTATTAAAGATAATACCTTAACCTACTTTAACTTAATCTTTTTGATTTTAGCGATTTTATTGGTAGTTGTGGGGTCATATGTTAATTTAACTTTTTTACCGGTGATTATCGCCAATACGATTATTGGGATCATTCAGGAAATTCGCTCCAAACGAGCTTTGGAAAAATTAACCGTCCTACATGCCTCCAAGGTGCAGGTAGTCCGGAATAGTCAAATAAATGAAATTGCGACGGATCGACTGGTCTTAGACGATGTGTTTATTTTAAAAACGGGTATGCAGATTCCGGTCGACGGGGTTTTACTAGCTGGCTCTCTGCAGGTCAATGAGGCTCTCTTAACTGGAGAAGCCGATGAAATCCCTAAAAACAGTGATGATCAAGTGATGTCAGGCAGTTTTGTGGTTGCCGGTCAGGCTTATGTAAAGGCCACGGCGGTAGGTGAACAAGCCTACGTCAATCAGCTAACGACATCTGCAAAGCAGGTCCAAATGGATGAAGAATCAGTGATGATTAAGTCCTTAAACCGCTTAATTAAAGCGGTTGGGATTACCTTAATTCCGTTGGGCCTTGCCTTGTTTTATCGCTCCTTTGTGACGAATGGCTTATCCTTTCAACGGAGCATTGTGTCGATGGAGGCGGCTTTAATCGGGATGATTCCAGAAGGATTGTTCTTATTGGCGACAGTGGCCTTGGCCATTAGTGCTGTGCGTTTAAGTCGTCAGCAGGTCCTTTTGCATAGTATGAAGAGTATCGAAACCCTGGCGCGGGTTACCGTAATCTGTGTTGATAAGACGGGAACTATCACTGAAAACGAAATGGTGGTTGATGGCGTTACTCCCACGCAGAATGCCACGCGGAGTTCCATTCAAGGGATTTTAAACGATTTCGTCCAAGCCATGCCAAATGATAATTCGACCATGCAAGCCCTACACCAATATTTCACTTCACCGAGTCAAAAGCAGGCGACCAATTTGATTCCCTTCGGTTCGGCTTGGAAATTTTCTTCCGTTGCCTTTGATCAAACGTCTTATGTCCTAGGGGCACCGGAAATGGTTTTGCGGGATAACTTTGACCGCTACCATGCCGATTTTGCAGCTGATACCCAACAGGGGGTTCGTATTCTGGTGTTTGGGAAATATGAAGGACCGGCCTTAAATGATCATGTACTATCAGCACCGGTAACCCCATTGGCCTACGTCCGGTTAGTTAATCCTGTCCGGGCCTCGGCGCCGGATACCTTTTCCTTTTTCGCCCACCAAGGCGTTAAGATTAAGGTTATTTCGGGTGATAATCCAGAAACGGTTTCGGCGGTTGCTCAGCGGGCTCGGATTGAGAATGCGGATCAATGGGTGAATGCTAGTCAATTAACGTCAGATAATTTAACATCAGCACTACAGACCAAGACGGTTTTTGGTCGGGTGACTCCCGAACAAAAACAACAATTTGTTGAAGAATTGCAAGCACAAGGTGAAGTGGTTGCTATGACTGGCGATGGGGTGAACGATATTCTGGCGATGAAGCAGGCTGATACCAGTATCGCCATGGCTACTGGAAGTGATGCAACGATGCAAGCGGCCCAAATGGTATTGTTAGATTCTGATTTTGCTAAAATGCCAGCGATTGTAAATGAAGGTCGTCGGGTGGTTAATAATATTGAACGGTCAGCCAGTTTATTCTTAGTTAAGAATATTTTTTCGTTTTTGTTAGCCTTATTTACGCTCATCTTTGCTTTTAATTATCCATTGCAACCATCACAAATTACGCTTATTAGTCTCTTTACGATTGGGGTGCCATCATTCCTGCTGGCATTAGAGGCCAATCATGAGCGGATTAGTGGTCGCTTTATGACTAATATTTTCACTCGAGCGCTTCCTGGTGGGGTGACCGATGCGGCGATTGTAGCGATTATTGTGGTATGTGGGAGTCTGTTTGCCTTAAGCAATAATGAAATTCAAACCGCTTCAACTTTAATTTTAGCGGGAGTAGGTTTTATGGTGCTGTATTACATGAGTCGTCCATTAAATGGTTTTCGCTTAGCCATCTTTGTTGGCTGTCTCTTGGGAGCAGTTATTGGGCTGACTTTCTTTAAGACTTTCTTTGGGATCAAGGTGATTGATGGAGTGGCGATTAGTTTCGCGATCGTCCTATTGCTTTCGGCGAATACCGTCTTACGATATCTAACTAAATTAGTGGATTGGCTCTTGCAACCACATTCGTTTAAAAAAAGGGGAGACAAATAATAAAAAAGGAATGAGGGTGGGAAGAAATGTCAATTAGCATTT
>NZ_AZFN01000016.1 GCF_001434365.1 Limosilactobacillus gastricus DSM 16045 | reverse complement strand
ATCTGTCCAACTTAGGGGGTTCACTTCTGCTTCATCTTTTTTTAGCTCTTACTAACATCAATCCAGGCTTGGTTATGGGCATGCTCTTCTAACTCAGCAATAGTAAGATGCACCGCACTATTACCATCCCCCGCAGCTGGATAAACATCCGTAAATCGTTTTAATGAGGTATCTAAATAGGTTTTAACGCCTGCCTTTACCGCAAAGGGGCAAACGCCCCCGGGAGCATGACCAATATAACTTTCCACTTCATCATACTTAATCATCCGTGGTCGGGTCCCAAATTCTTGTTTGAACTTACGGTTATCAGCTTTCTGATCTCCCGCCATTACCACTAGAATCGGTTCACCATCAACTAAAAATGATAAAGTTTTCGCGATCATGGCCGGTTCACAGCCAATTGCTTGTGCCGCATGTTCCACCGTATCGCTAGCATCGGTTAAGCGCAATACCCGATCCCCTAATCCTTGTCCTTCAAAATAATCACGAACTTGCTCATATGCCATTAATCTTTTCCTCCATTAGCCTTTTGGAATATTCTAATGGATTTCTAATAATCTGACAAATTATTTTAGAAGGTCATTAAAGACTTCGGCCATGGTTGGGTGAGTATAGATCATGTCGCGGAGCACGGTGTATGGCTGATGGGTCTTCATCGCTAAAGCCACAATATTAATAACCTCATGGGATTCGGCAGCATAAATCACTGCCCCCAGGATTTTCTGGGTATCCTGATCAACAATCACCTTGTATAAGCCCCGTGTTTCTTCCGTTACATGGGCCTTGGGAATTCCGGCAGCTGCCTGTTGATAAACCTTTATGTTGTAGCCTTGGGCACGGGCAGCTTGTTCGGTGAGACCTACAGATGATAATGGCGGCGTCAAGAAGGTCGTTGCTGGAACCGCAAAGCGATCCTTGGTCGAACGCGTCTGATCCCCAAAGAGTTGATTATTAATGATTCGAAAATCATCGAGTGAGATATAAGTAAATTGTGGGCCACCATTGACATCCCCAATCGCCCAAACATTTGGGATCGTGGTTTCAAGCCGTTCATTGACTTGAATGGCCCCCTGTGAAGTTAATTGAATGCCCGTATTTTCCAGGCCAAGATCATCAATATTTGGTCGACGTCCGCTCGCTACTAACAAGGCATCCAAGGTTTGGCTTTCTCCATTATCAAAGGTTAGGGTGACCCGATCTGCGGTCGCCTCCACTTGAACTAAATTCGTGTTCATCCGGAAGTGAATTCCAGCGCTAATTAAGTCTTGTTCCACCATTTCCGCCACGTCACGATCATAATGATTAAGTATGTGCTCATGACGATTAATCACCGTTACATCCGTTCCATATTGGTGATACATCGAGGCAAATTCAAGACCAATATGTCCAGCCCCTAATACCGCCATGGTTTGTGGTTGATAGGGTAAGGACAGCGCTTCTTTTGAAGTGATAATCCGCTCACCTAAGGTTAGACCTGGAATATCAGGAATCACAGGTTGGGCACCGGTATCAATAAAGACGCGCTCAGCCTCCACCTGACGATGATCACCATTGCCTAGCTCAATTTCGACTTGATGATCGCCCATAAATCGCGCTTTTCCATCCACTACCTCAACTGTGGGTTCATCGGCGAGCATATGGTAATTTTTATTCCGCAAGCGATCAGTTAAGGCACTTTGATGGACCACTCCCTCCGCAAAAGAGAGGTGCCGTTCACTATTAATGATCATATTCTTGGATGGCAGGCAGCCAACATTAATACAAGTCCCACCATACATTTGACTAGATTGTTCAACTACCATCACCGCTTCACCACGTTGGGCAAGAGTCTTTGCCAGGGTCTTACCACCCTTACCAAAGCCAATTACCAGATTTTTGATCGTTTCCATAAGTACCCTCCTCATATTCATTATTCTTAGAATACCACGTCCCTTTTTCAACACAATTATTTTGCTTACTTTTTTAAAGCAAAAGACGTGCCAGCCCGACACGTCCTAATACTTGGTATTTAATTTTGTTTGGTCATCACCCCATCGGATAAGCGATAAGTCTGATCAGCAAATTCTTCCAGCCGAACATCGTGAGTTACCACCACAATCGCCCGGTTTTGCTTGTGCGCTAAATCAGCTAGCAAGGCCCCAACTTCAGCCACTCGCGGACTATCTAAGGCGGCAGTTGGCTCATCAGCTAAGACAATCTTCGGTTGTGAATACAGGGCCCGGGCAATCGCTACCCGTTGTTTTTGACCCCCAGATAATTGATCGGGATACTTATGCCGTAATTCATAAATCCCCAGATCTTTTAATAATTCATCTAATTGCGCAGGATTCATATTCCCCGTAGCTTTTACCTTATCAGCTAGCTTGAATTGTTCTAGCACCGTTAAATATGGCACCAAATTATAAGCTTGAAGGACAAAGCCGATCTTATTTAGCCGCAAGCGGTCCCGTTGTTTACTGGATAATTGATAAACATCTTGCCCATCAACCAGCACAGTCCCTGAATCAGGGGTTTGTAAGCCTCCGGCAATTGTTAAAAAGGTGGATTTCCCCGATCCAGAAGGGCCTAAAATCAGTACCAACTCGCCGGGATTTGCCGTAAAATTAAGATCTTTTAAGACATGCACTCGAGCCGTATCTTCACCAAAAAATTTGTTAATGTTTGTTAATTCAATTTCTGCCATGATCTTAACCTCCAATTACGGATACTGGGTCCACTTTGGTGACGACCCGAACCGGAATAATTGAACCAAGTAAGGACATTACGACTAATCCTAAGCTGATCGCCCCCATTAAACCCCAGTTAAAGGACATTGGGACGGCCGCCGGCATAAGTAAGGAAGTTCCCCAAACTAACAGCACTGCAATCACTAACCCACTGACTGTCAGTAAGATCGATTGAGCAATCGTGGCATTCACCAAAAACCGTGACGGTACTCCTTGCGCCCGTAAAACGGCGTAATTACTGAGTTTTTGGATGGTGATAATGTACAAGAAAACCGCAATTACAATCAAGGAAATGATCAATAAGAAACCAATCATAAATTCAAAGGTCATGTTCTGAGCGGAATAACCCGGTAGCTTCTCAATCACCTGTTGAATCGGGTAACTCTTTAAGCCGGATTCATTGACTTTAATTGATGATTTCTTTGAAACGACCGCACTCCCGGCAAAAAGATTGCCAGTCCCGCGAATTTGTTGCCAGGTTGAAACCGTTCCATAAATAACGGGCGCAATCTGAAGCATCGAATCCTTAGCGAAACCAACAATTTGATACTTGGTCTGATCCGAACCAAGCTTGATCTGATCACCTAATTTATAGCCATCGTTTTGATAGCTTTCATTTACGACCACTTGGTGGCTATTAGTTGGTTTATGACCACTGGTCAATTTCAAATCATGGTAGATAAATTGGTCTTTATCAATACCGACAAAAGTTGAGGCCACTTGCTTCTTACCACTGGCTTTTGCAATCACCGAATTAATGGCAATGACCGCATTATCCTGATTCTTCGTTAAATTTTTTACCTGTTGTGGCGTCAATGTAGACTGCCGAAGTTCCTTATCAGAAGTTGTCGTCATGACCGCACTTTTCACATTCCAAGTGTCTAGTGCCTGATACTCTTGGTTAGCCAGACCTAAAGCTAGGGCCGCCAAAACGAAGACCAAGTAGCTGATTAACATAATCATGAAAATTACCATGCCATAACGGAGTTTTTCATGTTTCATTTCATGTAAGGCTAAAAACATTATACTTACCTCCTCACGGTGACACCGTGTCACTTTTCGATGATCATTATACACTTCGATGACACCGTGTCAACCTAGTATATATAAAAATCCTTGAACCAACATTTGATTCAAGGATTTTAAACATTATTTAGACTTCAATACTAAGAGCCGCCCAATATTCTCCGCGGTCCGGGAGAGATTAGCTGGACCCTGGGCTAAGACTTGGTCTAGGGATTTAACGCTACTTAGACAGGAAAAGATGGCGGTGAAACCCATATCATATAAAGCAGAAAGATCATCACCGAGGCTCCCACCAATCGCAATTAAGGGTTTGTGGGCTTGCTTGGCCAAGCGAGCGACCCCGGCCGGTACTTTTCCAAATGAGGTTTGCCCATCAATCCGCCCTTCTCCAGTAATGACCATATCAGCTGTTTGAATAGCTTGCGATAAGTTTGTCGCCGCCATCATTAATTCGATTCCAGATTGCAATTGACCGCCTAATACTAAAAGCGCAAAACCAATCCCCCCGGCTGCTCCCGATCCGGCCACCTGACTAAAATCACGACCCACGGTTACATTCATTCGTCGAGCAAAGTTTTTCATCCCTGCTTCTAAAGTCACGACCATTTTGGGAGTCGCCCCCTTTTGTGGACCAAAGACCTTGGCGGCACCATGAGGACCTAAGAGCGGGTTGGTGACGTCACTAGCTAAGATAAGTTCAGCCTGACTTAAACGCGGATCAATCGTTGATAGATCGATGGTGGCAACTTGACTTAATCCTTGCCCACCAGCTGGTACTGGTTGCCCTTGATCATCCAGGCACCGCGCTCCTAAAGCCTGTAAAATCCCAAGTCCACCATCAACACTGGCACTGCCACCCAAACCAATGATGATGCGTTGTACCCCTCGAGCTAAGGCTGCTAAGATTTGTTGACCCGTTCCATAAGAACTGGCTAATAAGGGATCCCGTTGTTGGCGAGGAACTAACGTCAAGTCATCAGCAACGGCCACTTCAATCACCGCTGTTTCCCCATTATCAATTAGTCCATAAGTCCCCTGGATCGTTTGACCAGGCAAGGGCCCAGCGGTCAAAGTTAACACCATTTCCCCTTGATGAGCATGCACCAAGGTAGCCACGGTCCCCTCACCTCCATCGGCTAGAGGAATTAATTGACATTGCGCCGTGGGTAGCGCTCTTAACAAACCAGTTTGAATCGCTTGGGCAGCCACTAAAGCCGTCATACTTTCTTTAAAAGAATCTGGGGCAATCACAAACTTCATCTGACCCTCCTAATTAATCTAAGGTCCCCCGTTTTTCAGCGCGGGTGTAGAAAATCCAAGCGACTGCCCCAAAGAAGACCGGTCCAAAGGCGGTCCAGAAGGAGGTCATGTATTCACCTTCAATAATTGGTTGAATAATCGTAAAGATAATTCCAATGGCGATCACTAGCCAAACAATGATGGTTACCACCCAGGTAAAGGACATCCGCCGATAAAAGACAAAGGGGCGGTCCAAACCTTCTTTCATTTTAAAGAAGGGAAAGGCGCCAATTAAGAACAGGTACGGCGTGGACGAACCGACATTCATCATATCCGTTAAAATCGTATAGAAAGTGCTAGCGGCCGCCCCACCACAAGCAATGAACATAATAATACAAGATACGACTACCACCTGACACCACATGGCAAAAGCCGGCATCCCGTGTTGATTCATGGTTGTAAATCGCTTAGGTAAGAGCCGTTGGTCACAACCTTGGACAAAGGACTTGATTGGTGAATAAGTCATCACAAAAGCCGCTCCAATCCCACCAAAGACGTCGGCAAAGGCAGCGATGTGGGAGAAAATCCGCCCTAGCAATAGTGAATTAGCATGACCCATGCCAAAGCCTTTGCCGATTTCAAGGCCCAAATTATTGATAATGACATACTCAACATTGGCCAGGTTAACATTGGATTTTCCTAAAATTGCATTCCAATTAGTACTGATCCCACATAAGAAAATGACTAAGAAATATAGACAGGCCATCATCCCACAACCAATTAAGACCCCTTTGGGAAAGGTTTTCTCAGGCTGATCAACATTATCAATTACGCCCGCCATGGTTTCCATGCCCCCAAAAGCAAAGATGGCATAAACAAGAAAGGACACCACTGCAATCGGCGAGACAAAATTATGATTGGGGGAATGAATCAAATTGGCTGTCGTAATCGGTTCAGCTAAGGTTCCATGATGCATTATTAAAATAATGGCGCTAATCACCAAAAAAGCAATTGGCATCGCCATGGTAAAGATTCCGGCAAACGAGGTTACCTTAACAATCTTATCAATCCCGTGCGTGGCAATAAAAGTGACGGTTACTAAAAATAAAACTTCTAAAATCCCTAAGGTCAGGTCCGAAGATAAGCCGAAAAGATGCCAACTGGTAGTGACATCTTTACCAAAAATCATGGTTGAAACCGCCACGAGGAAATATTGACTAGAAGAAACTAACCAGACCACCCAAGCGGCTAGCCACAAAAAAGTCCCAATAAAGGCCGGTTTTTCACCAATTGAACCCCGTAGCCAGGAAAAGATTCCTCCACGCGCGGCCTTAAAAGCGGCCCCATATTCAGCAAACATTAACGATGAGGGAACAAAGAATAAGATGGCTGCCACTAAATACCATAAAATGCTGGCATAACCCATTTGATAAAAAGCGGTTAACGAATTGTTCCAACCAAAAATTGACGAAAAAATCATCAAAATTAATCCGCCGAGGGAAATCTTGGTGACGACTGATGACTGTTGTTTTTCTTCCATTTGAATGATCTCTTTTCTACCAAATCCCCATGACGCGTTGCATGAGCAAACTGACTAGTGTAATCCCTACCCAGCAAGTAGCCCCTAAGAACAGGGGCTTACCACCGGTTTTGATTAATTTAACGACATTACTATTCAAACCGACCGCCGTCATGGCCAAAACAATCATAAATTTAGCTAATTCTTTAAGCGGATTAAAAGCCGTGGCGGCAACGCCTAAATGAACACAAATGGTGGTGAAGATCGCGGCTAAAATAAAGTACAAAATAAACATCGGAAAAGCTCGTTTTAAGCTAAAGTGATTCTTCGCTTCCCCGTCAGCTTGCTTAGTATTCATCAAAGCTAAAACTAAGGTGATGGGAATGATCGCTAGGGTTCGGGTTAACTTTACCGTCACGGCCTTATCCAAAGTTTGACTTCCTAAATTCCACATACTATCCCAAGTGGATGCCGCCGCGGTCACCGATGAAGTATCATTGATCGCCGTCCCGGCAAAAATTCCAAAGGCATTCCCACTATTCGTTGCAAACCCTAGAAGATGCCCAAGCACCGGAAATAGAACTGCCGCAATAACATTAAAGAAGAAAATTACTGAAATTGCTTGGGCGACTTCATCATCATCGGCATCAATCACTGGAGCGGTCGCTGCGATGGCCGAGCCACCACAAATTGACGAGCCGACCCCCACGAGGGTCGCAATTTTACTAGGAATCTGCAACCATTTATGCAGCGCCCACGCAATAATTAAAGCGATCCCAATCGTACAAACAATAATGGGCAGTGATTGCCCTCCAGTTTGGATGATCACCCCAAAGTCCATTCCAAATCCCAATAGGATAACCGCCGTTTGTAAGATCACCTTAGAGGTCCAGCCAATCCCAGCAGCCGCATAACCTTTATTGGTCCAAAAAAGGGTGATGATCATCCCAGCAATAATCCCGATCACTGGCCCCCCAATGACTGGAAAAACCTTCCCTAGGAGCCAAGCCGGGATGGCAATAATTAAACAAACCACGATTCCCAATAGATTATTTCGAAAACGTTCCATGAATTACTCCTCTTCGTTCGAATATATGTAAACATTCTTGATCATACTCTTTTCCGGCCCCAACAACAATAGGCGCTTGGTTTTTGCAAATAATTTCACAATTATAGTTGAACCTTGTAACCGCTACCATTACAATAAAACTAACCAAACAGGAGGGTAAAACACATGAGTACTAAACAATCATTTGAGACTAAAGCCATTAATCAGGCCAATCATATTTTTTCACGTACGCGTACCACGATTGAATCTGCCTTTTATCAAAATAATGTCCAACGGATTGATACGCCCGCCGAAGCTTATGAATTAGCCCTTAACAATCCCAATACCATTGTGACTGACCAGCCCATTATTCATACTGAAGAATTGGGCTTACCCGCTAATGCAAAAGTCATCGTCGACAACCATGGTGATATTGTTGGGCGAACAGCGGCGGCGCGCCACCACACTGACAACCCCACTGAAGATGTGGAAAAATTAGATAAGGTCCTCCGCGAAGCGATTTTTGATGGTCGAGACCAAACTTTCTATGCCACTGATGTAGTCGTTGGTTTGGACGAAGATTTTATGGTTAAGGCTCACTTAGCCATTGCTAAAGGATATGAGATTAACCTCTTGTCCTATATGCTTAATTTCCAATGGCTGAATAACGAATACCAAGCGCGCTATGCGAAATCAAAGCAATACGACGAAGGGGATATCTATATCTATGCCAATCCTGATTGGCACAGTGACGAATATCCTAATGGGCTCGTCGTGGTTGATGCCGAACACAATGCCATCGCGGTCCTGGGTCTACGCTACTTTGGGGAATTAAAGAAGGGGACCTTAACTCTCACTTGGGCGATTGCCCATCGTCATGGATACACGGCTAGTCACGGTGGCGAAAAATCATTCCACTTTACCGATCGTGATGATGCAGTCTTTGCCTTTTACGGCTTATCTGGTTCTGGTAAATCAACCCTGACCCACAACAAACATGATGGCAAATTTGACATTACCGTCTTACATGATGATGCCTTTATCATTAGTCGCGAGAATGGAACTTCCATTGCGCTGGAGCCCAGTTATTTTGATAAAACCAATGACTACTTACCAGGAACTCGCGAAACCCAATTCTTCACCACGGTCATGAACTGTGGGGTCACCTTAAATGAAAAAGGTGAAAAGACCCTTGTTACCGAAGATCTCCGTAACGGAAACGGTCGGACCATTAAGTCGCGCTATGCCTCTGTCAACCGAGTTGATAAGGAAACTGCCCCCATCACCTCTATTTTCTGGATCATGAAGGATAACAGTTTGCCACCAGTGGTTAAATTAACGGATCCTATTGCGGCCGCTACCTTTGGGGCTACTCTGGCCACGAAACGGTCTACCGCTGAAAACGTCCTGAATGCCGATCGCAATGCCTTAGTTATTGAACCCTTTGCTAACCCATTCCGGGCCTATCCACTGAAAGACGATTATGCCGACTTTAAGGAGCTCTTTGAAAAGCAACAAGTTGATTGCTACATCATCAATACCGGTGACTTTTACGGTCAAGACATTGATAAGCACACCACCCTGGACATCTTAGAAAAGATCGCCACGGGTCAAGACACCTGGCAACCATTTGGGCCAGCGACTGAAATGAGCTATATGCCATATGAAGGCTACCTACCAGATTTTAATAATGATGAATATCGCAACACGGTTAAAGAACGTTTAAAGACGCGGCTAGCCTGGGTTGAACGTTATAAAGAAACCCACACGACTAACGCGCTCCCTGAAGAAGCTAACCAACTTCTGCAACACTTAATTGATCAATTTTAGAAACGAGTTAAAAATAGAGGGTGAAAGAAACTGAGCTGTTTCTTTCACCCTCATTTTTTGATCACACTCATAATTACGGTCAAAAGGCGCGCCCCACAAGTCTAACCTATGGGACACCTCATTGCTTTTTTCCCAACTTTCTCTATTCTTATTCCTCAACTAATTTACCAACCACTGGCAAATGCATCTTTTCAAACATTTCAGCCCCGTGTGGCGACCGGTTAAATTCCTCGGTAATATCTTTACCAGTTAACAAACCATGGTTTTGGTTCGGTTGCCAGTTAGGAATTCCTGAAGCATCATAAACGGTTCCTTCATAAGCGAAGTATGGTTGATGACCATCTTGCCCATCATATTGAGCTAATTGAGCCAAAGTAAATGTTTTTTCCGTCATTGGTATCGACCTCCTTAGTGTACCTAAATTATACTCTAACAAATGACATCGTGTCACTCGATTTGTCGGTTTGAAATTCCAGTCCGGATTTCCTAAAATATAAGAGTATTTATCGCGGATAATTGAAAGGAGTTCATATGACTTTACCATTTGCTGCTGTCGCTTTTGACATGGACGGGACCTTTTTAACTGACGACAAGACTTTTGATCACCAATTATTCAATGAGGTTGCTAGTCAGCTTCGCGCCCAGGATGTCCAACTAATCGTTGCTAGTGGTAATTCTTTAGAATGCCTCTTGAACTATTTCACGCCGGAAGAACAAGCGGAGCTCACCTTTTTATCCGAAAATGGGGCCCACGTCGTTAATCAAGCCGGTGATTTATTAATTAGTCAAACCCTTGATCCAGTCATTGCTCAAGCAGTGATTGCATATCTAGTGAATGATCTTCATTGTTATCCGAGCTTGGCGGGGACGAAATACGGTTACCTCCCCGCCCAAGAGTCACCAGCTAATCTGGAACGAATGAAATTTTACTTCCCGAAGTACCAAGTCATTGACGATTATGACCACCTTCCTGAGGATCGTTATTATCAAATGTCATTTTTGATCGACGAACAAACCGAAACCCGGATCAACGATTTAATTCAGCGCTTTGGCGACCAGGTCAGCATCACGCCCAGTGGTAATGGCTCCGTTGACATTACGGTCCCTGGTATTGATAAGGCTTGGGCTTTAAACCACCTTCTCGACCAATGGCAGTTAAGTTCAGATCAACTCGCCGCTTTTGGTGATGGGGATAACGATTTAGGCATGTTGAAGTTAGCTAAGTATAGTTATGCCATGCAAAACGGTAATGCCAATGTCAAAGCTGTTGCTAACTACCAAACTAAAACTGATAACAATCACAATGGGGTCTTGCAAAGCTTAGCCGATTATTTAGGATAAGCAAAAAAGCTGGTCAGAAACTAATTGATGTTTCTGATCAGCTTTTCAATTTTCACAAATATTTAATTTCGTCCGGTATATTTACTGGAGATTGTAAAATGCTTACTGATATGTTCACTCGGTTGCTTTGTAACATCCGCTCCATAGAACTTCATGGCTAATTTTTTAATCGTGCCATCTTTTAGTAAGGTTTTTAGCGCTGAATTAACTTCTTTTGTCAGTTTAGGATCATCCTTACTCATGATGATTCCTTCCCCGCTCCCGTCTTCATTCGTCGTAAAGTACATGTTCGGCATGATCTTCAAGCCACTATTCGGGTTGGCCGCCAGCGCTAACTTTTGTAAATAATAATCATTCATGATGAAATCGGTCTTCCCGTCTTGCAGGTCTCGCAGGTAAACATCATTGGATACGTTATCATAATTAACTAATTTGGCCCCTAGTTGTTGGGCCAGGCGTTGGTAATTCGTCCCGGCTTCGCCACCGGCCTTCTTATCCTTTAAATCCGCCCAACTATTAATTCCGGAGTTGTCAGATGACCGCACGATAATACTATTGAAAGAGTGCTTGAAAGCAATCGACATGGCAAATTTCTTCTTCCGCGTTGGTGAAATAGCAAAATCATCCACTGCCATATCAGCTTTACCCGTCTTGACCGCCGTTAACATGCCATCAACACTGTATTCCTTAAAGACCACCTTTTTGTGTAATTTTTTGGCGATGGCCCGCACGACTTCGACATCATAACCCGTTAATTTTTTGGTTTTAGAGTCGTGATAAGAGGTTGGATATAAAGTCCCTGAGGTCGCGACAACCAAAGTATTTTTACTAGCGGCCGACTTTTTGCCACAAGCCGTTAAACCACCAACCACTAAACCTAACACTAAAACTCCCGTAATGATTTTCCACCATTTATGCATAATTATTCCTCCGCTTTAGCAACAAAATCTAGCCGGCCTTCTAACCAGCTTTGTC
Source organism: Limosilactobacillus gastricus DSM 16045 (assembly GCF_001434365.1). Taxonomy (GTDB): domain Bacteria; phylum Bacillota; class Bacilli; order Lactobacillales; family Lactobacillaceae; genus Limosilactobacillus; species Limosilactobacillus gastricus. Next base: position 36,428 of record NZ_AZFN01000016.1, on the reverse strand, counting down.
CCCAAGATAACAAACAACACAACAACCAATAGATGACTGCTAGGGTGATATAAATCGACATATAGTCCTGATTAGCTCCCGCCACAATTTTGGCATCCATAAACATTTCCGAAACGGTGATCATGGCCGCTAAAGAGGTCCCTTTAAACATATCGACCATCACGTTACCGAGTGATGGTAGGGCAATTCGTAAAGCTTGCGGTAAGATGACATACCGTAAGACTACGTAACGATTCATCCCTAAAGATCGGGCAGCCTCATATTGACCAAGATCAACACCCAACAAGGCTGACCGATAATACTCAGAGATAAAGGCCGCCGGTGCAATCGTAAAGGAAAGAACCGCGGCAGGTATGGCATCCATATTAAAACCAAAATAAGTAATAAACAGAATTACTAACATCGGTACGCCCCGAAAAAAGGAAATGTAAAAGCGAGCTATCCAGCGCAGGATCGCCCAGTGACTTTGTCGGATTAACACCAGCAAAAAGCCCAGAATATTAGCTAAAATAAAACAAGTTACTAATAAAAACAAGGACATCGGCAATCCGGAAAGAATTGTCGGGATCGAAGAAATGGCCAGATGCAAATCAATTAGCCCAGTTAAGGACCCCACCACGAATCCAGTGATCATCATCACCCCCTCAAGTCCCCTTGATTATAAGTCATTGAAAGCGATACCACAATAGTCTAGAATGAAGAAAAACTAGGAGGTCAACAATGTCTTCTCAAAATTTGATGCGTCAACCGGCCTATCGGCTCGCACAACTGGTGCGGGATCATGAAGTGTCGGCTACTGACCTAGTTAATACGGCCTATCAACAAATCGACCGCCTTAATCCTGATCTCAATGCCGTCATTACCACTCGTCATCAGCAGGCGCTGGGTGAAGCTGCCCAACTCAAAGATACTGGTCAGCCCTTTTTAGGCGTGCCCATCCTGCTCAAGGGACTCGGGCAAAGTCTCGCAGGTGAACCGTCAACAAATGCTAATCGACTCTTTCAAGATTATCGCGCCACCATCACCAGTAACTACACGCGCCGATTACAAGCCGCCGGTTTTATTATCATCGGCCAAACTAATTTTCCCGAATTTGGTTTCAAGAACGTGACCGATTCGCAAATGTATGGTGATGCTAAAAATCCTTTTAATACTGCATACTCCCCTGGTGGCTCATCTGGTGGGGCGGCCAGTGCCTTAGCTAGCGGCATGGTCCCAATCGCAAGCGCCAGTGATGGTGGAGGTTCTATTCGGATTCCGGCTTCTTGGTCCGGATTAATTGGTCTTAAGCCGACCCGCGGGCGGATGCCGATGGGACCTAGTGATTGGCGATCGTGGCAAGGGGCTTCCATTAACTTTGCTTTGACACGCTCCGTTACGGATACGGCCCTCTTTTTAGAAAGCATGCAAGCTCTACAAGCGGCGGCGGTTTTCCAAGTTCCTTTAATCAAAGCCGGTTTAGTTCAACGGCTTAATCAACCCGATCGGCAACTTAAAATTGGTTACCTTACCCAATCCCCCGTTGGTACCCCAGTTGATTCTGAAGCCGAGCAGGCCGTCTTAGCAGCCGTCGACTTCTTGCGCCAGGCGGGTTGGACCGTTGAAGAAATTAACTGGCCAACTAATGGTGATGCCTTAATTCGAAGCTACTACACCATGAATGCCGGTGAAACCGCCCATATGTTCCAGGAAATCGAAGCAGCGATTGGCCGTTCTGTCACCCGAGATGATATGGAATTACTAACTTGGGCTCTTTATCAAACCGGCAAGCAGATTTCAGCAGTTGATTATATCGATGCTCTGTCCACTTGGGACCAAGCAGCTGCTCAATGGGCTCAATTACACGAAAGCTATCCTTTGGTTTTATGTCCGACGACGGCAACAGTTGCTATTTCTTTAAACGAGCAATTAGTTTCAAATGAGAACCTGGCCCTAATGAACCAGATTGATGAGCTTGCTCCCCAAGCGCAACGAGAGCTGATTTATGATCAATGGCTCCCCTCACTAACCCATTCACCATTTACTCAACAAGCTAACTTAACAGGTGAGCCAGCTATTAGCTTGCCGACCCATTTAACAAAAACTGGGCTCCCTATCGGAATTCAATTGACGGCCGCTAAAGGTCAAGAGGAATTGTTACTACAGATAGCAAAACTATTTGAAGACCATCATCAATTTAAAATGTTAGCAGATTAAAAATGAAGCTGAGCAAGCAACCCTAACTAGGATTGCTTGCTCAGCTTCATTTATTGTCCTAATAACTGTTGATACAGCCCGGCGACCTGCTGCAGGTTTTCCGGTTGACCGTCTTGTACGACCTGACCATGGTCTAGGACAACCACTCGGTCAAAGTGTGTCGTCACATTTAGCCGGTGCGAAACCAGCACGATTGTCATAGGTAAAGCCATTAAGCTTTGCAGGAGCTCATTTTCGGTTAAGGGATCCAAGGAGCTCGTCGATTCGTCTAAAATCAGGATCTGCGGATGGTTAAGGAGGGCCCGGGCAATTGCCAAGCGTTGGACTTGCCCGCCCGATAAAGTATTAGATTCTTCATCAATCAAGGTATCATAACCTAGCGGTAGCTTAGTAATATCAGCATCGATTTGCGTCAAACGACAAGCCCTGCTTAATTCCTCTAGGGTCAAGTCAGGATTAGCTAAGCGTAAATTTTGCGCAATCGTTCCTGAAAATAATTGGGATCGTTGGGGGACATACCCAACCTGGCGGCGTAAATCAGCGAGATCCAAGGACCTGATATCACGCTGATTAACTTTGATGGATCCTTGATCGGGAGTTAAAAAGCGCACCATTAGTTTAGCTAAGGTAGATTTCCCCGAGCCACTCGGGCCAACAATGGCTAACTTCTCCCCTGGTTGAATACTCAAAGACACATCACGCAATGCTGGATACCCATAAGTATAGGCAAAACTTACTTGGTCAACATCCAAGCTTAAGGTTGCATCACCCAACGCTAGCCCCTCTGACGATTCTGGTTCAATTACCAACACTTCGTTTAAGCGTTGGTTTGCGACTTGGGCTGTTTTTAGTTTAGCCTGCAAATTGACAATATCTTGTAAGGGTTCAATGAAAAAAGCCAGCAACATGTTAAAGGCCATCAATTGACCTAGGGCTAATTGGTTTCTCATTACCTGAAGTGACCCAACTAATAAAATGACGGTCGTTAAGCCATATTGTAAAAAGAGTTTGATGGCCGCCTGAAAGGTTTCGGTTTGCGTATAACGATAGCTTTGCTTTAGAAAACTTTGAAATTGTTGATCAATTTGTTCATCCAAACGGTCTGTAATATTCAGAGCTTTAACCGTTTCAATTCCACGAATACTTTCAATGATTGATGAGTTCAAACGAGCATTACTTTCCATCTGATCATAATTTAATTTGGTGTAACGTCGGTTAAAAATTGCTACTAAAACAATATAGATTGGCACACTAATTAAAGTCGTTAAAAATAAGGGGCCATTTTGCCAAGCCATAAATAGCCCAATCAGTACTAGCATTCCAGCATCCAAAAAGATGGTAACCACTGTGCTAGATAAGGCGTCGATAATCTTACTAATGTCATTAAAGCGCGATAGAATCTCTCCCGTCTTGCGAGTCATGAAAAAGCGCAAAGGCAAGTGCAGAACCGACCGTAAATAATCGAGATTAATCCGTCCAGCCACCTTCATATTGACTTTCATCAAAATCATCGTCCGCAGGTATGACAAAATCGCATAAATGAGGTAGGCAATGATCATCCCCAGACTGACAATCAGCAACAGGGTCACACGGTGACGGGGAATTAAGTCATCAATCAACATCTGCAGATACAATGATCCAGCAATGCTAATCACGGAAATCAGGATCGACCAACAAATAGTTAACGCTAAAGTTCCACGAAAGGGTTTTAGCAAACGAAAATTATCTTTTAAAGTTGTCATGGTGACTGCTTGGGCTTGATAATCTGCACTTGGTTCAAAGAGAAGCGCTACTCCTGACCATTCTTGTTCAAAATCAGCCCGCGCCATTTTATGCACCCCAGCTTTTGGATCTGGATCGGCCACATATACCTGATTTTCATCCGCACCAAAAATAACGTAATAGTGCAGAAAAACCCCGTCCTTAACAACATGGGCAATCCAAGGAAATTTGATTTCTGGGTCGTCTAAAATCGCTAAATCCGCTTGCACCGCTTGGGTGGCTAAACCCAATTTTTGCGCCACCTTCACTAGTGCTAAGGCGTTCGTTCCCTCCTGGTTAGTTCGAGCTAAATCCCGTAACTTGGCAATCGGGTAATCACTACCATAGTGTTTTAGAATCATCGCTAAACATGCGACACCACAATCAGATTCATCAACTTGGGCGACATAGGCAGCGTATTTCATTTCATCACATCCTCGTCCAGATGCTTACGGAGTTCTTTTAAGTGGCGAAAACTGATGTCACATGCCACAATATGTTCCTGATCAAAGTACACCCGCCGATTTTTGGTATCAAGTTCCACGACATTGGCTGGATTAATTACCAGCCCGCGATTGACTTTCAGCAAACTCGTATCATCATAGTTGGCTAATTCCCCGTGGGTTTCAACGTGCAGATTTCGACCAACGATTTAAATCAGCCGGCTTTTTCCCTTGACCGCTTGAATATAAAAAAGCTGATCAACAGCGACCGTCTTCACTAACCCCTTAGTGGGATGATAGGCAATCCGCTCCACCTCACGTTCGGGAGTTGCAATAAACTTCAAATAGCGCCCGTAAGCCTCATCGATGGTTTCTCGTAAGCGTTGGGGCATTGGTCCCTCAGCGTCACTTTTGAAAATAAAATCTAAGGGTTCCACATGGCGAGTAATCGTCAATGGTAAATATTGACCGAAGGCCGTCACAAAAATAATTTCTGAAAAACGAGAATTGTTGCGGACAATTTCGGCCACATCAATTCCCGATAATTTATGTTTTAAATCAATGTCTGTAATTAAACAATAAGCTTGGTGAGCCTGAATAAATTGCACCACTTCATCTGGATTTGCCGTCACTAAATCAACCCGCATGTCATATTCATGCGGCGTCGGATTAATCACGATTCGGTTCTTAACGATCTCCTCGATGACATGTAATTGATGGAGATCGTCTTCCAGAATAATGGTTGATAACACTAGCGCGCCCCTCGCATATATAATTCAACAGTGACAAAATGCTCACTAGTTTCAATTTCTAAATTAAAATGATCATCGCCATTTACAATCTCCCGGATATTAGTTAACCCATAGCCGTGGTGATTGTCCTTAGTGGAGAATTTGTTCTTAATCATTTGATTGACATCAACCGATTGATCGATCGAATTCCGTACCGCTAGAACCACCGTCTCAGCATCAAACCGTGACATAGATAATTGAAAGACCCCATTTTCTTGGTCTTTTAAAGCATCACGAGCATTATCCAATAGGATTCCGATGATTCGCGCTAATTTGATCTCATCTTCTAAACAGAAATTAATGATAGCCGATACTTCGATGTTGACACTAGCGCCAACTGCTAAGATTTCATATAAATGGCGTCGAATTACATTTTGAATCCCTGATGAGGTAATCTTATTCAGATTAGCTTCTACTTCAGGCATCATAGTAATTTCCGGTGTAGCTTCAAGTTGATCTTGAATCATCTTCAAGGCCGTATCTGATTGGTTAGCCTTAATCTGCCCCTGCAAATCGATTAGTAGATTCTTAATGTCATGTTGGCGATGTCGAACCTGTTCATATTGTTGACTAACAGCTTGGTTAAGATTAATAGTATCTTCGTACTTTTGTTTCAGCAAGTGTAAATCTAAATTATCGTTATATTCCTTTAGCATCATGAAAACTGACATGAACATAATTAACCAAATAAGATAATAAACAACCGTATAACCAAACACCGTAATTAAGGAAATCGTCACGTTTTCACTATAAACATAAATTGCTAAAGAACTTATAAAGAAGATACAAGTTAGATTTAATAATCCGTTAATTGAAGGGATTATACTTCTAGTCTTCAATATAAAATTGGCTATTTTGTTTTTATAATGAATAATAAAGATTATTGATACTATAAAAAGAATGCTTTCAAGAATAATAGTAATCAGAGCGTTACTATTGGTAATCCACAAATATACAGATAATGTATTGTCAAACATTAAATATGTGGGTAAAACAATCATAGTTATTATAGCTTCAAATTTTGCTCTATCTTTAGATTCCTTTCTATAACCTCGAACATATGAATCTATCAAGATTGCAATCAAAGATATAACTTCACTAATTGCATATGCAGCTATTTGTAAAAAAACAGCTAATATCACCCATTCTAAAATGTCTTTAAATTTCAAACGACCTATAACCGCTCTTACAATAATAAAAAGATATAGAATGTCCAAATAATCGGCTATAAACTGTTGTGATTGAATACCCATCATCTCGTTTTTCTTTTTGGCCAAATACGTAGGTAGAATTTAACGCCGTATCCTCCTAAAATCTTCGTTAGCTGTTGATTAGATAACGTTTTATACTTTTTCATCATAACACCTCTATATAGGGAAAAACCTTCAACACCTAAAGAACTGAAGGCTTTCCCATTGTTCTTAATTAAATGGACTACTATTATATCCATTTATATAGTCTTGACGATGTTTCCATAAGTCTTTTATGACATCATATCCTATTTGAATCAATCCGCCGCCAACGATCCTTAATAATTGTTTATCATCAATTCGTTGATACTTCATGATATTTACCTCCTATTTTGGTTGAGTAAATAAGAAGTGATTCATATTGATTGATGGATTCCGCCTGGCTGATTCGGTTGCACTTGCGTATCCATAACCAACATACCACCAAATATTTTTACCGCCAATAACCTTCTTCAATTTTTGATCTGATAATTTCTTTAACATAATTTCTCACTCCCTTCTAATGGAATGGACTAGAATTAAAGCCGTCAATCCAGTTTCTGACAATATTTTCCCAACGTTGAATCATGAATTGCTTAAATCTCGTTAAAATGCGTCCACCGACAATTTCGGTCAATTGGGCATCAGTTAATCCCCGATAGTTATTAGTCCTCATCGTGTCCACTTCCTTTCTTTTCATGATTATTATAAATTGAATTCAAGCAAAATTTTTCAAAATGCAGTGAACGTCGAATTTGGTGCAGTGAGCGTTAATAACGTTTCGATCAGCTAACGGAAAATGCCGGAAATTGAACGGAACTTGCAAATTGTGTCTCTTCATAGCAACAAGCCTATACTTAATCAAAAAGGAGAAAGTCATGAACGATTTATCAACCTACCTATCTCAAATCACCTTGCCAGCAAACGAACAAAGACTAATCGACCAAACGCTCGTAAATATCAAATCTGGCACTAATCAGCACCAAGCCATCAAGCCAATTACAAGTTTTAGCCGTTCAGCAAAAATTATCTCCTGAAGGTCTCAAACTTCTCCAAACATTAAGCAAGCCTACTTTCCCTAATGACCTTGCTCGATCCTCGATAACTCTGTTCTAAAAAAGCGCTGGTAGCTCAATTGAACTACCAACGCTTGTTAGATAAAACTAGCAAAGATGAAGACTAAGATTAATCCTAAAATAACGGATAAAACCATTGATCGCGTAAAGTAAGCGATCAACAATACAAATAATCCAGCAATGATGTGATCCAAATGACCGTACAGGATTAATTGATGGCCAAACAAGGTGAACTTATCAGTAACGACCTTATAAGAATCCAAGAAAAGCCGTTGTGCCACCAAGGAGGCAAACAGGCTCACGGGGATATACTTCATCCATTCATTAAACCATTCCGGCAACTTCCGATTCGTAAAGAAAAGTATCGGGAAGTAACGCGGAACAAAGGCTGCGAGCGCCGCAATAATAATTACTAAGATATGAAATTTATAATCATGATTGGCAGCTGCAACTACCGTAGATGTGCTTAAAAAATCCATTCTGCTCAAATACCTAATTTCTAATGATTAGCAGCCTCTTGCGACTGATCTTGCTTCTTACGCTTGTCTTCAACCGTTTGCCGAATCGTTGATGGCCGGAAAATTTCTCCCAAAATCCAGGTCCGTTTCGGGTGTTTACTATGCTTGCGCACGTAATCTTCCACCGCAAACCCGATTAAGGAGGCCATTAGAGTGGAGATAATCAAGCCAAGGGTATTTTGAATCAAGACGAGGAAAAGGACTGATAAAGCTCCCGCCAAGAGACAGATCAGTAAAGTCAAATGATTCCGGACCTGCATGACCAGCATGTAGATAAACAATGCCGTCAGGGCAAACTCAATAATATCCAGATCAATGGAAACGGTACTTCCTACTAAAGCCCCAATTAAATTCCCACCAGTCCAAGAAATCAGAGCAAAGTGCTCCACCATGGTCGCATCTTTAATCGTCCAGTTCTTATCAGTGGCGTATTTTAAATAGTTAATTGCGTAATTTTCATCATTCAATGAAAAGGCAAATAAGAAGACATCCCAGGGCTTATCTTCATGCAGATACTTGGATAAACTCGATCCTAGTAAGGCATACCGCATCTCCAAGAAGAAGATCGTCATGAAGATCGTCGATAAGGGGGCATTGATGACTAGCATGGACGCCAAAATAAATTGTGCCCCACCGGAATAGACTAATATTGAGACCAAAAAGGCCATAATAAAATTAAAACCAGCAGCATGAAGCAAAATCCCGCAGGCTAACCCGATCGGGGCATAGCTCAAACATAATGGCATCGTATCCCCTAAGACCGATAGCCACCGCTTCTCGGGATTGACGTGATGTTGAGTCAAACGATAAGTTCCTCCTTTAGAGATTATTCTTCAGTTTTGAACACTCATCAAATGCTATTTTACCATACTTAATTCGTAAAATGCATGGTTTCCCGTTGTCAGCTTGTTAATATTCATTATATATCAACCGATTTTTCATTGTTTTAGCGAGCTTTTTTTGTTAAGATTAGAAACGAAAAGAGGAGCAACGGCTGTCTCCCGTTACCCCTCGATCGTGGATGGAACACGTTTTGTTTTTAGCACATCATGATGGATAATCATGGTGTGCTTTTTTGATTAATTGATATGCTTTTGCCACCGCTAGAATTATCTTATCCAGCCGTAACACTAGCAGACCAAAAATCGCTAGCAAACCGTGTCCCCAACCAAAAAATTTCACCCGAACTTACCTCCGTGTGATGATGAGTGAAAGGTAAGTTGGTGTGTTCCATTAGTTCCACTAAGTTAGGTCTTAGGGTTGCAAAGCCTATGACCTAACCTGCTTTTTATTATATCGAATATTTGTTCGACTGACTACTTTTAATTAAACTTTGACAAAATCCCCATTTACCATTACCGCCTGAATATGATTCGATTGGGTTTGGTATAAGAGACGTTCCAAGCGTTCAATCGGATCGCTCGGTGCCAGTGGTCGTTCTTGAACCAACTGTAGATCAGCTTGGAAGCCTGGTGCAATTTGTCCAATTGGTAGATGCAAACTTTGTCCACCTCCAACCGTGGCGAGGTAAAAAGCATTTCGGATACTTATCCTAGCATCAGCTTCCCCTTGATCTTGATTAGTAACCCCATCCGTTCGCATTTGTGAAACCGTGACGGCTTGGCGAAGGTTATCATAAAGTGATACCGAGTAACCGCCCGAAATATCGGATCCCAGGCCTAGCTTAATACCACGATCCATTAACCGGCGCGTTGCTAAGGTTCCATTCCCAAAATAAGCATTGGAAATTGGACAATGGGCAATCGCCGTATGTCGATCCGCCACCAACTGCTCATCTGTCAAAGTCAATTGGGTGGCATGTGCCATAACCGCCCGATCGGTTAGTAAGCCAAAGTGATCCAAAACATTGGCATCATGATGACCGTAATGTTCAATCGCATAGTGGTGTTCCCAATCACTCTCACTCAAATGGGATTGAATCGGGAGATCATATTGCGCCGCTAGTTTCCCAAGTCCTTGTAAGGTCGTTGGCGTACATGATGGCACGAAGCGTGGGGTAATGACTGGGATTGGGGCTAAAGCTTGGCCTTGCCCAAGCGCCGTTAATTGTTGAATAAAGTCTTCCGTGGCCTGCAAGGCTACTTGACTGGACGCGTCTCGATAATAATCTGGCGTTTGTTCAGGATTATCCATCGCCACCCGACCAATTAAAGCGCGCAAGCCATGATCCATACAAGCTTGCGCTAGAACTAAGTTAGCTGGATTATGGATCGTCCCAAAAAAGAGCACTGTCGTCGTCCCGTTGGCTAAAAGATTCTGGACTAGATCTGGGTAGACTTGTTTAGCATAGGCAAGGTCCCGATACTTTGCTTCTAAGGGAAAAGTATAATCATTCAACCAATTGGCTAGTGGCTTATCCAAGGCTAGGCCCGCTTGCGGCCATTGGGGAGCATGTAAATGCAGATCGATAAAGCCGGGTAAAATCACTTGGCCTTTCGGTACTTCTACTAACTGATCTTTAATTTGCGCCGCTTGTCGACTAGTTTGATAATCAGCGTCCGTTGATTCGATAATCCGTTCAATCATGCCACTTTGATCAATGACGATTAAGGCTTGGGCATGATAGGCCACGGTCTGTGGATCAACCGCCGTGTAAAAATCACCTTGCAAAACCGTTTTAATCATAAAACTTCCTCCGTATCGCTAGCGCGTTATAAAGAGTAAATAGATCACTGCCTCATAAACGACCCATAAACTGATCAAGCCCGTCCAGATCCGCCGAGTATAAATGGACCACACGAGTAACGGCAGCACCATCAAGAGATTCACCACCAATTGATAACCATAGGAACCATCCATATTCATTAGCCGAGCGGTCGCAAAGATCACGATGGCAACAACCAGTTGAATAACCCAAGAAAGGTGTTGCCGAGCTAACAACTGGCTCGCTGACATTGCCAGAAGCCAAGCCCAAGTAAAAAAGGCCAAGTTCACTACCGCGATCAAGGTCCAGTAGTAAACATTGAGATACTGTAAATCATTGGTGGTATCCGGTACCAGCAATAAAGCTGGGTCTGGATATAGCGCCATATAGCCTTGTAACCCGATCGTTACCATGATGGTTACGATTAAGGCCAGGCCATATTGCCACCACTTAAAAGCGCGTCTTTGTGGCTGATCACTGCCAACTAACATCCAACGAAGAACCACAGCGACTAGAAACAAGCACAGCGCTAAGCCAATGATATAAAGGTAGTCCCCGGTCGTTCCTTCGGATAAGAACAAATCCCGGGGCACGTTATAATAGCGCATGATCGGATTGTCGGTATTGAGAATCGTCGCAACCAAGGCCCCCATCCCAATCAGCAGAATCCACTGCGTAGAAGCCGGCAGATTAAATTTATGCTTACTCATCGCGTCACCTCATTATTTAGGAGTGTCGTTAGATCAAAGGTCAGAATCCGGTCCACCCCGACCCCATATTTATCTCGGTATCGCCGACCACCCGATTCAAAGACGGCATATAACTGCCCATCTTCATTGCCAATCTGTTCCATCATTGGTGGCATCTTGATGATCTTTAAAGCCTGGCTCTTAGTATAGGCGTTCGCCCGCCTTGATAATTTGAAGACATAGAGTTTTGAACTTTGATGACCGTAGGATTGCGACATTAAGATCATGCCATCCACAATTGTCATCCCTTGGATTTGGGTCGGGCAGGTTTGGTTCAAAACTGTCGAAGTCGCAATAGAAACCTTCCCGAATTGTTTGCTTGTTTGACTCTGATGGCCTGCTAAGAAGCCATTCGTGTTGAGCCGATATGCTTGCAGGCGGCCGCGATCCCCCCTTACTAAAGTAACCCACATAAAGACGGTGCTGATAATAAGTAACCTGCGACGACCGTTTCAGTTGGGGTAAGTAGGTTAAGGAAGCATACTGAATCGGCTGATGCTGACTCTTAAATTGATAATGTTCAATAGTCGCTAAGTTAATGCTGAATAAAGTCGCTTCCCGATGACTATAACCACATACCCAAAGGCGTTGGTGATCGGCGTCGTAGGCAATCCCACCAGTATGCGGTTGACCGTGGAGGACCAAGGTCTTTTCATAGCGCATAGTCTGACGGTTAATTACATAAATGACGGAATTAACTTTGTATGCTCCATCATAAGCTGAGATGAAAATGTATTTAGGACTATAAGCGATCCCTTGAGGAACCAATCCGCCGCTAATTCCCACTTGCTGAGATAAAGTAATAATACTCCGGGTCCCCCGTAATCCAGGAATCAAGGTCGCATTAGTAACCGGTGCCCCGCCTTCATTTTGAAGACTATCGGCCGCTTGATAGTCAAAGATTAATTTGGTTTCGTTTGGTAGGCGAAAAATGGCTAGTTGGGCCGTTCGTTTAGCCACCTGATTGGTGATTATAGATGGTTGTTTGATGGCTTGGGTGGTTGAAAAACGTTCGGATAACAATTCCTGTCCATAGGGAAAACGCCAATGATATTGAGATAGGATCCCACTAATCACGGCGACAAAAGCGATAATCAAAAGAATATTCAGGCCCCAACGTTTGCTATGCATAATCTTCCCCTCGCAAGCTTAGTGACTTGTATCAAGCTAATTTGAGCATGTTGCTGGCAAAAAAATAAACCGCTATCATTGCTAGCGATTTAAGCGAATGCTTATTCTTTAGGCTTCGAATTATACATTTGATCTTCAAGCCGGTTAGTTGCTTGAACCCGTTTGACAATTTCATCTTTGTTAATCTCAATGTATTCCCATAGGTTAGTCACAATCGTTTGGAGATCGCCTTCCTTGTTGCCCAAATATGTGGAAGTCATCCTATCATTTCCCATGTCGGCCAGGAAGATCTCCCCATCCGGATATTTTAGGAGGAATAAATCCGTATGTACCATTTCTAAACTTTGCGTTTTCCATTTCGAATTGAAAATCCAGTCATATAGCTCAGCTGGTTGAATGAGATCACTTAGATGTGAGTCTGCATCGAATTTTACCATTAGTAGCTCCTTTCTGATCCTTTAGTCGCCATATTTATAAGTTGTTTAGAGAAGAGATTTTGAATTTAGAACTAAAAAGCCCACTACTGCCCGCAGTAAATTCTGCCTGACATGTAGTGGGATTTCTTAATATTAGTATACTACAATTTCTTTAATCTCATCGGACGAGCACGCTAAAATGTTCATAAAATTGATTGGATGATCTTTACTAAGGTGAAAAATCAAATTTCCCGTTTTTAAGACAGGACATATTTTTTGATCTGTGCAGCGATCACGCATAGATCTGAAAATCTGTCGGGTGCCGAAGATGGACTTTGACGAAAATTGCAATTCTAAATTAAGTTCTACCATTAAAAATAATTTGCTTGAGATTAAGTTCAATCTCATGATATTATATCAACTGAAAAGAGAGGCAACGGGCGCATTCCGTTACCTCTCAATCGTGATTGAGACACGAGTTGGGTAAGCTAACTACGACTATTGTCGTGGTTAGCTTTTTTGATCGCTAGGTACATACTCGTGAGAGCTAGGACAATCCTATCTAACCGCATGATCAGTACACAAACGATCACCACCAAACCCGTGCGCCTAATATTTGATTTCACGGATCACTACCTCCGTATCGGCTGATTGATCTAAACTAATTACTAAGAACTAATACGTCAATAACTAACAATTTACGAGAAGTGAAACAATGGTAAAAGAATGGGGATTTGTTCGAGAAACGAAAGAATTAGCAGATAAAGCTGGTATTGATAAAGATACTGGTATCTGCCGGACCGGTTTGGAAGAATATTTAGCGGTCATATTCCCAGATGTCGATGACTGGGTCCATGATAAGACAACGGGACTGTTGAAGGATGACGGAAAGAAAAGTCGTGTAAGGCCTGATTATCGAAGTGAACAACTGAAAATGATTGTTGAATATGACGGCTTACCACACTATACATCACCAGACCAATGGGAAAAAGATGAAAGCAACCAAGCATTCTACGAATCATACGGATATAAGGTGATTCGTGTACCGTATTTCATTCAATTAACTAATGCAGTAGTAGAAAAACTATTTGGTATTAGGGTTGGTGAACCACTATTTGATGGTGCTACTCCGTCAATCGGGCCAAAGGGAAGAAACACTCCAGCTTATCTATGCCCTGCTGGAATTCGTCGAATGGCCGGTGAGTTCATTAAGTTTCCCGAACAGTATCAGGTTAATATTGACTCTTTGAAGAGAGAGAATGATTATTCTAAAACAGAATATAAGTTGTTAGAATCTGAATACAATCGACAAAACGGAAAACAATAACAGAAATTACTAATGAGGCTATGGCAACAATTAGATTTGTTGCCATAGCCTTCACGCTTTTAGAGCAAAGCGACATAATTTTACTGATACTGATTGTTTAGTTTAACTACGGGTCTTCAATTAGACGTTAAGCTTATTTTTTAAGGCATTCGTCAAGACTTCACTAAAATTGATCTTTTGTTCCATTCCGATTTCATTTAAATAATTAGGAATGGTAACTGACTTACGGACTACCCTATTGTCATTTTTTCGACGATATTCGGAAACATTCACCCTAACTAAAGTAACTATTTCATCCCCGTCCACTTTAGGTAATAGATAATTTGATGGTGGTAATTCTTCATCTAAACTTGTTGTGCCAATAAAGTCTTCCGCCATCGCAATCGCATCCGCAACTGATTTCCCCTGTGTCATACCTCCATCTAAATCTGGGATCGTTACCAAATAAGGATATTCAGAGCCATCCGGTTCATACTTAATAACAATGGGATAGACAACAACCTTATCTTTTTTATACATATAGTCACCTCCGCTTAAAATTACCTTATTTTAATTGATGCTTATGTATTAAGCTTCTTGCAAGTCTTTCATTAATTTCTGGATGACGTGGTAACTTTTCTTTTTCCCGACCATCAGTCCATATATCATGATTGCCTCCGTGTCGATAAAGATACCATCCATTTCGCCTAAATAATTTTTCTAATTTAAAGCGTTGCACATCTTCAAATCACTTTCTGCAATTTATGATACACGCATTAAATACGCGTTTCAATTTTATATACGAAAATTAATTAAGCGCTTGCAATAAATTGTATAATAAACATATAGAATACGTTTAATTATTAAATGCACGAGGGGGGCGATTATGATGAAACCAGAGGATAAGAAGAAGATCATGCACCGGAGATGGACCATTACTGGGATTATAGTTATTATCCTCATCACTTGGCTTCAACTATGGAGCCTTGTCTGGCTTATCTTCTGTGGACTCTTAATGATCATGGGTGTTATGTGGTTTATTGAATGGATCACGGGGATGGATCTAGATACACCAGTTAAACGTCAACATGATAATCAACCGAGTGACATTGAAGAAACCATGTGGGATATAGAAACCTTTCATGAGTTGCATCATCATGATGATAAAAATGAATAACTATATTTAAGGCCGTATCACTGTGCCCAGAATCAAAGATTCAAGGTACAGTGATACGGCCGTTCTGGGTCTTGAGGTCATTGAGTTGAAGCCCTTCTAAAACAACAGAACACCACAGTCTTAACACGTTTGAGGTCTTGAGGTCATTGAGTTGAAGCCCTTCTAAAACAGAGGATGCCGTCCTCGTGCTGCCAGCGGGGGTCTTGAGGTCATTGAGTTGAAGCCCTTCTAAAACATCCTAACCCTTCACAAACCGTATAAACATGGTCTTGAGGTCATTGAGTTGAAGCCCTTCTAAAACAGAACACAAATTGTCTGTTTATAGAACACAGGTCTTGAGGTCATTGAGTTGAAGCCCTTCTAAAACGGTGTTTGGTGGTGTGTTTGCATGTTTGTGGGTCTTGAGGTCATTGAGTTGAAGCCCTTCTAAAACAATAAAAATAATAAGGTCTATCAAGAACTGGGTCTTGAGGTCATTGAGTTGAAGCCCTTCTAAAACAACAGAACACCACAGTCTTAACACGTTTGAGGTCTTGAGGTCATTGAGTTGAAGCCCTTCTAAAACAGAGGATGCCGTCCTCGTGCTGCCAGCGGGGGTCTTGAGGTCATTGAGTTGAAGCCCTTCTAAAACATCCTAACCCTTCACAAACCGTATAAACATGGTCTTGAGGTCATTGAGTTGAAGCCCTTCTAAAACAGAACACAAATTGTCTGTTTATAGAACACAGGTCTTGAGGTCATTGAGTTGAAGCCCTTCTAAAACGGTGTTTGGTGGTGTGTTTGCATGTTTGTGGGTCTTGAGGTCATTGAGTTGAAGCCCTTCTAAAACAGAGGATGCCGTCCTCGTGCTGCCAGCGGGGGTCTTGAGGTCATTGAGTTGAAGCCCTTCTAAAACATCCTAACCCTTCACAAACCGTATAAACATGGTCTTGAGGTCATTGAGTTGAAGCCCTTCTAAAACAGAACACAAATTGTCTGTTTATAGAACACAGGTCTTGAGGTCATTGAGTTGAAGCCCTTCTAAAACGGTGTTTGGTGGTGTGTTTGCATGTTTGTGGGTCTTGAGGTCATTGAGTTGAAGCCCTTCTAAAACAATAAAAATAATAAGGTCTATCAAGCAGTGGGTCTTGAGGTCATTGAGTTGAAGCCCTTCTAAAACCAAGCACATCTAAACGATTATGCCCTAACGGGTCTTGAGGTCATTGAGTTGAAGCCCTTCTAAAACCGTTCTTTTATAATCAGAATCTAATTTTAGTTGGAACCCCAATCAACGAAATCCTCATCAATGTAGTAATAATCACAGTTTGGGTAGGCGTCCTGATTCCTACTTTCTGTGAACTCTACTAATAAAACTTTAGTTTGTAAATGATCATTTATCTCAACCAAATGGCTAACTTGATCCGGAGTTAAATAATGGGCGACATTAGTTAACCCAATGATAGATTGATCATCACATTCTAAATGGATCTTCAAATCTGCCTCTATTATACCATAGGGATCATTATTGATTTCTTTTGGAAAATGAATTTGTGTATACTTCATCATCCGCTTAATATCGCCATCAAACGAAACCTCTAATGGTATATCTACCATTAATAATTTATCTTGAATTGCCGTATAGAATTCTAAACCAGCTTGGTCTAATTGACGTCGTTCTTCGTCGGTTAATGACTGATCAATATATTTAATTATTTCCGTTGAATAGGTTTTCTCCAAACTTAAATCGGCAACGACATCGCCATCCCAATCCATCGCTTTGTTATGATCAACTTCTTTATAGTCATCATCATAAAAATGGATCAACTCATTCATATCTTTCATTCCGCGAAGTAATTCTAAGTAAACTATTTGATTATTAGTTGCTAAAACCGTAATCTTACCTAGTTTGACATCAATCGTTTGATGGCTTTCATAGACCACTTTCATAAGATCACCGTCCTAGCAGATGAATTACGAACTTCATCCTTTTCTTCACCTAATAAAAAGTGCATATCATTGTATTGCTTCTCCGTTAACATTAGCGTCTGTACCAATCCATTCTCAGGTAGAAAGTTACTGATCCTTTTTTCCATAAATTGTGCAGCTTTTCGATTTACACAGACACGAACATAAACTGAATATTGGATCATTAAGAAGCCTTCTTGAATTAACTTCTTCCGAAAAACTCGATATGCTCGACGTTGCTGACTTGTTTCAACTGGCAAATCAAACATGACCATTAAGCGCATGATGCGGTACCTCATTAGTAAATTCCACCTCGATTTCAAGTTCATCACGATTTTCATCTAAGTAATCTAGACAAGTCTGCACATACTTTGGAATCACATTTCTTAACAGCATTTTTTGCCCATTATAAATAATTTCAAGATTAAGCGCGTCAACTAGTCCATACTTCACATCTGGCGTAAATTCATTAAATTTTTGCGCCGCTACCCAGTAATCGATTACTGGTCGAAATGGCTCCATCAAGTCTGACCCTAGATTAAATTCGTTCTCGCTACTATGATGATGGATCCCTAAATAAGTCAAATTTCCTCTGGTAACAATTTCTTTATTCATCATCGATAAAAGGATTGAATACCCATAGTTAAGTGCTGCATTAACAGAACTTTCATCTCGACGCGAAAATTTATCTTCAAACAAGAGTGGAAAATACTTTCTAGCAATAACCGCCTCCCGATTGGTTAAATCACCAACTTCTAACTTATCCAATTCAGATTCAATTTCATCTGTGGGTTGATTGTATACTTCTAGAACTTTGATCTGATTTCTTATTTTGTAGCTAACAATCTTTGTCCATAAAATGTCTTCTCGATTCTGATCCCAATTAACCTGACGCAATAACATTTCAGCCGACCGATTATTAGGATAATAATTAACGGACTCAGTGATTGGTTGATGACGCTTATCAGTAAAAATAATTTTTGTTTCTCGATTCGCCAATTCCGCTATCACTGCAGTTGTAATCACCGCTTGCGTCGTGTCAATCAGTAAAACGTCAATATCAGACACTGGAATTTGATTAATCCCATCTCGTGTTTGGACAATGATCATATTGGCCGAATATGATATTTTAGCGTGTTGGGTAATCACCACGGATCGCCACCCCATAAAAATTCCTCCCTTGTAACTAACCTCCGTTAGTTTTATAATTTAATTGTTGGGTAGCTCCCAACATCAACTCTTTTGAGGTTATTGAGTTGAAGTCCTGAGTTAAAATCAAGCAAGAGATTTATTCTCAAGTTTATCTTTTTGATACTCGTTATGGGTACAAGAAAGGGAATCGCAGTCGCGATTCCCTTTTTCTTTACCATTATTTTGATAGATCTTTAAGTTTTACACGACGTTCAAATAATCCGGTTGGCGATTGGTATATCAATGTTGAATTTCCATTCAACACTACTCCTCCTTTTGTCTGCATTTGTCCAAAAGGAGTCGACATATTTAATTGTTTTAAATTTCCAAACGAGGGATCTGCATGCAGACCAATTAAAATATTGTCCAATACTTCTAACTTACCATCAGTGACTTTTTTATTGCCATTGTACTCAGCTCTAAGTGGTAAATCATAAAAGATTGATGCAGCTTCCGTTAGCTTAGTCCTAAAGCCATTTTTATCGTATAGACCAAATTTAGAGTTCATTATTTGAATGATATGGTCAAATACATCATTTAGAGCCGATGAAAGCTTTTCATTTGGCAGCTCAAGCTTTTTCCTTCCCTGTTCATTTAATAACTTAACGTCGTCATTATTAAGTACTAGCTGTTTTGCATTGTATTGATACGCTGCCGAGCCTAACATAAACCATTTATCCGAATCTTTAAATAGCTGACGATATGGAACCCTATCTAAAACAACCTCGAAATCATCCACTACCTTAGTAATCTCCCCTGTCTTTCGATCCTTCTTTTCTTTAGTAAATTGAGGTGTAATGACAGCACTTAATTTTTCTCTGTACGCAGACTCACCTAATTGCTTAGCTCGTTCAAGCTCACCAGCGAACCTTAATGGAATACCTACAATTTTATAAGTATCAGGCTTTCCCTTTTTCCCAGGCAACTTCACGATCGCCATGTAAGCATCGTTATTCCCTGAATAGCCACCATAAATATTAATAGGTTTATCCTGTTTGATTGGAATTAAGGTCTTCTTTGCCTTGCGCGAGTATACCGTAACGTTAAATAAATCACCTGTTTTTTCAAAAACCTCTCTGGAAACTAGCATATATTTGTATTGATAAGCTTTTTCCAGTTCTTCAATCATCTCATGATGATTCCCAACAATTTCACCATCATCGTTACTGATAATGTTAATACTGTCATCTTCAAGATCATGCAAGAAATTAAAAGATTTTAAATTTTGTTTCCCACTAAATTTTTTAAATTCGCCATAAACAAAATAGCTACGTAGTTTAGGATATTTTTTATATAAATAATTCCCAATAAACGTTGATAAGTAAGCATCCATCCCATGATGGTAGTCATTAATATTCCGGTTTTTAAACAATTCCAAGAATCCGCGTAATTGTGAGTTTAAAGCTGCTTTGACAACAATTATCTTAGTATCATCATTTGAATATTGATCATTCAGAATGTTCGCAACTAATTTAATAACCTGACGCGTTTCAACTAATTGTCGATTAATAAAACCATTTTGACTATACTTATTTATTTTCCCAGGAGTAAGGGTCAAGCTTTGGTACTTCTTTCGAGAAATTAATCGATTATCCAATAGCTTTTTCCACCAAGCAAGTCGATCTGGTGCCCAAGATTGATCCATTACATAATTGGCTGATTTCCCATTATTAATTGCACCTTTAACCAGTACACGGTTATCTAATGAATCGTCCTTGATAAAGGATTGCGGAAGAATATGGTCTATTTCATATCCACGGCTAATCTCATCAATATTAATTGGTTCACCAGTATACATATCTCTCCCGCCTTGAGTGAAGTACAGATATAGACGGTCAGAGATAGATGTAGCCTTCCCAAGTTCTCCTTTTACAGTTGCGGAAACAATTTCATCTGAAATCTGTCGATAAGTTGCAGATAATGCAGCTCGCCGGCTTCTAGTCCGACTACTTTCCTGCTCTTCTCGTGCGAATTCAAGTGATATCGAGGTCGGAGCATCGCCATGCATTGCCTTTTGAATATCTTCAACCACTAATAGAACTTGACGAATCGCCTTTTTATTCTGTGGTGAAGTATATGCGTCAGCCAGCACATCTTCTACATTATTATCAGAAAGTTCCTTTGTATTAAGGTCATTGATTTGCTTATTAAAGGCAACTTCAGCTTGGATTTGCATAAAGTTCTTCGGACTGTTCCACAGGGCATCTATAATTCGCTGCCCGTTCTCGTCGTGAATACCTGCTAAGAGCCTCTTTGATAATCTCCCCCACCCGCGGTAACGAAGTTTAGCTACTTCTGATCTCTCTTGATCAGTTAACCAATTAATTTCAGATAACTTGCGCTCAAAAATCTGTTTATCTTCAAAAACAGTTGACCAGCGAATCATTTTCTCAAAATCATCTTGAAGGCTTTGGTCATCAATTTGGTCAGCAAAGATCTTCTTTAAATCAATGTAGGAATCAAGCGAGGAGTTAAACTTGGTTAGGTCACTAAAACCTGTAATGTTTAGATGATTAGGTTTGTTTAATTTGCATACAAGATAATTATGGAACTTTTTAGTCGAGATGGACTTAGCATTCTGAAATAAATCCCGATATACTTGATGTTTTTCATCTGTAGTTAGAGGTTTGCCATTAATCCTAATATTATTGAGCTCATTTAACACTGTAAATTTCTCGTACAAGAGGCTTTTGGCAGGCAATACATCTTCTCCAATTAGATAAGTATCCTTAGTAGTCATCCGGTTGATGAATTCTTCAGCCGATTTATCACGGTCCACCACTTGATCAAAGTTCCACGGTGTGATTTCTTTTTCGTCACTCTTTCTCACCATCCATGCAAAATCACTTTGATCCTTGGTAACCATAGGCCCCACATAATACGGGATCCGAAAAGCAACTAACTCACTAAGCTTATACTTAGCAACTCGTTGCCGTTTTTCGTTCGGGTTGAGAGTCGCTAACCAAGGATAATATTTTGATTGGTTTTCAATAATTTGATCTAACTCATTTTGGTGAAGTTGATGCGGAATAACTCCATTAGAACCAGTCCGCTGCTTTGGCAAGAATTCTCCTTTTTCCTGCCATTCTTTAACGCGTGTTTTTAATTCACCATCAAACAAAGTAAGTACTTTTTTGTAAAAATCATCAGAAGATAATTTCTTATGCCGATCTGATTCTAATTTTCCATTTACATATTGACTATATAAGTCGTCAAACTTTACCCAATTATCTGTATGTTTTAATTGATCTTTTATTTCTTTTAAATGATCACGGTGCAAGTTGTACTTTTCAATCATTGATTGAGAAAGTGTTTTCCCATCAGGGACAATCTCGTTTAATGTTATCCGAGAATATAAAATTTTTATGTTGTCTAAAATACTCCCACGATCGTCATCAATTTGCTCAGAAATTGATGCTATCTTGTCATCAGCATCATCACTATCTAGTTGAAAATCATCTAAATCTTCATTAGATTGAAGGACAACCTTAAATTTAGTTTTATAACCAAATAGAGCCTTGCTAAATTGAGTAGACCAGTCTTTATCATTATCTTGCGAAAGTTTTGTCGCTAATTGTTTTTGATTATCTAATTTCCTGGTATTTTTATCAAAAAGTAATTCTTGAATGTCGTTATATAGTTCACTAGGGATCTGAGGAGCTTCTTCCTCGCCACATGCACTAATAAAAGCAGAATTAATATCATCAAAACGGTCCGATAAATTAACTTCTCCAGTTTGAAAATTACCATTGAACAGGAAATTACCACGATATTTAACAATATGATGCAAAGCAAGAAAAACTTCCCTTATATCGAATTGGCGATTTTCCGTCATTAAAGCATTTCGAAGATGATATATCGTCGGATACTTTTCCGTCCATTCTCTAATCTCCTCTTTGGCTTTTTCAGGAAAAATTAAATTACCGCTATATTGTTTTCTATCATCCTTTGGTGACAGATTTGATTCTTTTAATCGCGCAAAGAAAGTTGGATCAACTTTTGCTATTTCTGGATCAAATATCTCTTCTAATAGATTAAGACGCCATTTCCTCCGACTATAGCGACGCCTCGTTGTCCGGTGTCCACGCCTTTCTGCAGCGGTTTTTCCTTCTTCAAATAACCGAACCCCAATTCCTTTTTTACCTTTGACCCGCATGATTTTAAAATCATCATCCATTACGGCCCAGCCAATCGAACTCGTCCCTATATCTAAACCAATGTGATATCTTTTCCCCATGTATCCCTACCTCTTCGTTAATTATTACGCTTTTAATTATATTCCTGATCAAGCACATAATCAAAACGCTTTCATTTTAATCTTATGAAAGATTGTTCTTTTAAAAATACACCTAAATGATAGTATAATAATATAAAGGAGTGACAAAAATGACAACCGTTTCAATGAATTTTAAAGCAGATAAAGATACTAAACTAAAATTTGATAAGGTCGCTAATCAATTAGGGATTAGTTCCTCAGCATTACTCAATCTTTTCGTCACTAGAGTTGCTCGTGATGAAGCAATCCCGTTCAAAGTTGAAGTTACACCTGATAAGTCCATGACTCTTGATGACGAATCTTTAACGGAAATGGTGAAAGTAATGGCTATTGAAAAAGGCTTGATCCCAGATGATGGCACTGAAATAACCGATGTTGATAAATACTTCAAAGGGTTAGGATACTGATATGTATAAATTAATTTCAACAAAAATTTTCGACAAAAGATTGAGAAATCTTAAAAGGATCCTTCGTTTATCCGACAGCGACGTCAAAGAAGCAATTGAAGAAATTAAATATACCTTATCAGAGCTTCAACAAAATGGAACTTTACCACCGGAATTTTCTCCACATGAACTAACTGATGATCCTTGGAAAGGTTGGCAAGAGTATCATATTTTAGATGACCTATTAGTTGTAAATCTAAAAGTAGAAAAGAATCATATTATTTGGTTAACAACTATTACTACACATCATGAGTTAAGGAAAGGACCTTTCAAATAAAATACCATCACGCCCAGCATTTTGGTGTGATGGTATTTTTTCGGGATTTAATAGTATTCTTGGTAATCATTCACAAATTGCTTAAACAAAGGCAAAGCAAATCTTACATAGCCATGCTGGCTTGATGTGATGATTTGATCATCTAACAAGCGACGCCGATACATCGATACATAATTTTTTGGTTTCTGCATCCGTTGACCAATTTCTCCAACACTAAATTGATCCCCATCCATTTGCGCCATCGTCTGAACAAACAATTGATCGGTTGGTGATAAGCTTTGATAAATTTTCAGATAAACGTTCCGCGTTAAATCCATTTGGTATTGCGGGACCACTGATTGAACTGTCGATATATCAATCTGATCACTAGTTTCCCACACTAGATAGCCTAACAATTGAAAGGCATAGGCATAACCAACCGTTAACTTAGTCATCAACTCTAAGGCATCATCATCGATCGACTTTCCGCCCTCTATAAAAGCCTTTTGATAACTATACCGAACCGTTAGCGCATCTAAAGGCGATAGATTCACCCGAGCACTTCGTAATAAAAAGGTTAAGACATCATCATTTTGTAATTCGGACACATGATTTGGCAAGCCAGTCATGATTAATGAAACATTGAGTTCCTCACGCGAAAGGATCTGGTATATCAAGATGAACTTTCGGACCGCTTCGGTTGATCGAACCTCATCAAGGGTGATCAAGACGTGGAGACCTTGCTTAGTAACTTGACGCAACATGTTTTCCAAAATGATCTTTTCATCTACATGTGTTTTCCCACCAGTATTTATTGTCGTTTGAATACCAAATACTGAAAATTCAATCCCCACGATTTGGTCCAAAATTTTCTTCAAACTTGAGGTCGCTTGGTCATAGATGGACGCAATTGATGTAGAAATTAATTCGCCATCCATCGCAAGATTCACCACTATCCAGTCATCTTTTTGCTTAATCTGTTTACTAACATCCGTTAAAAATGACGTCTTCCCTGCCCCACGAATCCCATAAATTAAAGTGGTTTGAAAAGGACTATTAATATTTTGAAGGCCTTCGACAACCTGAGCAACCTGCTGATCCCGATCTAGAAAGATTGGCGGGACTTTTCCAAAACTGGGATTGAATGGATTCATAAGCAACTCCTTTTATACTTTTGTTTTCATTTTATACTTCTTTATACTTTAAATCTAGTTTTATACTTCTTTATACTTTAAAAAATCGCCGAGCAGTTTCCCACTCGGCGATTCGTATTTCTATCTTATTTCCCGTTCCTTTAATGATACCCTACCATCAATTACTCTTCTAAAATCGCTAGCAATTCATCCTTATCAAAACTAGTCGTACTCATCTGATCACCACTCAGCACTTGATCAGCTAAGGCTTGTTTTTTATCCTGCAATTCCTTGATCCGTTCTTCAACCGTATGCTTAGTAATCATTTGGTAAATCGTCACGGGATTCTCTTGACCGATCCGGTGTGCCCGGTCAGTCGCTTGATTTTGCGCAGCAGCATTCCACCATGGATCATAGTGAATCACCACATCCGCACTGGTTAAATTGATCCCCGTCCCCCCAGCTTTAAGCGAGATCAAAAAGACCGCCGGTTCGTCTTGTTCATTAAACTGCTTCACCCGCCGCTGCCGCTCCTGCTTATCCACGGCACCGGTAATCATTTCCGTTTGAATCCGCTCTTTTTGGAGTCTTTGGGCAATAATATCCAACATTGAAGTAAATTGTGAGAACAAGAGAATTTTATGGCCGTTCTCAATTTGATCCTTAATTAGGGCAATCGTTTGGGTTAGCTTTGCTGACTTGCCCTTATAGTCATCATACACCAGGTGCGGGTCGCAACAAACCTGCCGTAAACGAGTTAATTCGGCCAAGATTTCAATCTTATCGCCCTTAAAATCGGTCTCGTCACTGGTTTGGATCCGTTTAATCAGTTGATCCGCCCGAGCCCGATAGAGTTTCAATTGAGCCCCACTCATTTCGGCATATTCAATGATTTCCGTCTTGGCCGGCAAGCTGGTTAAAACGTCTTTTTTCAACCGCCGCAAGACAAAGGGGCCGATTAACTGACTCAGCTGGGCGCGTTTTGCCTGATCATCATTAAAAATAATTGGCTCTTCAAACCGTTTCGAAAAGCGTTGATAAGTCCCTAAAAAGCCTGGCATTAAGTAATCAAAGATACTCCATAATTCACTCAAGCGGTTTTCAATTGGCGTCCCCGTGAGGGCAAAGCGCTGTTGGGCTTGAATTAATTTGACGGTTTGCGCCCCAATCGTCCGCGCATTCTTGATCGTCTGTGCTTCATCAATAATCTGCACTTGGAATTCTAACTGATCATAAAGCACGATATCGCGTTTCAAGGTATCATAAGAGGTAATGAAAACATCATATCGATCACTCTTAGCCAGTAATTTACGTCGTTCAACTTTACCACCACCGAGGGTCGCAATTTTCAAAGATGGGGCAAATTTATGGAATTCATCTTGCCAATTATAAACAACTGACGCCGGTGCCACGACTAGACTTGGCAGCTTTTGCTCCTGATTGATCGCTAACAATAAAGTGATGATTTGGATCGTTTTTCCTAACCCCATCTCGTCAGCTAAGAGACCACCAAAGTGATAATGATTCAGCGTCATTAACCACTGAAAGCCCGCTAATTGATAAGGCCGTAGCTTTGCTTGAAGGTCCTGTGGAACCGTAAAGCTTCCTACTTGGTTCTGATTGAAATCACGGATCAATTTGGCATAGTGATCATCAGTTTGATAGGTTAAATCATTTTGCTCTTGCAGACTTTGATTTAAGGCGAGGGCTTGATAAGCCGGTAGTGAGATGTCGCCTTGATCCACCTGATCAGCGTCGACTCCTAAATCTTCCAGCGTTTGAGCCAGAGTGGTTAGCGTCGATGACTTAACCCCCATGTAATCACCATTTTTTAATTTAAAATACGGACGCCGTTCGTGATAAGCTCGCAAAGCTTGGGCAATATCAGCTGAGTCCATTGCTTCGCCCGCCACTGACAGATTCAAAAGACCACTTTCTAAGGAAATCCCCACCGTTAAGTTTGGCTTGTGATCGATTTGGCCGATTAACCGTTGGAAAGGTTTAGTGACTTGAACCTCCCCAAAATCCTCTAGTCGCTTGAGTCCTTGGCTTAAGAAAGCTACTACCTGTTGATCTTCTTCCAGGGGCAGGATTAACCGCCCCTGACGAACCGCTTCAATGGGGAAATATTGGACTAGGACATCCTTTACTGGCGCTTCTTGAGTCGGATCACGCTGGCTATCGTCAGCTAATTGCTCAAACAAAGAATATACTTGATCCTGATATTGCACCATGGCTTGACCTTCAATTGCATCCGCCGCTAGGTCAAACTTAAAGGTAAATTTGGCATCAGGTAGAATGTATTGATCAATTTGTGGATCTTCATTTAGGGTCAAATCCACTTTATCCTTTATCTTTGGTAGCACCTGGCGATAGAAGGCATTCAAATTACTGGCATCAAAAGTATAGTGATCATGGTTGGCTAGACCAGCTTGGGAGATCTGAGTCGGATTGAGATTCGGGTAGGCGACCCAGTCCCTTCCATTAAAGTCGTAATACCGCTCATGACCACGGATCAAATCCTTATCGGGAAGGTTTTCTAACTGCATGGTCAACATTGGTTGGTCGTTAATCAATTCAAGGCCTAAGTCCGCTGTTAATTTCCGATCATCAACGCTGTAGTTAACAAGCTGGTTGAGCCGATTATCAATATAAACTTCTCGACCGCTTGCTAAAGCATCATCAACTCGGTCGGCAATGACATCTTCCACCATCAGGTACATATCGGTACTACCATAATTATGCTTTTGGTCGGTCAGAGTATTGTACATGGCGGTCATTTCATCCATGAAGTCGAACCAGTAGCGACTATCCTCATCCAAGCTCTCGAGATCGATCACTTGATTGAAGTATTTTCCTAAAATTACTGGTTCCCCCCGTTTAACCACGGTTACAAAGACTTCTGGTCTTTGTAGTTTATACATATGGTCTGACGTCCCCACCTTAAAATTCAAGCGGGTCCGTTCACTATAATAGTCTAATTCAATGTAAGGCCGAATTAATTGCCGATCATGATTACTAGCTAAGTCAAACATGTCCAGCAGATATGATCCCGCCTGGTTGGTTTCCGCTTTGGGTTGATGGGCTAGATAGTAATTACATAGGCTAACTGTGGCCACACCCGCAAATAAATCGAGGTCATCATCTCGTCTTTGTGGGCCAATGAAATAATCCATTTTTTGCCCATCGTACTTAATCGTGACCTGGTGAGGAACCCGATCAATCATGATCAAGGTCATGTATTCAAATTTGTCCTGTCCCTTAGGATGATACTGCTCTTCCAAAACGACGTGGCGGTCATCATATAATTTCACTGCCTGACGAAGCTTATCAACCTGATGCGGACTCGCTAGTAACTTCGTAATAAAGGGCGTTGTCTTAGCCATAATTTCTAACTGCTCCGTCCACGAGGTTGGGAGCAAGTCGCCTAATGGTAGTACCTTATCAGGGTCGACCTGTCCTTGATGGTCTAAAGCCACTGCCACGGCCGCCATATGTTTACACAGTTCGTGGTCTTCTGCATAGGGGCAATTACAGGTAATCCATTTAATCTGCTGCTCATCAAGAATTCCACGAACCCGGTATTCATGATCACTCGATCCTTGAACCGTCGCAGAAAAGATTTGCTCATCCCATTCAATCGGCCCCACTTTACCCTTTTCAAAATATTCTTGTCCGCGCTCAAATATCCGTGGGGTAAATGATAATCCTAAAACTTTTGGCATAGCTTCTCCTTTTTAATGGTGGTATTTAGTTGAACGTCCTGCTCCAACCCGAATCAACAAATTTTCCTCAGTTAATTTCTTCAACAGGCGATTTATCTTACTACTTGAAAGACCAGTTAATTCCACCAAATCCCTCTTCGATAAGTTTTCATCAGTAAATTGTTCCAAGACTAAACTTTCATCCGCCGTTAAATTTTGATTATCAACGACCGGCAAGACGACCCGAATCGCATTTTCGGTAATAAAAAATTGCGGTTGTTGCAGGCTATCTTGATAAGCAGCTTGAATCCTTTTAATCCCCGTCCCAAACATTTCAATATAATTTAACCGGAAAAAGACATTGGCTAAGATCGGGTTCCGAGGAACTGAAATATAACCTTTTAAGTATTCAGCTTCGCTTATGCCAAAGGGCAAACCACCTGGTGACACAACTTCTAGCCGATTTTCATACATCGACACCTGGATATTAGCTGCAACATCCCAGGTCCGATGAACTAATGTATTAGCAATCGCTTCCCGAAAGGCCTCGATTGGAATCGATTGTCGCTTTTCCCGGTTTATTCCTTTAATTACTTCGTATTCGTAATAATCCCGAAACGCAGTAATTGATCGGTGAAACTGCGTGAGGATTGAAATATGATTTATGGTTTTGCGCTTCCGAATCTCACTTTCATTTTGTCCAAAACGCACCATATCAATACCAGCAAATTGGTTTTCATCAGCTAATAATTCTGCAGCGTGATTGTAACCTGATGATTCTGAATACAAATTCAAAGTCTTCAAAATGTCTTGGTTAAACTGATCAATCCCAGCCTTTTCTAATAATTCCTGTCTTAACTGAGTGAACTTTAAATCATCAACCATTGCCGGTTGTTCATCATAAGAACTCGAAACCCCAATTAACGTTAATCGGTTCAATTCACCACGTGATACGGGAATTGATGCAGTATCGTTACGCTTGTATGCTTTTCCCTTGTACAAATATGGTTTTTCCATTCCCTCCTGTACTTCAAGAATAATAATTTTGTCATTATCGATTGACAAAGAGTAATTAGGTTGTGGACTAATGCTATCGTTGATTCGATTTTCAATATCTAAACACGTCTGTTTAGGATTATCTATTCCGATAACTTGTCCCTCATCATTAATACCAAACTTAATTTGGCCTGTTCCATAATTGGCGTATGCGCTCACTGTTTTTAGAAAAGTATTGGAAACTGTTGCCTTAAACTCAAGTACTCGTGTTTCTTTTATCATCTTGTGGTCCACCTTAGCATTTTAATACGCTAATCGTATCATCGTCTCACCGCTTTCGCAACGATTATTATATTCGTCGCACTAAATTTGACACGATTAGACGAAATCATTGCATTAATTTTGCGACAATGATTATACTACAGACCAAAAAAAGGTAGAAAGATCCCTGATTTTACAGTTTCTTCCCACCTTATTTTCTTTAATCACACTAGTAATTACGGTCAAAAAGCTCACTCCTTGAGTCTAACTACGAATTTCCGTCGGTCCGTGCTGAACCAACATTCATTCTGGGTTAGCCTTATGGAACGACTGAATGCTTTTTCCCCAGCTTCATTAGTTCTCATTAAAAATCTTCGCAAAATTACTGGAGACATCCTGATTCTGTGTCACTGTCCAGACGTCATTCCCATTGGTCGTCTGGTTAACCAAGGCGACTGGTTGCCCATTATGAACACAAAAGGCATAGGTAATTCGCCCCACCAACTTGCCAGAATTATAATTATATATGGCCACCACATTGTAATCGTATGGTCCTTGCCCAGTCGGGGCCCAGCCCATTGAAATCTTGGTTTCCGTGCCATCCCCAGCTCCCTTAGCTGGAGTTGATTGGAAATAGGCTTTATCGAAATCATCAGGATAGGTCGACCCTGGCGCCGACCTAATACTGTTGGTCCCGTCATACTTAACATAACTTTGTCCCATTTTAGGGGCCCAGGAAGCCATAAAGTTGGCTAAGGCTTGGTCTTTACTCGTATTCCACAAACTAGCTGAAGAACTAGTCGAGCTGGAACTCACACTCTGCTCACTACTGGTTGCACTGGATTGACTGGTCGAGCTAGTTGAGCTGCTAGTTAAAGCTGATTGGCTGGTATTTGGCCGCTGGAACCACCAGAAACCGAGCCCCACTGCCACAATTAAGACAAGGACTAAAGCAAGCCAACCGCCCTTATGATGTGGCTTAGTTTGATAATTAGCCCGCGATGGGTTACCTCCCTGTACTGGTTGACCACATTGCGGACAAAAAGCATCATCCGGCGCTAATTTAGTCCCGCATTTCCCACAAAAATTCATTTTCTTCTCCCCTGTTTTAATTGCAATTAGGCTTTGCCACCCTTAAGCCACTTAAGAAGTTAACTGTTAATTGGGCAATTTCGTCAGGACTTTCTTTAAAATCACTCCCGACCCACAATTCAATATTAGAATAAATCGTATTGGCCGTAAAGTTAACATAATAAGCAATTTTGTCTTCGATCCCCATCGCATGGAGCTTATTTTCGAGTTCATTAATATGATTCTGGATCAGATTTTTAATAATTCGTTGTAACTGAGGCAATAAATCATTTAGATCCAACAATTTAAAGGTTTCCTGATGATGATAGATAAAGACAAAGGCTTTTTGCATCGCTTCACTTAAATCGGCAGGACGGTTAGCCTTTCGTTCCCGCTGCATTTCATCATACAAATAAAAAGCAATCACATCCATTTTATCATCAAAATTACGGTAAAAGGTCCTACGCCCGACCTCGGCTTCCTGACAGATTTGCGTCACCGTTAATTCCGCAAAGGGTTCGGTCGCCAATAATTTCATCATGGCTTGGCTAATTCGCTGTTGGGACTGGGTTACCAGTTGATTTTGGCTATGCTTAAACATGACCCACCTCACTTAATTTGTGTCATTTAAGTTTTTTTCCTTGTTTATTCATATATTTATTCCTATAATAGCACCGTTGTCCAAATGACACAAATGAGTCACTTTAGGAGGGATAAG
Organism: Limosilactobacillus gastricus DSM 16045; assembly: GCF_001434365.1. GTDB lineage: Bacteria > Bacillota > Bacilli > Lactobacillales > Lactobacillaceae > Limosilactobacillus > Limosilactobacillus gastricus. Next base: position 4,974 of record NZ_AZFN01000016.1, on the reverse strand, counting down.
ATGAATTCAAATCAACCAACCGACATTTACGGCAAGCCTTATCACCGGGGCCTCTTCGTTGCCGTCTTTCTAATTGGGGCCTTTGTTATGGTCCTCAACCAAACGGTGATTTCAACGGCCCAACCAGCCATTATGAAAAGCTTTGATATTGGGACATCCACTGTTCAATGGTTAACCACGGGTTTCTCCTTAGTTAACGGGATCATGATTCCGATCTCGGCTTGGCTAATGACCCGCTTTAAGACTAAGCCCCTTATCTTAGTGGCTTTAGCTTCATTCTTTGGCGGGACCTTAGTCGCCTTTTGCGCTAATTCCTTTAGCATGCTACTGGCCGGTCGGTTAATTCAAGCCTTAGGAGCCGGAGCTATTATGCCCTTAATGCAAACCGTCTTCTTAACGATTTATCCACCGGAACAACGGGGAGCTGCCATGGGGATCAACGGGATCGTGATTGGTCTTGCACCCGCAGTTGGACCAACCCTTTCCGGATGGGTCGTTGATAGTAGGACTTGGCGGGATCTCTTTGGGATTATGTTGCCAATCGTCGCTGTGGCTTTCATCGGCTCCATTTTCTTCATTAAAGACGTCTTGCCAATTAAGAAAACCAAGCTTGATCTCTTATCGGTCATTACCTCAACAATTGGTTTTGGGACCTTACTTTACGGTTTCTCCAATGCCGGGACTGATGGTTGGACCGATACCTGGGTCTTACTTGAAATCTTAATCGGGGTCATCTTCGTCATTATTTTTGCTTGGCGGCAATTAAAGATGGACGAACCATTCTTAAACTTACGGGTCTTCAAGTCCGTTGAATTTACCATGGCTGCCTTGATTTCTGCCGTCGCTAATCTGGCGATGACCGGAGCTGAAATCATCTTACCTTTATATATCCAAAATTTACGGGGCATTTCTGCCTTCCACTCCGGATTACTGCTCCTGCCTGGGGCCTTGATGATCGCCGTCATTGCGCCGATTGCCGGACGAATTTTTGACCGCTATGGGGCTAAGGATATGACGATCCTTGGGATGTTCTTACTGTCAATTGGAACGGTGCCTTTCTTCTTCCTTACCAAAGATACTTCCATGGCCTACATTGTCATCTTCTACGCCTTCCGAATGGCTGGGATCGCTATGGCTCTTATGACGGTTACGACTGCTGGGATGAACGCCTTACCAATGGAATTAATGTCTCACGGGACCGCTAGCAACAACACTTTCCGTCAGGTAATGTCTTCCATCGGGGTGGCCGTGATGACTTCGGTTTTGACCAACGTTACCAAAAACGCGATGCCATCGAGCTCCGTCTTACATAACACGCCCCTTAAATACCGGGATGAAGCCATTAATGCGGCGCTATCGGGTTATCACGCTACCTTTATCCTGGCAACTGGATTTGCTGTTGTAGCCTTAATTCTTTCCCTCTTCTTAAAATCTAAACCCAACCGCTCTACTGATATTGATCTTGATAAATTAAAGGAGGCCAAATAATGATTCTTGCTATTTTAATTATCGCCCTCATTTTAGCCTTCATCTTCCTGGTGCTACCAGTTATGAAGGGTTCTAAAATTGTCGGCTTTGCCTTCTTACTCGTGGTGATCGCATGTTCCGTGGGTATTATCGCCAATGACACCTATCATTGGGGAATGGAAGAACAAACGACCACCAAGACTTATCAACTGACTTCTTCCGCTGGATCGTCATCTTCTACCAATATGTTACTTTACCAAGGACTTGGAAATGGTTCTGAAAAAGTCTATGTCTACAAGACAACGGCTTCTAGCAAACGCCAAGTAATGAAGACGACTGATTCATCGGCAAAAGTTACCAGTACCACTGGTCAAGCGGTCTTAAAACTGAAAACGACTCGCTATGTCTACAAGAACGGGTTCTACAAAGCCCTCTTCAATCTGGTCTTTGATAATAATGGTCAATTGAGGCATCGGACTTATCAATTTGAAGTTCCTGACTCCTGGTATGTTCTTAGTGTTAAGCAAGCCCAAAAACTGGCAGCGGCAGCGCAAAAAGACCCTACCGGCATGCAAACGGCCATTGCCAGTCGGGTGCAAAGTATCGTCACAGCTGAGATGACGAATAATCCAACGATGTCTACCGAACAGCAACAAGCACTTACCACTAAAGCAACTAAACAAGCGACGATGGAATACATTAATAGTTTGAAATAGTTAAGTTAAAAAGCAGGCATCGAAAATCGATGCCTGCTTTTATGTTGTCGAACCACTAGCTTGGTAGAATTGAAAAAAGATGCAAGTTCATTTATAATTGTATTACGATAGTAATACAAAAGAGGTGATATCATGACTCAAGCTCCTATCAAAAATAAAATTGTTTCCACCCGTGTGACTGCTAACATCCAGGATCGGGCTAGAAAAAATTTGGCTGATCAAGGTCTCACTGTTTCCGAATATATTCGATTAGCCTTAGTTAAGGCAGCTAATAATGAAGTTCAACTAGTTAATTTCCTAGATTCTTCGGAAGCGCTAGAAGCAAAGAGAGAAGCCGAAACAGACCAATTAGAAACCATCGGCGATTTGAATGATTTTAATGATTGGATTGAAAAGATAAATGAAGATTAAAAGCACCCCCAGTTTTAAACGAGAATTAAAACAACTTGCTAAAAAGCATTATCCTATCAATCTTCTAAACGATTGCTTAAAGGCGATAGCGAATAACGACAAGCCTACTCTTCAAAAAATCAAAGGCCATGCTTTAACGGGTAAATGGAAGGGATATCGAGAATTCCACCCCAATCGGATCAGTAGTAATAAAAACCAATATGATGGTTGGATTGTCATTTATAAATTTGAAGAAAATCAATTAATTTTAGTTCTAGTGGCTACCGGAAACCATAGTATTTTAAACAAATAAGCTCTCAAGCAAGGCCTGAGAGCTTATTTTGTTATTTAACTTTCCGTAGACTGGACAAGTACATTAAGATCAAGGATGCACCACCGACACATCCAAGGATTAACCATGATTGAGCCGAAGTCGATGCCACATTAGCGTAGTAGAGCATGTTATTGTAGATATCCATTGCAAAGCGCATTGGAACCCATGAATAAATGCCGTACCGGTAGAATCCACTCAACATTTCTGGAATGTATGACATGGTTCCCATCCCAAAGAGCCAAACTAAGATGAGTAGTGGCCAACCTTTCATTCCAAACCAATCCAAGACGCAGGCTTGAATCAAGTAGAAGATAAAGGTAATCCCAATAAAGTTAGCAACAAAGATCCAGAAGTTTGGTAGATAAAGATCTAATGCCAATCCTAAGCCATAGAAGACAACCGATGTAACAATCGTAACTAAGCCCCCACCTAAAATCTGACCAGTAATTGATTTTGCAGAAAGGACATCGTGACCACTCATCTTCTTGTGTTCACGCCAAAGTAGGATCGAAGTAATCAAACCAGCCATCCATGAAATCGCTGTGATTAACAATGGTAACATTCCGCTAATCGTCTTATCTTTAATTGGATGAACGGTCTTAACGGTCGTCTTAATCGGACTGGTCAAGAAGGATAATTGACTGGTAGCAACCGAAACATTATTTTGCGTTAGAACACTTAATTCTTGTTGGCTAATTCGAGTCGATAGAGCTTGACCCATCTTGGTAAAGGCGGTAGTTAAAGCTGAACTAACCGTGGCATTTGCCCCAGCATTCACCTGAAAGTCGATCCCGGCTTGTTGAGGGAGGTTAGCAGCATTAGCATTAGTCGTGGAAGTCTTCGCAGCGATGACCATCGATTGTAGATATTGCGTTTGGGAAGCTAAGTTCTTAGCAAAATCTTTTTTAATCACGATCGCCCCGTAGTACTTCTTGTGATTAAAGTCTTTCGTTAATTGCTTTTGGCTCTTCACCGTCGTCAATTTCAAAGTTGCATCATCATCTTTGAACTGATTTTTTAAGCGCTTCACGATTTGTTGCGAAGTAGTTGAATGATCCAGGTCAACCACGGCGACTGGAATTTGTTGAACTTTCACCGTACTCCGAGAACCGACCATCGCAAAGGAGAAAATTGCAATCACCACCGCAACTAGTAACAGGTATAACCAATACATTTTATTTTTGAAGATTTCGAACATATTCCTCGCTCCTCCTTCTTTTGATAAGTATAGGATAAAAAGAATCTAGCCTTGTCACAAGAAGCAGAAATCGTTACTATGTATAGTTAAGATACACTATGTTAAAGAGTGTCGTTTAAAACGACAGGAAAGCATAAATTAATGCAGGTGAAAAATGACTGATTTACGAACCCAACGCACCCAAAAAGCTATCGCTGACGCCTTTGTTAAACTGGTGAACCAAACTTCCTTTAGAGAAGTGACCGTTTCAATGATCGCTCAAGAGGCTATGATTAACCGTCAGACCTTCTATCGTCACTATGAGGATAAATACCAACTAACGCGTGCCTTGTTAAGTGACTTCATTGCCGATTACCAAGCGGAAATTAATCGTATTATCCCAATGATTAAGGATAACAATAATTTTCGTAGTCGCTTACTTCATCTCCAGCCGATTATTGGTAATTTCCTGCTCAGTCACATCGAACTCGTCAAGGCGCTGCGGGGGATTAAGTTTGACGATTTTAATTATGAAACGGAAGTGACTAGACTTTATCGTGAAGTCATTCAAGAATTGTTCAATCACGGTGCTCCCCTGACCGCTTTTCAAGAGAAGGTGGTAACTAACGTCTTACTAACAGTGATTGACTATCTGATTGATAATCATGAACTGCCTAGCGAGACTGACATTGAGGGCATGAAAACAATTATTCTGAATGTATTTAATTAGTATGATTTGACAAATGGAGGTCGCTACCATGTCCGAATTCTTAATTACTTTATTTTTCGTTCTTGTTGGCGTTGCCTTGTATCAAATTTGTAAGTATCTTTTCCTTAAATTCAAGAATAAATAAAGCTCTCAAAGAAGTGAACCCCCTAAGTTGGACAGA
>NZ_AZFN01000015.1 GCF_001434365.1 Limosilactobacillus gastricus DSM 16045 | reverse complement strand
AGTGTCCAACTTTAAGGGTTCACTTCAAAGGCACCCTTTTCGTGTAAGCGTAACAAATTTAGATTACATGAACAAATGTACAAACGGCGGAACAACAATATTCATAACAATTGAAATAATAACAACTGAAATGGACGCCATCGCACCTTCGACCGAACCTAATTCAACACCCTTGGCAGATCCAACCGTGTGTCCGGCGGTACCAAGACCAAGACCTAACCCGATCTTGGATCCGCGTAAACGGAAGACCTTGATCAAGATATCAGCCATGGCGTAAATGATAACCGCATTCAGGATACATGCCAATGAAGTAATTGCGGCTTCCCCGCCAAGTGATGTTGTAATTTGCGTTGCGATCGCCAAGGTAGCTGGTTGTGTCGTCATGGCGATGGCAGATTGATCAGACAATCCGAAGAGCTTCGATAATCCGAAGATAATGAAGAGTGAGATGACTGACCCAATAATTAATGATAAGAAGATGTCTAACCAGAACTTCTTAACAACGTCGTTCCGCTTGAACAACGGGACGGCGAAGGCAATGGTTGCGGGTTGTAAGAACCAGTTAATAATATTCCCACCAGGTGTAAAGTACTTCGTGTAGACTGTTGCCGTTGGTAAGTGAGCAATTTTACCCCAAACGACTAAGACCACAATTCCTAAAATCATCCCCACAAACAATGGGTGGAAAATGAATAAACCATTACTAATCTTGAATAGCCATTGCCCGATCCAGAATGTTACTAAACAGATAATGATTCCGGTGAAAGGTAGCATCAAGTTGGTATTTAAAGCTGCACTCATGATTACTTATCCTCCCCTTCAATTTCGCCTTCAAGTTCACCCTTCTTCTTCCCGACTAATTTTTCGTGAATTCGAATGATGTAACGAGCAGTATAAGCAGTCACAACCAATAAGACGATCGTTGCTAAGATGATCACGATCACGTCTTGGACCCCTTCTTTAGCCATAATATCCAAGTGGGCTGCTAAAGAAATTCCGGCTGGGACGAATAAGAACCCAATCAAACCAATTAAGAAATTAGCAAATTGTTCTACCCATTCCAACTTAACGATCTTAAAGGTCAAGGCCAAGTACAACAGGATCGTTCCGATCACTGCGGCTGGGACCACGAAACTTTGGGGGAAGAATGATGAAATTATCCCCGAGATAAACAAAATAATGGCAAAAATTGACATTTGCATGATAATTGGTGCTGGTTTCTTTTCAGGAGCACCATTATTCTTGTCGCTCATCTTTAACCCTCCTAAATCCTAATCTGCAAAAGTTTTAACAGGGTTAATTATATGTGATTTTTATGAAAACGGTTCAATTCTCGGCTAGAATGCCCCATATAAATATGGACCGCCCTTGTGAACTAACGAGCGACCCATTCTCTTAAGAAAATCTTAAATTATATTCCCAGGGTTGTTTTAACTATCCCGACATAAGACCGCGAAACCGGGACTTTCTGCCCCGTCCGTAAGGTCAATTGATAATTATGGTTAAAGCCTGGTTCGGCCTCCGCCACCATCGTCAGATTAACTAGATAATTACGATGAACTCGCATGAAGACTTCATGATCAAGTTCCTGCTCAAGTTTAGCAAGTGACTGTTTACTATAAAATGTCCCATCCGTCGTCGTAATCACCACCTCATTCCCAGTGACTTCCGCCATAATAATCGTCGCTTTTTGAATCACGACCGTCCGATCTTCCGCCGTAATGGCGAGCCAAGGCCGCTGGAGATTATCTGTAGCCGGATTTGATTCACTTTGACTAGTCGCGACTCGATCTAAAGCTTCATGAACGCGCGCCTCCTCATAGGGCTTGAGAATATAGTCCGTAGCGTGAGCATCAAAGGCCGCCAAAGCATATTGATCATAGGCGGTTGCAAAGATTATTTGAGGCGCATTAGTAAATTGACTAATTGTCTTACCTAATTTAACGCCATCTTCATCCCCTAAATGAATATCTAAAAATAAGACATCATAGTGATGATCATTGACGGCTTTTAGAGTCGATGCGGCATCATCAGCCTGGTCAACTTGGGTGACTTGGGGATGTTGGCCAACTAGGTATTTCAGTTCCTCAATGGCCAGTGGTTCATCATCGACAATTAAAACTTTCATGCCTATCCTCCCATTTGTACTGGAATCTTCATCTTCACAATTGTCCCGTCTGAACTCGATTGAATTTGTAAGCGACTCTGATCGTTATAGAGGCCAATTAATCTTTGGTTTAAATTATAAACCGCCGTCCCGCTCCCGTGTTGGGACTCGACTTCTTGGTCGCCATAAATTTCTAGAGTATTTGGGTCGATCCCTTCTCCATTATCGGCTACCGCTATGGATAACCATTGCTGATCAGCATGGGCGGTCACGGTCACTTGATTATCCTGGCGTCGATCTTTAAAGGCATAGCGAATCGCATTTTCAACTAAAATCTGAATGGCAAAGGGTGGCAGTAAGAGGGACCGATTGGCCGTAACATCAAATTTAACCTGATACTTACCCGGAAAACGAGCCTGCTCCAAAGATAAGTAGGCCTCTACTTGTGCGAGTTCTTGATCCAAGGTAATCGTCGTCGCCCGAGCGCCAACAAGGTTCGACCGGAAGTATTGCGACAGCTTAATTAGCAACTCGCGGGCCTGCTCGCTATTAATTCGAATCATTGCCGCAATGGTATTAATAGCATTAAAGAAGAAGTGGGGATTAACTTGGGCTTGGAGTGATTTAATCTCGGCATCCCGCACCAGGTTAGCTTGGTGTTCCGCTTCACCTAAGGCAATTTGGCTAGAGAAAAGATCGGCTAGCCCTTTTGCCAATTCAATTTCCACCGGGGTCAGGCGCCAACTTTCGGTATAGTACATTTTAAGAGTCCCCACGATTTTTTGATCGACATTCAGCGGGACCACAATCGCCGCCCGCAAAGGGCAATTAGGATTTGAGCACCCAATTTCTTCTTTACTCTGGGCAATATGAACTTGATTAGTCGTGATCGCCTCTCGTGACAAATTAGTCACCATTTGATGCGTCGCCACATGGTGATCGCTCCCCGCCCCCACATGGGCCAAGATCGATTTCGTGGTCGTTAAAGAAATGGCCGCAAAATTGGTATTGTCCAAAATGATCTGGGCGACTTTTTGGGCCGAGTCGTAATTAAGCCCCTGTCTAAAATAAGGCAAAGTCGAACTAGCTAAGTTGAGCACGGTTTGAGTCTGAAGCGCCCGAGTTTGATTTTCCTGCTTGAAATACATGGAAATAACCGAGATAAACACCATCGTCCCCAGGGTATTAATTACAATCATCGGAAAGGCAATAAAGGAAACTAATTCCCAGCCCCGTTCACTAAAGAGTAGAACAAAGACCATTTGGAGAGTTTCCATGACTAGGCCGACAATAAAAGCTTGGTGAGTTGTCAAAATCGCAAAGGGATCCCCACCTTGCTCTTCATGATTGCGTGACCGATACATGCCACCCGAAGCAAGCCCAATAATTAAAGAAGAAATCACATAAAACCAGCCAGACGGGCCCCCTTGCATCATCCGGTGCAAGCCGGCAATTAGTCCTACCATACCGCCAACAAAAGGTCCGCCGACAATCCCGGCCGAAGAAATAGCCAGCACCCGTGCATTGGCTAAGGAATCGCCATGGGGCAAATTCATCATTACGATGGATGATTCGATCTCGTTATGAGGACCAATTACTACCGCTGTCATATTCGCGATTACCGCCACAAAGGAAAAGAGGACAATTAGCCAAAATTTCCCGGCCATGGTGGGATTAAAGAGCCAGCGCCGCATTTGTGGAATCGACACCAAGATAAAGCCCAGCAGGACGACAATTCCGACCCGTTCCATCATTAAAATCGATAATTCTAACATGATTCATTCCATCTCTTAAAGTTTTAATTAGGGTTTCATTCATTAAATAGCGTATACTAATCTTATCACAGATATAAAGGAGTTCTCAGATGGCAATTTCACGTTTTTATGATCTTTTCCAACCGGAAAATTATCAAATTAAGTTAGCGATTGATCGTCAGTCCAAGTCCATTACTGGTCAAGTCACCATTACAGGTCATGCCAGCCAAACCGACCTACAATTACACCAAAAATTTTTACAAGTTAGTCAAGTTCTTGTTAACCAAAGTCCCGTCGACTTTACGAGTGATGATGAGCAGGAAAGTCTCCAATTCACGAGTCCCAGCACCGGTGAATTAACGATCACCGTTGATTATACCGCTCCCTTAACTGACACCATGATGGGGATCTACCCTTCTTATTACCAAATCGGTGACGAACGGAAGCAATTAATTGGGACCCAATTTGAAACCACCTTTGCTCGCCAAGCCTTCCCGTCAATCGATGAACCGGAAGCTAAGGCCACTTTTGACCTGGCGATTAAGTTTGACGAACAACCCGGAGAAACAATCCTGGCCAATATGCCGGAAACCAAGGTGGTCGATGGTTATCACTATTTCCAACGGACCGTTAAAATGTCAACTTATTTGGTGGCCTTTGCCTTTGGGGACTTGCAAAGCAAGCTAACCCAAACGAAGAGCGGCGTCCAAGTCGGGGTCTTCGCAACCAAAGCCCATGCCGCCAAGGAACTTGATTTTGCCTTGGATATCGCCAAACGCGCCATTGAATTTTACGAAGATTACTACCAAACTCCATATCCGCTACCACATTCATGGCAACTAGCCCTCCCTGACTTCTCCGCTGGGGCGATGGAAAACTGGGGCTTAGTCACCTATCGGGAAGCTTACTTATTACTAGATCCAGATAACACGGCCCTGGAAATGAAACAAGTGGTCGCCACTGTAATTACTCATGAGTTAGCTCACCAATGGTTCGGTGATTTAGTGACCATGCAATGGTGGGATGACCTCTGGTTAAACGAGAGTTTTGCCAATATGATGGAATACGTGGCGGTGGATGCCCTCGAACCTGATTGGCATGTTTGGGATCTTTTCCAAACAACTGAAGTTCCAATGGCAACTAACCGGGATGCAACCGATGGCGTCCAATCCGTCCATGTTAATGTTAACAACCCTGCAGAAATTGACTCCATTTTTGACGGCGCGATTGTCTATGCCAAAGGTTCGCGAATGCTCGTGATGGTCCGCTCGCTAATCGGCGATGATGCGCTACGGCAAGGTTTGAAAAACTACTTTGCTGCTCACCAATATGGTAATGCCAAGGGAACCGATCTCTGGGAAGCCTTAGGACAGGCCGCCAACATGCCGATCGGCGACATCATGAACTCGTGGTTGGAACAACCTGGTTATCCGGTCGTCCAAGCTAAGGTAGAAAACAGTCACCTAATCTTAAAGCAAGCCCAATTCTTTATTGGCGAGCATCAAGATCAAGGACGCCAATGGCAGATTCCGCTGAACAGTAATTACGCTGACGTGCCAAAGCTAATGACTGCCGAAAGTCTCGACTTGGGTGATTATCAAAGCTTACGTCAAACGGCCGGTCGACCTTTCTTATTGAACCAGGACAACCAAGCCCACTTTATCGTTCAATATGATACCGAATTATTAAATGATCTGCTTGACCAGGTTGATCAGCTATCTAATAGTGATCAACGGGAACTTCTTCAAGACTTATCGCTATTAGCCCAAGGTCAATACATTTCGTATGCTGATTTAATTCCCCGGTTAGGACAATTTGCTAATCAATCATCATACATTGTGACCGATGTCTTATACCAAACGGCTAATAAATTAAAACAATTCATCCAAGCCGGCCAGGCGGAAGAAAAGTATCTTCAAGACTTCTTTAAAGCCTTGAGTCAAGATCAATTAGAACAACTCGGCTGGACGGCTAACCAACAGGATACCAACGATCAAATCTTAATGCGGCCAACCATTATTAGTGCTGCTTTGTATGGTCATAACCAGGTTGCCATCCGTCAAGCCCACGATCTCTTTGCTGAATATCATGACCATCTAGTGGACTTGCCGGCTGACACGCGAGGGGCCATCATCAAAAATGAGTTGCAACATTACCTTTCAGCTGAAATTTTCCACGAAATGCTCAATACATACCGGACAACCACTGATCCAAGCTTTAAAGTAGCCTTACGGGGGGCCCTCACCAGCATCACTGATGCTGACCTAATTCAACATTTAATTGGTGAATTTGAAAATGCCGAAACAATTAAACCACAAGATCTCCGTGGTTGGTTCCAAGGCCTCTTAGCCAATGAATTTGCTCAACAATATGCTTGGGACTGGATCCGTAATGATTGGGATTGGTTAGAAGCTACGGTCGGTGGTGATATGGAATTTGCCACTTACATCACGGTAATTTCGCGAGTCTTTAAGACTGCCGATCGCTTAGCCGAATTTAAAGCCTTCTTTGAACCAAAGCTGAACACGCCTGGTCTTACCCGAGAAATCGAAATGGATACCAAGGTAATTGCTAGTCGTGTCGCTCTCGTCCAAACTGAAAAGACCGACGTCTTGGCCGCTTTACAAGCATACAATCAATAACGCCAAAAGAAGTTGGGAAGAATGATTCTTCACCAACTTCTTTTTATTTATGACTAGCAAATTTTTGATTAGCCTCCCGAATTAGTCCCGGATATTGCTGACGCAGTTGCTCAAAAGCCGCCAGCACCAATGCTGGTACCTCGACATGGGCAATGAAATGCTTGCCCCGTGGTCCATACCCCGCTTCATCATCTCGTAAGCGGGGAATTTCTCCCATTAACAGGCTCTGGTACCGTTTTAGATCCCACATTCCCGCCGGCTGATGATCAAACCCCAGGTGATCACCTTGCTTAACGAACCGCACCTGATAAGTTGCGTAATTGATAATCTGTGCCTGCGGGCGCTCCTTTAACAATCCGGCAGCCATTCGACGTTGCATACTAGCGTCTTGCATCAATAGAAAACTGGTGGCCTGAATTTGCTGGGCATCCAATAAAGCTAATAAATTAGTAATGTTATTACCGCAGTTAGTCGAGGCTGTTTCCAGCAAATCAGCAGCCAGGTCATACTTTGTCTTTAAGTATGCTTGAAAAAGAGCCGCTTCTGATTGATCAGTCACCTGCAGCTCTGGCAATTCTGTTTGCATGAGTTGTCGAAGGGTCGCCGTCGTATGACCATGTCCCCCAACAATCACATAATGCTTAGCAATCCCATGGCTGATCGCTTCAGCAAATGCATCTCCACCAGCAATAATCGATCCACCAAAAAGAACGGCTACGTCCACTTGATTTGTGGCTAGCCGTTCTTGGATAGATATTGGTGATAAGTCAGGTAAATCGCGAGGACCACAAAATTCAGTTAATTGGTTCCACGCCTCAATATTATCCATTTTTAACCTCTACTCACTTAAAGAGCCATCTTTAGGGTAGGCACCATGCTTATCACGGTAAGCAATCACTAAGAAGAAGCCGATTGCCCAGACCGAAGCGCCGACCGCAGCCCAAATGGATGTTGGGCTAAAGAAGAGACTGGCGTAAATGACAACGAAAAAGAGAATTGTCAGTGGATTCGAGAACTTCGCCAATGGCATCTGGAATTCATGATCTAAGAATTCACTCGATTGACGGTAGCGTAAATGTGAAATCATCGTCAAGACACAAACGATAATATAGATATCACTAGAGATGGAAGTCACAAAGCTAAAGGCATCCGTCATTCCCGTAGCGGTAATAATCGGCGCAAATAAGGTCAAGACAGCGGTCCCGATCACAGCATAAACGGGAATCCCGTTTAATGAAATTGTTTTAAAGACCTGCATCTTATTAGGACCCGCTTCTAAGGCCAATTGATACAGGTGCCGACCACCAGAAAAGAGAAAACTATTCAAGGACGAAGTGGCTGCAATAATTACCACTAGATTGATAATGTCCCCTGCGGCTGGAATCCCGGCTAACGAGAAGATTTGGACGAACGGGCTGGAATCAGCATTAATTTGCCGCCATGGGGTAATCGACATGATAACAAACAAAGCCCCAACATAGAAAATTAAGATCCGTAACAGGGTCTGATTAATCGCTTTTGGTAACACCTGCCGCGGATTTTTCGTTTCAGCCGTGGTAATTCCCACGAATTCAATTCCTTGGAAGGCAAAGAAGACCATTGGAAAGGCAAAGATAAATTGATCAATCCCATTTGGGAACATCTTAAAGTTTCCAAGCACATTGGTAAAACTAGCAATATGACCAGTTGGACTCTTATAATGCATAATCACCATAATAATCCCAATCACAATCAAAGCCAAAATGGCAAAAATCTTGATTAAGGCCATCACAGTTTCGGCTTTCCCAAAGGCGGAAACTACAAATAGGTTCAAGCCCATCATCGCCAATAAGAAGACAATTTGCACCAACCATCCCGGCCAAGACGGGAACCAGGTTCGGACATAGGTCGAAATGGCAATCATTTCAGCCATGGCGGTTAAGACGATGGTTAACCAATAATTCCATTCCGCAAACCGTCCATATTTAGGCCCCATATAACGGTGGATAAAGGCCACAAAGGTATGTTTGCTGGGATCGGTGTACATCATTTCCCCAATCGCCCGCATCATCAGGTAAAAGAAGAACCCAATAATGATGTATACCAACAGGATCGATGGCCCAGTCCGGTGAATCGTGCTCCCCGATCCTAGGAATAACCCGGTCCCAATGGCCCCACCAATCGCGATCATTTGCACATTTAAGTTTGATAATTCGCGCCGAGTTCCATCTGGATTGACATTCGAGCCTTCCACATAGCCACTCGGCTGGCTAGATTTTGACATAAAAGCCTCCTTTTCTAGTCGAGCAAGTAATTGATTATAGTTAACTATTTTACCCTATTCTCATCGTTTTTTAATGGTTTTCGGTAAAAAAGTTACATATTTTAACTATTCTAAATTTTTGGTTGTGATAATAAAGCCGTACCCCTCACACAATTAACAAAAAATAGTTTACCTTTACAATTTTAAAGATAATTAATTTAGAAAGCAATGATAAAATAGACCCATGAATATTTCTACGAAAGGAAAGGATCATGAAGAATAAAGCGCCCGCTGATTGGGGAGATTATCTGAAAGTCTTTGCTTGTACGGCCGTCATGTTGCAACCAATTTTAAATCTGGTCATTACCAATCAGCCGACCGGTGTCCAATTTAATTTGGGAATGCTTTATGATTTGGTTAAATATACCGCCCCGGCCTTCATCTGGGGAATTTTGTACACCACCATGCGCAAGCATGATCAAAGCTGGCAAGCTTGGCCCTACTATCGCCAGCAATGGCACCAACTTGGCGTTCCAACAATTTGGTGGACACTGACTTATTTACTTATCATGCCTAAGCTCCAACAACATGAGCATTACCACTCCGTTAAAAGTTTTTTATGGCAAGCAATTAACGGGAACGCCGCGCCCCATCTTTGGTACAACACAATGATGCTCCAATTCATTATCTTGATGCCCCTTTTCTGGTGGATTCATCATTGGTTACATGCCCAAAAGCAACGAGGATGGATCGTTACTATCATCACAACTGTCATTTACGGTACCTGGATCTACTTTTATGACGTCAATGTCTTAAATGGTCCTCATCAGCACTCCTGGTATTTGCTGGATCATATTTTTATTAGCTTCATCATCTATGGAATCGGTGGCATCCTCGCTTGGAACTTCTTTGATAAAGTTCTGCCCTGGCTACAACAATATTGGTTGTTAATAATTTTTGCTTGGTTAATTACTTGGTCTTGGACCAATCAACAATTATTTTCCCGTGGCTTCCCCGTTAATTTAAGTCGGGCGGCTTATTATCAGCCTTCCATGACCTTTTATAGTCTTTTGGTGATTATCCTAGTGGGGATCATCTGGCAATCCCAGCGCTCTTGGCAAACTTGGTCGTCCATCATGCATTGGCTCGCCAACTATGCCTATCGAGCTTATCTAGCCAACGTCTTTTGGCAACAATTACTATGGCGGTACAGTGGGATTGCATCATTCCGGTACTCCCACCCCTACATTACCATAACCGCCCTGTGGATCGGTACTTGGTTGCTGGCATTTGGAACCGCCGCTATGCTTCATACTAGCTGGTCTTGGACAAAAGAAAAACTGCGCCGATCATAGCGCAGTTTTTTACTAGTCTTTTAAGGCTTCTTGACTTTCCGCATACTTTTGCTTGATGAAGTTAGCTGAATTTTGGAGCTTATCTAATTCTTCTTGAGTTAAGTCCAATTGCAATTGTTCTACAATCCCGTCATTACCAACAACGGCTGGATATGAAAGGTAAATTCCATATTCTTCCCGATAGTTTGAGACCGGCATTTCGGTTAAGGAGTTCGACATAATCGTTAAGGCTAACTTAACAGCGGCCGTGGAAACCCCGTAGTTAGTGTACTTCTTGCCATGGAAGACCGTGTGACCACCAACCTTGGCTTCATGATCCAATTCTTCTAGATCTAAGCCCCCGGCTTCAGCCAATTCGGTAATCGGTTTTCCTAAGACCCGGACGGTTGACCAAGCGGTAAATTGAGAGTTCCCATGTTCCCCAAGGTTATAGCCAACCACTGAACGAGGATCCAAGCCTAAGCGAGAAGCAACCGCCCGCTTCATCCGTGATGAATCCAAAAGCGTCCCAGTCCCAATGACATGGTTCTTTGGTAACCCAGTAACTTGTTGATAAATCGACGTAATCACATCAACCGGGTTGGTAATTACAACCAACTTACCATGGAAACCAGCCGCCTTGAGATTTTCCGCCACTTCACGGGCGTTAACCCGCGTGAATGGTAATTCCACAAAGCGGTCATCTCCTGCATTATCTTGGAGCTTAATGCTTCCAATCGCGGAAATCACCACATCCGCATCTTCTAAGGCGCTGTAATCATTAACCGTGATATCAGTATGGTATTGTAAGTTTGACATAGCATCTTCAAAGTCAAGGGCATCAGCCTTAACCTTGGCTTCATTCTTATCAATTAACACTAATTGATCCGCAAAACCGTTAGCCACAATGTAATGCGCCGCCGCAGCTCCAACATTTCCCATCCCAACAATTCCGATTTTTCGTGACATTTTATCTTCCTCCGTTCTGTTTGATTAGTATTCTCTCATTGAATTGTAATCAATAATAACATAAATCTAAGGAAGTGGCTTATTTTTCTAAAATAAAATAGCGTCTCCTATTCAGAAACGCTACTTATTGCTAATTAACCTTCTTCTTAAAGGCAAAAAAGATTAAGAAATTTAAAATGACACATAATAATGCCCACCAGAGCATCCAGCTTTCTGGCAACCGTGGTGCTAGCCCATGCATGATTCCCGCCAAGGCAACTAATAACACATAACCGAGCCAGTTAAACCGACCTTGCCGCCAACCAACAATGATTAAAACCAACCAGACGATTCCGGTGATTAGTTGCATCATAAAAGTTGTCATTTTCGTCCCCCGATATAAAAAGTCTTTAACATTCTGACACGTTAATATTTGTCTACCGTAGTAGTATAGCGAAGGACTGAGTATCAGGCAATGCATATTTTTATATATCAAAACCTAATCCACGGGGCCCAAATAATCATCATCAATCCCCAGCCATTTTTGATTAATCTTGCGCAGGGTACCGTCTTTTTGTAGTTCTCCTAAAGCCCAATTAATCTTCTTGAGGAGGGTCCGATCACCTTTACGCATCCCAACGGCGACTTGATCACTCGGAAAGACATCCAAACCAATCAGTTTGTACTTATTTTTATCCAAGTGGGTCGCATAATAACCAGCATAAACCGAGCCAGTTAGTACCCCTTGGATTCGGCCCGCCTTTAAATCCAAGAAAGAAGAGTTATTGTCATTATAGATAATTGGCGTGCCGTTTTTAATGTATTGCTTCAATAACTTTGGATACTTTAGGAGATCCGTATAAGCCGTCGATCCCTGTTGAACCCCTAAAGTCTTGCCTTTCATATCCGAAAACTTATTAATCCCACTATCTTTACGGACCACGAGGGCTTGACCAGACCGTTCATAAACCCGACTAAAAGCAACTTTCTTTGTTCGTGCCTTGGTCCGGGTGTAGCCATTCCAAATCACATCGATCGTGCCGTTCCGTAACTCGGTCTCCTTCATTGACCAATCAATCGATTGAAACTCCGCTTTTAGCCCCAGCTTTTTACAAACGGCCTTCGTTAAATCCACATCATATCCCACCAGTTGACCATTCTTTTGCCGAAAATCCATCGGCACAAAGCTGTCATCTACCCCAATTAAGAGGGTGCCGCGTTTTTTGATTTTCGCCCAAGTGTCTTGGGTATTAGCCTTTTGGGTCACCGACTGTTTTTGACAACCAACTAGTAATACCCCCACTATTCCCAAGCATAACAGGGCCAGGAACTGTTTCATCTTCTTCATAATTTTTCCTCCTCAAACAAAAAACGCCCTCGGCTAATTCAGCCAAAGGACGCCAGGGCGTGGTACCACCTTTTTTCGTGATCAATTCACATTCATCACCTTATCAAGTTTAAAGTTTTAAAAAGCCCCCATCGTCATATCGACGATGAGGGCGTAGGACGCGGTGCCACCTCATTTTATGATTACCTCACGATAACCACCTCAGAGAGTTCAAACTTTAAACTCGCAGCGCTAACGGGCCTTCCCGAATCATCCTACTATTTTCAGACGATTAACTACCAGATGTGATTCGCTAACTACGGTTTACCAATCTCCCATCAACATTGGCTTGCTATATAACGGTCATTAGTTACTAGTCTGATCAACGTATTTTGATATTGCCATTATTCTACGAGAGGGCATCCCAAAAGTCAATCCTATTATTAAAATTAAATTAAGAAATCATGAGCTAACTTTTGATAAACAGTGATTGCTTGGTAATAGTCTTCCAGGTCTAAGGATTCATCAACCTGATGGGATTGATCTTCTGACCCCGGTCCGTATTCAACCACCGCAAATTGATGATCATCCATGACATAGCGCGAAGCATCCGTCGCCCCATGAGAAATAGTTGCGGTCGGTCGTTGACCAGTGACTGCTTCGACGACATCTTGGAGTTGTCCAATAAAAGGATCATTGGGATCCGTCACAACCGGCATAAAATCAGCCACAATCGAAAGGGATAACTGATGTTTCGGATCTCGGTTCAAGTCATCAATGATGGCTTGGAGTCGTTCCTTAGTCGCTTGGTTATCGCATTCGGGAATTGTCCGTACATTGCCTTGTAAATAGGCCTTGGCAGGAATTGAGTTTAATTGTTCGCCCCCGTGAAAGACCGTTACACTATGGACTAATTCGCCTAAAACCGGACTAGTCGGATGATCATCAAAGGCATGGACCTCTTGATTGATATAATCTACCAGATTCATGACCGCATTCGCTCCCAGTTGTGGTCGTGAACTATGGGCTAATTTCCCTTGTGAGTCAATCTGATAATCAAAGGAGCCACAGTGAGCATACTGAATCTGATCATCAGTCGCCTCACACACAATCATAGCGTCAACATCATGAACATAGCCCAGCCGGGTTAACTGGAGGGATCCTTGCCCACCAACTTCCTCATCTACAGAAATCAGCAAGCGGAGGCGCCCTTTAAGCTGATCGGCTTCTTCCGCCAGTGCTAGCATGGTGGCTACCATAGCCGCCAAACCCCCCTTCATATCCACGGACCCCCGGCCATAAATCCGGCCATTCACAACTTCAGCGCCAAAGGGATCGTGGTGCCAACTAGCTGGATCGCCAATCGCCACCGTATCTAAATGACCAGCTAAAGCTAAGACTGGTCCCGTGGTCGGCCCAATTTCAGCAACTAATCCTGATCTCTCTGGAGCAAACTCTACCATCTCAACTCGGGCACCAGCTTGCCTTAAAATCTCCTGTAGGTAATGAGCTGCCTGGGCCTCATTACCATTGACTGTTTGAAGCCGAATTAAATCTTGTAATATCTTTAAATCTCTTTCTTCATCCATTGCTTTTCCTCACTTATATTCGATTGAGCCAGTTAGAGATGGTTTGTGTAAATTGATTGAACCAATTTGTCGCGGTTTGCATACTATCTTCCAAATTACTAATTGTTGTCGCCGCTTGATCTGGGTGATTACTGATGGAATTAATCGCCGTATTGATGGCTTGTAATTTAGCTTGAGAAGTCGTTGATAAATCGGCCTTAATTTCCTCGTTTTGTTGCTTAATCGTATTCAAACTCTGAGTCAACTCACTTTGATCATGGTCAGATTGGTATTGTTGAACTGCCGCCTTCAATTGATTAATTTGATTAGTTAACTTTTGATTGTCATTCGACAAACTCGAAATTTGACTTGAATTGGATGCAATCTGACTCGATTGCGATTCTTGGAGGGCTTCATTAGCTCGATTGACATTGCGTTGATGCAGGGCAAACCAGGCTACTAGAATTACCAGAATCACTAAGGCCCACTTCCACCAACGGTGACGCTTATTCGACTGATTATTCGCCGCATAGGATTGATTTTCATTACCAACCACCACGGTGACCGACCGTTTTAAAACTTGGTAATCATAGACGGCATTGATCGTCACTTGATATTGACCCGCTTGATTAACTAATAGATTGCGGTGTTCAACGGATAAGTCGTACTGATTAGTCAAGTCTTGCCCACCATCAACCACCCGGGGTTGGACTAATTGTAAAAAGCCATCCTGGTCAAAGGGTTGATTGAGGGGCCAATTAACTTGGTTATATTGGATCGTAATTTCAGCTGCCATTGATGATCAGCTCCTTTAGTTTGATGAAAATATTATACCTTAAAATCCTTTTCCAAGCGGACTTAACTACTATTAACTAATCACAATTTCATTTGGTCAAAAAAGGTCAAAATAATTAGTACTATGTCAAAAGTTGGTGCTATAATATAGTTGTATCAAAGAAGTGATATATACATATAGAAAGGGAGTAATCTTATGGCTAACGAAATTCAACGTCGAAACGATTTATTTGGTGACATTTTTGATATGCGGAACTGGATGAATGATAGTTTCTTCTCGAAGATGGCTAATAATGATGGTCACATGCGGACTGACATTGCCGAAACCGAAAAGAACTATCGGGTTAAGGTTGATATGCCAGGCTTCCAAAAGAAAGACATTCACATCAACTATGCTAACAACATTTTGACCATCACCGGCGCTCGTGATACTTTTGATGATGTTTCCGACAAAGATGGGAACATTCTTCACAGTGAGCGGCGTTATGGTCAAATGAGTCGGGAATTCCGCCTACCAGATGTGGACATCAATGATGCTAGTGCTAAGTATGAAGACGGGGTCTTGATTTTGACCTTACCAAAACTAGATGCGGTTAATGACAGCGATACCCATATTGAAATTGAATAATCCCATTTACGAAAGTAGCTCAGGCGCTTTGCCTGAGCTACTTTTTACTTACTCCACAAAAAATTAATCAAAGCGCGATCAACCTTAGCATTGCTATGCAACTTACTATGACGTGCTTGCTTACCAGTAATCTTTACTTCTCGATATGACTTAGCTCGCGAAGCAATTAGATATTTGAGTGATAGGGATGAAACATTTGGCACCGTTCCATCCGTCTGTCCCCCAATATCTCCATAAATATTCAAGACTTGCACCTGATTCTTTGGTAAGACTTGCCGGAGCTTGGTCATCTCTTGATAAGTGGCGTTCATCTGATTAGGTTTACCGGTTTTAGAATCTAATTTCAGGCCAGCTGGTTGGCGAATACTAGCGGGGACTTGGGAAAAGTTCAAGCCCGCAAAGTGCCCTGCAATATCGACTTGCTTAACTACTTTAGGCATAGATTTCTTTTGCGCATTTTGTAATTCATAGTAAATGATGGAAATATTACCTAAAGAGTGCCCCACCATTTTCACTTGCTTAATACCATAGCGTTTTTGCAAAAGTTTAACGACATTAGCAGCCCAGCGGCCATGCTGGCTGTAATCAAGTTGGCGATTGTTCTCATAATTAACTTCTACAATCGGGTTAATCGAATGCTTAGTCATTGAACCCGATAAGGTTACTTTTCCGTTTGGATCAACATTCGCCCGAATAACGGTATTGGTTACACCAGCTCGCTTGGCTGCATTCACCATATGCTCTTCGGCGTGATAACTACTGCCACCCCCATGAAAAAATAAGGTTGGCGTGGTTGATTGGACATAGCGTTGTGCTTTACTCGTTTTGACCCAAGCAAAGCCAACAATCACGGCTACGACAACGATAATGAGCCCAATGATCGTTAATTTCTGTTTTTTCATGATAAATCCCCCGACTTCTTCTTAGGGCTATTATACTCTAAAAAGCCGGCGAATCACTATTGACAGCGGTTTCTCTCCATGTCACAATATAGGCGACAACACGCTAGGGGTGCCGGTTTTCGGCTGAGAGATTTTTATCGACCCTTTGAACCTGATCTAGTTAGTACTAGCGAAGGGAAGCTGCTTAATCTAAAGAATCTAAGNGTACTAGCGAAGGGAAGCTGCTTAATCTAAAGAATCTAAGTCGGTTCGGTAAGCGTGTAGGTTTCTACCCTTACCGAACCTTTTTCTTTATTTCAACAGCGCTTAATAACGGATTGTCAAATCTATTTAGAAAGGAGTTGTTGAAATGAATTATCAACATCAACACATCTATCGCCTGACTCTTACAGCGATTCTGGTGGCTCTAGCTACTTGTGGAGCTAGTTTATTCTCCTTCCCCATAGGCGCTGCCAAAGTTGCTCCCGTCCAGCACTTCATTAATGTCTTGTCCGGGATTTTGCTAGGTCCGGAATGGGCTTTGTTGCAGGCCTTTTTGACTTCGCTATTACGAAATCTCTTAGGAACTGGAACTATTCTGGCCTTCCCTGGCAGTATGATTGGAGCCTTCTTAAGTGGTTGGTTCTATCAACACACGAAAAAGCTTTGGGCCGGAGTATCAGGTGAAATCGTGGGCACGGGAATCATTGGAGCCATTATTGCCCAACCAGTAGCAGCACTTTTTATGGGAACGAAGGGCGCAATTTGGATTTTTGTGCCCAGTTTTTTCCTCAGTACCTTGGTCGGATCTCTAGTTGCCTACCTACTTTTAAAGGCGGCTTGGCCACTTATTAACCGTTACTTAATCAAACAACAGGAGGATTAACATGACTTTTACTGATCAAATTCAAGAAGCTGCCATGCCATTATGGCAACGTAGTTTTGTCCATCCCTTTATCCAAGAATTAACTCAAGGAACTTTACCACTGTCCACTTTCCGTTACTATCTGATCCAAGATTATTTTTATTTAAAGAATTTCTGTGATCTACATGGCAAAATCGCGGCCCAATCACAAGTTGAGGCAGAAAGAAACGCTCTCTTAGCTGGTGAGCGAACCTTAAATCATGGTGAAGTCGCTATCCGTCAGGGAATGTTTAAAACCCTCAAGATAGAAAAAGCTGAGGTCAATCAACTAGGCATCGCCCCAACTTGTTATAACTATGTCAACCACATGCGTGCTGCCTTATCTTCAGGCGGTCCAGAAGTTGGCATCGCGGCTTTATTACCTTGCTACTGGCTCTATCATGCTGTTGGTCTGCACTTACAAGCCCACGGTTCACCAGTCGCCCTCTATCAACAATGGATTGACAATTATATTGATGATGATTATGTCCAAGCAGTTAATCGCATGCTAGATCTCGTGAATCAAGGAGCTCAACGAGTTGATTCAACTACCCGGGATCAAATGGCGGAAGCCTTTATCCGTAGTAGCGCTTATGAGCTTCAATTCTGGGAAATGGCTTATCAAAAAGAACAGTGGAATTAGTTAATTAGTTGAGATGCCCCCTATGCTGGATAGACAAATCCAGTATAGAGGGGCATTTCAATTTGGTAACCATCCTTAATATAATTTGGGTTGAAAAATTGCCCATTTTATTGACAGATAAAAAATATTAAAATTAATCGAATTAAACTTGTACAACTTCTTGTCAAATAATATAATTATATAAAATAAGAAAGAGAGGTCATGTACATGGACGCTATAGTTTATTCTAACTTTAGAAATAACCTCAAGGACTACATGAAAAAGGTTAATGACGAATATGAGCCATTAATGGTAGTTAACAAAAACCCTGACGAAGACATTGTTGTTTTATCCAAAGAAAATTGGGATAGTATTCAAGAAACAATTCGACTAATGAGTAATGAATATCTTTCTGATAAGGTTCTATCCGGGATAGAACAGGTTAAGCAAAGAAATGTCGAACAGCACCAACTGGTAGAGGATGAAGATGTTTAACTTTACAGAACAGGCCTGGAAAGATTACATTCCATGGCAACGTGAAGACAAAAAAATACTCAAGAGGATTAATCGTTTGATTGATGATATTAAACGCAATCCTTTTGAAGGTATTGGGAAACCTGAACCATTGAAATATCGCTACTCAGGAACTTGGTCGCGCCGTATTAATGATGAACATCGATTGGTCTATATGGTAGAAAAAGATGAAATCTTTTTCTTGTCTTTTAGAGATCACTATAAATAAATATAAACAGATAACAAAATAACTTTGGTTATTCACTATTGAGTACTGATAGAGAAATCTAACAGTGCTCTTTTAATTTTACAAAGCAAAAAGAAAGAGAAGACAGTTACCCCATCTTCTCATGATTAATTTATCCCCAAATTTCTTTGGCGGTATCAATTACTAACTTAATCTTGGCCCATTGTTGAGCTTCGGTTAACTTATTTCCTTCTTCCGTCGAGGCGAAGCCACATTGTGTTGAAAGTGCCAAATCTTCTAATGCCACGTATTGACTAGCCTCTTTCACCCGCGCTTTTAAGACTGCTGGGTCCTCTAGTTCTGGTTTCTTACTTGTTACCAAACCGATCACCACTTCTTTGCCGGCTGGCACTTCGGCCAAAGGTGCAAAGTCTCCAGACCGATCATCATCAAATTCAAGGTAAAAGGCATCGACCTTTTCCTTGGCAAACAAATCTTCGGCAACTGGGGCATAACCACCACTAGAAGCCCACGTCGAGTGGAAATTCCCGCGACAAACGTGGGTCGAAATCCGCAGATCATCCGGCAAATCAACCAAGGCATCATTATTCAATTGCAAGAACTTACTTTGTAAGTCGGTCCGATCAAAGATTTCACTTCCGGGTCCCTGCCAGAATGATTCATCCACTAGGACACCCCAGGTACAATCATCCAACTTGATATCACGTGCTCCCGCATCGTAAAGAGCGAGGATTAAATCCCGATAAGCATTAGAAACGTCGGCCAACAATTCGTCTGTATTTGGATAAACCTTTTCTAAGGCTTTGACATTACGTTCATCCCGCACCAATTCAAAATATAATTGTGCAGGAGAAGGGAAACTCTGGCGGGGAACAATTCCAGCTGGCGTAATGGATTTTAAAAATTTGAAGGCCAACAAATCAGGATGTTGAGGGTTAAACTTGATCTTTCCGACCACAGTCGCCGAATCGGCCCGGGTTTCTTCATCGTGGAAGAAGTAACCATGCTCCGCTTGGGTATGGTCAACCCCATCAAAGCCCCAGAAAGTATCTAAGTGCCAGTAACTCCGCCGGAATTCACCATCAGAAACCACCTTTAAGCCGGCTTCGACTTCCTTTTGCACTAACTTTTGGATTTCTTGATCCTCAACTTGTTTCAATTGATCATGATCAATTTGACCTTGTTCAAATTGTTCGCGGGCTTGCTTTAAAGCTTCGGGGCGTAAAAAACTCCCCACAATATCGTAATGTAAGTTCGTCATAATTTATTATCTCCTTTTATCCCCAGATTTCCTTGGCAGTATCAATTACTAACTTAATCTTGGCCCACTGTTGGTCTTCAGTTAGCTTGTTACCTTCTTCGGTTGAGGCAAAGCCACATTGCGTTGAAAGCGCCAAATCTTCTAATGCTACATATTGACTGGCCTCTTGAACCCGCGCTTTAAGCGTTGCTGGATCTTCAAGTTCCGGCTTTTTACTAGTGACTAGACCAACCACGACTTCTTTACCGGCTGGCACCCCGGCAAGCGGCGCAAAGTCCCCAGACCGATCATCATCAAATTCAAGATAGAAGGCCTCCACCTTTTCCTTGGCAAACAGATGACTAGCGACTGGGGCATAGCCACCTTGAGCAGCCCAGGTAGAATGATAGTTTCCCCGACAGATATGGGTTGAAATTCGTAAATCCGCCGGCAAATCAACTAAAGCGTCGTTATTAACTTTTAAGTAGGTGTCTTGTAAGGCATCCCGATCAAAACCAGCTGAGGCCATCGTAGCCCAAAACTCATCATCGACGACCATTCCCCAAGTACAATCATCCAGCTTAATATCCCGGGCCCCCGCGTCATACAAAGCCAAAATCAAATCACGATAGGCCTTGGAAATATCAGCCAAAAGGTCAGCTTCTTGGTCATAATATTGCTTGATGGCGGCGATATTTTCTTCCCCGCGGACTAATTCCGCATAGAACTGAGCTGGAGCGGGAATACTTTGCCGAGGTGTTACATCGGTCCCATCCGTTAAAGTCTTCAAGAATTTGAAGGCCTCTACATCAGGATGTCCTGGTTGAAAGCTAATTTTACCAGCAACTTGCGCTGAATCGGCCCGGGTTTCTTCATCATGGAAGAAGTAACCATTCTTAGGAACTGTATGTTTAACGCCCCCAAAGCCCCAGAAGGTATCTAGGTGCCAGTAACTCCGCCGAAATTCGCCATCGGAAACCACCTTTAAGCCGACCTGAATTTCCTTTTGAACCAACTTTTTGATTTCTTGATCTTCAACTTGCTTTAATTGGTCATGATCAATCTGGCCATGTTCAAATTGTTCGCGCGCCGTCTTTAAAGCTGCTGGACGTAAAAAGCTACCTACAATATCATAATGTAATTTTGTCATAATCTACACACTCTCTTTCTCTTCTACCTCGTTACTAATCAAAAATGGCCACTGCTCGTACCGGAAAACCTGGGGCTTTTTCAGCCCGCGGCACTGAAATTAGAATTTCTGCTCCCGTAGCTGGAACTTGATCAAGATTCGTTAACAACTCCACTTGAAAGTGACCATGCGATAACACATAATACTCCGCTGGCAAACCATCCGTTTGATCCACCGCCGTGTCAGTGTCAAAGGTTTCATGACCGTTCGCTTTGGCATGGCGCTCTTCATAAATATATTTAAGTGCTTCAATGCTCCAGCCGGGATAATGGTTTTGTCCGGCCGCATCCTGATTTTCGAATTTGGCTTGTGATGGCCACCGCTTACTCCAATCCGTCCGCAGGGCCACGAAAGCCCCCGCTGGGATTTCACCATGTTCTTGCTCCCAAGCTTGCAGATCCGCAACAGTTAAACTGCGATCTGGATCTTGTGCAGCTAGCTCACTGTGGTCAATGACCACCAGAGGTAACACTAAATCTTTGATCGGCAAATCATCAATATAGCGTTGATCACCTGCGTAAAAGTGCACGGGTGGATCCAAATGGGTCCCATATTGACCGGGAAAAGTATATTGCTTAACGAAGAAGCCATCCTGATCCGTGGTAAAAATTGTTTTAAATTCCGCCGGCTGGAAAGCTGGGAAGTGTGGGCTATCCGGGCCAAAGGGATGGGTCAAATCCACCCAGTGCTTACTTTTTAATTGTTCAAATAGCGCTTGTGTTGAAGTTTTCGTCATTTCTAAACCCCTTTCCGCTGAGCAAATAAAAAGTCCCTAGGAAATATCAATGGATACTTCCTAGGGACGGTTAATGGAACCATTAACGTGATACCACCCTCGTTTCAGCTAATACTCACATATTAGCCCTTACTAACTACAAAATTATAGTCGGATGAGATATCGTTCATCACTCGTTTATCGCTTGTCATCCTTGCAATAAATCTAGCTCCAAGACCATTTTCATAAGGTTTACCTGCCTAACTCACACCAACCGTTAGTTCTCTGTTCCTCGAAACCATTACTACTTATCTCTTCTCAGCGTTTTATAATTAATTTTTAATTATCCTAACAATCATCTTTTGTTTTGTCAAGGATGATTTTTAACTTTTTTAAGTTCGTTAATCAGATCGCTGCCCAGCCCCTTGATGGACCTGGATTAAGATATCAATTAAGGTTCGTAAAGACGCTGGAATTTCACCGCGTCGCATCACCATTGAGCAAGGGATCAACACTTCTTCTGCTAATGATAGCCAGGTCAAGCCCGGCGTCGCATCCTTTAAAAAAGTCGGCGTTAGACAAATCCCCCGCTTCGTTAACACATGGGTAATGGTGGTGGCGTGATTGGGGGAATTAATCGTTTGGACCTGATAATTGGTGACAACTTGATTCTGAAGATGTTTTAATTCCTTCGGACTAACCGAACCGACGATTAAAGTCCGGTTAGCTAACTGACCTAACTCAACTTTCCCTAAATTAGCCAGGGGATCCTGCTGATTAACTAATAAATTAATGGGACTGTCGTATAAGGGAATAGTTTGTAAATCTCCGCCCTTAGGCAAACTCGAGGTCACTGCAAAAGACAAATCTAGCTGGCCCGTTAGCAGTTGGTCTAATTGATCGTTTCCCGATTCAAAAACCACATCCACAAAAATTTCTGGATATTGCTGATTAAATTCTAAAATGGCCTCTGGCAAATGGGGCAAAGCTGAAAGGCCAAACACCCCCAAGCGAATAGAGGACTGATATTGGCACCCTAAATTTTGAGCTCGTTCAATCGCCATTGATAGGTCATGGTTGATTTGGCGAAGATCATGAATAAATTGTTTCCCCCCTGGGGTCAATACGGCGCCCTTCCCTGAGCGTTCAAATAGTTTGATGCCCACCTCTTCTTCAAGGGTTTTAATGTGGTAGGAAAGAGTTGGTTGGGAAATAAATAGGTTTTCTGCAGCTTGATTAAAATTTAAGGTTCGCGCCAATTCTAAGGCGGAGTTAATTTGTCGTGAATTCATTATTGAACTCATAATTAAATTTTTGAATTGATAATAGAAATATTCAGCTAACATTTTCTATTATGGTCCTTTACAATTAACTTGTAAACAAATCAGGAGGCAACAATTATGTTAAAACAACCAAAAGAAATCATCGTCTTGTTAGGTGCCGGTCAAATGGGTTTAAAAATCGTCCAACGCCTAGCTAGTAACCACACCATCTTATTAGGTGACATTAACGAAGACAATCTTGCTCGGGCAAAGGAAGGCTTGCTTGATGCCGGCTTCGTCGTCGAAACTAAAATTGTCGACGGAAGTCAGCGAGAGTCGATCCAAGCCTTTGCTGATTATGCTCAGTCACTCGGTGAAGTAACTAACTATATCCATACCGCTGGGGTCTCGCCCAACATGGCTAATCCACAACCTATTATTGATGTGGACCTAGTCGGAACCGCAATTGCTTTAGAAATTTTTCGCAATGTGATCGCTCCTGGCGGTGCCGGCTTAGTTATTTCCAGTCAAGCTGGTCACATGTTCCCACTCGATCCGGAATTAGAACGACAATTAGCCACCGTCCCCGCTGATCAATTGGCCGTTTTACCTGGCGTTAAAGCAATTGATAATTCTGGCTTAGCCTATGGTGTTGCTAAGCGGGCTAACATCGTTCGTGTCCAACACGAAGCAGTTTTATGGGGTGATCATGGGGCGCGCTTGAACACAGTCAGTCCTGGGGTCATCATCACTCCTTTGGCCCGGCACGAATTAGCAGCTCAACCGGAAGCTTATGGTGAAATGATCGAAACAAGCCCGGCCGGACGTCCTGGAACCCCAGATGAAGTGGCGGCTGCCGCTGAATTCTTACTTGATCCCAAAAATAGTTTCATTACCGGAACTGATCTTTTAATTGATGGCGGAGTCATTGCCGCCATGGCTACTGGTCGTTACCAACTACACGGATAATCTTATAAAGGGTGGGAAGAGACTGTAAATTAGTTTCTTCCCACCCTTTTTCTACTCATCCAAATCTACCCGTCGATCCTTATAATAGTATTGACGATCATGATCATTGATTTCACGGAGCACCCGACATGGATTCCCAACGGCTACGACATTAGCAGGCAAGTCCTTGGTAACCACGCTTCCAGCCCCTACGACCGTATTGTCACCAATGGTTACTCCTGGTAAGACTGTTACGTTAGCCCCAAGCCAACAATTTTTACCAATATGAACCTGTTGATTATGTTGATATTTTTTAAGCCGATATGCTGGCCAAATCGGATGGCCCGCCGTAGAGATATTAACGTTGGGTCCAATCATCGTGTCATCTCCGATATAAATATCGGCATCATCAACTAAGGTTAAATTGAAGTTCGCATACACCCGATCACCTAAATGAGTATGGAAACCACCCCAATTGGCATGCAAGGGCGGTTCAACATAACATTCTTCCCCACACTCTGCAAACATCTTTTTTAACATGGCAGCTTGTTGGGGATCTCCTGGTTCAAGATTATTGTACTGATACTGCAATTTCATATGAATCTGCTGTTCAGCTAAGATCGCTGGATCCTCAGGTAAATAAAGACTACCGTCCCGCATTTTTTCAAATTCACTTTTTGCCATCTTAGGTTCTCCTTTTTCTACTTGCACTTGCTGAATCACGCGACATGGATTGCCAGCAGCGACCACGTGAGCTGGAACATCTTTCGTCACAATACTGCCGGCTTCAATAATTGCTCCTTTGCCGATAGTTACTCCTGGCAAAATAATGACTTGATCACCGATCACACAGTCATCCTCTAGGTGGACAGCCAGATTAAAAGCTAATCGACACCGACGTAAGGCCGGGTCAACCGGATGACCAGCAACCGAAATGGTTACGCTGGCACCAATCTGAACCCGATCACCAATTATAATCGGCGCATCATCAACTAAGGTTAAACCGGGACCAATCTTAACATCCTGACCTACTTCTACGAATTGACCGCCCCATACAGAAGATAACGGAGGTCTCAGTTGACTTCCATCACCAAAAGCGGCGAACATCCTTTTTAAAATGGTTTGATCCGCCGTTTGGTTGAACAACCGTTGCTTCTTTAATTGTTTGGTATTTGAAATCCCGAGGTTGGGATCTTCTGGTTTGTATAGATGACCATTCTGCATCCGGTCAAATACGTCCATCGTCGCCTCCGTGAATCCGCTTTCAAAGATACGTTTTATTATAGCAAAGCTGATATTCCACTGCTAGCTATTCCTCTTAATTTGTTTGTCATAAACCAATTAATTTAGGCGGTTTTGTAACTCATTAAAAAGGTTTATAATATATACTTATTAACCTAATGATCCGAAACATATGGGGAGCATTGCATGAACCAAAAGACATATTATTATGATTCCCTTACCGATGATATTGTCGAGAGTCGGCATCAAGATTATCAGTTACCATCTGATTACCAATGGCTACCTCGCGGCCTTTGGCAATCCTTAATCCGTTGGTTAGTCCGCACCGGAGCAACTGGCTTTGCCTTTATCTATACCAGATTATTTTGCGGGGTTAAGATCGTCAATCTGGCTAAGCTCAAACCCTTTCGTCAGCAAGCTTACATCATTTATGGTAATCATACACAGCCCGTTAACGATGTCTTTATGCCCCTACTGATTACCAATCCCTATCATTTCTATGCCTTAGCTGCACCCGCTAATTGGGGCATTCCTATAATTGGAAAGCTATTAAAATATGGTGGCGCCATTCCAACTGGTCAGACTCAAAGCCAACTACGATCCATGATTGACGCCATTGACCAACTTATGCACCAAGCTGGCCACCTCGTCATTTATCCCGAGGCGCATGTCTGGCCCAGCTACACCAAGATTCGTCCCTTTGCGACCAGTTCATTTCGCTTTGCGGTTAGTCATCAGGTCCCCACTTTTGTCATGACCACCACCTATCAAGGAAAACGGTGGACGGGCCAACCTAAGATCGTGGTCTATCTGGATGGCCCTTATCAAGCGCCAACTAATCTCAAAACAAAAGCCCAGCAAAAATGGCTCCATGATCAAGTTAGTCGTCAAATGCAACAACGCGCCCAACTAAATACCTATCAACAATTTAACTATCAAAAGGAGGACGCTAACCAATGAATATTCTATTTTGTGGCGATCAGCAAGCTGCGGATGGATTTTTAATTACTAGTTTGTCACTAGCCGAGCATGTTAGTGAACCTCTCCATATCTATGTGATGACTATGGCGATCACGACGTCAGAGAAAACATTCCAACCGGTCAATACAGCCACAGCTCAGTTAATAGAGCAACAAATTAAGCTAGTCAATCCAGATAGTCGCATGACTTTAATTGATGCTGGCGACTACTTTCAAGCCCAACCACCAGTTGCCAATCTGGCGTCACGTTTCACGCCCTTTTCGATGTTACGACTCTACGCTGATCAAATTCCCACAATTCCTGATCGAATTTTATATTTAGATAATGACATCATCTGTCGGAAACCATTTAACCAATTTTATTATCAAGATCTGACCGGGATCGAAATGGTCGGCGTCCTAGATCATTACGGAAAGTGGCTTTTCCACCACGAACACCGGGCCTTAGATTATTTAAATTCAGGCGTCCTTTTACTAAACCTCGCCGAAATCAAACAAACCGGCTTATTTGAAAAATGCCGGCAATACCTTGCGACGAAAACTTTATTTATGCCGGATCAATCTGCCTTGAATATTTTGGCGCAGCACAAGCGGATCGCTCCGCGGCGCTACAATGACCAACGACGCCTCCATAAAAATACGATTTTCCAGCATTTCCCGACTAGCTTTCGCTTTTTCCCTTGGGTTCACACTTTAACTGTTAAGCCTTGGGAAGTGGACCGGATGCACAATCAACTTCATTTACACGAATATGATCAATTATTAGACCAATACCAAGCCTTAATTCCCCAATTGAAAGGAGCAGCTCGTGTCCACTAACACCCCCATTTTCTACACGATCAGCAATGACTTTGTCCCCTACGCAGCCGTTTCTCTTCAATCATTAATTTCATATGCCAGTCCCCACCGCGACTACCAAGTAATTTTCATCCACGAAGATCTCACAGCACAATCAAAAGCAATTTTAGCTAGCCTCGTACCAGATCACATTCAGGTTGATTTTTACCAGATCGGCCCAGATCTGCTAGAGGGAATCGATAATCGACCGGAAAATTTTTTGCGGGCCGACTTCTATACCCCAGCCATCTTCTATCGACTTTTCATCGCTAACCTTTTCCCACAATTTGATCGGGCGCTCTATATTGATGCGGATACGGTGTGGGCAGATTGCCCAGATAAGTTATTAGATACTCCGCTTGATGATTACCTTATGGCGGCCGCGCCTGATCATTCCATTGAACACGTTGCGCCCATGCTAGCTTATATTAAAGGGGCAATTGGAGTATTGCCGGCCGATTATATTAATTCGGGGGTTTTAGTTTTAAATCTAGCTCAAATGCGCACTATCAAGTTCCAAGAACAACTATTATCCCTCATTGATCAATATCACTTTGACTGCATTGCTCCTGATCAAGATTATTTGAACGGGTTAGGTCAAGGAAAAATTAAGTATTTAGCTGAAATCAATAATGCAATGCCCAAAGACTGGCAATATGTCGATGAGATGGTTGCTAATCCTCGCTTAGTCCACTACAATCTATTCTATAAGCCCTGGCATTTCGATCAGGTCATGTATGAAGACTATTTTTGGCGAGCCGCTAAACTAACTCCCTTTTACGAGCAACTTTTGCAACAACGTACTCAATATTCTGAACAAGCTCGCCAATCTGATCACGAAAAACTTGACCGTCTCATGGATAAGGCTGGCAAATTAGCTCTCGTCGAACCATCTTTTCGAACTATTCTCCATAACAAATAAAAAGCAGGCTAACTTCTAAAAATTGAAGAAAACCTGCTTTTATATTCACGTTATTTTTAAACTCTTTTAAACTCTAATTTTATTTTTAAACTCTTTTAAACTTGATATATTTCTATATAGCTACTTAATTATTATCCGCTAGCGCAAGCCGCCATTGCTCCTTAATGACTTGCAATGTTGCTGGTTGAACAAGTAAATCATAGGCCGTTAACGCCAATAATTTAGCACCCGGAGCAATTGAATTCATCCCTTTTTCGCTATCAGCAGCTTGTGCGAACTCTTCGGTATGAAAACTAATGAGATCATCAGTAATTGACGAAATTAGCTGAATGGTGGGAACTACTTGACTAACATTTCCCACATCAGATGAAGCCGCCACATCAAAAGTATCAGTTTGCAGATCCCGATCGGGTATTTGAGCATCTCCAATATGTTGCCAAGCTAATTCATCAAATGCTGGTACCAACACCTGATTATCCACCCGATGTTGTGCCGGTTCACAAGTCACGGTGGTCCCCGTAGCTAAGGCCGCCCCTTGGGCAATTTTTTCCAGTTGTTGATAAACTTGTTCAACCGTTTTTCGTTGAAAAGCACGGATAAAGAACTGGGCGGCTGCATGTTCGGGAATAATATTAGGGAACTCACCTCCATCAGTGATGATGCCATGGACATTAGCATCTTTTGGTAAGTAGGCCCGCATTGCATTTAATCCATTAAAAGTCTCAATGACGCCAGCCAAGGCACTACGGCCTTTTTCTGGGTAGGCGGCTGCATGAGACGGCGTTCCAGTGAATTTAATATTCATCGGCGCATTAGCTAAATACGGCACTGTGCGCATCCAACGACACCCTGCATGCATGCACAGGACCGCGTCGACATCGTCAAAGAAGCCCTCATCGACAAAATAGCCTTTGGATGAACCAAGTTCGCCCCCTTCTTCCCCAGGTGTTCCATAAACCCGAATTTCACCACCAAGTTCATCCATCACTTCTTTTAATGCAATCGCCGCTAGAAGTGAATAGGCCCCATTCAAATTATGACCGCAGGCATGACCAAGCTTAGGTAAAGCATCATATTCAGCTAAAAAGACCACGGTTGGCCCATCTTTAACGGATCGGTAGCGAGCATCAAAAGCCGTTCGATGACCGGCTACATCCATCTGGACTGTAAAACCAGTTTTTCGTAACCGGTCCGCCAAAGCTTTTGATGATTCAAATTCATAGTTACTAACTTCTGGATGTTCATGAATAAAATGGGCTAATTTCTGATATTCCATCAAATGTTGGTCAATATAATCTAAAATTTTTGTTTGGGTCTGATTCATTACTAAACACTCTCCTCCCAATAGGTTACCTCGCATGTCATTTTTTAAATTCAAGTCAACTTTTAAAAAAATCGCATTGATATAATCCAAATACTATCTAATGGAGGTATATCTACACATGTTTGTATATTATTTAGAACTATTTTTCGCGATTTTATTTGAGTTGCTTGGGACTAATTTAATGAAATTTTCGGCTGGCTTTACCAAATTATGGTTTTCCTTGGGAACCCTAGCTTCCTATGCCCTTTGTTTCTATTTTCTGTCTTTATGTTTACAAGGCATTAAACTGAATATTGCCTATGCAACATGGGGTGGTGCCGGAATTGTCCTCGCCGCAATTGTTTCATTTGTTATTTTCAAAGAAAATATTTCCATGATGCAAGGACTTGGAATCACCTTAATTGTTATTGGTGTCGTTGTTACCAATCTTTCTGGCGGCCATTAGCTACTTCCGTACTTAACTTTCCTAACAATTTTGCTAACTGTAAACCATACTTGCGATCTTCTGCGGTTAAGTGACTAGTTTCTTCTACCGCAATCTCCATAAGCTTAGTCGATTTTTGAACCGCTTCTTTTAGTGACATTCCACGTTGCAAAAAGCCTAATAGCAAGGGAGCGAAGGTATCACCCGTTCCATAGAAGTGCCCGGAAAAATATGGACTAGCAACAAATTCTAATTGATTATTCGCCGCAATTACACTGCCAATTTGATCCGCCATCCGTACCCCCGATACCACAACCGAAGCTGAGATCCTCAATAATTCTAATTTATTTAAGCAATTCTGCACCCAGGCTAAATCAATTTGCTTGGGCACTTCACAATCCGTCAACAAAGCTAATTCGGTCACATTGGGCGTGATCAAATTTGCCGAATGGCACAACTGCCGAATGGCATCTACATAGTCTGAATTCAAGCCTGGGTACAGTTCACCTTGATCCGCCATGGCTGGATCCACCAAGACCAAACTCGGTCGGAATTTAGTCAAGGCATCAATTACATCACTGATTGTTGCCTGATTCCCAAGATAACCGATTAAAGCCGCCGAAATCTTAACATTCTGGTCCTGCCAATGGCTTGTAGTTGCCTTGAACCAAGCTGAAGTTGCTAGCTGAACCGGCTGACCAAAGCCTTCCGTTTGGGTAGATAACAAACTCGTTGGTAAAGCTGCCGTAGCACAACCAAAGGTCTGCAAAATACTTAATGAAGCAACCATTGAAATTTGCCCTAAGGCCGAGAAATCCTCAATGATTAAGGTTGATTCCATTTTCTCACTCCTCAAGAAATCATAATAATTTCATCTTATCATATTAACGTTATTTAATTCCTGTGCTAAACTAATAAAAAATTAAATAATTATGAGGTTATTATTATGCCATTGAATCGTTTTAATCAATTAGTTGGTCCCACCGTTGAAAATGATCAGCCTGGCCAACTACCTAATTTCACCACCTTGGCTGGTCAATATGGTCAAGTTGAACACATTGACCTAGCTCGTCATCTTGATGACATCAGCCGCTACTATACTGATTTTAGCCATTTAGATGATTGGACCTACTTATTTGAGGAACCCTACCAAACTAAGGCCGAGGTCCAAAGCTTACTCACTAGTTATGAACAATCAGCCAATCCCTATCATCTCGCCATTACTAACGACACTGGTCAAGTGGTTGGGACTTTCGCTTTATTAAATATCAATCCAGATTGGCGTACGGTTGAGATGGGACGAGTCATTTACTTTCCGGAACTTCGCCACTCACGGTTAGCGACGGAAGCTCAATATCTAGTCATGAAATACGTCTTTGAAGAATTACACTACCGTCGTTATGAGTGGAAATGTGATTCATTAAACCAACGCTCCCGCAAGGCGGCTTCTCGCTTAGGTTTCTGCTATGAAGGGACTTTTAAAAATGCCGTCATCTATAAGGGACGGAGCCGGGATACCGCTTGGTTCTCCATCACTCCTGAACAATGGCCGATTCTAAAACGACGCTTCGAAAGTTGGCTTAATCCCGCTAATTTTGATGCTAACGGTCGCCAAATCAAAGCCTTGCGTGAATATTAAGATACAAACTGGTGAAAAAATCAATTAGGCTCGTGGGGCGCCTTATTGACCGCAATTACTAGTATAATCAAATGAACAAGGGTAGGGAAAACATCCGTTTTCTTCCTACCCTCTTTTTAATGGATTTTCCTTCCTAACTGATAGGCCGCTTCAACATGCTGAGCAAGCTTAGCTTCGTTCCATGAATCTGCCGCTAAGGCCTTACCTACCAGTGGCCAGCGCATATATTGTAATAATTGATCAAAGTAAAGTTCTAAGGACTTAAAGGCATCTTCATCGCCATAGCCAGAAATCAAAGTTATCGCTTCTTTGTCACCATGCAATTCATGATTATAACTATAAAAACGATCAATCACGGCTTTTAAAGCGGAGTTAATTCCATAATAGTAAAGCGACGATCCAAAGACCACTAAATCGGCTGCTAATAATTTCGGCATCACTTCTTCTTTAATGACATCATCGGGTTCCTCTTCTACTTCCATTCCAGAATGATTATCAACCAGTTGAATTAAAGAGAATTCATTAACTCGCCGACCAGCATCAAACCGATAAAGCTCATTGCCAGCTTCTATTGCTCCCTTCACAAAAGCATCTACTAGTTGTTCAGATGTTCCTGGATGATGCGGACTTCCTGATAAAACAACGATTTTTTTCATGATTCATCACTCCTTTTTTACTGACAAATCTGATCAATCCAATCAAACAAGGCTACTAAATCATAATCACCATCATGACCAATTCCCCAAGGATAAGCAAAGTCAACCTGCTTTCCTTGATCTTGAAGGAATAAGGCTAAGATGAGAGGAATGGAAAATGCAGTATCTCGGTCACTCGCTCCATGTCGAATTCGCCAATAGTGGGCTGTTTGACCTGACGTTTCGGTCAAGTAGTGGATTGGATTAACTGCTGCGACCAAAGCTGGATCAGCCTGACTTGCCTTAACCTGTGAATTCAATTGACCAAAATCCGTAAAATGTTGTTGCGGAATCTGACGAGTCCCAAAGAGGTCATTCTCAGCGCTAGCTAAGGTCAAATCGTCAAATGCCGGTACCGCCTTTTTTCGCCCAATATAGGCAAGATATTGTGGCCAATCAATGCCCACAACTTGTTGGTCAACAACAGTTAATCCCGCCTCCGCTGAAAGTGTTTGTCCTTCATTAAGTACCTGTTGAGCTGATTGCATGATTAGAGCTTGTATGAGTTTCAAAAAGGAGCCTTTTCCATCCTGATCAATGGTCAGTTCTTTTCCTTGCTGGTCATGTAAATTCAGCTGATTGAAGTATGCTCTAAAGCCCTGCTTTAATTCTTTTGACAATTTTTGTTGCTCATTGGTTAATTCCCCATCAACCGCAATTGCTCGAGGTGGGTCAGTCTTAAAATCCATTTGCTGATTATGGTAAGTGGTAATCCCATTAAATTGCCATTCATAAGCCAGATCAGCATGTTCCAAATTGTGAATCGGGCAATAACAACTTGCGGCATAAATGGCGTCGGACTCCTTTGCCGCACCAAGTTCATCTAGCAAGGGCTGAAAAAACGGATGATTACCTGATACTCCTGCCAGCGCCGAGGTTGCGCCGCCAGCACTGGTCCCATTAGTAATGATTCTTTCGTAATTCCCCGGCAAATGATCAGCATTATGCCGTAAAAAGCGGATCGCCGCTTTCAAATCGACTATAAAAGCAGGTGCTTTACCAATATAGTCGCCTGATTCATTTTGCTGAGTCCGGCCCCGCAACCCCGGTGAAGCGACCACATAGCCTCGTTGCAAAGCTGCTTCAATCGTTTTGGAGCGACTCGGCCATTGATCATTCCCCGGAAAATCAGCCGGCCCCGGCAAATAATCACCCACGGTGTTGGGAACAAAAATTGGTGCAGTAGCTGCCGTATAACCATTAATGGATTCTTGCTGATAATATGCTTGTGGAATGAATAGATTAAGCTGTTGAATTTCCGATACCGGCCGTTCGACATATGTTAAATCACGATATTCACGATACAAAAACCCGTTTAATAAGGCCTTGGTCTGATATTGATCTACCCTTATTTTTAACATTGATCTTGTCCTTTTTAGATTATTTTACACTATTGATGGCCGATTGATCCTAAATAATATATCAAGCTTCACCATAAGTTAGCTTATAACCAGAAGCCTTTTCAAAAAAGTAACTTAAGATGCCGGCCTCAAGCTCTGCGTAAGGACCCGTTTTCATATATATTTGCGGATTCCCATTATTATAATCAACATAAAAATGTTGTTTATTAAAGGCCGTCGGTGCTAAAAGACATGCATTCAGACCTGCTAAATACCATTCGGGATATCTATTCGGTTGATAATCACTGACCTGACTTATGGTTTTAGTTTGATGACCTTTACCATTGGTCTGACCATGACCGAAAACAAGTAGCGCCACCACATCTTCGCCTATTTTTTTACGATTAATGCTCCCACCGACAAACCAAGAATTTAGGCCTAACTCTTGGATAAATAACATTAACTCCGCAGCGACATACCCAACCTGATAGCGGTCACCTTTGAAAACAAGCATATTTTTAACATTACTGGACATGAACTTTGTCATAACACCCCGTAGAGCTGTCGCCCCATCGGTTTCTAAACCCACCAAAACATCGTGATCATGACATAATTCTATTATTTTTGCGTTGATTTTATCCTTGATATCCTCACTAATTAGTTCATCCTTATATTTTCTAACAGTATGCCGTTCTTGCATTATGTATTTTATATCCATTTTTCACCCCGTATTTAAATCTATGCCTTATTGATCCCACTAGTATAAATAGCCATCATATTCCTAACGTAACCTTCTAACTGTTGTTCTTTATTGCCACTCTCGATAAGATCTGATACCTTTGCGAGCCCACTTATATATGACCACAAATTGATGACATGCATTTCCATATTATCTTTAACTTGCATGGCTAATAAATATCGTTTTACCGTCTTCTCAAATAATGAAAAGCTATTGTGATTATTCATCTCCACGGAGAGTTGCTCGTGATCATAGTTAACCTTATAAGCAAACCCACTGTTAAATAGAAATTCGAAATAATGCTGCTGCTCCCACGAAAATCGAATAAATCTGATTCCCATAGCAATTAATTCTTCTTTAGGAGATTTAGCTTGGTCATCCTGATAATCTAAATAATCATAGAAAAGTTCTGAAGTCTTAACTAGCAAAGCATTCATTAAGTCCTTTTTGCTCTTAAAATGGCGATAAATTGACGGTGAACTAACCCCACAAGCTTGAGCAATCGTTTTAATTTCAACCTGCTGATAGCCACGAGTTTCAATAATTTTCAGACCTTCTCTAAGGGCAGCATTTTTTAGATCCCCGTGATGAAACCTCTGTTTCTCACTCATTATTATTTCTCCTTGGTACGTCCTTCTCTCCACCAATGTTAATCCGATTAACATTGGTGGATATGGTTATTTTACCAACATCGTTATCAACAGGCAAGTTTTTTATAAAACTTAAAACTCTGATAGCCATTCATTATTAGCTACTAGTGTTATATAATAAAGCCAAAATCATGAAAGCGATTACTTTGCAAAGGAGGCTTCAAACATGTTTAATTGGCTATTACCCAGTGCACCTGCTACTCAACTTATTCCCAATGACCAGCAACCACGGGCATATCTTAAATATCGGAGTCGAATTCTTATCAGCACTATTTTAGCCTATGCTGCTTATTATGTTGTTAAATCCAACTTCACCTTAGCTTCACCCCACCTGACTAAATATGCTGGATTTACAACTGCCCAGGTCGGTTTAGTCCTATCGGCATTAGCGGTTTCTTACGGGATTGGAAAGTTTTTTGTTGGCTTATTAGTTGACCGTATGAATCCCCGCTTTTCAGTAGGGATCGGTCTGATTCTCTCTGCGATTTTTAACTGGTGTTTCGGCTATACCCATAGCCTTGGGGTCATGATTACTTTAATGATTTTTGTGGGAATTACCCAAGGGTTTGGGGCGCCGAGCTGCCAGAAATCACTGGCGACCTGGTTTGATGCCGAGAATTTAGGAACGGCGACCAGTACTTGGAATATTTCCCATAATATTGGTTCTGGGACAGCCTCAATTATTGTGGCAACGATAGTATCGATCTACGGGGCCGCTAATATTCAGAATATTTTTATGATCCCCTCGATCATATCCATTGTGATGGCGATTATCGTCATGACCATGGGCGTTGATACTCCCGAATCGGTCGGGCTGCCTCGGGTAAATAAAGATGAACAAAAGAACATCAAGCACAAAACGACTTGGGGTGCTTTTCGCGATAACATTCTTAAAAATCCCATTGTCTGGGCCTTTTGTATCATGAATGCTTTTTCCTATATCCTTCGTTACGGAATTGAAAATTGGATCCCGATTTACCTATCGACGGGAAAAGGGTTCTCATCAGTCATTACTAATACTGGCTATACGGTCTTTGAATATGCGGCCATTCCCGGAACCATTCTAATTGGGCTATTTTCTGATAAGGTGCTCAAAGGACGGCGGGTCCCGATTACTTTGGCTTGTTCGACCTTAGTCTTAATTGCAACCCCTCTCTATGCCGGAACCCACAGTGTGACAATAACCTACTTACTCTTAGGCTTGATGGGGATTTGTATCTATGCCCAACAGGTTTTAATGGGCATTGTGATTATGGATGTTCTCCCAATTGAATCGGTCGCTGGGGGGATTGGCCTTTCCGGATTCTTTGGTTATGCCTTTGGAGAAGTAATTGCCTCATATGGAATTGGCTCGATTGTTGGCTCTAACAATTGGAATGGGGCCTTTGGGATTGTGGCGATTTCCGCTATTATCTGTATTGTTTTCTTTATCTTTATTGAATTTAAGTACCACCACAAAATTTAACAAAGGAAGTTTTGTTTATGTTACTAGGACTTAAGGCTAGTAGTGATTGGGGCCAAATTAAGGATCGGCTCCAATACCATCCCGATGTTTTCGAGATTTTTACAGACGTGCCTGATTTTACTCCCCAAGGTATCCAACATCTCCGCCAAGCGATTGAATATGTTCAAGATCAGGGGATAACTAACATCGTTTTACATCAACCCATGAATTTCAAAGGTTATCATAGTGAATTAATTGTTCCAGAGCAGCAATTCCCAGAACTATATGAATTCGTGATGACCACCGCACATCAACTAATTGATTTAGCAATTGCTACTGATAGCCAATGTTTAATCCATGGTTCTTATGATGGCGAGCATGGCTTCAAGGCGATGCTTTCAGCCTATGGCAACTTAACCAACGCTCAAGCAACCTGCTATCACCGCTTAGATCAATTAAAAAATCTCGGTGGTAATCACGTCATGTTTGAAAATTCTATCTCGCCGGTCTTTGCTTATGGCGATCCTCAAGTAGAAAACGAAATCATCCGCCACCAATTTCGCTTGGTCGCGGATGTTTCGCATATTTTTTTCAGTTTACATGGTGATAATGAACGCTTAGTAGCTTCCTTGCGCCACCTTAAAAATAATATTTATCACTACCACTTAGTTGATTCCCTGGGTCAAACTCATGATAGTTTGCCAATTGGGACCGGTAAAATTGATTGGTCGAGTGTGATCCCATTACTAAATCCATCTGCCACCACGATTTATGAAATCAATCTCAAAAATCAACTTGATTGTCAGGAGCAATTAGCTAGTCATCAATATTTATCTACATTAGGCTACTAGGATTTTGCACCCATTTCTCAAGCTAGTTCTTTTCACCTAATTTATTTATAGGCAATGGCAACCCACTGATCAGTTCATTATTATCAAAAAATCTAATACATTTACTCCACCACAATTTAAATTCCATGATAAGAAAGAGAAACTATGCAACCAAAGAAATTAAACTTACTCAAGAAAAACGTTAATGCCTGTACTACATTAGCTCAACTAAACGCCTATAAATGGGAGGAAGAACAAAATAAAAAATCGTCTACTAACCCTCTTACACTAACATTATCTCTCGCATCTACTACAGCATCATTACTAACTCTAGGCTACATTATGCTTCCACTCGAACTAAATTATTATCTAAAATTCGATAAGGACCCAGATTCCATCTATACTTTAATTAAAGAAACATCGACAAATATTAATATAACCTTTGGCTGGATTGGAGCAGTCATACTTGTATTTGCCATATTTGTCATATTTTTACACTGTAAAAATATAAAGTATAGATCAAGGCGACTAGAGATCATTCGCAATAGAGAGTTAGAATTGCTATCCAAGCATAATAATAGCAATGGTCAATAACCGTCTCAATATGATGTGATTCTCTCACTAAACGTTGCGAAACGATTGATACAATTAATGATTATTACCACATAATTTCCTTTACTGCATGTCTTGCGTACTACATCTTGTTATTTTTTAAATAATTTTATATAATAAAAAATAGGCTAGCACCAAGGAGTAATTAACCATGATGCTAGCCAATAGGCAAGTTCATTTTGCTTATTATTTGGCACTTGGGTATACCCCTCACCAAAGTCAAATCATGGAGGTATCACCAAAGTGAAATTTAATAAGAAAGGGCACTACGCTTTTGACAATAATTGTCTGTATGCTAATTGCCAGGCTAGATAAGGTTATTCTGGCTTCCGCATATGCATATGTAGCAATTAAAAAAAGCTAACCACGACAATAGTCGCAGCTAGCAAATCAAGCGAGTTAGCTATGTTGATAGCTAACTAATAAGTGCCAAATCACGATTGAGGGTCAACCACTGGTACTGGTTGGCTCTCTTTTCATTTACAATGATAAACTATAGTTGGTTATTAATCAAGACTACCCTATGTCTTTTTGATCATTGACACTACATCTACGTTTTAACTTAAACTCTTTTAAACTTATACGGTGAGCACACCATAACGATACGGGATGGCAAAAAATTAGGGATACTCTGAATTTCAAAGATTTCTCAAATAACATCCTATAACTCGAGCGCTTTAATTATGATAAAAATTATTTAGCTAAGGTTAATAGTAAGTCTTGACTCTTTAAAGTATCGCCAACTTTAACCAATACATCTTGCACCGTTCCTGTAAAGGGTGCTTTAACGGCCGATTCCATCTTCATCGCCTCAGTAGTGACAAGCACATCACCGACTTTAACTTGATCACCCGCCTTGACATTGACCTTAACGATGGTCCCGTTCAATGGCATCCCAATTTGACTAGGATCATCGGGATCTGCCTTCGGGACACTAACAACCTGCCCCTTAAGACTTTGATCCTTCACTGACATCTGGTAGGCCTGCCCATCTAATTCATAATAAAGGGAACGGTAACCATCTGCATCAGCTGGCGTTACAAAAAGCAACTTCAAAAGCATAGTTTGTCCGACTGACAATTGGATCTGAATTTCTTCTCCCGGACGCATTCCTTGATAATAAGTGGTCGTATCCAAATCCATCAATGGACCATACTGTTCATTGTTATGGAAGTAATCAACAAAGACCTTCGGATACATGAGGTAACCGAGTAAATCATCTTCTGTCGGCTCACGATGAATCTTCTCAGCTAATTCTGCCTTGACCGCTGCAAAATCAACCGGGTCAGCTAAACTCCCTGGTCGCACGGTGATTGCTGGATGATCCTTTAACACGACCTTTTGCAGATCAGCTGGGAAGCCACCATATGGTTGACCTAGATCCCCCGCAAAGAAGTTCACCACGGAATCAGGGAAGTCCACTTGTTGCCCCTTGGTTAAGATATTGTCCTTATCCAATTGGTTTTGAATCATAAAGATCGCCATATCGCCGACCACTTTTGAACTTGGCGTTACTTTAATGATATTACCCAGCAATTGATTAACTTCTCGGTATTTAGCTTCCACCTTGCTAAAATCATTAATTCCCAAGGATTTTGATTGTTGTTGCAGGTTCGAATATTGACCACCGGGCATCTCCGTTTGATACAAATCAGGTTGTGGAGCGTTTACCCCATTGGAGAAGTCTTGATATAGTGGTCGGACATTTGCCCAGTAGTTATTGAGTCGCGCCACATTATTCATGTTAAGTGCTGGTTGCCGTTCATCTCCTTCTAGAGCGTAATAGAAGGTTCCCAAACTTGGTTGACTAGTCGTCCCAGCCATAGCAGCCATGGCAACATCAACAATATCCACTCCTGCTTGGGTAGCTGATACATATGTCGCCACCCCATTCCCAGTAGTGTCATGCGTATGTAGGTGAATTGGCACATCAAATTTGGCCTTTAATTCACCCACCAGCTCATAAGCGGCTTGCGGCTTTAACAAACCAGCCATATCTTTAATCCCAATCATTTGGGCCCCAGCATCGATTAAGGACTGGGCCAGATCAAGATAGTAATTCAAAGTATACTTATGCTCATTTGGATTTAAGAAATCACCAGCAAAGCACATTGCCCCTTCGGCAATCTTACCGGTTTCCCGAACATAATCAATACTCCGTTGCATCTGTTC
The DNA here is from genome assembly GCF_001434365.1 of Limosilactobacillus gastricus DSM 16045. Taxonomy (GTDB): domain Bacteria; phylum Bacillota; class Bacilli; order Lactobacillales; family Lactobacillaceae; genus Limosilactobacillus; species Limosilactobacillus gastricus. The sequence continues at coordinate 9,105 of NZ_AZFN01000015.1, read as the reverse complement.
AATCCAATTCAAAGAATCAAAGATCCGGAAAACATCGACCCCACTTTTGGCACTGTGATCAATAAACCGTTTTAAGACATTATCTGGATAGTTTTGATAGCCAACTGAATTGGAAGCCCGTAATAGCATTTGCTGTAAGGTATGTGGCATATACTCTTTTAATAAACGTAACCGCACCCATGGATCTTCACCAAGGAACCGATAACAAACATCAAAAGTGGCGCCACCCCAGCTTTCTACTGAGAACAGCTGTGGCAAGGCTTGATCATACACTTTCATCGCCGGCAACATATCATAAGTCCGCATCCGCGTTGCAAAAAGACTTTGGTGGGCATCCCGCATCGTCGTATCCGTCAATAAGACTTTCGGTTGCTCTTTCACAAAGGCTAAAGCTGCCTCCGCCCCTTCAGCATCTAAAATGTCCTTCACCGTTCTTGGAGTTGGTGTCGTCGGTTCAATTTGATCCAAACGCGGTGCATTCATTTCGGGAAGCGTTAATTCTGGTCGCTGCTCCACACCCGCAAAACCATTTACGGTCACATTAGAAATATAGTTAACCAACTGAGCTTTAGCATCCGTTTGATTCTCGAAATTAAAGAGTCCTGGAGTTTCATCAATGAAGGTAGTGGAACAATCTCCTTGCCTAAAGGTTGGATCTTGCAAGACATTTTCCATAAATGGGATATTCGTCTTGACGCCCCGTACTGTAAATTCCTGTAGTGCCCGTACCATTTTCACCCGAGCATCATCAAAATCTTCCCCTTTGGTACAACATTTGACCAAAAGTGAGTCAAAGAACTCCGTCACCTGATAACCAGGATAGACATTACCATCTAGACGTACTCCCGGTCCACCTGGTGCCTGATAAGTCGTAATTTTACCCGTATCTGGCATAAAATTATTGGCCGGATCTTCGGTCGTCACCCGGCATTGGATGGCGGCTCCATTGTATTTCAAATCAGCCTGCTGTGGTAAATGGATATCGGCGTGTAAATCTTCACCCGCGGCAACTTGAAGTTGGGTCTTAACCAAATCAATCCCGGTAATTAATTCTGTCACCGTATGTTCCACTTGAATCCGGGGATTGACTTCGATGAAGTAGAATTGTTCCGGCGTTTCCAAGAATTCAACGGTGGCCGCGTTCTGATAATGAACACTCTCCATTAACTTAACTGCCATTTGACAGACTTGAGCACGACGTTCGGGACTCAAAACTACACTGGGAGCAAATTCAATCACTTTTTGGTGCCGGCGTTGCACTGAACAGTCCCGTTCAAACAAGTGCATAACATGCCCATGTTCATCAGCTATGATCTGCACTTCAATGTGCTTAGGATTTTGGATGTCTTTTTCAACATACATCTTGCTGGATCCAAAAGCCTTCATCGCCTCATCACGCGCCTGATCATATTCCGCGGCCAATTCTTGATCATCGTTAATGATCCGCATTCCACGACCACCACCACCGTTAGCAGCCTTAATCATGATGGGATAACCATGCTGATGAGCAAATTCTCGGACTTGATTAACATCATCAATATCACCAACTAAGCCGGGAATCGGTTGTAAGCCGGCATCAATAGCCACTTGCTTCGCCGTTAGTTTATCCCCAAACATCCGGAGGTGTTCCGGTTTGGGACCAATAAATTTAATGCCGTTATCGACACAAGCTTGTGCTAAATCAGCATTTTCGGCCAAAAAACCATATCCGGGATGGATCGCTTCGGCGCCACTTAACTTGGCAACGCGAATAATTTCGTCAATATTCAAATAAGCATCAATTGGCGCTTGCCCGGCACCGATTAAATAAGCTTCATCCGCCGCCTGACGATGGGCACTAAATTCATCTTCTTTGGGATAAACAGCCACGGCTTTAATTCCAAGTTCATGACAAGCGCGGATAATGCGTGTGGCAATTTCACCACGGTTAGCTACCAAAACCTTTTTAAACACTCTTCTCCACCTCCTCAAATCACCCTTTGTGGATGATTCAGCGAGTGTTCTTGACACATCAACTATCAAATTACGATTTAATTAGACTATAGTAAGAATGATCTAATCTGTCAAACCGCTTTCCGTAAGCCAGCAGATGTTAACGCTTTCTTACCCTTTTATTTTATAACGAAAAAAGGACAGATGCGATCGTTTTCGCACCTGTCCTGAAAAATTATCCTAAATGTTCAATTACCGTTTCCGCTAAATCACGTGCTGATTGAGGATTTTGTCCCGTTAATAAACGACCATCAACTTGTACACAGCTGGTAAAAGAAGGGCCTGCTTGATAGTTGGCGCCTAATTCTTTTAAGGCATCTTCTGCTAAGAACGGAACCGCATCCGTCGTTTCATTCGCTGCTTCTTCGGTATTACTAAAGCCTGTTAATCGTTTATTAGCAACTAATGGCTCTCCCTTTTCATCCTTAATCGGTAGCAAACCGGCCACGCCATGGCAAATAGCTGCCACTATACCATTATTTTGATAAATTTGGCTGGCGATATCAGCAATCACAGTTGAAGCTGGGAAATCCCACATGGCCCCGTGACCACCTGCATAATAAATTAAGTCGTAATCCTGAGGGACTACCTGATCAGGACTTAAGGTGGCTCCTAAAACCTGATTGCGAAAATCAGAGTCTTGATAGTACTTCCAATCCGTCACATCCATTGACATCATACTGTGTGGATCTAAGGGAATGTAGCCTCCTGTAGGGCTAACAACGTCAACCTCCACTTGATGGTCGCGCATAACATCATAGAAATGCGTTAATTCACTTAGCCATAATCCAGTCGGACGATCAAGGGAATCGTACTTGGCAACATTAGTTAGAACAATCAAAGCTTTAGTCATGATTAAATACTCCATTCATCAATAATATTGAATTATCCTAACAAAGCCTTTGATAAATGTCTATTAATCTGCTTGCAAGTCAATTTCTAACATGATCGGCGTATGATCCCGGCGTTCCCCTGAATCTAACATCGTCGAATTAGTAACGCGATCGGCTAGCCGGTTAGAGACCAACCAATAATCAATCCGCCACCCTGAATTGTTTACTTTACTGGTTAACGAACGTTGGGCCCACCAGGTATATTGACCTTTCGCATCTGGATTTAAGTGGCGGAAAGTATCCGTAAAGCCAGCTGCTAATAGTTTGGTAAAGTGCGACCGTTCTTCATCCGTAAAACCAGCGGAATGATGGTTACTCCCAGGATGAGCTAAATCAATCTCTTCATGCGCTACATTTAAATCGCCAGAAACCAATACGGGTTTCTCTTGATCCAAGGATTGTAAATACTCCCGGAAACGATCATCCCAAACTTCCCTTTCAGCGAGACGCTTGAGGCCATTCCCCGCGTTCGGCGTATAAACCTCTGTTAAGAAGAAATCTGGGAATTCAAGGGTGATAATCCGTCCTTCCTGATCCATTGGACTGGGCGCATCAATGACTGGATAAGTAACAGTTGGAGTGTACTCATCTTTATATAAATACAAAGTCCCTGCATAGCCTTTGCGGGCCGGTTCTTCTGAAGAACGCCACACGTATTGATAACCAGGAAAAAATTCTGCTAGTCCCGCTTGATGCTTCTTAGTCAAACCACTAGCCCCCAGTTTAGTCTCTTGAATGGCAATCGTGTCTGGGGCTTGGGCCGCAATCGTTTTTAATACCACGCGAGTCTGTTCAGACCGGTCTGAGGTCCCGGTTAAGGCAGCATTTAAAGAATCAATATTCCATGAGATTAATTTCATTATTTCCCTCCAAGTCTATTCAGTCCAGCTTCTATTATAACAAGATTCGTAAACAAGCAATAATAATCTGATTTTACGATCTTTTTCGCTATAATATAGATATATGGAGGTGAAAACAATGGCAAGAATTGCACGGGTTCATGGTTCAGGTTTGTCCAACTTAAAACTTGACCAGCTAGTCTTACCTGATCCCAAGAACAATGACGTTAAATTAAAAGTTCTCAGTACCACCATTACCGGCGATCAACTTAATTTTATCAACGGACGTCGCTTACCTGGTGAAGCTAACCACCATGATGTCTATCCATTAGGTTATGAAGCCACTGGCATCGTGACTGAGATCGGCCCGGATGTCGACCCCAAGTGGTTAAATCAAGCTGTGACCCCCATCGGTCCCTATGACTTTAATCGCTACCCTAGCCTAGGAGACGAAATTATCGTTCCCGCTGATCGTTTAGTCTTGACTCCATCCAATCTATCGCCTGAACAAGCGACGATTTTATGGGTACCTTATCTAACTGCCTATGCCTTAAAATACCTCGGCCACATTTCCGCAACAGATCGGGTCTTAATTGTCGCTGGTACTTCCTCAGTCGGATTGGCTGCGATTCAAATCGCCCAAGCCACTGGTGCCCAGGTCTTTGCAACGACCCGTTCCCGTGAAAAGGCTCAACAATTAAAGGACATTACTGGATTACCCGAGGAGCACATAATTATTTCAAGTGAAGTAAACTTACTGGACCAGATTAATTCATTAACCGCTGGTCAAGGAGTTAGTCTTATCTTTGATCCCATTGGTGGTGATACCATTACCGATTTAGCCGAAGTTGCCGCTCCACAGGCGATGATCATTGAATATGGGGTTATTAATGGTCTTGAGGCGCCGCTACCAGTTAGCCAATTAATCGGCAAAGGCTTGACCATTCGAGGTTGGGCCGTCAGCGAAGTGGTAGAAAACCCACCGGCACGCAAGCAAGCCGTAGATTATATTTTACAAAATGTTGAGGACGGTCACTTTTCCCCACACGTTGCAAAAACCTATCCCCTATCAGAAGTCGTTACAGCTTATCAGGATCTCCAAATTAACCGACAAGTTGGTCGGATTGTGCTCAAACCATAATGCGCAAAGCTGGTTTGCTTGACCTAAAGTTAGCTTTAGGTAGTAGGATATATCCAAGAGAGGTGAGCATAAATGACAAAAACCATTGTATTGTATTTTTCAAGTACCGGAACTACTAAACAACTAGCCGAAATTATCGCTAATAAACTAGCGGCAGAGATGGTCGAACTTAAAGCATTAGACCCCTATACTCCCGCTGATTTAAACTGGCATGATGAACAAGCCCGCACGACGATTGAACAACATGACCATCATAGTCGGGTCCCCGTTGATCCCCAAAGCCTACCTGATCTAACAGGGTATGATCAAGTGATTATTGGGCACCCAATCTGGTGGGGAATCCCGCCACGCTTAATTGCGGATACCATTGACCACGTAGATTTAAATGGGAAGGTGTTAGCACCTTTTGCAACTTCCGGTGGATCCACCTATGCGCGATCTCAATCGTTTATTGAACGGACTATTCAAGAAAATAACTATCAAACAACCGTCAGAACTGGTCAAATTTTACATAATGCTAAAGATATTGATCAGTGGCTTAAAGCAATTAATTTTATGTAATCCAAAAACCAGGTAGCAAAATGCTACCTGGTTTTTAACTATCTTCAATTAGAAAGCTTGATTACTAAGCCTGGTTAGTTGGGTAAATGGTAAATTCAGCAATATCAACATCTTCTGGTTGGTCAATCGCAAAATTAACTACTCGTGCGATAGCATCAGGAGAAATCCCGTGTTGCTTGTAGAAGTTCTTCATATTCGTAGCCGTCTTTTCATCCCCAATATGGTCTAACAATTCCGTATTAATTGCGGCTGGATACAGGGTCGTTGTTCGAATGTTGGTCCCCTCATTAGCACTTTCCATCCGCGTCACTTCCATGGCGTTTTTAACGGCAAATTTAGTTGCCCCATAAACCCCTGACCCGACGTAATTTTTCAAACCAGCAACTGAAGAAGTAGTAATGATATGACCATGCTTTTGCGCAGTAAAGGTTGGCATAACTGCCGCAATCCCATTCAAAACTCCTTTAATGTTTACATCAATCATTTGATTCCATTCATCCGTCCGCACCGCACTCATTGGTGAGTTAGGCATAATCCCAGCATTGTTAAAAATGACATCTAAGCCACCAAAACTATCTTTAGCCGCCTCGACTAAAGCCTGAACATCTGCAGGATTAGTAACATCAACCGTCCGAAAATCGGCCCGTCCACCCTTAACATTAATCTCATCAGCGATTTTATAAAGACGATCTTCCCGACGGGCTCCTAGCATTACCATGGCTCCATTAGCCGCCAACAATTTAGCCGTTGCTTCCCCGATTCCGGATGAAGCACCTATAATTACAACAACTTTTCCTTCTACTGACATCTTTATGTCCTCCTAATTTAATTTTTGCCTAATCCTTAACCTGAAAGGTTACTTCAGCTGACTTAACTCCATTAAAGAAACTGACATCACTATCAATATGACCAATTGGTTGTTGTTCAAAGACCTCCCCATTTTGTTCATATAAAAATACTAGGCTTCCCATTGGTGGCCAATAGGAAATATCACCAATCTGATAGCCTCGGTTTTTAGCGTCATCCACCGGTAGTCCGCCATGTCCATAGCGATGACACATTTCCCGTGAATATAAATTATCCATCTTAATGGTAAACGGCATTCGGGAAATCAGTTCCCGAGTCGTTACGTTATCTATAAACTGAGCTGATAATTTAACTTCATTATTAACAATAATTTCAACTAATGTTTTTTGATTCATTTTTCAATCCTTTCCTAATTGTTCATTATCATTTCTTGATCATTTTTACTGACCACCCCATTAGCTTTTAACCAATCTTGGATTTCAGCGATACTAGTCTCCACAGCATGGGTACCAAGCCGCAGTCCTGTTCTTACATCTGCATCAGGAAGCCATTTTTTCGTATCTTTTTCAGTATTTTCAATCCCCACATCACCAGAAGTGGCAAATGGAATTACTTTTTTCCCTTTAAAATCATAAGCCTCCCAGAAAGACCGAATGACCATTGGTTCCCGATACCACCAGATCGGATGACCAATGAAGACCGTCTCATAATGATTCATATCTTTGACCTGACTAGTTAATTCTGGACGAAAGTCAGCCAACTGCTCTTTGTGGGCCTGAATTGAGCAGGGATCATGGGGTTCGGGATAATAAGTATCCGTTTTAATTTCAAATAGATACCCGCCCGTCAACTTTTGAATTTGTTTAGCAAAGTTTTCACTATGCCTCCAATGACTAAAGTATGCGATTAAAATATTACTTGCCATTTTTTTCTCTCCTCGCGTATTAATTCAAATCAACTTTCAATAGAAGGATGGCTTATCCCATTGAGTATCAGGCTCAGCCACTCCAACGCTCTCATAAGCGGCCAAGTTAGGATCCCGCATAACATCAGCGACAAATTTAGCGGCTCCTTGTCTAGTAAGCTGAGTATCCAGAAATGGTTGCCCAGAAGGTATCAATTCATAGCGTTCATCATTTTCCTTATCATAAAGCCACGCCATTCGCATCAAAGTATAATTTAAACCACTCTGCTTAATAATTTCGGCCGCATCAACTAAGTTTTGATTGTTACCCATCATTCGGGCGTTCCATTGACCAAATTGGCCGGCAACTTCATTTTCAATCCCTAATTCACTAGCAACAATTAATCGATTAACCTGGCATTTTTGCATAATTGCTACCACATTTTTATTGGCCTGAACAAATTGACCAGTTGCCATAAAAACTATGTCTTGATTCATAATGGCACTTTGCAGATCGTTCAAATTATTCCAATCGCCACTCATAATCTGAACATTAGCTTGATTTGCGAATTTACTGAGCCGACTTCGTCCGTGGCGGGCAAATAAAGTCAAAAGGATATCTGGGAGCATTAACTTAGGAATTAAATAACGTGAGATATTACTTGTGGCGCCCAAAATTAATACCCGTTTCATAACTAGGCCTCCTCTTCATTTGATGTCTTTATTATGAAGCGATACTCCTTGACATGGAAGAATCTCATAGTTAAGATGGCATTAACCAATAGTTAATGCGGAGGTGATAACAGTGGATACCAATAATTTACGAACCTTTATTTCGGTTGTTAAATCCGGCAGTTTCACCAAAACAGCTGAACAAAATTTTATGTCAAGTACTGCGGTGATGAAGCAAATCAACCGCTTAGAAAAAGAACTAGACCTTAAATTATTTGAGCGCTCCAGTACTGGGGTTACACTGACCCCAGGTGGTGAAATTTTTCAAAAATATGCTAAAAAAGTGATTAGCTTGACTGATGAAGTATATGTTGAATGTCACAAAACGGGAGAAACAATCCAAACGCTTCGGCTAGGTACCTCTCTCCTCCACCCCAGCACCCCTTTTATGGAAACTTGGAATCAGGTTAAGGGCCAATTACCTAACTATCAATTACAGATTGTCCAGCTCCCTGGAGATCTAACAGCAAGTAATCGGGAATATTCCATGTTAGGAAGGGAATGCGATCTCATGATTGGGACCTTTGACCAAGCCACCACCCGAAGCCTTGTTCAAGCGATTCCATTAGGTACCTATCAATTTGGTATTGCGGTCCGCAGTGATAATCCATTGGCTACGCAGGAAAAAGTCTCAATAGAAGAATTACGAGATCAAACGCTTTTAATGGTCCCACCTGGCATCAGTGAAAAAAACGACCAATTATGTCAACAAATATTGGCAACTAATCCTAATATTTCAATTGAATACACCATTGGTCGTTATGATATCAATGTCTTTAACCAGGCGGTCGATGAAAATGTCGCCTTAATTAATTTAACCCCTTGGAAAAACATTCACCCAAATCTAGTTACGCTCCCATTGGAAACTAATATTAAGGTAGAATATGGAATTCTAGCGGAAAAACATCCAAACAATAAAGTAAAAGTTTTCATACAAATGATTCGGCAATTACTCGGTTAATTAGATTTACACTATCGACAGAATTAATTGAAGCTAAAAAAGCAATAAGGCGTCCCATAAGGCTAAACAGGAACGAATGTTGGTACGAAACGGGCCAACGTGAGTTCATAGTTAGACTCGTGGGTGCTCTTTTTGACCGTAATTACGAGTGTAATCAAAAGAAATGCGGGTGGGAAGAAATGTTAATTGGTATTTCTTTCCACCCTCTTTTAGATAGTCTGAAATGGTAATATGATAATCGATGTTGATTAGGTATAATGATTTTAGGCTAATGA
>NZ_AZFN01000014.1 GCF_001434365.1 Limosilactobacillus gastricus DSM 16045 | reverse complement strand
AGTGAAGACTTTCTTCCTACTCTCACTTTTGTTTTACCAATTAAAGGCTTCGTAAAAAATCTGGTGACGGGGAATTCCAGCCGCTTTCAGCACCCTTATCCAATGGTGAGCCATGGATGAAGGACCGGCAATTAAAATTAATAGTCCCTGCCGATTATCAGGCAGCTGATTAATGACTTCCTGAGTCGCCAACCGCCCCACCTGCCGAACAGCCTTAAAATTATCCCGTTGCTCCCATTTAGCAAATAAGTCTTCATATAATAAATTATTAGCCGAATGGGCATTGTAATAAAAGTTAATTGGTAAGTCGGCATACTGTTCAGCAATTGACAATAGCGGCACAACTCCAATGCCTCCGGCCAGCAAAATCATCGCTTGCGGCTTTTGATCTTGGATGATTGAATGATACAGGCCATAACCACCAGTCACAATTAAGGACTGACCATTTGAAAGTTGGGCCAGCTGACTTGTAAAATCACCATCTTGACGAATCACTAAGGTCACAACACGTCGATCAGAGTCAATCTTAGCTAAAGAAAACGGATGTAGTTCCTCTAAACCGGCAATTTCAGGAAAGGCAATAAAAATATAATCACCACTATGCAAGCTTAATGGACGCCGCAATTTAATCACTAATTGTAAGACCTGGTCGTTTAAGGCTTTAATCTCCATTAGTTGGGCCTGAGTATGACCTTGGTGAGCTTGATAACAATAATAACCATAAGCAAGGAAGACTAACGCAGTCGCCCCAGTAAACAAGATCATAAAGGAAGTAATGGCCCGAATATGATCAATTAACCAAACATGAATAAAAACGAGAATAGTTGCTACTAGGTTTAAGCGATGGAGCCAGATCGAAATTTCATGGCGAAAGACTTTTTCTAACCACCGTTTTAGATTAGCTAACCAGTTCAAACGACTAGTTAACCAGCCGGCCATAAAAATCAGCGAGTAAGCCGTCACTCCCAAGAAAAGGTAAAAGGCCCAAAAACCCGTTAATTTGACCCAGCCTTGTGAATGAGCGCCTTCTAAGTGCAAAAACGCTAGTAAGATCGCTGCTAATGAAATAATTCCGTGTAGCTGGTAAGCTGCGGGTAACCCAATGGTGCGATCTAACCACTGGGGTCGAGTAGAAATATAAATTGAGGTTAACATCCAAACATAGGCAATCGTCCCAGCGGCAATTGGTAACCATTCTGCACCGACGATTCCACCGATCCCCCCTTGTAAGGTCTGTAAAAACGGGAGTGGCAAAACAAAGATTACAAGCATCCAGATTAAGCCGACCCAATAACCATGTCGTTTAAGCATTCGTCATCACCCCACGATCAAATTCGATAATTTTGCTTTTAGTCACGGCCATCCCCGAGAGTTGATGAGCTTTAATCAGTTCTTTGAAGCGATCCCAGCCCGATGCAATCCCAGCTGTTGCCCATACATCGGCTACGATCAGATTCTGATCAATAATTGATGCTTGCAGTAGATCCGCTTCACCATACACCTTAATATGGTGACCGCGCTTACTGATACCTGAACTTGCAACCGCCCCATTAGTAATCGCATAGGCACCAACCAAGTTCTGCAAATCTTGAGGATTCTCAATCCCGATATGCCAAGTAAAATCTCGATCGGAGCGACTTGCTACTTGTAAATCACCGCCGCCATTCAAACAGACTCCGTCAATGCGCGGATCGACTAATAAAGGCCGCAGATATGCTTTAAAAATCATTTCGATCGCCCAACCTTTGACATATCCAGTTGGATCATATTTTCCATTAAACATTGGATCAAAATAGCCTTCAGTTTGTAGCTGTGCTTCCTTGGTGGCCGCATAAATATGCTGAAACTCTGGATTTTCAATTAAGAGTTGATCCTCACCATTTTGAAACCGACAAACTAATGAATCCGCTCGAAAGGCCGAGTAATTTTGTTCAACTTGTGCTAAGCGTTGCCGAATCGGTTTCATGATTAAGGCAAAGGTTTCATTTAAGACGTCTTCATTAGACGCAGCTAAACTAACGGTAAAAGGTATCGTCATCATTTCAATCACTTGACTCTTAATCATGATGCTTCCTCCGCTTGGGTAATGGCGCTTTGCAAAGAACCTGTAAACCCTTTATATGTTTCGGTCGCACCTGAAACTTGTTGAATCTTGGCACTTTGGGCAGCTATTGCTTCTTTTTTGTAAATTGGTAAGGCTTCGGCATTAATTTGGACTGACTTTCCTTCTGTCGGATGTTTTAAAACCGTAATTGAGGTGATTTTACCATTTGCCACCGTCATTTTTACTTGGACATCTCCCCAAGCAGTAGACGTTGCCGCTCCAGTATAAGTACCATCTTTCATAGTGGAATTAGCTGAAGCACTAGTCGATACTTTGGTATTTGTAGTTTGTTTCTTGAAAAATAATAGGTAGCCATCGACAATAATGGCTCCTGCCACAGCAAGCGATAAGATGAGTGCAATGAACTTTTTATACATGGCCAGAGCCTCCTTTCTAGTTTAGAATTATTATAAAATAGATTTATGAATTAAAATTGTGAACTTCGATGAATTAAAAAATCAGGTGCAAAACTTTCTAAGCGTTCTACACCTGATTTATGAAGTTATTTACTTAATCTAGCCGAATAGACGGGCCCAAAAACCTTTTTTCTTCTTCGGTTTTTCATCGGCCACCTTGGTCGTTACTTTAGTGGTCCCATTTTCATGCGTTATAGCAGTTAGTTCGGGCTTAATGCTAATCCAGTTGAAGAAATCATCCGCCTTCATTTCAAGGAACTTGCCAGATTTACCATTGATCCCATCAACACAAATTTCAATTGGCAAGGAATTCCGGTATTCTTCCGCCGATTCATTTGAAAAGCCGTTAAAGGAATTCAATTTGGTGATATCAAAGACCAAGCTATTATTTTCACTCCTGAAAACAAAGTCATCCATTTGCGTTAGGTATAACTTCGCCCACTTATTCCGCGAGCTTTCCCTAAAGTCGTCACATAGACCATCGCTCACGTAAGCTGGTACCGACATCTTAGCCATCCGGTAATATTCTTTAAAGATGTCGCGGGTGATTGCGAGGAAGTCTAATTGCCCATTCGTGGCATCGAAGGTCCGCCAATTAGTATCATCATCAGCTAACCGATGGGCCATCCGAACCACGAAATCTTTAAAGAGTGTATTATTTAAACTTTGCCGTACATCAAAAATGTATTGCGTGGCTTCTTCCTTCCGTTCATCATTAATGACCTTATCCAACTGAATGTAATAAGTTCGCCGGGCTGTTTCCCGCACCATCGAAAAACTACCATTATAGTTTGTGGTCCCAATTAAAGTCGCAATCGCCTTAGGGCTGTTGACCAACTCATTCATGGTATCGACCACTAAATGTCGACTATACTGTGGTTGTTGGAAGAAGTATGGTTCAATTTCATCAACTAAAACTGGATAAGTTGAGCCTTGTTTCATGTATGATTCTAAGGCTTGCACAGTTTTAGCTTTACGTTGGGGCGTTTCATTGGGATAAATGGTCCCAAAGTCGATCATCGAGTTTTCATTCCCCCAAGTCAACTGATTAATAATCCGCAATAAGGTTGACTTCCCAGAACCAGCCGTAGCCCCTAAAATCAAGAAGTTTGGAACATCATTCCCGTCTTCGGGATTTAGACTCGCCTTGGTCCGAATTTCCCACATAAACGGAGCCGTAAACCCATAAAGAATCGCTTCAAAGAACCGTTTTCCATAATTATCATCGTAATCCACGACGTATTGTTGGTAACCATTCATGACGGCATCAATTTGTTGCAATCCACTTTTAATTTGCTCAACCGTGGCCAATTTACCAAACGGAATTGGGTACTGGCCGGTATCACTTGGAATATAAAGACCTGTGATGTTTTTGGCAACGTTACGCTCAATTGGTCGATCATATAAAAAGGTCGTATATTTCTTCTCGACTGCTAAGTCCTCAGGTGAAATCGCTTCAGCTAAAGCCGCTTTGACCTTTTTGGCAACTTGATCTGCCGACCGCAAACTTGGTTGTTCCGCCCGTGGTGAAACTGCTTCTTTTTCCAGTTGCAACATCATATCCCGCTGTTGAATCAACCGTTCTTCAGCTTCGCGTTCCCGCGTCCGATCCATGGTCACATTTCGCATAGCTAAGGGCGTATCGGCCGAAATCAAATCAGCATCGATTTGTTTTTGGACATTTTTTACTAATAAATTCGTTAGCTCAGCTTGAACAATCTGGTCAGTTTCTTCATTTGAGAAAATAACAACCTTTTGCCCTTGGGCATCTTGATCTTGTTTCAAAGCCTTGAGTTGAGCTTCGGCAGCGGCTAATAATTCATCGGTAAAATAAGCTTTGGTCGTTGGTAATAAGTCCTTCGTGAAGTGCGCTGATAATTGATCAAAAAGCTCTTCACTATCAAAGACCATCACCTCTTCAAAGCGATTATAGGCCGGATCAAAAGCCGCTTCTGTCAGGTCAAATGATCCTAAAACAACCCGCTTTTGATCGGTGGAAGGATTATACATCAAATAAAAACGGGAATAGATTGCTTGGGTGGGTGAAATAAGTACCCGGAAGATCCCTGCTAAGGCATTTAATTGCACCGTCGAACTCAAGGCCTGGAATAGTTTAGCGGCGTCCTTATTGGCCACTGTTAACAAAGCCGTGAGTAAGGCATCTTTTGTTAAGGTTTCATTCGCTGAAAAATTAGTTGCACTCGGGAGGCTACCCAAGACTAAATCAACTTTTATATAGTCAGCTAAGTATTGGTTAGCAAAGTCTGCACTGACTTTGCCTGTGACGGCTTGTAATTGTGGATATGCAATTGGATCAAAAATTTCTTCAATCGCCATGGTTTGCGGTTGATTGTTTAATAAAACATTTATATGATTCAGTTTTGCCATTATGATCCCTTTCTATAGTTGTCATTTAATTTCTATTTTCAATGATCTAACTTTGTTTTGCAAGGCAAAAGTAAAAATCAAGCAAGTTGTTTGTGATCGAATTTTTTAGCTACTATCGCTGATCGTTGTTCATGATTTAAAAAACGACTAGCCCCATTAAGGACTAATCGCTTTCCAAATTATCTTTTAGTGGATTTCAGTAAATTCGCCAGTAGATTCATTCATCTCTACATTCATTAACGGATTACACTTATCTTCCCCATTTTGATCTTCAATTGCTTGCACATAGTAGGATTCCTTTTCTTCAAGATGGGCGATTTTTTGCTTGTACACTTCTAATTCCTCGCGAGCTCGAGTTTCCTGGTCCCGAATGATCTGAAGACGTTCTTCTAAGGTTGATGCTCCCTGAGTACATAATTCCATATAGTGACGTACATCAGCTAGTGGCATCCCGGTGTCCCGAAGACAAAGGACAATTTCGACCCCTTCCAGGTCACTTTCCGTAAAACGTCTAACATTATTCCGATCCCGTTTAGCAAATGGAAATAACCCTTCCTTACAGTAAAAACGAATCGTATGATCAGATTCATTCACTAATTCAGCCACTTGTTTAATGGTATATGTTTTCTCACTCATAATTTTTCTCCAATTTTTTTACAAAATCCGTTGACTGAGAGTTACTCTCAAGAAATATAATAAATACATCAAATATAAATTGTCAACTACAAAGGAGAAATAACATGCAAAACGAAACTTATACTTTATCAAATGGTCTAACGATTCCAAAGATTGCTTTTGGTACTTGGCAAATTCCAAATGAAGCTGCTGCTAAGGCAGTCGAAACCGCAATTAATGTTGGTTACCGTTTAATTGATACCGCCGCCCAGTATGAAAACGAAACTGGGGTTGGTGAAGGCATCAAAAACAGTCAAGTTGATCGTGAAGAATTATTTGTGGTCACCAAGATTGCTCCAGATGTCAAAAGTTATGAAGGAGCTGTCGAGGCGATTAATGAATCCCTCGAACGTCTGGGACTGGATTACATTGATTTAATGCTTATCCATGCACCAAAACCATGGAAAGAACTCTTCCATAATAGTCCAAAAGATTATTTTGAAGAAAATCTCCAAGTCTGGAAGGCCATGGAAGAAGCTTACCATGCAGGTAAAATCCGGTCCTTAGGAGTGTCTAACTTTACCATCCCGGACATGGAAAACATCATTAATCATAGCGAGATCAAGCCGGTGGCAGAACAAATCAAAACTCATATTGGTAACGTTGACGAAGAGATTCTAACATTTTGCCAAAAGAATGGCCTTCAGCTAATGGGTTATTCACCAATCGCTACTGGTCAACTTATTAAGGACCACCGTCTCGTGGATATGGCAAATAAATATCAAGTGACGGTTCCACAGTTATGCATTAAGTATCTCGTTCAACGTGATATTTTGCCACTACCTAAATCCACTCATAAGGAATTTATGGAACATAATAAGCAACTTGATTTCACTATTAATGCTGCAGATATGCAAATCTTAATTGATTTCCAAGACGAAACAACTTTTGTTCCTAATGACTAAAACAATACTTAAAAGGCGGACGACTTTTATTGGTCATCCGCCTTTTATTAGTTTTTCGTTACAGCTCCTGTGGCGTAGTTAATAGTAATATTGTTCTGGACATTTGGTACAAAAACGTTAAATTCAAGTGAACCATCACTGGATTTTGCTTCAATATGGGCGCCAGACGGCACAATATTATCACCGTCATAGAGATCGGTCACCCGGTAGCGAACCTGCTTATTGCGATCTAGAGCTTGACGGACCAGACCCTCATAATAATTTTGCCCAGTCGAGGTTTTAGCACGGGCTTCATTGGCCCAAGCAGTTTGTGTCGCAATATTGGCAGGATTTGATTCGGAGGCATCAAAATTAGACAAACCGCCGACTAAAGCGTAGCCAAGCAGGTGTCCACGATCATAGGCATGACTCGGACCATCGGTTAGATTCGTTGCCTGCAAAAAGCCTGCTGGCCGCCAATTAGTTGCGCCATTACCGGTCTGTTGTCGATTCCGATACTGGCGGGTCGTCCGATTTAACCAGGCATCCCCTTGCCAAGGACGCCCGGCACTATCATAACGATTAACGGCATAGGGAGCGCTAGCAACACTTGCATTTAAATTCGTCTGGTTATGATTAATAATAAAGGCGCCATGACCATTCCAAGTAATTTGGTCTCCTAATTGTTGCTTTATATTTTCTGTCAGAACAGAACGGGCTTGACCTTCACTGGGGGTGATTAATGATGAAGCTTCCCCATCGACGGTCCCACTAACCCTGGTGATTAAATTCGACCAGACTTGTTCCAAATTCGGACTAAGTGACGATTGCGTCCCTACAAAAATCCCTAAAAGGGCGAAAAGCGTCACCACCCATTTGAATAACCCTTTTGATCGTTTCTTACGACTCATTTGCATTTCCCCCAATTATTTTGCTACCGTAATTATATAATTTTTCAAGCTTTGCACCAAGATGCTTCTCATATTACTGCCGAAAGCTTCAGATTATTAAATGTAGGTTTAATAGTTCGTTGTTCAAATTTGCCTAACCTATGACCTAACTTAAGGTAAGTAATTATCACAAAAATTATCATTAAGAATCTAAAAGAAAAGCACCAGTTTTGGTTAATCATCAAAACTAGCGCTGTCTATAAATTGTTATTTTAATTTTTAAATTTGGTTTTGCTTTAAGCCTCTATCAATTTTAAAATTGATATGAGGAAAGCACACCATGCTTTTTCGCGATTTCTTGAGTGTTAGCATCGGTTTCTTGTTGTGGAATATAAACAATGGCCCCATCAGCGGAAACAAAAACACTATATTCGGTTGCATCTGTGCGAATCTGAGATGGAACTGTCAAAACCTTTGAAGTTCCAACTTGGCGTAATTTAACTGACATTCGTTATCACCTTCTTCTTTATTAATATAACGTAAAATATCACCATCGCATAATGTTAGTGCTTACTAACACCGTGAAATAATAGTACCATCAACCTTTGATAATTTCAAATATATTTTGGTAAATTACTCAAATTTATGCTAAATATTTTGCCATTTTATAGCAACTGTTTCACATATCTTATCGATTGATAAACTAATTTTAAGTTGATTTACGCCTTTACAATAGAGATATATGAGATGTAAATAAAATGACATATCTTGATTAATAACGATAAATTTAAATTTAATTCATCGACCGATAAAAGTTTTTTGAAAGGAGAAATTTCTATGGTAGAAGCAACGCGACAAAAAATTCTAAACGCCTATCGCCACCTCGCTGTCCATCACGGTATCAAAGGTGCTACCACAGCTAAGATCGCTGAATTAGCGGGCGTCAGTGAAGTGACTCTCTTTCGTTACTTTAAGGACAAAAAGGCCTTAATGTTAACCACTGTTCAGGAGGGACGCGACGATTTTCTAAAATTCAAACAAGCAAGTCTCTATTCCGAAGATCTCATGACGGACCTGTTGAATATCGCTAAGTACTATATTGAATTTTCAACCTCCCATCAAGATATTCTAGTCTTATATGATGATACGAAAGACCCTAATTGTGATCTGGCAATTGCAACTCTTGATCTGATCAACCAATTTAAGGCCTTTATTATCGAAACGTGTGAACACTATCAGGATAAAGCTTACTTTAAAGACCACGAACAAATCGAATGGGTCGCCAATAACTTAATCTGGATTAGTTTAGGTATGACTGATAATGGTCGCTTTGATTTAAAATATCAAGATCCAGACTTTTACTACCAGTAATTTAAAACAATTTATCCAGTTAGTAATTGACCATAAAATGTAGCAGGAGGGTGGGAAGAAATGCTAATTGGCATTTCTTCCCACCCCCCTTTCGTTTGATCACACTTGTAATTGCGGTCAAAAAACGCGCCCCACGAGTCTAACTTCGAACTCACGTCGGTCCGTTCGAACCAATATTCGTTCTCGGTTAGCCCGATGGGGCGCCTTAATGCTTTTTTCCCAGCTTCTATGTTTTTATTTACTTTGCCGATAGACATGAACCCGGTAGGCAAGCCAAATAATGACTACAAATACCACCCCAATGGAAACCGAAACGCGCGTATCTGGGTTAAAGAACATACAAATCAAAATTACCGTTAAGGAAATTAAGGCGAAATAATTTAAACCAGGGAATAATGGCATCTGGAAAGGATGATCAACCAAGCGCTCTGGATGCTGTTTCCGGAAGTTATGCTCCGATAATAAGATCACGAACCATGGCACCATCCCCGGCAAGACACTTGAACTATAAACCATCACGAACAGATTAGCCGTCCCCGAGCTCACTGCGGTTAAAATGTAGTTGACGATAAAACCCGCGAAAATCCAAAAGGCAATGGTGATAATAGCGACATTTGGGACGATTCGCTTGGACAAGCGTTTAAAGTAAGCCGGCACTTCCCCATCAACTGACAATTTAAAGAGCATCCGACTAGCACTGTAGATCCCGGAATTGGCTCCAGATAAGGCTGCCGTCAAAACGACAAAATTGATAATACCGGCAGCCCCAGTGATTCCCACTTTCGTAAAGGTTTGCACGAATGGTGAGCCGACACTACTTAATTGATTCCACGGATAAATCGAAACGATTACGAAAATGGCTCCAATATAGAAAATTAAGATTCGCCAAATGACGGACCGGACCGATTTAACAATCGCTTTTTGGGGAGAAGCTGATTCCCCAGCGGTAATGCCAAGTAATTCCACCCCTTGATAAGATCCAGCAATCACTGACAAGGAGAATAAGAAACCGGTCAACCCACCAGTAAAGAATCCCCCGTGGGACCAAAGATTGGAGATTCCAACCGGATGCCAATTGTTACCGAGCCCGATCGTAATGACTAATAGTCCTAGAATAATCATCACGATAATCGTTGCGACCTTAATCATGGCAAACCAAGATTCTAATTGCCCATAAGCCTTGGCTGAAACCAAGTTAGCTAAAGTCAAGATAATGATCATCACAATGCCGGAAAGCCAATCCGGTAAATTTGGCCACCAGTAATTTAAATATTCACTCATGGCAATGATGTCAGAAATCCCGACAATAATAAATTGAAATACATTACTCCACTTAACGAGATAACCCGCAAAGGGATTGATGTATTTAGATCCATAATCGGCAAAGGAACCAGTACCAGGATTAAGATAAACCATTTCCCCTAACGCCCGCATGACTGCATATAAAATAATTCCAACAAAAGCGTAAGCTAAAAGAACGGATGGACCGGTCCATTTAATGGTTGAAGTGGCTCCCATAAATAAACCACTCCCAATGGTTCCCCCAATGGCAATCATTTCCATTTGACCAGGCGTCATCGTCCGACTTAGCTTGGGCTTATTATCTTCCATAAATACTACTACTCTCCTTAATTTTGACCCTAAAAAACCAGCCCACCTCAATGGACTGGTTTTTTGAATTCTCAATTTCAAAACCCACGCCCATTAAAATTTTCTGGTCGTGGTGGAGGAAAGGACTTCAGTTGATTTTAAATTAATTAACATTACTATCCTCCTTAAAAATCTAAGTTATTTTAGCACACCAAATATCAACCTGCAAATTTCCTGATTAGAAGGTATGGACTACCCGTTGAATATCATCAACGATTTGTTGCGGCGTTAAGTGATATTGGTTATACAAAACATCCAACGGTACCGCATCCGCAAATTCACGTGGCGCCCCAAAGGATAAGACTTTGACGTTCGTCGGTCCAAAGTAACGGGCGATGGTTTCGCCAAAGCCCCCACTCAGATTTCCATCTTCAATCGTAACCACCACATCATGTTGTTCTGGCAAATGGTGGAGTGTCTCATAATCTAAGTTTGTCACTGAAATCGGATTGATTAAAGTCGCATCAATATTAAGCTTTTCCTTAAGCTGTGCTTGGACTTGTTCACCTAATTTCCAGAAACCGCCAACGGCCATTAATGCAACATCTTGACCTTGATGAGCAATTTCGTATTTAACTTCATCATAATCATTGGTAGTCGCTGGCCGATGTAATAATTCATGAGCTGGTTGGCGAATAACCACGGGTACATCTTGTTGATGAATCGCCCAGCGAAGCATCGAAACCATTTCTTCCACGCTTGTTGGCGCCAAATATTCGATATTTGGTAAGGATGAAATATAAGAAATATCAAAGGTCCCCTGGTGAGTGGCTGATTGTGAAGAAATTGAACCATTTACTACAACCATCACGATTGGTGAACTATTTAAAGCCACATCATGGATCAATTGATCCAATCCCCGTTGCAAGAAGGTAGAATTTTCAAAGACTACTGGCCGGATACCGGCTTCAGCCATCCCAACCGCCGTCGTAATTGAAGCTTGTTCGGCGATCCCCACGTCAAAATAGCGATCCGGTTGGGCTGCTTGGAAGTCCTTCAAGCCAAAGGCACCCGGAATTGCCGCATTAATCGCTGCAATCTCATGTCCTTCATCGATTTCTGCTAATAATTCTTTAACGACAGCTTGATTATAAGATTCCTGAGCGGGAGCTTGACGATCCTCCCCCGTCGCTGGATCAAAGGCCTTACGCCAATGATATTTAAATTTTTCATCAATAGCAGGTTGATACCCCTTCCCTTTGAGGGTATGAATATGCAAGACAATTGGATGATCAATATCTTGGACATCCTTAAACATTTGAATCATCGTTGGTAGATCATTACCATCTTCAATGTAACGATAATCCAAACCCATGAAGGTGAAGAGATTGTTAGGTGATTTACCTTCCGTGGCCCGTAGTTCGGCTAATCCTTGGTAAAGTCCCCCTTGATTGTCATCAATCGACATCTCATTATCATTCACGACAATAATTAAGTTGCCCTTGACCTTAGAGGCATTATTAAAGGCTTCAAAGGCTAAACCACCACTCAAGGATCCATCACCAATCACGGCAACAATATTACGATGCTTAGGATCCTGCTTTAAATCACGAGCTTCAGCCTCACCGACGGCCAAGGCAACCGAAGTGGAAGTATGACCGATCTTAAAGAAGTCATGGTCACTCTCATCTGGGGCAGTGAATCCTGAGATGTCTTGATAATGGTCTGGATCCATGAAACCCAGTTTTCGACCTGTTAACATCTTATGAGGGTAAGAATTATGTGAAACATCCCAAATGACCTTGTCAGTTGGTGAATTAAAAACATAATGATAGGCAATCGCTAATTCCACTATCCCTAAATCAGGACCAAGGTGACCGCCAATCGTCGAAACCCGCTCTAAAATCAACGTCCGCATTTCTTCCGCCAATTGCTCTAATTGGTCCATGGACATGGTCTTAATATCTTCGGGTTCCTCCACGCGGTTTAATAAGTAATCAGGATGTAAATTCATGCTCAGTACCTCGGATTCTCTCTCGAATTTCAGTAGTCACCATTATTCTACTACAATTGACAAGGACTGACGACCCATATTCATGTATAATAAAAGAGTTATCAGGGAGGACTTATGGAAAATTCGGCACTCAAGAAATTATCACCTTTAAAACCATTAACGACTGACCAGAAACAATTAGTAGCCAATATAATTGATTTCACCATCAGCCATTTGCAGACTAGACATACTCCGGCTATTTATACTATTTATGGGGACGCCGGCACTGGTAAAAGTGTCGTCTTATCCCACCTGTTTCAGCAAATCCAAGCTGCTGCTCGACTTGATCACTCCTCGCCCCTATACGGCAGTAAAAATGTCTTTCTAGTCAATCATCCCGAAGTCTTAAAAGTCTATAAAGAAATTGCAGGACCCTTTAAAGAATTACTTAAAAAAGACTATTACCGACCGACCTCTTTCATTAACCAGATTGAGAAAACGGGCGAACAAGTGGATGTCGCCGTGATTGATGAAGCTCACTTATTGTTGTCTAAAGCTGACCATTACAATAATTTTTATCATGATAATCAACTCATTGAGATTATCAAGCATGCCAAAGTTGTCATTATTGTCTTTGATCAATACCAAGTTCTCCGCATGAAAGCTTTTTGGACGCCCGAACGACTTCAAGCGATTGTGAATCAATACCCACATCAATCAACCTATCTGACTCACCAATTCCGGATGACCGCCAGTGATGAACTCTTATCTTGGTTTAACCAATTCACGGCGGGGGAAATCACTCCCTTCCCTAACAATAGTCGTGATCACTATGATTTTCGCATCTATGACAATGCCGAATTAATGCGCCAAGCTATTTTTCGACGTAATCAAAAAGTCGGTCTCTCCCGCATCTTATCGACTTCTGGTTATCCATCAACCCTTGATGGTGGTAAACACTATATTGTCGAGGGTCAATTCAAGATGCCTTGGGATCAATATAATTTTACCAGTACCCCTTGGGCGGAAATTCCCGAAACCATTCATGAAGTTGGCTCGATTTATACCTGTCAGGGCTTTGATCTTAATTATACTGGCATCATTATTGGTCCCATTATTAGTCAGATCCCCAATACCAATCAACTCCAAGTAAATCTCGATCGAGTAACTGATACCGAAATGTTTAAACGCCGGGACGATTTAACTAATCCAGTTGAAATCGAGCAAAGTAAACGCCAAATGATCATGAACGCTTTAAATGTGATTTTGAAGCGCGGGGTTCGCGGAACCTATCTCTATGCCCATGATCCATTATTACGTACAACTCTCAACCAAAATTATCAGACTTTCTTAAGGAGGACACGATGAAACAACGCCTAAGTCACCGGGCCCTAATTGCCATCGCAACTTTAATCGTAATTGCCATGTTAGGGCTAGTTATCCATGACTTCTTGCCCGAAATCAATTTATTATTACATTCTAATGACGCCAATCGCCAGGAACTAGTGGATTTAATCCAACAACATGGTATCCGGGATATGATTTTCTTATACATCATGATTGCGGTAATGAACGCCATTCCCGGCATGTCAAATTCAATCGTCTGCATTTTTGCTGGATTATGTTACGGCCCGCTATGGGGACTGGCCATTAACTGGTTTGGTAATATGACCGGGAACTGGTTAGTAGCCGCTTTAATCGGCCACATCGATTTTTCCGAAAAATTTATGCATAACCGCTGGTTGGAACGGCTCCAATCCAGTGATCATCCCTGGATCACCTTGACCGTCGCCTATATGATCCCAGTTATTCCCAGTGTCTTAGTTAACTACTCTTGTGTTAATATGCAAATTCCCCGTCGGAATTTCTTAGTCATGGTGAGCTTAGGAGTTTTACCGGTATCTTTAATTTATGCTTTCGGGGGCGATGCAATTTTCAACGGTGAGTTCAAACGTTTAATTATCTACGCGATTATTATCATCGTTTTAATCATGTTGTCACGCTTGATTGGTAAAAATGTTAAGAAACGCCATGCACAGTAATAAACTGATCAAAAGAGACATCAATTAGTACTTCTTCACATTATTTAAATTATCATCCCGAGAAATGCCCAAACCATTCCCCCAGCATAGGAAGCTAGTAGATAGGTCCAAAAAGCTTGCCCTACGCGATCATGCCATAAAGTTATTAATTCAACATTCATGGTTGAAAAAGTCGTCAGTCCGCCTAGAAAGCCACTGGTTAACACCGATTGGTTAATTAGCACTAATGGATGGGTAACTAAGATTCCTAAAATAAAGGTCCCCAGCCAATTAATAAGTAAGGTCGCAAAGGGCCAATTCACCCGCGTGAGTCTCTTGATCCAGTTAGTTAATTGCCAGCGACAAAGTGCGCCAATCCCCGCCCCACAACTAACGACTAACCACATGATGTCCTCCTAGCCAATACCCACATCCAGCACAAAGCAACCCACCAAACAGGTTAATAAAGATAATTAACAATCCGTAAATGATTGATTGTTGCCCACTAATAACTGCATTCATCATAAGACTGCTGAAAGTCGTAAAGGCCCCAATCATCCCAGTTCCAATGCCTAAAGTTAACCATTGTGGTGCGGAATGACGGTTAATTAAAGCGGTCGTCAACCATGCCAAAGCTAAACTCCCGACTAAATTAACCATGGTCGTAGCCGGAATTGAACCCCACCACTGGAATAATTCGTAGCGGAGACCACCACCAACCATTCCGCCAATCAACACTGCAAACCAATCCTTCATATGCGCTAACCTTCTCTTCGAATAGAATAGGCTTATTTTACCATTCGTGATATGATACAGATACAATTGTTGAGGTGAATTATTATGAAAATGCGTCGAATCGACCATCTTGTTTTAACTGTTTCAGATCTTGAAGCTAGTAAACGCTTCTATCATGAGGTTTTTGATATGCCGGTCATTGATGACCAAACTAATGACGACGTGGTCACATTACGCTGTGGTCATCAGTTGATCCGCCTGCAAAAAAATGATCGCGCGAATCCCTTAGTGGCCAAACACCCCACGGTCGGCGCAGCTGACTTTTGTATGATTGTTGGTGATCAATTAGAAGATGTCTTACACCACTTAAAAAGTTACTATGTCGATGTCATTACTGATGAACCGATTGTTAAACATGGTTCCGAAGGTGAAATGCGATCAATCTACTTATATGATCCCGATCAAAATCTGTTAGAAATATCTACTTATTCTAATAAATAAAATAAGCTGATCAAAAAGCATTAAGGCGCTCCATAGGGCTAAACTAGAACGAACGTTGGTACGGAACGGACCGACGCGAGTTCATAGTTAGACTCGTGGGGCGCGCTTTTTGATCGCGATTGCTAAGGTGATTAAAAGAAAATGAGGATGGAGAAACAAATCTATGTTCTCCATCCTCTAGCTTTTTTATTGCAAGCTATCTCGACCCTTTAAAGCAACATTCAAAAATACTGCGACAATACTTGCGATCACAATCCCATTCCCTAGCAATAATTGAACTGTGGTTGGTAATCCTTGAAAAAGGGTTGGGTAGACGGAAACTCCTAAGCCTAACCCAACAGAGATTGCGACAATTAAAATATTACGTTGGTCACCAAAATCAACTTGAATTAACATTCGGATCCCTTGCACACTAATCATCGAGAACATCACGAGCATTGCTCCCCCTAGCACCGGCGTTGGGATCATGGTTACTAAAGCGCCAATTTTTGGTAAGAGGCCTAAAACCATTAACAAGCAGGCTGACCAATAAATTGGCCGTTTAGTCTTAACCCCACTTAATTGTAAAAGTCCTACGTTTTGCGAGAAGGTAGTGTATGGGAAGGTATTGAAAATCCCTCCGAGCATAACGGCTAGTCCTTCGGCCCGATAACCACGCTTGAGATCATCTGCCGAAACATCGCGATGTAACAAATCACCAATTGCAAAGAAGACCCCGGTTGATTCCACCATTGAAACCAACGAAACAATGATCATGGTTACAATCGACGACCATTCAAAATGCGGTAAACCAAAATAAAATGGCGTTGGAACATGGAACCAAGCAGCTTGGGCGACAGAATCAGTCGAAACCATCCCCATCAAAGCAGCAATCAACGATCCCACTACTAAGCCGATTAAGACCGCAATAGAACTAATAAAGCCCCGAGTAAAAATTTGGACGGCAATAATGATTAGCACCGTAATGAGTCCCAATAATAAATTATGCCAATCACCAAAACTTTTGGCAGTTGCATCACCCCCACCAATATCTTGAATTCCGACTGGAATTAAGGTCAATCCAATTACGGTAATCAGGGTTCCCGTCACCACAGGCGGGAAGAAGCGTTTTAATTTAGCAAAGTAACCGGCAATTAGAAAAACAAACAGACCGGCCACAATAATGGCTCCATACATGGTCCCAATTGATAACTTTTTCCCAATCATTTCTAAGGGTTGGACCGCCTGAATGGCACAACCTAACACTACCGGTAGACCAATCCCAAAGTAACGATTCCGAATCAACTGAATAAAAGTGGCCAAGCCACACATAAAAATATCAATTGACACTAAATATGTCATTTGGTCAGCATTAAAGTTCAAAGCATGACCAATTAATAACGGGACAGCTACAGCCCCAGAATACATGGCTAAGAGATGTTGAATCCCTAAGACGGCCGCTTTTTGATGCGAAACTTCTTTTGATGGCATTAATTAATCCTCCCCGACAAACCGTACTTGACCATCTTCTAAAGATGCAATATTAGTTAATGACAATAATTTGATGCCTCATTCTTGAATTAGTTCCGCCCCTTTTTGGAAGGACTTTTCAATCACAATTCCGACACCGGCAACCGTGGCTTGAGCTTGATCAGCAATCTTTAACAGCCCTTCCACCGCTTGCCCATTGGCCAAGAAGTCATCAATGATTAATAAACGATCATCGGCATTCACAAAGCGATCATCGATTGAGATTGTATTCGTCGTTTGCTTAGTATAAGAATAAACATCCGCCGTATAAAGATGATCGACCAGGGTTAAACTCTTGTGTTTACGAGCAAAAACCACGGGAACTTGCATCTGAAAACCCGTCATTACCGCCGGCGCAATCCCTGATGATTCAACCGTCACAATTTTTGTAATATGGTCTTCCTTAAAATGGTCAGCAAACTCTTTCCCCATATTCATCATTAAATTGGGATCGATCTGATGATTTAAAAATGAATTCACCTTCAAGACGTTGCCAGGAAGGACCTGACCATCTTGTCTAATACGATCTTCCAGCTCTTTCATAATGCCTCCTAATAAAAAACGACTCGTCTACCATTAGTAAACCAGCCGCGCTGTTTACTTATAGTCTGAAAAGAACGGTTTTAGGTAGAAACGGCCACCCATCATGTGGCGATATATAAGTAATATTGTGTTCAATAAATAATATTAGCAAACCTGATCTCATTTTAAAACTAAAAATTTAATTAGATTAGGATTTTTGTTCGGATTATCTGCGATTAACAAGTTAACTATATATTTTACTTTCGGAATCTAACCAACAACATCTGAAACATTGTCCCAATCTTCCTGTATTAAGGTTCCAAAGGCGAACAATTCTCTCTGAAAAGTTCGCGAAAGTATTTACAACATGCTGGCATTCATCTATACTAAAATCAGTTGTAACTATTTAGGAATTTTTTTATAAGGAGCTGCGCTTATGAGTGACATTAACACAACTTTATTACAGAACATGCGACGAGAATTAGCTAATATAAAGCCATCCGCCATTCGTTCTTTTAACAAGGAAGTTTCTTCAATCCCTGGGATCATCAAGTTGACCCTTGGAGAACCAGATTTTGATACTCCCCAACATATTAAAGATGCTGCCAAGGCAAGTATCGACAATAACCACACCCATTATCCACCGACCCCAGGGACTGATGGTCTCCGGGCGGCAGCGGCCAATTTCCTTAATACTAAATACAACCTAAATTACAAACCAACACAAATTCTAGCAACTGTCGGGGCCACGGAAGCCATCTGGTCATCTTTATATGCGATTACAAATCCTGGTGACCAAGTTATTGTGCCAACCCCAATCTGGCCAATGTATCTATCGATCGTCAATGGGATGGGACTGAAACCAATCCTTGTTAACACGGAACCCAATGATTTTGTCTTGTCCGCCCAAATGATTGAAGATACTTTGGCTCAACACGACCATGTTAAAGTGGTACTATTGAACTTCCCATCAAACCCAACTGGAAAAACTTATAGTCGGGAAGCAATCGAAGAAATTGCTGCGGTCTTACGAGATAAAGAAATTTTCGTGGTTTCCGATGAAATCTACAGTGAATTAACTTATGGTAAGACCCACACCTCAGTCGCTGAAATCCTGCCGGAACAAACCATTCTTTTAAATGGAGTTTCCAAGTCCCATGCCATGACTGGTTGGCGGTTAGGAATTGTGGCGGCCCCAGAAGGAATTATTGATAAGATTATTACAGTCCATCAATTTACCGTCACGACGGTTCCTTACACCACTCAAGATGCGGGTGAAGAAGCCTTTTCAAACGGAATCGACGATGCTTTGCCAATGCGCGAAGAATACATCAAACGGGCTAACTTCGTTCATGAAGCCATGACCAAGATGGGCTTTCGGGCTGATAAACCGGAAGGTGCCTTTTACTACTTTGCCAAGTTACCAGAATGGCTCGATGAAGATACAGCCACTTTTGCTCACAATCTAGCTTACGAACAAGCCGTCGCTTTAGTTGACGCAACGCCATTTGGCCCCGGCGCGGAGGGTTATATTCGGATCAGTTATGCTTCCTCAATGGAAGACTTGCAAGAAGCCATGAAACGGATTCAAAAATATTTAGATAGTCGGCGCAAATAAGGCCATATCAGATGCAAGTTATACGACTTGCATCTTTTTTTGTCTATCCCCTACAATAATGACTATCTTGATAAGGAGTTTTAAATACATGGAATTAACAGTTACCCAGGCGGCAAGTCAATATATTATTGAACAATTACACCTAACTGCGGGCGATGGCGTCAAATTTTTTACCTCCCCCCAAAACCGAGGACCGGTTATGCATGGTCCCCATCAAGAATTTGCCCAAGACAATCATGCTGATCGACCTGTTGCCCAAACCGAAGTGAATGGGATTAACTACCATATTAACTTTGCCGATAACTGGTTCTTCGCCAGTCATGATACCACCGTTGATTATCATCCTGACACCGGCCTAACCTTTACCTATGCTGGAATTGACGCTGACGGCGGGGCATCAATAAATTACGAAAAATACCTGATGTAAGCTGCAAAAAACCGCTGATGCGAGGTTTACACCTCTAATCAGCGGTTAAAATTCAAAAGCGGTAATTAATCGTTTAAAACCAATTTTTGCGAGAAACTTCATTAATCCATAGCCAATCATCATTCCGAGCCAATTAGTAATGACATCATCAATGTCCACGACCCGATGTAAATTAACCAATAGATCGGCAAACATTTGAATCGTTTCAATGGTGACGCCTGGAATCAAGGCAACGAAAATCATTGAACCTAAGGAAAAGCGATCTTGTAATAGGTAAGTTAGCATCCCCATTGGGATCGTTAAGAGAATATTTTCAAACCAATCAATGGTTAGATATTGGAGCGGATGTAAATTATATGGCACGTGATTAAAATACATCAACGGCTTTTCCCCGACCGGAATAAAAGGCAGCCCCGTCGGATAAAAACATAGCCAAATTACAATTACTAAGTACAAATAGGCTCCGCCCAATGAAACCCATTGCCATTTGGTAAACCGTCGTTCTTCCACGGCAATATAAAAACAGCCCGTGACTAAAATCAACAGAGCTGTTAATGGAATCCACCTCAACACCATCATTTCCAGTTCCCCCTTTTGCAATTATTATAAGGGAAACTCTTGATATTTTTAAGAAATATATGAGAGAGAAGAATAAATGTTAGATTAAAATATCATAAATTATGGAAGGTAAATTCCATGCCGTTCAGCTAATTCCCGAACCTTTTCGGGTGCTTCTTGTTTAGGTAAGTAAACAATTGCCCCATCACGCGCTGTAAAAACATTATATTCGGTTGAGGTCGTTTTGATGTAGGCCGGAACCGTTAACACATTCGAAGTACCAACATGTCGTAACTTCACTGACATAATGAAGTCCCCCCTTTATACTGATGTCCATCAGAATAACTGTTTGCAAGCGAATACTTACATGCTCAATTAAGACAATAAATCCCAAATCCCCAAATTTAATTATGAGCATTGATAATTTTAACTGTCACCCACAAATCAGCCTATCAATTCTGATATGTTGCTATATCTAGTTCACTATTTTGGATTGATTTTAAAGTTCGATCCACCATATAATAAATGCATATCGCCTGATAAATAGGGAGGAAAAGTATGAAATCATATATACACCGTGTCCATTATTATGAGACCGATAAAATGGCAATCACTCACCATTCCAACTATATCCGCTGGATGGAAGAAGCACGGGTTGATTTTTTAGATCAAATCGGCTGGAACTTTGCAAAACTTGAAGCGCTTGGGATTGCCTCCCCAGTGGTCAAAGTTGATTGCACCTATAAAGTCCCGACCAAATTTGATGATTTAGTAGAAATAACTACTAGCATCGATAAATATACGGGGGTCAAACTCGTCCTTCACTATGTCATGAAACTGGCTGGTACTGATACCATCGTGTGTGTAGCTGAGTCTGCCCATGCTTTCACTGATGAAGCAGGACGTTTAATATCGATTAAAAAATCCCTACCAGAAATGGATCAAAGCTTAAAACAATGCCTGGCTAGTGATTAACCTAAGCTATTGCTATGGTTACAGATTATCTGATTATTGCAAAAGTAAAGTACCCACTTTAAAAAAAGTGTATATATATTGTGTCAAATGTTAAAGTACCGTTTTATCAAGTGATTATTCTGGTATATTATATACATAATATTTATATATTCCACTTATCGAATACCTTAAATACACATATTTCACTATATGTGTATATCAACTGCGTGTAAATACTTACATGCTCATGATTCTTAGGAGATGTATACTATATGTTTTTGATAGATGAGATAGTCGATCAGTTCGAACAATCATTTGATGAACAATCGAATCAACGGACCGTGAAGACTGTAAAAAATTATTTGTGGCCTTTCTTGAACTCAGCCAAAAATACCGATTAGATGAAATTAACGTATCCCTTTTAACCGGGACGGCAGGAGTTAGTCGCAAATCATTTTATCTACACTTTGAAAATTTAGACGCCTTTTATCGACTAATTATTAATTTATTAGTACTCAAGTATGATCAATACTTACAAGGCATTACTGCTCCCTATGTTTTTCGGAAGTACTATATGGCAATTTTTCGCTATTTCTTTGAACTCGGTCCGGCCTTTCATAAAATCTTTTTAGACGAATCTTATACTCGCCTGATCATCAGCGTCATCGAGAATTGTTCCGCTGAAATGTCTGATTATTTCCATTTCTTTGATGGCTATGTAGGTAATCAATTGCTGGATGCAGCTGGCGTTTTTATCAATGGGGGCTCAATTATGACCGTGCGTGCACTTAAACTCAGAGATCCCAATGCCAGTCTAGAAGAAATTATGGAAATTGTGGCTACCTTATCGGCACGGGCCCTTGGTATCACTTCTGATTTAGACAAATTGGTCGATCCCCAATATATTAACCAGCGGGCCAACCGGACCCTTCATTTAATTTAGGAACCAAAATAAAGAGGCTAGTGAATTTTCACCGGCCTCTTTTCCTAATCTTTAACTTTAGGACTAGTATTTAGGTTATTTACGGTATTAACCATCGATAAGAAATTATCGGCATCCAAACTGGCCCGGCCAATTAAAACACCATCAATATCACGCTTACGCATTAATTCCTCAATGTTGTCGGGATTAACACTACCACCATACAAGATCCGAATCTTATCGGCAACTTCATAAGAATATGAATCCGCAATGGTTTGCCGAATTTGGCGACATCCTTCTTCGGCTAAGATCGGGTTGGCATGTTGACCCGCACCAACCGCCCAACTCGGTTCATAGGAAATGATAATGTTTTTTACTTGATCAAAGGAAACATCGTGTAGGACATTCATCAATTGAGCAAAGACATAGTGGACACTTCCCCCATGCTCTTTTTGGACCATCGTCTCATCGGTACAAATAATTGGCGTCATGCCGGCCTGCAAGGTTGCGATGACCTTTTGGTTAACCATCTGGTTCGACTCGTTAAACATGGTCCGCCGTTCAATATGACCTAACAAAACATAATCGACCCCCGAATCTGCCAACGCTTTCGGGCTAATTTCACCTGTATAAGCCCCTTCAAACTCCTTAAAAGCATTTTGGGCAATAATTTGCACGTCAGAATCTTTAGCAGCGACAGCCATCGAATGTAGGGCTAAGGTCGTCCCCGCAATTCCTACTTCCAGTTGGTCAAACGATGGTAGTTTCCCTTTAATTTGATTAATAAAGTCAACGGATTCTTGCACATTCTTGTGCATCTTCCAATTGGCCGCCACAAATGGTTTTCGCATTGTTATTTGCTCCTCGTTAATTTTTCTACTCGTAGAAT
Source organism: Limosilactobacillus gastricus DSM 16045 (assembly GCF_001434365.1). Lineage (GTDB taxonomy): Bacteria > Bacillota > Bacilli > Lactobacillales > Lactobacillaceae > Limosilactobacillus > Limosilactobacillus gastricus. The sequence continues at coordinate 36,645 of NZ_AZFN01000014.1, read as the reverse complement.
AGCTTAATTTAAACGGAAAAGCAATGTATCTATCAATAGCTTAATCACCTAACCAACTTCACGTTCCCGATCGACCACTTCCCGAATAATCATTTCAGCAATTTCATCAGGGGTGTAAGCATCTGTTTGAATTTGCATGTCACAGACATTTTGATAATGCTCAGCCCGTGCATCAATCATTTCCTGCACGTGCTTAGTACTAAAGTCTTCTTTTAAAAGCGGTCGATTAGGATCATTATCTACCCGCGCCACCGCCGTCTCTGGATTAGCTTTTAATAAGACAACTAACGCATCATCATCAGTTAATGCAGCCACGTTATCTTCTCGAATGGGGGTCCCCCCACCGGTTGCCAGGATTCCTTCTTGATCTAGACACTCCAGCAAGAGGTCATGTTCAATTTGACGGAAAAAAGTTTCTCCATTGGTTTCAAAAATGACTGGAATGGGCCCGGCTTGCTCCACGATAACATCATCTAAATCCGTCACCGGGAGATTCATCTTTTGCCCTAATAAACGGCTCACGGTGGTCTTTCCACTACCCATAAAGCCCACTAATACTACTTTCATTTCTCATTCTCCTTTAGTAATAATTTCGTAGTCACGCAAGACTTGGCGTGCTTGTTCTCGGTCATTGGCGGTACTAAAAGTTAATTGCAAGATGCCATCAATTTCTTCGCGAATTTCTAAAATATGCAAATTAACTAAATTTAAACCAGCTTGCGACACCCGACGCGTCACATCAGCTAAGGCGCCCACCTGATCGGCTATATTAACAAATAAATCATATTGTCCGGGAACGGCGCCTACTTTGTCAGGACCTAATTGATCGCGGCTAACTTTGGCCTGTTTAAAGAAGTCAAAGATTGCGGCTTGATCGCCCTGTTCAATCCACTTTTCAACCGTCGTTAATTCCGCTTGAAATTGATGCAATTGTTCCTTAATCATCGTCGGATTATTCAGTAAAATGGCACTCCACATGGTTGGATCCGCCGAAGCAATTCGGGTAATGGACTTAAAGCCCCCGGCTGCTAGGCGCATGCCTAAGGGATCACCTTGAAAAGTCGCTTCAGTTTGATTCACTAAGGCCGAAGCAATCACATGCGGAACATGACTGATCTGGGCCACAATTTTATCGTGTTGCGGTGCGGTGACTTGGAGCCACTTTGCATTCGTTGCTGCCAACAAATCCTGTAATTTGGTTAATTGTTGTGCACTGGCTGCATTTAAAGGAATCTGAAAATAAAAGGCATTCTCAAAGAGATTGGCCCGTCCTGCCCAAACCCCGGTTTTGTGCGACCCCGCCATGGGGTGTCCGCCAATAAAATTGACTGTTTGGTCTTTAAAAGCCTGGGCAGCTTTCATCACCGTTTGTTTGGTGGACCCGACATCGGTAATTAAAACGCCGGGCTTTAAGGACTGGTGGCTTAAATCTTGTATATCCTTAATAATTTGAGAAACTGGCCCGGCTAAGATGATGACATCCATTTCTGCCACTTGATCCCATTTAGCCACCACTTGGTCAATTACTTGATTTTGCATTGCATAATCAAGACTTGCTGAATTTAAGTCATCACCTAGAATTTGCACATCGGGGTGCTGTATACGAATGGCTCGTGCAAGGGAACTACCAATTAACCCCAAACCTTTAATTAATACTTTCGTCATGCCTGGCCCCCTAATAAATGATCTAAATCCGCAAAGAATGTAGGATACGAGACTCTAATCGCCGCTTCGTTTGCTAAGGTCAACTGTTCGTCAGCCGTTAAGGCCGCAATTGCATTCATCATTCCCAGACGATGATCCCCGTAAGAATCTAATTGGTGATCCTGAATATCCCAGGCTGGACGTCCTTGAATAATCATCCCATCCGGCAATTCTTCAACCGTCACCCCTAATTTCCGCAGTTCAGAAACCACGGTGGCGATCCGATCAGTTTCTTTCACCCGGAGTTCTTCCGCTCCCCGAATGACGCTTTGTCCCTGGGCCCGAGCCGCCAACAGCGCCACCAACGGTAATTCGTCAATAACAGCTGGAATGTCTGCAGCCCCAATTTCAATTGGTGCTAAGTCACTAGTCTTAATCGTTAAGTCGCCTAGTGGTTCCCCGTCAGATGGTTTGGGCGTGATCGTTAAATCAGCCTGCATCTTTTGAAGCACCTGAAGGATCCCAGTCCGTGTCGGGTTCAAATTGACATTCGTGAGGATAATCGCTGAATGTGGCGTGATGGCCCCCGCCACTAAGAAGAAAGCGGCAGATGAAATATCACTAGGCACTACTACTGATTGTCCCCGTAATTTGGGCTGAGGTTGGACGGTAATGGTCAAACCATCGGCCGCTGTTTCTACCTCGGCTCCAAATTGGCGCAGCATAATTTCCGTATGATCTCGCGTTGGTAATAATTCCTTAATCGTTGATGGTCCATCCGCTTGCAAGGCCGCCAAGATCAAGGCACTTTTGACCTGAGCGCTTGCTACTTTCAATTGGTAATTGGTTGCATGTAAAGGCTGACCAATGACGGTCGCAGGGAGCGTTCCAGCCCGACTTAAGTCAATCCGACCACCAAATTGGCTTAAAGGTTCCGCGACCCGTTTCATCGGCCGTTTTTGTAGGGAATCATCACCTGTTAAATGACTCTCAAAGGGTTGACCAGCTAACAGGCCCATCATTAAACGAGTGGTGGTCCCGGAGTTTCCCATATCTAAGGGATGGTTAGCAGCTTTTAAGCCCGTTAGCCCCACCCCATGAATGGTTACCTGAGTCCCCGTAAGCTCTATTTGGACGCCTAAGTCCCGAAAAGCTTGCAAGGTTGATAAACAATCTTCACCGGTCAAAAAATTTTCAATCTGGGTTTCCCCTTCACTAATTGAACCAATCATCAGGGCCCGATGGGAAATACTTTTATCTCCAGGAACTTGCAAGGTCCCCTGGAGTCCTTGGGGGGCGGTTGGTAAAATTTTCAAAGCTAATCATCCTCCTTAATCTGGTATCGGCACCAGACCATTGGTACCTCAATGCGCGCAATTTGACGCTCATATGGCATTAAAGTAATTAATTGTTCATTGGTTAAGACATATTGGCCATTCTTCCGATATTCTTGATAGGCCAAATATTTGCTAGAAGCGGTTTGAACTTGCACGCCTGGAACATATTGTTCTAACAGCCGGGCCGTCGCCGCATGCGTATAGCCCACTTGATTAGCCACCAGAGTATTTTCCAGTAGCACCAAGGGATCGAGATCATAAATAAAAGTCTCTTTTAAGGCCAACTGGCGTAAATAAAGATAATGAACATCCCCCCAAGCTAATTGCAGTTGCTTGGACTGAAAGGCGGCCGGAATCAATAATTGATCGTCAGCATAATCACTTAAATTCATTAAAATATGTTCAAATGAAGCATGCAGACTAATTGTCCAATCTTGATCAGAATGCTTTTGGACAAAATATTCGGCTGCCCGATTACTATCCGTTTGTTGGGGACCTAAAGTGTGAATTATCGTCATTTAATATTCCTTAAATTCATTGCGATAGCGTTGGACATCCGCTTGTAACCGCTGGAAATTACTAGCGTTAAAAGTCTCAAGTAAGGCCTTTGCTAATTCGATTGCCACCACATTTTCGATAACAATTGATGCCGCCGCAATGGCTGTCGTGTCCGAGCGTTCCACATTGGCTTTAACAACTTTTTTGGTGTTAACATCAACCGTTTGGAGCGGATGATAGAGGGTCGGAATTGGTTTCATGGCCGCATTGACCACAATTGGCATCCCGTTACTCATCCCGCCTTCAATTCCGCCGAGGTGGTTGGACAAGCGAGACCAACCCGTGTCTTGGGACCAATCAATGGCGTCCATCACTTGGCTACCAAAGCTCGTAGCGGCGTCAAAGCCATCCCCAATGCTGACTCCTTTCATGGCGTTCATACTCATGACAGCGCCAGCTAATTTACCATCCAATTTTGTATCATAAGAAACATAAGAGCCAATTCCGGCTGGATAGTCTTCCACCACCACTCGGATCAAGCCCCCGAGGGTATCGCCTTGTCGTTTGGTTTCATCAATCAGTTCATGAATTTCAGCGACCTTGCTTTGATCTAAAACACGCATATCATTTTGACTAATTGCGGAACGAATAGCATCTACATCCGTTGTTAAATTGCCCGCGGCCGAGACCGGCCCCACCTGTTTAACATATCCGACTAGTTTAACCCCTAGTTGGTTTAAGAGTTGCTGACAAACATTCCCAACAGCCACGCGAATCGCGGTCTCACGAGCCGAAGAGCGTTCCAAGACATTGCGTAAATCCTTATGACGATACTTCATCCCCCCGACTAAATCGGCGTGACCCGGACGAGGTTTTTCCACCCGCCGGACTGAATTTTCGGGCGTAGCAGGCGCCACCGGATCCATAATTTGTCCCCAGTTGCCATGGTCCCGGTTTTTAACCACCAGGGCTACCGGACCCCCCATCGTAATTTGATGACGGACCCCACCAACAATTTCTACCGTATCGTGTTCGATCTGTTGCCGGTTACCGCGTCCATAGCCCCCTTGCCGGGAAGCTAAGGCCGCATTAATTTCTTCAACATCTAAATGTAAACCTGCTGGTATCCCTTCAATAATCGCTGTTAATTGGGGACCATGTGATTCCCCTGCTGTTATGTAATGCATAGTCATCTCCTATTCTTGAATCTTTTTAGCTTCATCCATTAAGGTTTGATAAACCTGTTGGATTTGTTCTGTATAGAAATCATTGGTATTCCACCGGGCCACTTTACGCAAAACTTCCTCTTCTCGCGCAGGATTAAAGATTGGTAATTGATGGGCTTTCTTATATTCACCAATCTTAGCCGCCACTTCAAAGCGTTTAGCAATCAAGGCCACTAATTGTTCGTCCACTTCATCGATTTGTTCCCGATATTCTTCTAAAGGATTCATCTTCTTCACCTCACAGTAAATAAAAAGGCCAGCCTGACTAGAAATTATCCTAATCAAGCTGGTCAACGATCATCTTTACTATCGATTGGTTGCGCATGCTGATTAGGTGACCAGCATGCCATAATGAAAACTGGCGATACCTGGTCTAGACGTGACGCCTAGATCAGTTGATCTAGGCGCTAGTTAAAGTAAGCACCACCAATAAAATATAAGTTTTGTCGCTTAAGTTGGTTTTTCATTATGAACACCGCTCTTTTCTAAATGGTATAATCATTAAAACATTTCTAATATATACTGTCAATGCTTGTTAAATAAAACTTTTGCTCCTTTCTATTCATTGCTATAATAATACTCAGATTTATCCGATTGTGATGGAGAGATATAAATGGTAACTGTAAAACAAATTTTAAATGAGAATCCACAATTAATGGACCTCCTTTTAGAAGGCAACTTTGGAATTGAGTTAGAACAACACCGGATTTTAACCGATGGTCAACTAAGTCGCTATCCTTATCCACAAGTCTTTCGTAGTCGCCGCCACAACCCCTACTTGAAAACTGACTTTTCTGATACCATGACTGAAATTGCTAGTGCCCCGACCCTGGGAGCGACGGCGGCAGTCAAAAATACTAAGATCCTCCAACAAATTGTTCATGATCAATTACACGAAGATGAACGCTATTGGCCCTTGAGTGTTTTACCCGAATTAAATGATGCTGATCTGGAATACGCTGGTCATAATAATACCCGCCATTGGATGGACGATTACCATGATTACCTTCAAGAAAAATATGGGACAGTGCGCCAAATTATGACGGGTGTTCACGTGGGATATAGCTTAAACGATTCTTTAATTTATGGTCTCTATCACCATGGCTTTAAGGAAAAGTATGCGTCAATGACTGAATTTCGGAATGAAATTTATTTCCAATTAGCGCAAGGCTTTGTCCTCAACCGTTGGTTATTCACCTATCTTTTTGGCTGTTCACCGCTATTAACAAATCGGCCGACGGATCTGCCAGCAGAAATTCAAGGACCAATGCGAAGTTTCCGGAGTAGTAAATACGGCTATGCTAATCTACCTGACGAAGAAGTGGCTTATGGCAACTTTGACCAATTTATTAATCAGATTCAACAATATGTTGATGATGGCACCTATTTCTCCCATCATGAATTTTATGGTCCCGTGCGTTTAAAGACGCCGGCGGATACCTTAGTCGATATTAAAAATAATGGGACGCGCTGGATTGAAATTCGGGCCTTTGACTTAGATCCCCTTTCCCGTTCCGGAATCAGCAATGATACGCTTAATTTCTTAGAATTATACCTGACTTATATCTTGACCTTAGAAGAACCAGCCGAATTGAATGCTCGCTTGGTCGAAGCCGTGGAACTTAATAACCAAGTCGCCCTGCAAAACCCAACGGAACAGTTTGACTGGGTTAAAGATCGAGCAAGCGAATTATTAGACCAATTAGAAGCTTTTGCCGATGAAGTTAATGCGCCAAAGATTTATCAAGACGCTCTCTTGTTCACCCGACGGCGGGTTGAAGATCCCAGTTTGACCATTAGTGGCCAGATCATGGAAAAATTAACTAGTCCGGAAGACTACTTGAACTACGGTCTCTTAATTGCTAATGATCGTTTCAGCATGAACCGGCATTATGAACATCCGCTTGAGGTCTTAAAAGATCAATATCCCGAGAATACCCAACAACTCCTACGGGCTGCCATTGAAATGGGTGTTACCGTTATTTTTGAAGATGATAGCCACTTTGAACTCTCCGTGGGTGACCATCTGGAATTCTTTGATAAAACGATTAAGTTTATCTTCCCAGAAGGACCGGAACAATATTTAGCCAATATGTTCCCTGAATTAGCCGAACAAACGGATGAGAAACCATAGGAGGATACCTTGAAACCGACGCAACAATTACAGATTTTAAAAGATATCATTGGGATTCCTAGTGAAAACCAAAATGAAGCCGCTGTCGCTGATTATATTGAGCAGCTCTTCACCCCTTTTTCGAACGTCCAGATTGATCGCCTCACCTATGCTCCCGGTCGGGATAATATTATGGTTACAGTTGGCAATGGCCAGCCAACTTTAGTTTTAACCGGGCATATGGATACGGTTAAAGCTGGCGATCTTAAGAAATGGACGAGTGACCCCTTCCAAGCCGAAGTCCGCAATGGGAAACTGTATGGGCGCGGTGCTTCTGACATGAAATCCGGACTGGCCGCGATTATTGTGACCCTTTTAGAAATTGTGCAAAGTGGTAAACCGGTAACCGGCACGATCAAATTAATTGGCACGGTAGGAGAAGAAACCGGCGAATACGGCGCGGCCCAAGTTACGAAAGCGGGGTGGCTTGATGGAGCCGATGCAGTAATTATTGCTGAACCGAACTCCGGTTTCCATGAAATTACCTATACGGCCAAGGGGGTGATCGATTATCGAGTTACCTCTAAAGGCAAATCAGCCCACAGTGCCCGGCCTCATTTAGGTATTAATGCCATTGATAAACTGTTGCTATTTTATCAGCGGATGCAAACGGCCATGCAACAGTTCGATCAAGTGGATCCCGTCCTCGGCGAAGTGGTGCATAATGTTACCCTCATTAAGGGTGGTGAACAAGTAAATACCATCCCCGAAGATGCCAGTTTAATGGGTAACATTCGAACGATTCCGATTTACCCAAATCAGATGTTTTATGATGTGATTGAAGGCTTAATCGAGGATTTAAACCAAGACCCCACAACTGACTTAAAACTTGAATATAGTTTCCCAGAAGAAGCAGTTCCTGGACGGTCTGACTCCCCCTTAATGAAATTGGCGCAAACGGTCTATGAAGACCTTTTTGGTTTTATTCCGGAACCCGTCGGGGCGGTTAGCGCTAATGAAGCCGCCGAATTTGTTCATGCCCAGGGTGATTTTGACATTATTGACTTTGGGCCGGGATCAGAAACCTCACATGCGATTGATGAATATGTACCCGTGTCAGATTATCAAAAAGCGATCGCCTTTTACCATGCCTTTATCCAGGCCTTCTTTACCAAAGAATAACATCGCGGTATAATAAAATAAATTATATGTACTAGGGGTGCTTCTGCGCGAAGTCGAGATGTAAGCAAACTTACAAACCCTTTGAACCTGTTAAGTTAACACTTGCGAAGGAAAAGTGCAGTTCGAGTTTTATCTAATCCCAACTCAATTCCCCTCGCGAGGAATTGAGTTGTTTTTTATTAAAGGAGGAAGTTCAATGACGGATTTTATAACAATGCTGAAAGCAACCAATCCGATCGTAATGACGGTAGCCAATACCATTACCTCTGGCGATGTGGCCAATGGTCTCAATGCCATCGGGGCCTCACCGATTATGCCCAGTGCTCCTGAAGAAGCGGAAGCAATGGTCAATATTGCTCAGGGGGTAACCATCAACGTAGGCTCGATTAATCAGGAACAATTTCGCCAAAGTCAGTTAACTTGTAATGCAGCTAATTCACAAGGTAAGCCATTGGTATTAGATCCAGTTGCCGTCGCCAGCAGTCCCTATCGAAGCCAAGTAGTTGATACTTTACTAGGTGACTACGATTTTTCCGCCATTCGGGGGAATGTCGGTGAAATTGCCTTTTTAGCTGGCGTCGCCTGGGACACTCATGGGATTGATGCTGGGGGTGGCGAAGTTGATTTTGAACAGCTCACCACGATTGTGAAGACCTGTGCGCAAAAATACCATACGATCGTCATCATGACCGGTGAAATTGACTACATCAGTGATGGGAAAACTGTTAAATCCGTTCCTTATGGGACACCAGCTTTTGCAACCCACGTTGGCACGGGTGACTTATTATCTAGCCTCGTCGCCGCCTTTTTAACCGTTGCGTCGACCGATGAATATTTAGAAGCTGCCTACCAAGCCGCCCTCACCTTTGCCCTTTGTGGCCAAAAAGTCAGCGATAAACTACCTGGACAATGGTTTAACGGACTGCTCAATGAACTATATTTAGTATCTAATGATAAAATCAATCACTGGGAAAAGGAGGAACTTCATCATGGTTAATGAATTCCCACAAGCTTTATCAATCGCTGGTTCCGATAGCGGTGGTGGGGCTGGAATGCAAGCGGATCTCAAGACTATGCAAATGCGACATGTCTTTGCCACGACCGTCTTAGTCGCCATCACTGCCCAAAATACCCTAGGCGTTCAGGACTCCATGCCCCTGCCACCCGCGATGATTGATGCCCAATTCGCCTCTTTAAATGATGATCTTCAGATTCGTGCCTGCAAAACCGGTATGTTAGCCGATGTTCCAACCGTGGAGTGCGTCGTCGCTAATTTACAAAAGTATGATTTTGGTCCCGTCATTGTGGATCCAGTGATGATCGCCAAAGGAGGTGCCCCACTCCTTGCTGATGATGCGATCGAAATAGTCAAAAAGCGCTTATTGCCCCTGGCAACTTTGATTACACCTAACTTGCCAGAAGCCGAACGCCTGACTGGAATGCAGGTTGAATCTAAGGAAGAAATGGTAACGGTTGGGCATCGACTCCAAGATCTGGGAGCTAAAAACGTCTTAGTTAAGGGTGGTCACTTTGATCAATCCGGCCTAGCCCAAGATTTTGTGCTCTTAGATAATGACGAATCCTTTTGGATGACCAGCCCGCGCTTTGACACAATCCGAACTCACGGCACTGGCGACACTATTTCGGCTTGCATCACCGCAGAATTGGCAAAAGGCGTTCCCTTGGAAACGGCGATTCGAACCGGCAAGGCTTATGTCACTGCGACGATTCGTGATGGGATTGAAGTTGGCCATGGTCACGGTCCACTAAATCATTGGGCTTTATAGGAGGTTTCACCATGCAATTTAAACCTGAAATGCTCCACTGTTACCTCATCGGTGGTTCCCAAGATGTGGAGCATGATCCAACAAAGTTTCTCTTGAAACTCACCACGGCTTGTCAAGCTGGGATCACTGCTTTTCAATTCCGGGAAAAAAGCAACCTCGTGGAATATGACGTTTACGCGCTAGGCTTTCAAGTGCGCACCATCTGTAGCCAATTCCAGGTTCCTTTATTTGTTGACGACAATCTGGAGTTAGCTCAAAAAATTAACGCAGATGGGATCCATGTCGGTCAAAAGGATCAACCAATCGAAGAAGTTATCCAAGCAGCTGGGCATGATTTAATGATTGGCTATTCATGCAATACGGTAGCACAAGTTGAACATGCCAACCAAGTCCAAGTTGATTATATCGGCAGTGGGCCGATCTACCCGACCAAATCAAAAGCGGATGCTGATCCGGCTTTAGGGGTTAAAGAATTGGGAAATTTGGTCCAAATTAGTCGGCATCCAGTCGTTGCAATTGGTGGGATTACTCCCACTAAAGTACCAGAAGTCCTAACAAGTGGTTGTGCTGGCATATCCGCAATCGCCGGTATTTTTGATAATTTAGCCGCTGGGATGCCCGCTGGCCCTGATAATCCGGTTAGTCAGATTTTGGATTGCTATTGATCTTTAAATCCCCAAACGAAAAACTGCTAGCAAGGGATCTCCTTACTAGCAGTTTTTTTACTTTACCTTAGTATCATTTTCCATTCGACGACCCCATCCGGTGATAACCGCAAATAAGAAGGTCAGAAATAGGACCATCGGATAAATACATCCTGCAGCCACTACCATTGGGGAAAGCTTGGTTAAGGCAGCCCCGATAAACACGAACACACTCATAAATGGAATAATTGAAGCAATCCCATTGGCTGTCCCATCCAACAAATTAGCGCGTCGATATGGATGAATGTGGCGAGCATGACCAATCTTGTTAATGATTGGTCCCGCCGTCAAAATGGCCGCACTAGTTACCCCACCAAAGATGGCAGTGATTAAGGAAATCCCAGTCATTGATATAATTTCGGTCCCGCGTACCGTGCGACCTAATTTACTCTTAAGAATCCGATCAGCAATATAATCCAGCATCCCGGCTTGTGTTAATACACCCACCATCCCAAAAACTGCTATGACTAAGGCAACAGTAGGCAGCATATCATCAATCCCCGTGACTAAAAACCCCGTCACTTCATTTGACGATGGATGATTAGCGAACACATCTTTAAACTTAAATAAATGGAACAATAATCCTGTAGCGGTTCCTAAAACCAGCCCCGTTAAAATCCCCGCGTAAATATTTTTAGTTCGGTGGGAAACTATCAACATAATTACTACCGGAATTAACATAATCAGAGTGATTGGCGAAGCCATGCCCGACAGTGCACCACCATGGTATGTTTGGCCGACTCCCCCAAAGACTGCGAAAATAATAGTCGTAATGATTCCGGCCACTAACGAGTATTTAATCCGGCTAGCAACGACACCCCCGACATCTGCTGGATGTCCATCATTAAATTGCTGAGTTGACGATGAAGCGATCGTAGTGTCAGAAATTGGCGCTAGATTATCACCAAAAATTCCACCTTAAACAATACTCCCGGCCATCATCATCGGGTTGGCACCTAAGGCAAGCCCAGCCGAGTAAAAAATGGGAAAAGCGATGAACATGGTCCCTAAAGAAGACCCGGTGGCGGTTGAAACAATACAAGTTGCTACAAAGGTAAAAGCAACAAAGAGGCTCCCATGAATCCCAGTATAATTAGCTAACCATACAAAACCATTGGACAAACCACATAATTTAACGAGGGCACTAAACATCCCCACCATTAATAAAATCACAATGACAGATACAGAGGGAATCGAACTAATTCCGTTAATCGCCGCCTCCCAAAATTTTTGATAACTAGTGCAAGCTAGTCCGCCAATTAAGAGGGCTACCAAGCCACCCGCGGCCAGGGCTTCCATATTAAAAGCCTTAAAATAGATAAATAAAGTTGCACAAACCAGGGCATAAATTACCACTGGTATAAAGGACATGAACATCCCGCCGTGGAATTTTAAAGTAGGTTCATCTTGCATAAACATCCCCCTTTTAGTGGTCTAGGTCGGTTAAAATGATCCCCTGATAGCGTGGCGAGGTTCGTTCCAATTCGTAACACTCACCCGTTGGCGTTGGATATTGCTCAATTAATTCTTTAATTGCCGCCATTTCATCATCAGTTAACTGGAATTGCAAGGTCCTCAAATTATCTTTTACGTGTCGGGAACTTCGCGTCCCAATCATGACTGCCCCGACCCCCGGTTGATTTAGAATATATTGGGTAACCACATTAGGAATCGAAACCTGATGATTATCAGCAATTTCCTTTAAAAGTGGTAATAGTTTTTGTAAACCATCCCAGCCCAGGGAATCTTCGATGATTTGCATATATTTAACTTGAGACCGCGTTTCGGGATGGTCATATTCCTTACCGATATAGCGTTCGGCTAAAAAACCACCAGCCAAGGTTCCATAGGCAAAGGTATAGACATTATGATCAGCACTATATTTTAATAATGACTTTTCAGGACGTCGATCAAATAGTGAATACTGGGCTTGATTGGAAACCACATTAATCCCAGCATCCTGCATTTGTTTTAATCTTTCGGTATCCATATTACACATGCCAATATTGCGAATTTTCCCTTTCTCCTGAAGGCGGACGAGTTCAAAAGCGGTATCCATCATGCCGGACACATTAAAATCCCACCAGTGGAATTGAACCAAATCAATCGCCTCCCGATGCATCCGCTTTAATGAACGATCAATGATCCGTTCCACGTAGTTCCGATCAACTTTAGTCAACACACTCTTATCCGGGACAAATTTGGTGTGGATTTGAAGATCTTCTTCTTGATAGTGACCACTCGCTTTGAGTTCATCCACAAAACGGCCTAGGATCTCTTCGACCCCCGTATAAATATCAGCACAATCAAAAGTGGTAAAGCCCTTATCAACTAATTCGTGAAAACCTTTAATCGCATCATCAACATCAGTTTGTCCTTGTAAATTATGCTCACTCGATAATTGCCAACATCCATTAATCACGCGGTTAAAGGTATAGCCATTGGCTAACCGAATCTTACTTTGTGGATTGCTCATAATAATTTCCTCCTAAATTTAATTACTGCAATGGAACGACCGTTGTTTCGCTATGATGAAGAATTCGCTCACCCATTCGCTCAATTTTAAATTGCGCTTTACAGTTGGGATCTGGACAAGCAATTAGTGTATCAGTAAACATCCAATCGTGGATATCGAGCGACCGCTGTTTAGCTGGCAAAAGTGGTAACAAGGCGCTCAGTGAATACATTGAAAATTGCTTTTCCTCGGGAAACACAATATTTTCTCCTTGCACCAGAAAGTAATCACCAGCATGGTGACTGCATACAAACTCGTCCTCATTTCCGACCACCGTAACTTTGAGGTCATATAATCTAAAGGTTTCTTGTTTCGTCATTTGTATTCTCCTTCGATGATCAACGGGATAAAAGAAAAGGCATGCTCGTGATCACGAACATGCCTAAAGATAGAACAAGCCCGCACAAGTTATGAATCATTGTGCAGGCTTTTTAGAATTTAAAATCAGCCAGCACGGATGTGACGCCGTGGTTGCATCCGTACCTAACAGAAACAACCCCATCTAATGCCAGCTTTGCCAAGCAGTATTAAATTGTAGATCATTAAATGTCATAACTGATTTTCCTTTCAAATTGATATAAATATTTTAGCAAAGATACAATTAAAGTACAATGAGAATCTTAAAATCATCTAATTGAGATTAAAGTTATTCCCCTCATTTAATCCAAATCTTTTAACAAAATGTAGTCCGTTTGCACATCAGATCCTTGGATAAAGTCATGCGAGCCGACTTGATGGAAGCCGAATTTGGCATAAAACTCCATTGCATCATAGTTTTTCTCCCAAACCCCTAACCAAATCTGTTTGGCCCCATGAAAACGAGCGCACTCGTGAGCAAATTCCATTAATTGGCTCCCTAAATGAAGGCCTTGAAAGGCTTCCAGAATATAGATCCGCTGAATTTCCAAAGCATCCGGGTAATCTGGCTCCGTTTGCGCCTGACCGATGTTTAATTTGAGGTAACCAGCAAGGCGATCATGAACCACTAAGAAATAATATTGCGACTGGGGATTAGCCATCTCTTGGCGGATTTGGTCAAAGCTATAATCTTGATTTAGATAGGTATTAACATCGAGGTGATTATGATCTTCAACGTAAGTTTGGACATAAGCCACCCGCATCAAGTGTTGTAATTGCTTAATTTCCGTTAATTTAACTGGTCGAATTTCAACTTGAGACACAATCTTCTCCTTAATCACTTTTTAATATTCTATCAAAAATGACGTTTTTTGATAAGTCTTTTAATGAATATCAGATTAAGGGAGCAATTGATGCGGTTGATTTTGAATCGCACAAATTAATTTTCAACTTAATATTTGGCTTCCCAAACAAAATCCGCCACGGCTTGGGAAGCGTCATGATATTGCGGCGCGGCAATCCCTTGATCAATAGCAGATTGAGCAACGGCCGTGGCCACGACTTTTGAAAATTGACGAAGTTGTGATACTGGTGGTAGGACTGGCGCCCCACTTTCGGTGGAATCAACCAAGTTGCTAAGGGCATGGGCAGCGGCGGCTAGCATTTCATCATCAATTTTTTCCGCTTGAACGGCCAGAGCTCCCACTCCGACACCCGGATAGATCAAAGCATTGTTTGCTTGACCAAAGCGATAGCTAACCCCTTGGTAATCGAAATCATCAACGGGAATTCCTGCAGCCACTAAGGCCCGTCCCTGCGTCCACTTAATAAGGTCAACTGGATCGGCTTCAATTTTTTTCGTTGGGTTGGAAATTGGAAAAATAATTGGACGCTCACAATGCTGAGCCATGGCTTTAATAACGTCTTCAGTAAAAGCATTATGAACTGTGGACGTTCCAATTAATACCGTTGGTTGCACGGTTTGTACGATGGTTTTAAGATCAGTTAAATCCGCATCATTATCAAATTCAGACCGTTGCCGGGTAAAAGCCTTTTGTTTGTCGGTTAGCCCCTCTGTATCATCAAAAAGCAAACCTTGTTTATCCACCAAATAGAAATGCTTTTTGGCTTCGTCAGGAGTGAGTCCTTGCCTTAACAATTCTTGATACAACATCTTAGCAATTCCGGTCCCGGCAGTTCCGGCACCAAAGGACAGGAATTTTTGATCAACTAAATCTTGCTTAGCGATTTTAAGTGCCCCTAAAACCCCTGCTAATACAATAATCCCGGTGCCCTGAATATCATCATTAAAAGTTAAGATTCGATCTTGATATTGATCCAGAATTTTGGCAGCAGTACCCCGACCAAAATCTTCAAAATGCAGGAGCGAATTCGGGAACAACTTTTCAACTGATGTCACAAACTGATCAATAAAATCAAAATAAGTTGAACCACTAATCCGATGGTGGCGTTGTCCTAAGTAATTTGGATCATTTAATAACTGTTCATTATCAGTCCCTGCATCAATTGAAATTGGCAAAACTTGAGCTGGATCAATCCCGGCTGCAGCAGTGTAGACCATCAACTTGCCAACCGAGATGTCGACACCATTTACCCCCCAATCGCCAATTCCTAGGATTCCTTGGGCATCAGAAACGACAATCAAGCGAATATCGCGACCATTCGCCCCGTTTTTTAAACTCGTTTCAATCAGTTCGGGATGATCAACGTTTAAATAGACGGCATCTTGCGGTTTCAGATAGCGTTCATTATATTGTTCAATCGCTTCTGCAATAACTGGATCATAAACAATGGGCATAAACTCATTAATGTGCATTTCCATTAAATAGAAAAATAGGGTCCGATTCGTATTGAAAACCTCCATTAATAAATGCCGTTTTTCAATTTGCGAATCCTTAGTTTGATAAAGTGCATAAATTTCGGCAGCTTGTTCTTCAATCGTTTTAACCCGTGGTGGTAATAAACCAATCAAACCATATGTCTGACGTTCCGCCATTGTGAAGGCCGTCCCTTTGTTTAAAAAGGGGTTATTTAACCGTGCTTGTCCAATCTCCATGATAGTGCCTCTTTTCTTTAATTTCACGGTCATAATAGTTCTTATAAATAAAATTGTCAATAATTCCAAATGTAATAAGGATTTATTATAGATGCTTTTGCAAATACTGATAGTACGGCATCTTTAACCAGTTAATTTTAACTTAAGCGGTCAGCAATTTTATGAATTAATAGTTTCTTAACAATTTTCCATGTTAATCTGCTATACTAGCCTAAAGTTAACTTTAGGTTAAGGAGTAAATAATGGATACAATAGCTAATGAAACATACAGTATCGGTGAAGTGGCAGCAATGTTTAACCTTTCCGTCCCGACCCTCCGTTACTACGATCATGAGGGTTTAATTCTGAATTTACGGAAAAACGCGGCTGGCGTCCGGCAATTCACTGAACAAAATATCAATGCCATCAACATCATCGAATGCTTAAAGCGGGCTGGAATGTCGATCAAAAATATCAAGCAATTCATGAAGTGGTGTGACCAAGGTGATGCCACGCTCGACTTACGCTTGGCCATGTTTCAAGAATTAAAGACCCAAGTTCAGCACCAAATGGACGAACTTCAGGCAACCATGGATACGATTGATTATAAATGCCACTATTATCAACAAGCGGTTGCTGATGGGACCGAAAAGTATGTCGCGCAAAGCCATCATCATTTAGATACAGATAATTTATAATACGTAAAAAGGCTCTTAAGCACCTCGATTTGGTGTTTAAGAGCCTTTCGTGCCTCATCGGCGCCCCTGCCAAGGTCTATATTATAAGACCATCGGCTTTAATTTAAAAGTCCACTTGATCTGGAATTTGATTTTTCGCACTAACAATACGGATCGAACTAATCACGTCCATTTCATCCTCAGTGAGCGCAAAATCAAAAATATCCGCATTCGCTTTCATCCGTTCTGGTTTAACCGACTTTGGTAATGGTAAAAGACCTTGTTGAATGCTCCAGCGGAGACAAACTTGGGCCGGACTATGTTGATATTTATCCGCAATTTCTTGAATTAATGGGTTCTCTAAAGCAACTTTGGTACCTAAAGGACGCCAAGCTTCAACTAAGATTCCATGGCGTTGACAGAACCGTCGCGTGGCTTCTTGCGGCCACCCAGGATGGTATTCAATTTGATCTATCATTGGCTTAATCCGACTATCAGCCATTAATTCCAGAAGGTGATTTGGCATAAAGTTAGAAACTCCGATCGCCCGCACTCTGCCGGCCTGATATAGATCTTCTAAAGCTCGCCAGGTGTCAGCATTGATCTTGCGGGCCTGATCGCCAAATTGTTTCCGATTAGCTGGCCAATGAATTAAATATAGGTCTAAATAGTCCACCCCTAATTCAGCAATTGTCTTTTCAAAGGCAGCCATAGTTTGATCATAACCACGGTCAGTATTCCAGACCTTACTCGTGATAAAAATATCTTCTCGGGAAAGATCGGTTTGCTGTAAGGCTTCACCAATCCCCTTTTGATTGCCATAATAAGCAGCGGTATCAATATGACGATAGCCAGTTGCTAAGGCGTCTAAAACGGCTTGCGTAACTTCTTCATTCGACGATTTATAGGTCCCATAACCCAGTCCAGGGATTTCCACCCCGTTAGCTAATTTCAATGGTGACCGTAAACTAGTTAATTCTTGCATACCATAACCCCCAATCTGAATTTAAGTCCATTTTAACACTTGAGGCAGGTGAAGAACTGCTTTCTTCACCTGCCTCTTGAATAAATTATGATCGTGAGAATTTAAAGGCCAAGCTTTCATAGGGTCTTAATTTAATTTGGACCGGTAGTTGTGCGAGGTCCGCTTCATAATTATCAATTAGAACCTGTCCCCTTTTTCTAACAAATTCACTTGGTACTGAAATTTCAGTTTCATCACCATAAAAATTATTGAAAACAAGCAAACCTTCATGATCAAGATAACGTTCATAAGCAAATACAGCTGGATGGTCAGTTAAATGCGCCCGAAAATGCCCGGCAGAAATCAGGGGTTCGTTTGTCCGGAGCTGAATTAATCTTTGGTAGAAATTAAAAATTTCCCCATGATCCAATTCCGCTTTCACATTGATCCGCTCTTGGTTCTTTGGTTGTAGCCACGGGGTTCCGGTAGTGAATCCCGCCTGAGGAGAATCATCCCAGGCCAACGGGACCCTTGAATTATCCCGGGACTTTAAATAAACCAAATGTAAGGCTGCTTGCGGACTTCTCCCCTCCGCTATCAATTGATGGTAAGCATTGATACTTTCGACATCATTATAGTCATCAATCGATTGGTAGGGAGTATTAATGGACCCAATTTCTTCGCCCATATAAATATATGGGGTCCCCCGTAGTAAATGCATAGTAGCTGCTAACATTTCGGCAGATTTTTCCCGATATTGACCACTATCGCCAAAACGACTGAGGGCCCATGGTTGATCATGGTTATTCCAAAAGAGAGCATTCCAACCATGACCTTGATCCATTTTTGTCTGCCAGTCGATTAATAAGTGCTTTAATTTTTGGAAATCAAAGGGCATATCCGTCCACTTATTCCCGTTTTGATAATCGACTTTCAAATGATGGAAGGTGAAGACCATGTCCAATTCATGTTCCGCCGGGTTCGTATATTCAATCGAATTCTCTATAGTAGATGACGACATTTCACCGACCGTCACAATCTGATCATCGGCCCCAAAGGTCTTTTGATTTAATTCTTTGAGATATTGGTGGACCACTGGCGTATCGGTATATAAGGCCTTTTCAACCGTTAATTGGCGTGGTCTTGGTGAATCAACTAGTTGTTCATCTTTACCAATCACGTTAATAACATCAAAGCGAAGCCCTTCCACCCCTTCTTGCATCCAGAAACGGACCACTTTCTCTAACTCCTGGCGAACCTCGGGATTATGCCAATCTAAATCTGCTTGGGTCTTGTCATAAAGGCATAGATAATATTGGCCACTCTCCCCAAAGGGTGCCCAGGCGGGACCGCCAAATTTAGATTCCCAGTTATTTGGTAAATCACCATTCGCTTTAGGCGGCCGTAAATAAAAGAACTTTTGGTATTTGGCATCCCCAGCTAGGGCCCGTTGGAACCATTCGTGATCAGTCGAAATATGGTTTAAGACCATATCCAACATGACTCCAATGTGCGCCTCTTTTAAAACTTTCACCATCTCCCGAAAGTCGGCCATCGTGCCAAATTTAGGATCAATCCGGTAATAATCAGCGATATCGTAGCCATTATCATGTTGCGGGGAAATAAAGAAAGGATTAAACCAAATTTGATCAATGTGAAGCTGCTTTAAATAATCAATTTTTTGAATCACCCCACGTAAATCACCGATTCCATCCCCATTAGAATCATAAAATGATTTGGGATAGAGTTGATAAATTACTTTTTTACCTAAGTCTGTTTGTCTAGTCATATGATCACCTATAGCTTTCTTCTACGCGCAAAATCAATAAAACGAAATTTGTCAGGATGATGATAAGAAATCGTCAGTTGCACCAAGCTTGTATCTTCCAAATAAACCTTACTTTTGACCACTACCGCTAATTGCGCCTGGCCTAACCTTAATTGATCAGCAATTTGGCGATCGGCCGCTTCAACAGTAATTTCCTTAGTCGCATAGGAAATTGGAAGTCCCATTTGATTTTCCAAGATTTCATAAACTGAATCATCATCATGCAATGTCGGAAAATTAACCACCGGCGGACTAAGTAAACAATCAAGATCGTAAACACTGGGTTCTCCATCGACGAGCCGCAACCGTTCTAGATAAAAGCATTTATTTGTGTTTACTTCCGGAAGTGACCAATCATCCGGTAACTGATCTAAGATAACCTGTTTAAGAACCTTCGTATGAGCATTCATCCCCATCGATCGATTCAATTCTTTAAAACTGGTAATCCCCGAAATCGGAAAGGCATATCGTTGAAAATCTAAGACGACCGATCCCTTTCCTTGAATCTTTTGGATAAAGCCCATCTCGGTTAGTTCATCCAAGGCCTTACGAATGGTATTTCGCGAGGCCCCATATAAATCAACCAATTGGTATTCACTTGGTAAATAATCACCGACCTCATATAGATGATGGTGAATCTTTTGGGCTAAATCCTGCACAATTAACTGTTGTTTACTTATTTCACTCATTACCCCTACCTCTTTGCCCATCATTATACACAACTTGTTCAGACATGTTAATAAATTTCTTTCTTCTTTGTATAAATGGTCTATTGACACTTATCTGCACAAGTTATAAAATTTAACTGTTAAATAAAAACGCTTTCCAAGGAGGGAATAACATGGCAAAGAAAGATTTTAAACCTTTAGCCACTGATATCATCCAGGAGGTCGGTGGACCGGATAATATTAATAATGTCATTCACTGTATTACTCGGCTCCGCTTTTATCTCCATGATGAATCATTAGCTGATGATGAAGCCATTAAGGCCCATGATGATGTGATCGACGTCATTCACGCTTCAGGTCAATACCAAGTCGTGATTGGTAATGAAGTTGGGAATGTTTTTGACGCGGTGACAGCACAACTAGGTGATAACTTGGAGCCAACTCCCGCTACCACCGAAAACGACGACCGGAATCCAATTGTTCGCGGCTTTGGAAATCTAATTGGTTTTATTACTGGTTCGATGAGCCCAGTCATTGGTGTTATCGCGGCTTCCGGGATTATTAAGGGGATTTTGGCTCTTCTAACCCTTCCGCAATTAGGGGCACTTTTAGATACCGAAAGCACTACTTATATTACTGTTAGTGCGATGGCCGATTCTGCCTTCTACTTCCTACCAATCTTAGTTGGTTTTGCAGCTGCTCGGCGACTAGGAAGCGATCCGATTGTGGAAGCCGTTATCGGAGGTGTCTTAACCTATCCTCAAATCGTCACTTGGGGTGGTAAGTTCAAGGAAATGTTTGCCATTGGCGGCTTTAAATTTGAATTCTTGAACTATACCTACTCAATTTTCCCGATGATTTTGGCAGCCTGGCTGGCCAAGAAACTTGGTGACTGGTTAAAGGATCACTTACCCAGCTATCTACAAATGATCTTTAATCCTCTGATTACGGTCTTGGTAGTATCAACGATTACTTTAGTAATTACTGGACCAATTATTCAAGGTTTCGCCAACGGAATCGCTGATTTGATCAATGCTTTAGTCCACGCATCCGGTTGGCTTGGTGGTCTAATTATTGGTGGTTTCTACCAATTGCTGGTTATCTTCGGTCTCCACTGGGGAGTTGTGCCACTGGTTACCCAACAAATCTCACAAAGTGGTGAATCTGCTTTAAATGCAATTATCTCAAGTACAATGGTGGCCCAAGGGGCAGCCGTATTAGCCGTTGCTTTAAAAACCAAGATTAAAAAACGGAAGAGTTTAGGGATTGCCGCCGCAATTTCTGCCTTCTGTGGAGTCACTGAACCTGCAATCTATGGGATTAACTTACGTTTCCGCCGGGTCTTCGTCTCGGGAATGTTCGGTTCAGCCGCTGGTGGTTTAATCACCGGTTTAATGGGCGGAACCATGTATGGATTTACCGGTTCTTTGATCGGTTTCTCCTCCTTCTTCAACCCGAAGCACCCTACTCAATTAACTAGTTTCTATGCTTTCTTACTTTCTAGTCTGGCCGCCCTAGTCGTTTCCTTTGTGATCGCCTGGGTTTGGGGTTACAACGATGATATGGAAATGGGCAAAAAAGTTAAAAAGAAGCAACGTCCAGGTAGCCAAAAATCACCGGCACAAGTTGTTAAAGAAACGACGGTTCCTGATCCTGACGCCCGGGTAAGCGAAGAAACTCTTGCTAGCCCGGTCGCTGGTGAAATTATCCCCCTTTCCTCCGTCAATGATGAGCTCTTCTCCAAGGGGACAATGGGCAAAGGCTTTGCCGTCACCCCAACTGATGGTCATGTGATCGCCCCAGTAGATGCCGAAGTCGTTGTCGCCTATGAAACGGGGCATGCGATTGGTTTAACCACCCATGACGGAGCCGAGGTTCTCATTCACATTGGTCTTGATACCGTGATGTTAAACGGGAAAGGTTTTGACATGAAGGTTAAGCAAGGTCAAATGGTCAAAGCTGGAGATCCATTAGTAGACTTTGACCTCGAGCAGATCAAAGCCGCTGGTTACGATCCAACCGTGATTGTGGTAGTAACTAACCCTCGCAACGTCGATGTTAAATTCCCGACTAAATAATTAAAGTGAGTTAACTAGGTCAAATTAGACTCAGTTAGCTCACTTTTTGTTTGCAAAGGTTAAACCAATCTCGACTTCTAGTTGCTGCGTTAGGGTCGTTAAGGGCTCAACTTGGCCATTTCTTAACCATTCGGCATAGACATTAATTATCCCAGCCGCTGCATAGGTAACCTTAATTGGTTGAGGATATTTCTCTAATAACTTGGTGCGCAATAAATTGATACAATCGCTCAGTAAATAAGCATAATCTTTCTCCATCGTTATTAACTTAAAAAAGGTCATGTCATCCCCTAAAATCTGATTAAGTCCTTGCAAGAATGTCGCTAACTGAAAGTCAGAAGATTGAAAAAGTAAGTCCTGTAATTGTTGGGCAATTTCTACTTGCATCTCCTTCCAAATATCAGAGGGGGTGGCATAGTAAACATAAAAGGTTTTGCGATTAATATCGGCTGCTTGTGCTAGTTCTGTAACGGTAATCTCGCTAATATCTTTTTTCATTAAAAGATTTACAAAGGCAACGCGAATCCGGTGCTTGGTTCGTTTGACCCGCGGATCGATTTTTTCCATCTTCTCCCTCACTATTTCCATTTTTGTTACTTAAGTAACATTACCATAAATTATGCGGTGGTTAAAGGTCACCTTCCAGCCCATAATGAGGAAAAGAAAGGATGATGAAAATGTTAAAAACTTTATTTGGCTCCTATCCTAGTCACAATGTCGTGCTGGATAATTTTATACAAGCGTTAACGCCAGGTAACCCTGGTTTTGCTATTACCCTCCTAACCGTCGTAATTACTTTTATTTTGGGATTTTTGGTTTATATTTATTCCTTCGTTTTAGTCAACCGCGAAGGCCATGGCCCTTACCCACTATGGATGCACACTTTTTATCTCGCAGCTGATTTCATGGGAATTTGGGTCTTTTTAAATGCCTACCTCAACTATCAGCATTTCTGGTTCTTTATGTTAGCCAGTATTGGTGAGCTGGTTTGGGTAGGAATGGAGGTCTACTGTCTATATAAGGCTGTAACCATCGAAAAGAATGAACTATTTGGTCCGACCGCATCCCTAAATGATGCCTTACGATTGATCATTTTTGAAGTCATCATTTTCTTCACTTCCCTCAATCTTTTACGGGTTGAATTGGGTGATGTATCGATGTTTAAGTTTTGGATTTTTACCCAAGTAATTATTTGTACAGTTCCCGGGCTTTATTTAGAACAACGCCAATCACGATTAGGAGCTTGTTGGCAACTCAATATTGTCCTGGTCCTAGTCGCCATCATGTCCTTCAACCCGTGGAACATGTGGTCCTTGATCGCTCCGCAATTCTTCTCAATGGCGAATAACTCTTGGTATTATGTGGTCGGTCTAGTTACCTTGTTTTTTGCGATTCGTGGCTGTTTCCAATATCAAAAGCAAGCTCCTAAACCGACTCGCTTAGCTAATGGAAAACGACCAATTTTTTAAACAAATGCAAAAGAGTGTAGGAAAAAATGCTAATTGACATTTCTTCCTACACTCATTTTTTGATCACACTCGTAATTACGATCAAAAAGCACGCCCCACGAGTCTAACTATGAACTCACGTCGATCCGTTCCATACCAACTTTCGTTCTATGTCATCCCAATGGGGCGTCTGATTGCTTTTTTCCCAGCTTGTTTTTTAAACTGTTTTCACAAACTCATCCATTGCCAGCCGGTTTTGGGGCCGTTTAGGATCATGGTCACGATAACCTAAAGACATCATCAAAACCGCCCCTTCAATTGCCGGATTGATCAAATTGTGATGCAAAAGGACCTGATCAACTTGGCTTCGGTTAAGGCCTTCAATCGGACATGAATCAATGCCAAGTTCACTCGCGGCTAAGGCCATCATCCCAAAGGCGAGATAGCACTGCTTCGAGGCCCATTCAAAAATTCCTTGGCGATCATGAATCTGCATATCATGTTCTAAAAAGGACCGATGATCTGCTAATAATTCCCCTAACTTTTCGGGATTATCACAGCCAGGTCGTTGGCGAAAAGTTTCGCGGACCAAACTGTCATCTGGCCCCACATCTTTTCGCGCCACGAAAATCAAGAAATCACTTGCGGTGGGTAATGATTTTTGCGCTCCCCAAGCATGGGGCTTAAGATCTTCTCGTAAACTGGCATCCTTAACGTTAATAATTCGCCAATCTAAAATCCCCTTTGAAGATGGGCTCATTCGACCGACCTCCAAAATGGTTGCCAAATCCTGATCTGAAATTTTCTGGTCGGTATAAGAGCGAATTGCCCGTCGAAAATGGGCCGCTTCCTTGATTGCTGCTGGTTTTAATACTTGATCCATCATCTTTCCTCCAACTTATAATTAACTACTGTTATTGTAGCTTAAATTAAATGCTGCGCAAAGAAATCTGATTAGTCCTTTAAATAACTGATTGGTTTATTGACTTCGACCTTGGTGCCGTCATATTTTTCTTGAATCCACTTTTGAATTTGGCGATTATGATACAGCTTGACTAGTTTTAAGTAACTTGATCGATGCGCATTCTTTTTAGCTGTGGCAAGCACGTTAATGTTATTCTTAGTGCTTTGGTTGACAGCTTCATGATAAATCGAATCTTTCAAAACATTTAAATGCCCCTGTAAAGCAATGGTATTACCGATTAAAACCGCATCAACCGATTTAATCACGCGGGGACCGGTGGTATCGTCAATTTCTTTGAATTTTAAATGCTTAGGATTACTGGCAATCGCATTGGTACCGCTAGTAGAGGTAAAACTTTTCTTTAAGGTAATTAGGCCGGCCTTCTCTAACAGTAAGAGCCCCCGGGCGGTATTAGCTGGATTGTTAGCAATGGCGATGGTGGCCCCATCTGGTAATTGGCTGACTTTTTGATAACGGTCAGAATATAGGCCCATTGGTTCTAAATAAGTGGTCCCCAAAGCCACCAATGGCGACTTCTTATTCTTCACATTATAATCTTGTAAATAACTCCACGATTGGAAGGCATTGACATCGACTTGTCCTTGGGCCGTGGCCTTATTTAAAGAAACCCCATCCGTAAAGCTCTTCACCTTAATCTGTAAGCCGGCCTTCTCAGCTTGCGAACTATCAGCAATATGCTCCCACACCTTTACATCCGGCCCGATTGCCCCAATAGTGATTGTATTAGCACTGCGTTGATGCTGGTAATAAAACGAACCCACCGCTGCCAAAACAATTACTAATAGTCCAATACCCCAATATAAGCGATGTCGTAATTTTTTCGTCATAATTGAACTCCTTCAACAAAAAAGCACTTTTGTCCTAATTTTTTATCAAGGACGAAAGTGCTTTTCCGTGGTACCACCTTAGTTCTAGTTACCCTCACGAATAACTACTCTTCAGGTACTCAACGCATGTTTCATACCCTAACTCAGTAACGGGAGTACCCGTCATGACCTTATCATCACTCAGTCATGAAAATTGCTTTAGACCATCTTCAATCCAGCCTCTTTACTAATTTCCACCCACCATTAGCTCTCTTGAAAATTAGCTTAGATTTACTCATCTAATTTCTTTGTGATATTTAATTGATATTTATATTAAAAGATGATTAAAATCATGTCAACTGCAATAAATAATAACCATTACTGTTTACAAAGGATTCTTTTTCGTGTATCATACTTAATCGTAATCATTACTAAATAAAGGAGAGTTAATCATGGCAGTTCCAACCCATAAGACTTCCAAATCAAAACGGAATAAACGACGGTCACATCACGCTTTAAAGGGACCGACAATTTCATTTAATCACCAAACTGGTGAATACAGTCAAAGCCACCACTATACGCCCAAGGAAATCTCTCAACGGCATGGGAGCTAGGTCTATGGACATTATCTATCCAGTACTAGTTGAACAGGCAGCCGCCCATGCAATTCAAGATGGTCTCCCCACGGTCGCTGACAAGGCCGCCATGTTTAAGATCATGGTTGAGGATGGCATTATTGACGCAAACGGGCAACCGACTCCCATGGCGATTGACAAAGGATATGTCACTTCAACTTATGAACACGAAAATTTAAGTTGGGAAGAATTTATTGATTATTACCCAGTCTTTAAAAATTATGATCCAACTTACTTTGAACAAATTAATGGCTTTTGGGAGATCCCCCTCACCTTCCGGCAACAGTTAATTAGTGATTTGAATCATGATCGTTTCACGGGAATCGAAAAATTACAATTACAAGAATACTTAAGCGAAAGGAGCACTTATGAGAACTAATATTATTCTCGAATGTCAAGAAACCAAAGAACGGTTATACCTGACGAGTAAAAATAAGCAACATAATCCAGACAAGCTAAAGCTCAAGAAATATTCGCCCCGCTTACGGCGCCGAGCCTGGTTTGTGGAAGTAAATAAATAAGGAGATTTATAATGACGAAAATGATGGACTTATCAACGGCCTATCGGATGTTACGAAGCCCCAATATCAAGACACTGAAACGGGCCTTGCGGGTGATCAAAGAACATAAGAAGCGAAAGCGAGGGATGAAATAGTGGCACGTAAGGGAAAAATCCAAAACGAATTAAAGAAAGCAGCTATTGTTGCCCGTTATGCCCAAAAACGGGACCAATTAAAAGTGGCTGGCGACTATGTTGGTCTGAGTCGCTTACCACGGAACGCGTCACCAACCCGGCTCCGAAACCGGGACCAGTTGGATGGCCGTTCCCGTGGTTATCTCCGGGACTTTGGTCTCTCCCGGATCAATTTCCGGCGCCTGGCCTTAAAGGGAGAAATTCCTGGCGTTAAAAAGGCTAGTTGGTAGTTGCAACAGACAAATAACTAAAGCTTTCATTTACACTCCAGCCATCACGACCTCCATCGTGATGGTTTTTTTAGATCCAAAAAACTGCGGACAAGGCCGCAGTCATTATTATTCAATTACTTCATGAATTAAGTCAGGCACTTCCACTTGATCAGCAATTTCAATCCCATCGTCTAATAAGGCTAAGGCGTCTTGGATTTCCGGTTGATTGCTGTAAATGGTTAAGATCGGTTCACCGGTTTCAACCGGATCCCCCAACTTCTTATGTAGTTCAATCCCGACCGCGTAATCAAGTTGATCTTCAGCTTGCTGGCGACCTCCCCCAAGAACCATCGCAGCTTTTCCGATTTCATCTGCCGTTAGTTTAGCCAGCACGCCCGACCGATTAGCTTGATAAGCAATCTTATATTTCGCTTGCGGCATCACGGTGTAGTCTTCAATGACGCGCGCATCGCCACCTTGATCAATGACCAACTGCTTAAATTTCGCCAAAGCTGAGCCATCTTCAATCGTCTGAGACAGCTTGGCCCGACCTTGTTCTAAGTCGGCGGCCTTACCGCCCATCACCGCCATGTAACTACCTAGGGTTAGGACTAATTCTAATAAATCAGCTGGCCCCTGCCCTTTCAAGAGATCGATTGTTTCCTCAATTTCTAAGGCATTCCCGATCTTATTCCCCAAGGGTTGGTTCATATCAGAGATGATGGCATTACAATCCAACCCAACTTGTTGACCAATGGTAACTAAAGCTTTGGCCAATGCCCGCGAGTCATCTAAAGTTTTCATAAAGGCGCCCGCCCCCGTTTTGACATCAATGACTAAGGCATCCGTGCCTGACGCAATCTTTTTACTCATGATCGAGCTAGCAATTAAAGGGATTGAGTCAACCGTATCGGTCACGTCGCGCAAGGCATAAATCTTTTTATCGGCGGGGGCAACTTCCCCGGTCGCCCCCACAATGGCAAGCCCGTCTTGTGACACTTGATTAATAAACTCAGCTTCACTTAAAGCAATTCGATAGCCGGGAATCGCCTCGAGCTTGTCAAGCGTCCCGCCAGTATGACCGAGCCCCCGTCCTGAAATCATTGGCACCGGAATGCCTAAGGCGGCGACCATGGCAGCTAATGGTAAGGATGTTTTATCACCAACACCACCGGTGGAATGCTTATCAACCTTTACCCCTGAAATAGTAGATAAATCCAGTTGATCGCCAGATGCCAACATCTTCATGGTTAAACTGGCCTGTTCTTCATCTGTCATTCCTTGAAAATAAATTGCCATTAACAAGGCGCTAATTTGATAATCCGGAATTGTTCCTTCAACCACCCCCTGGACGAAGAAAGCTAACTCCTGATCACTTAACTGGTGCCCATTACGTTTACGATCAATTACATCTAGCATTCTCATGATTAACTCCTCCCAGTCTTAATCATTTTTTATGGTCTGATAAAAACTCTCTCCCTCGCCTGGTGTAATTCGAAAATTATCTAAAATTGTCGCCCCAAAATCAGCAAAAGTCGTCCGCGTCCCAAGAGACTGATTGGGCGTTTGCATCAATGGTGAATAAACCAACAGGGGAACATTTTCTCGCGTATGATCGGTCCCTTTAAAACCTGGATCATTACCATGATCAGCTGTAATCATTAATAAGTCATCTGGTCGTAATCGCTCAATTACTTGGCCTAAGGATTGATCAAATTCCATCAAAGCTTGCCCAAATCCTTGGGGATCCCGTCGGTGACCGTACATGGCATCAAAATCCACTAAATTCATAAAACAAAAACCGGTAAAATCAGTGTCCATAACATCCAATAAATGCTGCATCCCATCTTGATTACTTTCATTATGGAAAGCCTGATTAATGCCCGTCCCCGAAAAAATGTCATTAATTTTCCCGATACCAATGACCTGATAGCCCGCCAATTGCAGGCGATCCAAATCAGTCACCTCCGTCGGCGCTAAAGAAAAGTCACGTCGATTGGCTGTCCGGGTAAAATGATCGCGATCAGACCCAAGATACGGTCGGGCAATCACCCGACCAATTAAATACTCTGGTCCATTCACTAATCCCCGCACATATTCACAAATCCGATATAACTCCTCGACAGATATCACGGCCTCATGGGCCGCAATTTGTAAAACCGAATCCCCCGACGTATAAACGATCAGTGCCCCCGTGGCCAATTGCTCCTCACCGTAATCATGAATCACTTGGGTCCCCGAATAGGGTTGATTCACAATTACTGGCCTCCCAGAAAAAGTTTCAATTTGATGAATTAAAGCTTCTGGAAAGCCATGCGGAAAAGTATCTAAGACTTGCTTGACGGGTAGCCCCATCATTTCCCAATGGCCATTCATGCTGTCTTTGCCGGCCGAGATTTCGGCCATTTTGCCATAACACCCTAGAGCTGATTTGACTACTGGTACCCCTTGAATTGGAACATCCCGTAAATTACTCAGTCCTAACCGAGCTAAATTCGGCAAATGTAGATTACCTGCATAATCTTCACCGATATGCCCGAGCGTATCGGATCCTAAATCGTCATATCGATTAGCGTCATCGGCAGCTCCAGTACCGACCGAATCCAGAACAATCCCAAACACACGTTGATAAGCCATCGCTAATCGCCTGCCTTTTCACCGATTACGGCCAGCGAGTGACTAACTCCCAAGCGAGTTGCGCCTGCATCAACCATAGCTTGGGCATCTGTCGAATTATGAATGCCACCCGAAGCTTTTACGGCGGTTGCAGTTCCTTTGACGGCCTTGTGCATTAATTTAACAGCCTGGACGGTTGCCCCTTGTTTGGAAAAGCCAGTTGAAGTTTTAACAAAGTCTGCTCCGGTTGAGGCGACTAATTGCGCTGCCCGGCTAATCTCATCATCAGTCAATAAACAGGTCTCGATAATGACCTTCACTACTTTGTGGACCCGATGCCCGGCATCAACCACCGCTTGAATATCGGCTTTGACTATTTGGTCATGACCGGCTTTGAATTCCCCAATATTCATCACCATATCTAATTCATCGGCCCCATTTTCAAGGGCATCCTGAGCTTCAAATAATTTCACACGGGTTGTGTTGGCCCCTAAAGGAAAACCAATTACACAAGCCGTTAAGACGTCGGAATTAACTAAGTCTTGATGGACTTTCTTCACCCAATAGGGATTGACCATCACCGTATGAAAATGATGATCTTGGGCCTCTTGAATAACTCGGTCAATCTGGTCTGCCGTCGCATCCGGTGCTAATAAGGTGTGATCAATTAAACTATTAAATTCCATAAAAATCTCCTCCGTAATGTATGCGTTTTCATCATACTTTAATCATACCGGATATTTTACATTTGTAAATACTGTGATTGAAATAATGTAAAGAGTGACTAAAACTGTTATAATGGTGGCAAATGAATTAGAAAGAGTAGCAAAATGACCACCAATAAAAATCGCCAATTAGCTTTGCAAGTCAGTCGACTCTATTATTTAGACCAACTGAGTCAAACCCAAATTGCTAAACAACTTCAGCTGTCCCGTCCCACTATCTCCCGGCTTTTACAATTGGCCCAGGCTGAAGGAATTGTGCAGATCCAAATTAACGACCCCTTTACTAATCGCGTTGATTTGGAGAAGGAGTTAAAAAATAAATTTCACTTAAAGGATTGCCGAATCGTTGATCAAACAGCTCAAGACGAGTCACAGATCCTCGAACAACTGGGACAAGCCGGAGCCACTTATCTCCAATCGATTCTCAAAGATGGTGATATTTTGGGACTTACCTGGGGAAAAACGATGGCACATCTTGCTAAATATTTGCAGCCAACAACTTTACAAAATTTGACCGCTGTTTATTTAAAAGGCACCGTGGCTAATTCATCCGCATCCAACTATTCCAGTGAAATCACGAGATCAGTCAACCGCGCCTTTAATACGCAAACCGAAATTCTCCCCGTCCCCGTAATTTTTGATCACCATCAAACTCGTGACTTGGTTAGTCAAGACCGCTTTATTCATCAATTGCTGGACCTTGGACGTCAGGCAAACATTGCCTTATATACCGTCGGGACGACCCGTCCCTCGGCGATGCTTTTTCAACTGGGCTATTTTGACCAAGCCCAAATCGATTCCTTGATGAACCGGTCAGTTGGTGACCTTTTATCCCAATTTATTGATCTTGATGGTCAAATCGTTGATCCAAATCTTAATCAACGGACCATGGCCCTGCCCCTTGACGAACTTAAGCAAAAAAACTATTCAATCCTGGTTGCAGGTGGCACAGCAAAACTAGCGGCGATTCAAGGAGCGCTTAAGGGTGGTTATCCTAATGTTTTGATTACTGATATCAATACGGCCAAAAATTTGTTGGATGTTAAAAAAGGAACCGCCAACTAAAGCGATTCCAATAATTTTAATGACATCTCCTATTTCAAGATGTTATAATTTACTCATAAGCAGGACCGCTTTAAAGGCGGTGACCTAGCAATATGACTATACCGTCCTATCTACTCGGTCAAAAGTTTCTAGGACGGTTTTTTATTAAAGAATATTAACCCAAAAATGACGATCAGTCTCATCGATTGATCGTCATTTGCTTTATAAATCATTTTCTAGATCCCGAATCTTTTTGGCAGGAACGCCACCAACCAAAGTATTATCGGGAATATCTTTCGTAACGACTGCTCCAGCTGCCACGACGACATTGTTCCCGATTGTGACCCCGGGTAAAACCGTTACGTTACCGCCGAGCCAGACATCGTTGCCAATCGTGACTGGTTTGGCAATTCCTAGGTGCTGTCGTCTGCCCTTTGGCGTTAAAGGATGATTGACAGTTGAAATCATCGTCCCTGGGCCGATCCAGACATAATCACCCATGGTCACCGGGGCAATATCAAGGATGGTCACATTATAGTTGGCTAAAAATTCATCGCCGACCGTAATATTTGATCCATTATCACAATTAAAACCATTTAAGACATTCGGATTGCGACCCACCTGACCAAACAAAGCGCGAATGGCCGCTTCTTTACCCGCCCGATCAGTTGGATCCAGTGCTTCTAAGGCTTGGCAGCCCTTTACCGCATGCAATTTGCGGGCATCCACTGCTGGGTCGTTCACATCATAAGGCAAGCCGGCATCTAATTTTTCGATTTCCGTGAGTTCTTTTGCCATCTAATCACCCTAACTTAAAACGAAGCCACCATTTGGTGAAAGGACCTGACCAGTTACATACGAAGCCGTTAACAGGTAACCTAAAGCGCCAGCAATATCACTGACATCACCAATGTAGCCTTGCGGAATTGTGGCTGATAAGGCCTTCAATTCATCTTGGTTTACCCCGCGGAGCATGTCAGTCATAATCATCCCTGGAGCAATCGCATTAACCCGGATCCCTTTACCAGCGTATTCCAGTGACAAGCCCCGCGTTAAGCCAATTAATCCCGACTTCGAAGCACAGTAGTCAGCTTGATTGATTACCCCCGTCAAGCCCCCAACTGAGGTCGTCGAAACAATATTACATTGATGATCCTTGTCAGCATGGTTGACCATGTATGGTAAAACCAAATGCGTCATATGCAAAGCGCTCATCAAGTTAATGGCAATCACTCGTTCATAAGCTTCGGGTTTAATATCAATCCAGTTACTATTGTTGGTGATCCCAGCATTATTAACCAGACAATCAATCTGATCGCCGAATTTATCAACCGTGGCTTGAACTAAATGAACACAATCATCATATTGGGAGACATCGGATTGAACGACTAAAGTTTCGACCCCATACTTCTCCTCTAATGACTTAGCAACGGCTTCGGCTTTTTCCTTGGATGAATCCAAGTGATAATCAAGTACCACATTGTAACCTAACTCCCCGAGCTTATCCGCCATCGCGGCACCAATCCCACGGGAACCTCCGGTAATAATTGCTGTTGGACGTGTCATTTTCATTACCTCCTAACAAATGTAATCGTTTTCAAGATAATTTTAACACGTCCAGCTAGTTAGAGGTAATCCGATTCGATTTCTTATGAATAATTGTCAGCTGACCAAGTGTAAACGGCCCGCTCACCACCAATTAACTTCGGTCGACTAGCCAAATAAGTCGTATGAGCATGACCAACTTCCGTCACGGAGGTCCGCACTGGAATTTGGATAAACTTCACTTGCATCCCAATCGAGGTATCGCCAACATCCATCCCTAATTGGGCCTGAACATGTTCAACCATAATTGGATCATCAAAGGCCTTAAAAGCCGCAACTTGAGTGGCACCCCCAGCCTTAAGCGATGGGTAGACGGTAACTGGTTCATATGCTAATTGCTTGGCAACGGATCTTTCAATCACCAAGGCCCGGTTGAGGTGTTCACAACCCTGGACGGCTAAATGTAGACCATGCGATTGCACCAAGGGTAGAACGGTTGAAATAACCGTTTCGCCGACTGCTAAATTCGAATCTTGACCAATCCGCTGACCTTGGATCTCACTAGTACTACAGCCCAAGACAAATAAGTCCCCAGTCTCGTAGTTGGCTCGGTCTAAAAATTCCGTTAAACCTTGGGTTAAGGCTTCATTAATTTGTGTCAAAAAATCTGACGTCATCTTCCACACCTCATCTCTAAATCTTTATCCTTATCATAACATATTTATTAAAAAGAAAAGCCGCCCACTAAGGCGACTAGAAATGCATTAAATAAATTGAATTCCACCATCAATTTGGACGGCTTGACCGGTCATATAATCAGAAGCTGGTGACGCTAAGTAAGAAACATAATTAGCGACATCAGCTGGCGTTTCGACACGGCCCAGAGTAATTGATCCAGCATACTTCTTGAGGTAATCACCCTTATTGCCACCCCAAGCCTTAACCATTTGTTCATCGATGTAATCCCACATGTCGGTCCCGACAATGCCTGGACAATAGGCATTAACCGTAATGTGGTCACGACCTAATTCCTTGGCCGCTGCTTGAGTTAAGCCCCGAATGGCAAATTTGGTTGATGAATAGGCACCTAACATGTCAAAAGCAATGTGACCGGCAATTGAGGAAGCATTAATGATTTTACGAATCTGTTCGCCATCATCTTGCTTGCGGAATTGAGCCGTCGCCGCTTGAATCCCATATAAAACTGAGAAAACATTAGTCCGATAAATTTCTTCCATATCGGCTTCCGTCTCATCTTGTAAAAGCTTGATTTGAGCAATCCCGGCATTATTGATGTAGGTATCAAGTCGACCAAAATTTTCAACCGCCGCTTGGACAAAGCGATCGTGACTAGCCTTTTGACCGGCATCACCTGCCACCGCCACGACTTTACCGGTATAACCTTGCGCGTTTAATTCGTCAACGGCTTGTTGACCAGCTACTTCGTCACGGTTAGCAATAACAACATAATAACCATCTTTCAGTAATTGGTCAGTAATGCCCCGACCAATTCCGCGTTCACCACCAGTAACCACAGCAACTCGTTTTGCTTCTGTCATGATAAGTACCTCCAATTTGTGTTTTTATTCACAATTAAAGTTTAACACTTATTAATCATTTTGATAAGAATTGTTCTTAGACACTACTCTTTAATTTTTCACGCAATGCTTCGTCAACCGCATAAATAAATAGGCCATGAACCCCACGAGTCATGAGAACGTTCATTTCATTTTTAATTAATTCTTCACCAAAATTCTTCTTTTCTCCGTTTTCCATAGTTCGATTATTAGTTACATCTTTATTAAAATGTACAGATTTATCAAAAATTATTTTCCCATCCCGATACTTAATTGATGGACCTAAAATTACCCCAACATAATTCAAATCAAAACCTTGAATTGTATAAATCGAACCTACCTCTTTGATAGTTTGCGGTCTTTCTGCCCATGACAAGTCTTGATAATTAACTATTTTGGGATGTTCTTTAATCTGATAATTCCAGGGAAGTTCCCAATTACCAATTTTTACCTTGTAAACGTCTTTTCCCTTCGCAACATACGGCCAATCGTATGTTGCAACAAGTCTTGATATACCGTTTTTATAATCTGAATCAACATCTAAAACATTTTCATAATCAATTGCATCTTCTAATTGTTGTGGTGTATCAAATACCTTAACTTTATATGAATCATCTTCGGGCAAAATACCAATCGTCTGATCTTCAATCAAATTTTTTATCCAATTAATTGTTGAATCACTTGCCTGCATTCGAAGCTGATTATGAAGTTCTATTAAATCACCTGTATTTAATGCCTTTTCCCTTAATTTTTTTATTTGTTCATTTGATAAAATCTGTTGATTTCGAAGAATTTGGTTTGCATCAAAAATCGCTATAACAACTTTTGCTCGTTTTAGTAAATCATTTAATTGATTTGAACCTTTATATCCTAAATGTCCTTGAGTCCATAACAAATGGGCTTCATCTACTAAAGCTACATCCGCTTTATTATTCTTAGAATATTTATTAATAAAACTAGTAGGTTTTGTAACTTTGGAGACGTCAAGCCCCAATTTTTTGGAAATGGTTTGATAAACTTTTATCTGTTCATCATGATTAACCATCAAATGAACATCTCGGCTTTCATCATCTTGTGTTAAGTCATAAAATAGGCTGCTTAATAGAACTGTTTTACCAGCACCCGCATCCCCTGTAACCATAATTAAATGTTCATCCACGGATTTAGAATCAGAAAGTATCTCTCTAATTTTATTTGAAATTGTAAATTTAGCTTGTGATTGCTCTGCGGTTAATTTATGAAATGGCGATGCCTTAAAAATGGCCTCATTCTTAATCACTTCCATCGCTGGAAAAAGATTCTGATTACGCTTATTTAACTTCCTCCATATTTTTCCAAAAATCTCATCAAGCTCCTCAACGGGAAAATACTCACCCTGCCCATTCGTCCTTCGATTATTAATACGATTAACATATGGAGAGCTTCCTAAATAGAGCATTAGTCGATTCTCAACGTCCAGAGTTAAAGATTTATTGAAATGATCGTGAGCTATTACGTACATATTAGGATTTTTCGCTTTTTTTAAGCCATCCCAATCATCCCTATTTTTAGGATCAGCGTTTAAATGTTGAAGGGTTCGTTGGACAATATTGTTTGTTTCTCCAACATAAACATCATATTTATCCTTTTTTTCATCATTTATAACGTAAACAGTTGGATAATTCCTAATATAATGATTCTGTTCATTATCACTTATTTGAAGTGAATTAATAGAATTAACTCCATCTTGGCTATAAGAAAATTCTTTAATATAGGGTTCACTTACCAAAACGCTACTCCTTATTATCCATCCACCATGTTCGTTGCTTATTAAAATTAATCTTATTCATAATGATTTCGTTCGGATCAACTCCTAAGTTATCACACATATAAAATAGATACATCATAGTATCTGCAATTTCTTCTTTCACGTGCTTAATTTGATTTTCCGTTAACTTTTCGTTTTTATCCTTCCATAAAAATATTTCTAGTAACTCACCAGCCTCAACGTTTGTAGCCACAGCTAGATCCTTTAAATTATGGTATTTTTCCCAACCTCGACTATCACGAAAATTTTTTAATTGATCCATTACTTCACTATCCATAAACTAGCCTCTTTCATAACCATTTTTTCTATTAATTACAGTTTTCTAATTAAACAATCATATTAATTATAACATCGAATTTTTTACAACTCTTTTCATCCATAATGATTGTATCTGTCAAGTTTTCATAGGTTAACCT
>NZ_AZFN01000013.1 GCF_001434365.1 Limosilactobacillus gastricus DSM 16045 | reverse complement strand
GAATTTGACCAGATCAACAAATAAAAAAATCAGTACCATAAGGCACTGACCATTCACGACATTATCAAGACCACAAGGGCCAATTTTATTTCGACCTAAGTTAAAGTTAGATCGTTGCTTATCAAAATTCCCCTCAAATTCCCTCAAAACGGGTGTAAATGAGTGAAATCCCAAAATCAAGAATGCTGATATACCAAGGTTTTTATTCGTAGGCGAACATTAGTAAACGCTATAAAAATCACCCCTACGGGGATCGAACCCGTAACTCCGCCTTGAGAGGGCGACGTCTTAACCAATTTGACCAAGGGGCAAAATTAACATTTACAATTCTATGCTAAGTAGTGATCATTGTCAATACTGGTAAGCCTATTCATTATCAGATTGATACTTATCATTTAATCTGATTTCAATTCGTTTCAACCAGTATCGACGAACTGCTGACCACAAAATAATTAAAATCACCCAGCACACAAAGACGACTGACTGAGCGATCCCGCCTGGCAGCCACCCAAGTAGAGCTAATCCACCCAAAACAATCACAATTGTAATTACATTTAAAACTGTCTTCCAAACTCGATATTCGCTGGCCTGAAGTTGTTCTTGTTCATTTTGATTTGATTTGTTTGAACTTACCATTCTGGTCACCACCCTTCATCTAGCTTTATTATAACACTATAATATTTTAGTGACCGTGCAAATCATTAACTATTGATTTACTAAAATGATAAAATCAAAGCTACATTTATGAAATCATGGGAGTGTATTTATGTCCATTATAACCATTATCTTAGCTATTCTCGTTGGTCTTGAATTTGTATACATCATGTATCTGGAAACTTTTGCGACAAGCTCAAACAGAACCGCCAGGGTTTTCAAAGTAAGTCCTAACGACCTTCAAAGCCCAATCGTCCAAACTCTCTTTAAAAACCAAGGTATCTATAATGGTTTAATAACTCTCTTAATTCTCGTCGCTCTCTTATATCAAAGCACCGTCGCCTTGGAATGGTTAATGATTTATATTATTGCTGTAGCGATTTATGGTAGCTTTACCAGCAATCCCAAAATCATTTTCCTGCAAGGCGGACTGCCAATTCTAACCTTGCTTAGTATTTGGATGTTTAATTAAGCTTGAGAAAAATTTCAAGTTTTTGTGATCTGATCGTAATCAAAGCCTATTACAATTAGTAATAATCTAAAGTAAAGGAGTGAGCCCAATTAAATTCAAGCGTTTCTTTACCACGATAATTTATGCTGGAATTCTAATCGGGGTAATTTGGCTCTATCGGTACAACCAACCTTTTCAACGCAGTATTGATAACTTCACTTCTGCAGCGCAAATCACCATCAACAATTGGATCAATCCCAAAACAACGCAAACTGATGCAACCAGTGCTTCAGAGACGACTAGTGAAAACGGCAGCGAATCTGGGCAATGGACAAGTAACAGTGCTACTTTATATCTAGATCTCAATAATCAGACCTTAGATCAAGCTACTCGTGAAGCTATCCAGGCATGGAATGATACGGGAGTCTTCACCTTTAAGATCACTACTAACCGAAAAAAGGCCGATGTAGTGATTACAACGATGGATAATAATAGTAATGGCGCAGCCGGTTTAACCAAAATGAATATCAATTCAGTTACCCATTATTTTGTAAATGGTAAGATGTATTTGAACCAAGCATATTTACTCAGTCCCGAATACAATTATAGTTATCAACAAATCGTTAATACAGCTGAACATGAATTAGGCCATGTGATTGGCTTATCACATACTGATGAAATCTCGGTTATGCAGCCTGCTGGTTCCCTTTATTCGATCCAACAACTAGATATCGATAACGTCAAAAATTTATATAACGAAAAATAGGAAGAAGCTCATTAACGGGCTTCTTCCTATTTTAAATAACGATCAATAATTAATAAGGCTAGTACTATTACTGAGATACAAATACTATAAATAGCACTGATTACTGCCATCAAAAAAATAGCTTTCCATGGATACAAGAGATTAACTAATCCAAGGCTAACTGTGGTGACTAAGCCAATTATTAATTGTTCATGTAATAATTTTAATTGATGCTTCAATTAGTCATCCATTTCAGCGCGCAATTGGTCACCAACTTCTTCAAAACCTGGTTTACCAAGCAAACCAAACATGTTGGTCTTATATGCTTCAACCCCTGGTTGGTTGAATGGATTAATTCCATTTAGGTAACCAGAAATCCCCATGGCTACTTCAAAGAAGTAAATCATGTAACCTAACGTATATTCATTTTCTTCATCAATGTGAACCGTCATAACTGGGACCCCACCAGCATTATGAGCAGCAACCACCGCCTTATATGCTTGAGTATTAACCCAATCGATACTCTTTCCTTCAAGATAGCCTAAACCATCAAGATCATTTGCCGCTCCTGGAACGTCCAAATCATGATTTGGTGTATCTAACTTGACGACCGTTTCCATCAGGTTCCGTAACCCTTCTTGGATATATTGGCCTAATGAATGAAGGTCCGTTGTAAAGTTGGCGCTAGATGGGTAAATTCCCTTTTGGTCCTTACCTTCAGATTCACCGGCTAATTGCTTCCACCATTCGGCAAACATGGCCATATTTGGTTCATAGTTTTCCAGTAATTCGGTCGTGTAGCCTTTCCGGTATAAGATATTCCGATAAGCTGCATATTGATATGCTTCATTCTTACTTAAATCAGGATCCACATAGGCCTTTTCGGCTTCCGCAGCGCCAGCCATTAATTGATCAATATCAGCACCAGAAGCGGCAATTGGTAATAAGCCAACGGCAGTCAAAACAGAGTAACGACCACCAACACCATCAGGAATCACAAAGGTTTCCCAACCATTAGCGTCCGCTTCCGTCTTCAAAGCTCCCCGTGCTCGATCTGTCGTTGCGTAAATCCGTTGGTTAGCAGCTTCTTCACCATACTTCTTTACCAATAATTCATGGAAAACCCGGAAAGCAATGGACGGTTCCGTGGTCGTTCCAGATTTGGAAATCACGTTAATGGAAAAGTCGTGATCACCGATCAAAGTAATTAAGTCTTGCAGATATGATGAGCTCAAGGAGTTCCCAGCAAAGACCACAAATGGGGCCTTACGGGCTTCTGGAGTTTGGGCTTGGTAAAAACTATTATGTAAGAAATCAATGGCCATCCGTGCACCTAGGTATGAGCCACCTATCCCAATCGTAACTAAGAAATCCGAATCAGCTTGAATCTTTTTGGCAGCGGCCTTGATCCGAGCAAATTCCTCTTGATCATATTCAGATGGTAAATGGAGCCAATCACGAAAGTCAGCTCCAGCTCCCGTCCCATTCCGTAACTGACTATCAGCCGCATTCACCATAGCTTGCATTTCACCCAATTCGTTATCGTGAACGAACTTCTTTAAAGCGCTACTATCAAAACTTAAATGAGCCATCATTACTACCTCTTTTTCTTTATTCTTATACATCTTTTATGATAAACGTTTATGAAACCCTTTTCAATAAAGGATACCGATTTTGTGTAATTTTAAACAAATCGTAAGTAAATAAAAAGTGACGTCGCTTTAGACGACGCCAATCAGCTTGTTAAGCAAAAATCGTTAAAACACTACCGACAATAATGCAAATAATTCCTGCTACCGTGTACTTCATTTCCCGTGGGCTCTTGTGTTCATGCAAAATTAGGATCCCCCCAAAGGTAGCAATGATCACATTTAACTGGGTAAGCACAAAGGCGGTATTCGTTCCTAAACCTCGTCCGGCAAAGATGTAGGCAAAGGCGGCAATCCCCCATGATAAACCTGGAATAATATTTAAGTATTGTTCTTTATCTTTAAAAGTTTTTAATTCTCCCGTAAAGATTAAGTAGAGTAAGGCCCCTAATAAAATCCCCAAGACTTCTGGTAAAAAGATTCCTTCTGAAGAATGGGCACCTAAATTAATCTTATTAAAGACATTCGGAAAAACCGAGTATACCCAGTAACCAATCGTGGTTACTAACAAGAATAAGACATTTCCAACGGTAATCTTCCCAGCTTCTTCACCGTTCTTATCCGTCACTGACGTTAATAGAGCCCCGATAACAACAATCACTAAGGCGCCAAAACCAATCGTAAGGGCTTTAGCACCTTGCCATTCTCCTAACCAAAGGGTTCCGATGATTGAATTTCCAACCAATTGGAAAACCGTTGATAAAGGAACCGTGGTTGAGACTCCCATCCGCTTGAATGAAATAAACTGACCAATCTGAGCCGTGGACCAAATGGCCCCACAAACCATGGAAAAAATAAAGGCTTGCCAGCTAACCGAAGGCTTTGTGATGATAAAAGCTAAGATCCCGATAATGCTGGCACCAGCTCCAATCCCAAAAATTTGGTTCTTCTCCGACCCACCAGCTTTGGTTGCTAGTAGCGGCATGATCCCCCAACCTAAAGCCGGGATTAAACCGATTAAATAATTCATTAAATTTTCACCTCATACAAATTTTGGTATTTTAATTGTCGACTTTGTCTAGTTTACTGACTGAATCCGCTTACTTCAAGTATTATTTATTTTTTTCACAAAAAAATCAGTAAGTTAACCTTACTGATTTACTATTTTATTCCTCTGGTTTTTTGGACCGTTTCGGTGAATATTGTGGAGCATGTTGGCGATCAGGGAAAAAGACAGTAAAGGTTGAACCCTGATTAGGCTTACTCTTGACCGTGATTTTACCACCATGTAATTCCACTAATTGATGAACAATCGCCATTCCCAGTCCCGACTCACCATATTTAGTACTCATCCGTGAAGGATCAGCTTTATAGTAGCGGTCCCAAATGTGTTTAATTTGATCTTCCGACATTCCAATCCCCGTATCAGAAACTGAGAACTCAGATCCATTCGCAACCAATTGTCCACTAATCGTGATTACCCCATTTTGGGTAAATTGAATCGCATTTTGAATGATATTAAACATAATCTGGACAAACCGATCATAATCAGCATAAACATCCATGGCTTTAGGAGCATATATTTCAATTCGATCTTGGTTAGCTTCCGCCTTCTTGGACAACTGTTTATGTAACGTTTCCAAGACAGCACTGGCATCAAAGATTTTCCGAT
Source organism: Limosilactobacillus gastricus DSM 16045 (assembly GCF_001434365.1). Classification (GTDB taxonomy): domain Bacteria; phylum Bacillota; class Bacilli; order Lactobacillales; family Lactobacillaceae; genus Limosilactobacillus; species Limosilactobacillus gastricus. The sequence continues at coordinate 54,511 of NZ_AZFN01000013.1, read as the reverse complement.
CCATCGAAATTTGATTAGTCCGAATCTTTTCATAATCCAGATTGTCATTGACTAATCGAATCAAGCGCTTAGTATCATTTTGCATTAACTTAATACTTTGCATCCGATCTTCTTCTGGAATGGCATCATAAGCTAGCCCTTCCAGTAGTCCATTGATCGTGGTCAATGGGGTCCGCATTTCATGAGCCGCATTGGCCATAAACTGTTTACGACGTTCTTCTTGTTGGTGAATTTCTTCTTTTTGCGCAGCCAAGGAATCCACCATGAAGTTAAAGTCTTCACTCAGTTGATCCAATTCATCCTTACCTTTCGGATTCAAATGAATATCATAATCACCTTGGGCAATCTGATGAGTCGCTAACTGAATCTTCTTAATCCGATTAGTTAAAGACCGGGCAATCAAGTAACTCAAACCAATGGCTAAAATCATCGCAATAATAAAGGCACCGATAAAGTTTAGAATTAACTGATTAATCGATTGATGGACAGTTGAAACATAAGTCCCAATCGCAACCACTGCCACCAATTTATTCTTATAGAAATATGGTCGAATGATTTCCGTCATTGGCGGACTGATTTTTTTGCCGGATTTATCAGACTTCTTAGTATCTTTATCCTTGCTTGAAATGGTATCGTTTGGCTTTTTCTTAGCTTCCTTCTTGATGGAAGGATGATCAATCCGCCGATGAATCGTATCACCATCTTGTAACTTTTTCCAATCACTAGCCGTAATCTTTAATTGAAATTCGTTACTGGAGAAAACCTTCTTTTTATTACTTCCGTATATTACAAAATGAACATTTTGCATCGATAACAATTCGCCATTATAACGTAACGGATCATTATTAAAACCGACCACTTTTTGTTGGCTAGTGTCATAGCGGACTGAAGTACTGACAATACTGTCAGCATACTTACTTAGTTGCATCCAAGTACTACGATAGATGGTACTATTAGTAACGCTAATAAAGGTGATCGTCAGCATGATCATTATGGTCGCAATTACCACTAGGTAACCGATCATCTGTCGATAAATTAGTCGCATACATTATTCACCCGCATCGGAATCATCAAACTTATATCCGACCCCCCAAACTGTTTGAATTACCTTTGGACCAGCCTTTTCAATCTTTTGCCGTAGCTTTTTAATATGAGCATCCACAGTCCGTTCATCACCATAAAATTCGTAATTCCAAACTAATTGTAATAATTGTTCCCGAGTAAAGACTTGCTTGGGCTTCATGGCCATAGTCTTTAAGAGGTCAAATTCCTTTGGTGTCAGGTCCTCGATTAATTGATCATTAATGTAGGCCTCACGGGTCTTACTGTTTAACTTAAAGTGATCCGTTTGAACATCGTATTCAGAGCTTTCTGATTCGGTATCATCCGAAATTTGGCTCAATTGAATTCGCCGATGTAGGGCCTTAATCCGGGCAATTAAAGTAATTGGACTAAAGGGCTTGGTGACGTAATCATCTGCGCCCATTTCCAAACCTAAAACTTGGTCACTTTCTGAATCACGAGCCGTTAACATAATAATTGGAATCGTTGGCGACTCCCGCCGAATATCAGCAGCCACTTGCATTCCGTCTTTTTTCGGTAGGTTCAAATCTAATAAGATAATGTCATAATCACCATTAGCTTCACTAAATTTTTCAACCCCTTCTTCCCCGTCGTAAGCAAAAGTCGCTTCCCATTGTTCCTTTTTAAAGAACATGGCCATCATTGCCGAAACTGAATTATTATCTTCAATCATTAAAATTTTCATCGTATCGCTCCTTATATTCATAGAGTTCTAAAGTTATTATAAGCGACTTTATTGATTAAAGCATAGTCAAAACTTGATCGATTTATGAAATTGAAATTAAATTTAATTTGATGTACAATACTTTTACTCTTTTCGGGGATGTTCTTGGATTCGACGGGTATAGGTTGAGTTCCAACTGCGTTTCGAAGGTTGCGACTTCGTAAAAACGCTCAGTTTTAAATTATAACTGCAAACAATAATTCAAACTCTTACGCTTTAGCTGCCTAAACCACAGCGGGTGTAAATCCAGCTGGGCTCGTCCATGGTGCAGTCCTGGGTTTTAACAATAGTGGACTACGTAATTAATTGCTGTTAGAGATTAATTAAAGAGTTTTTCTAACTAGCTAGGAAGGTTAGCCTTGATTAGCGGCGGACGACCTAGCGAAATTTAAATAGTTAATCTATGAACGTAGACGTTGGAATGGCAATATGCTCGGACGCGGGTTCGACTCCCGCCATCTCCATTTTTAGGAATAATGAAAGATAATAATATCAAGTAGTTTTTTAACTTAAGTTAAAAATTTATTGGGGGGGTAAAAACATGAAAAAAGTAAAAACTATACTACTTATATTAACTACTCTTTGTTTTTCGATCGGAATGTTACTGGTAGTTAACGCTAATGCTGCTAAGGTAAGCACTGATAAATCAAAAACAGAATTGCAGGCAGCGGTGTCACAACCGATGACTAAGGATAACTATCAGAATTTAGAAAATAACCTGTTGGATGCGGCTAAGGTTGATGACATCCACAACAGCAGCGATCCGGGCACACAAGGATCACTTACCAGCTTTCATAATCAACTCGAGAACATCCTTGATAAAAAGGTTAGCAAAAAAGAGTTAAAGAAAGAAAAAAAGTATATGACATCCGCCGATTACAAGACATATAAAGGCTATGTCAAGAAACTAAATGCTTATCTCAACTCACTACATGATTATGCGAGTGAATACCAAACAGCTACTCCTGTTTTGAACGATAACAACACAACTGAATCTGAAAAATCAGATTATCATGAAGAGTTAAATGAGGCACAGACTAAGTTTAACGACAACAAACAAGCATGGAGTGACGCTTACGATAATATAATGAACAATTAGAGAATGTTTTTTAATTGAATTAACAATCTAGTAATATTAAACGATGACAACTATAATCGAGTTAAATGTCCAGCTTAAGATCGCCTAGGCGGGTACATTTATTGTTCCGGGTCTCCGTCAACTGGTATTGATAGACCTGCACACCACTCCTAATGCTGGGGGTGGTGCTTTTTATTTCTATGCAAATGAAAAATTAATACGTTTGAAAAAGTATTCAATATTTGAAAAGCCATAACAGCCACATCTAAGAGCCTTTATCTTACGTATAATACCTTCTAGCGGGTCGTTGGAGTTTTCTAATTTGGGCATAAAATTTAATCAAGCCTACTAATAATTTCTATCAATCGCTCAACCCCCACTTCAATCTGACTATCTTTAGCTGGAGCCAGCGATAATCTTAGATATTGATCCGGTTGTTGATCTACAAAATAACGATCACCATTTTCGACTAAAACACCCGCTTGTCGCGCCTGTTGACAAACATCTTTCGCTGAACTGTCTACCGATAGTTTCAACCAAAACCAGGAACAATGATCAACCGCTTGCCAAGTAATTGGTAACTGCGACTCTTTTAACAATTGATTTACGAGTCGGTATTGTCGTTGATAAACCATTTGCGATCGATGAAGATACCGTTGCCATGATTGACTCGTTAAACACTGTTCAAAGATTCGTTGGGCCAAACCTGAAGTTGATAAATCCGCAATTTGTTTAGCATTAACGATTCTTTCAACCATTCCTTGGGGTAAAACCATATAACCTAATCGAATGCCGGCAGCTAAAATACGCGACAAGCTCCGCAAGTAAATTACTCTCTCATCCCGATCGAACATCTTAATTGTCGTTGGTTGCCAATCTCCAGAAACATCAACTCCATAATCATCTTCAATAATCCAAAGATCATAATGATGAGCTAAACCGTAAATTTGGTGTTTTTGTTGATCAGTTAAGGAAAAGCCCGTCGGATTGGCCATGTTTGACATTAAATAAAGTAATTTGGGTTGGAATAACTTAATTTTTGCTTCTAAGGTCGCAATAAATTCCTCGCTTGGTTCGGGACTGATCCCGATTATATGAGGCCCACTAGCTCGAAAAGCGTCAATGGCACCCGAATAGCTTGGATTTTGCATCAAGACAATATCCCCTGGGTGTAATAAGGTCCGGGCACATAAATCAATTGCTTGTTGGGATCCTGACGTAATCTGGATCAGGTCAGGGCTAGTTACAATCTGATTATGATTTAAATAATCCCTTATGGTTTGGCGTAAACTAAATAAGCCCATTGGGTCATTCACCGTAAAAGCCTCCCCTCCTGCATCAGCCAGAACATGGTCTACCGCCTGCTTAATTTCCGCCACGGCCACCCGCTCTGGATGAAGAGAGTAACTAGCAAAATCGATCATTCTTTCTGCAGCTGGTAACTGGTGGCTCTCTTCGACACGATGCTGATTAGCTTCCACAATTCCTTGCGGAAGCTGATGAACATAATAGCCACTCCCCCGGCGGCTAATCACTTCTCCGGTCATCATTAAGGATCGATAAGCCGAAATTACCGTCACCGGATTAATTTTTAAATCATCGGCTAATTGTCGGATGGCGGGAAGTCGTTCATCAATTTGCCAATATTGTTGCTTAATTAAAGCACGTAATTGGTTCGCCAATTGCTGATACAATGGGATGGTCGCTTGATGAGTTAATTTGATTGGTATTTTTAATTTTTCCATCTTACTTACCCTCATGATTTGCTACTTAATTAGATTGTAAAAGGGATGTTATTAGGATTCAATCCCTATCGAAAATGATTACATTTCCATTAAAATTGTTTTAAAATAGTTACTAATAATAAGCAATTTGGAGGATATTATGGATCAAAATCAAGGTGAAATGAAACACTCCTTAAAAACACGTCATCTTTCAATGATCGCCTTAGGAGGGACGATTGGAACTGGATTATTCATTGCCAGTGGTTCTGCTATTTCTACAGCTGGACCAGGTGGTGCACTAGTAGCGTATTTAGTAATGGGGCTGGTGGTCTATTTCATCATGACCAGCTTGGCCGAAATGGGAACATTCAACCCTATTAGTGGCTCTTTCACCCAATACGCTCGGGAGTACGTTGATCCTGCTCTTGGTTTTGCCATGGGGTGGAATTATTGGTTTTGTGGTGCTATTTCAGTGGCCGTCGAGCTGTCAACAGTTGGGATTATCATGAACTTCTGGTTCCCGCATATTGCCAGCTGGTGGTTCAGTCTCGGAGCCTTTCTCCTCATTAGCCTGATTAATTATCTAACGGTAAATGTTTATGGAGAAACCGAATTCTGGTTAGCCTTCTTGAAAATTGCGGCCGTTGTGATTTTTGTAATCGTTGGGGCCCTCGTAATCATCGGTAAACTTGGCCATCAAGGATTCGTCGGCTTCAAATTTTTCCATTATCGCGATGCTCCCTTTGTCAACGGCTTCCTTGGAATCGTGAGTGCTTTTGTGGTTTCTGGATTTTCCTTCCAGGGAACTGAAATGGTCGGGATTGCGGCTGGAGAATCAAAGGATCCCAAGCAAAGTGTTCCCCGTGCAATTCACTCCACTTTCTGGCGGATTCTCCTCTTTTACGTTTTGACCATCTTTATCATCGCTTGCCTCATTCCTTATGACAACAAAAATTTATTAAGCTCTGATGTCACCGACATTGTTACCAGTCCCTTCACTTTAATTTTTCACCAGGCTGGTTTAGAATATGCGGCTACCTTAATGAACTTCGTTATCTTGATTGCCGTCTTATCTTCAGCTAATTCTTGGCTCTACGCGATTATCCGAATCTTATATTCCCAAGGACGTAGTGGGGATACTTGGCGGGGCTTCGGTTTTGTTAATCGTCGAGGGGTCCCGATTAATAGTTTCCTAGCGATGGCTGGTTTAAGCTTTTTGATCTGGTTAATTCAATTCGTCGGCCCGCAAGCCTACAATTATTTGATTGCCGCTTCCGGTCTAGGTGGTTTTATGGAATGGCTCGGGATTGCGTTAACCCATTATCGATTCCGGCGCGCTTATCTCAAACAAGAATATCAACTTAACGACCTCCCTTATCGTGCCAGCCTCTTTCCTTTTGGACCCATTTTTGCCTTTATCCTTTGTATCATTGTCATTGTGGGACAAAATGTAAATGCCTTCGTCACTTGGGATTGGCAAAGTATTTTGATTACTTATATGAGCGTCCCACTCTTCTTTATTTTTATGTTCTATTACAAACTTCGTCACCATTCCCATCCAATTCCTTTAGATTAAGTGAAGTTAAAATAAAAGGTCAGCCAATTTGGCTGACCTTTTATTTACCGACGTTGCTCACCAGTGAGCTCTTTAAATTTACTAATATCTTGACTACACTCCAGGCAGCCTAGGTATTGACCATCTGCATCATGGATCCCAATATATTGGACATATACAAAACGCTCGCCATGCAGATTAAACCAATACTCAAACCGATCCCGCGATCCCGCATGTAATTCAGCGATGATTTTCTTCACTTTATCAACACTACGCGGGGGATGACATTCAAAAACCGACCGACCTAGCACACTCTTGGTCCGCGGAAAAATTCGGTCATCTGTATCAGTAAACCATTGCACTCGATCATTTTCGTCTACAAAAGTTAAATCAAGGGGTAATAAAGGAAAGATGGCCTTTAATTCACGCCCGGATAGAGTCCCTGATCCTAAATCGATTCGGACATCATCACCTGTTAAAGCTACTGGAAGTTGCTTATCGTTTAATTGATCATAAACTTCCTGTGTTGACAAATGTCCCTGCGCTTGTGAATCTGCTTGCGCCATTTGAATGGCGGCCGCATTTAACTCTACAGCAATGGACGATTCATGTGGATGAGCTTTGGCTTCTTCAATTTCAGCCTGAGTAGGCTTCCATGGTAATGGAGGATTAATTAAAGTATAACCAAATTGTTCTTCATCTTGGCGCGCCGTTGCCCAATCTTCTGGACTAGCAACTTCCGCTAACATTGGAATCATAATGTCTTCTTCTTTAAAGATCATTGCCGTCACTTCATTGGCCGCATTCGTAACAGCGGCCTCGATCTCATACTTGTCGGGTAATGGATCCTGATTAACGAGATCATTGACTCTTTGAATCAAGTCCCGAATTTGATCATCGACCCCCCACATAACTTGCGGGGGAGCTGTAATTCCATACTTATTCATGATCGGAAAAATCGTTAATTCTTTCCGTTTATAATGGCGCCCAATTGCCTTTAAATCCTGCAAAGCCTTCCGCATCCGTACTAAATATTGATTATCAGCACCGTCTTGTTGCCATTTTTTCAAACATGGTAACAACTCATCATTAACCAGCGAATTGATCACCATATTTTCCAATTTCATAGTATGAACCGGGTGTCCCGGCTTTTGAAAGGCCGGGGTCCCTTGATTATCAGTAATCTGCCCCTCAAAAAGAGCCACATGAACATTACATAGATTTTGAATTTCAATTGGATTAAGTCCCCCGGCGATTAATTGTCGCTCGGCCGCCGTAATTTCAGCGACATCAACTTGATCAAATTGATCTTTAAACATTTGCTTGGCTTCATCAAAATCGCCGCCCTCATGTAAAAAGGTCAAAATTTTGACGATCGCCGCTTGCCGTTCTTGACTCAGTTCACTTGTCATCGTTGATTACCTCATAGCCAGCGTCCTTAAAATATGCCACAACCTTATCTTTTGGAATGCCCATAATCCGGCAACCTTTATTCAGAGTAACAAACCGGCCAACTGAATCTAACATTCCCGGAACAGTAATTTTAGTAAAGCCTAATTCCACCATTTGATCGACAAATTCAGGATTTTGATGGGCTAAATTTCGAACTGGTTGATCAAAATCAATTGTTTTCATCCTTTACCTCCACTGGAATTCCCAGGGTTGTTTTTGCTTGATCCGACATTTTTCCTAATCCCCATACGGGATACCAGACAAGTTCAATCTTAACCTGATTAATCCCAGCGACCTTAGTGACAGCCTCAGTAATATCATTTTTAATCATATCACTAAGCGGGCAGCCCGGAATCGTTAAGGTCATCGTAATAGTACATAAATCGTCACTAACATCAATCCCATAAATCAGTCCTAGGTTGACAATATCGACCCTCAATTCTGGATCAATCACTGTCATCAGGGCTTGTAAAATTTCATCTTGAATCGTAATCGCCTTCCTTCTAGATTATACTTTGCACAAGAAATTTTCTTAGTCTTAGTATACCGTGAAGGCCCTTGATTACTCAAAACTTTTAGTAATATTGACCATGTCGATAGTCCCAAACATCGTATTGATCGGCCAGATTCATCATAATCTTATCAATATCTAGCCCTTTGCGAATGACCACTGGGCATGCTTGCCCCGCTTCTGGTTGATCGTTAATGATCTTTCCGACTTCGTCTACCATTGAAACCATGACCCCTTGTTCATAACGGGTATCAATGGTTTTATCAGGCTGAATTGACTCCACATAATCATCAGCATCTAAAATTAGATCGGCCTTGGACTCGATCCGTTCACCGATCCCAGCAACTTTCCCCCGATTACCTTTTCCTGACGGGTTAGCGCTAGAGGCATATACCATCTTACCTTCTTGTTCCCACATTGCTTTAGCCATTTGTTCACTTGGCGTCCCAAACTTAATGACAAAACAACTAGTTTGGCGCCGGTCCATCATTAATTCTTGTCGATCATCATCTTGTAAATACTTTTCAATGGCTTCTGGTTGCCATGGCAAGATACAGCCTAGCAAAATATCTTCATCCCAGTGGCGTTGATATAATGCTTCAATACTTGGGGTTAACTGTGCTAACTCCTTTAATTCGTCCATGCTTCCACAAAGCACCACCCCCGGCTTATTCCGGTTCCGTTGTTTGGCATCGAACTTTCTTTCCAGCCCGGCTTTATCGTTAGTCATGATGATATAGCCCACCTTGGTTGGGCTAACAATCATACTACCTGGTTGATTTAAAGCATTGTATACTTCCTGGTCAATTTGGCCTTGCCATTGAACATGTTTTGTCATAATTTCCTCTCCTATCGGTATTGTGGAATTTGAGCTTCATAAGCTTCAATTTCTTGGATGTGTTTCATCGTGATATCAATATCATCATCACCTGAAATGAATTTTTCTTTCCAGGTTTGGTCAATTTCAAATGGGTAAGTATATTCCCCGTTTTTCACCACTTGATGTGGCAAATCAACTACGATGGCTTGATCGCTGTTTAATCGTGCCAGTTGATCCCGCGCTGCCTGCGGTAATTTAATTGGTAAGACCCCATTTTTGGTACAGTTCATATAAAAAATATCACTGAAACTTCCAGCGATCACCACGCGAATCCCCCAATCTTTCAGGGCCCAAGCCGCATGTTCCCGTGATGAACCACTCCCAAAATTAGAGCCCGTAATAAGAATCGTTGCTGCTTGACGTTCCGGAGCGTTCAAAATGAACTTGGGATCCGGGCGGCCATCAGGCAGGTAACGCCAATTATAGAAAAGAGCATTCTCATATCCGGTCTTCAGTAAATTCTTGAGAAATTGTTTCGGGATAATCTGATCCGTATCAATATCATCATTCATAATCGGGATGGTCGTTCCCGTATGTACTACGATTGGTTCCATAAAACACTCCTATCCTAATTCACGAATATCTACAAAGTGACCATGAACGGCGGCAGCAGCGACCATCGCTGGACTTGCAAGATGCGTCCGAGCTCCCGGCCCCTGTCGTCCTTCAAAATTTCGATTAGTGGTGGAAGCACAGTGCATGCCTGCCGGCACCTTATCTGGGTTCATAGCTAAGCAAGCCGAACAACCGGGATCTCGCCACTCGCAACCCGCCTCTTTAAAGACCTTATCAATCCCCAAACGTTCTGCATCCTGTTGAACCTTTCGCGATCCTGGGACAACCCAAGCTGTAACGTTCTTGGCTAATTTATGCCCACGCATAACTTCAGCTGCAGCTTGTAGATCAATCAAACGACCATTAGTGCAAGAACCAATAAAGACCCAATCAATCGGAATTTCTGATACCTTAATTCCTGGTTTCAAATCCATGTAATCATAAGCTTGTTGCATATTTTCATCTTCAATAGCCGGTAATTTTTCCCCAAAAGGCACAGCCATTGAAGGATTAGTCCCCCAAGTAACATATGGAGCGACGGTGCTTGCATCTAAATCGATAATTTCGTCAAAAGCCGATTCATCATCCGTATAATATTGCGACCAATATTCTTTCGCGGCTTCAAGATCTTGTGGCGCATACTTACGACCCCGAAGATATTCAAAAGTTTTCTCATCTGGTTGAATTATCCCCATCTTGGCTCCACCTTCGATAGCCATGTTTGTGATGGTCATGCGATTTTCAACAGGTAATTTTTCAATTGTCTCGCCATAAAATTGAACCGCATAGCCCACTCCAAAGCCAGTACCATGTTGGGCAATCAAAGCCATACTAATATCTTTAGCCGTAACTCCCGGTGCTAGTTCACCATGAATCCGGATTCCCATATTCTTAGGTTTCACTTGCCATATGGTCTGAGTACCAAGCACGTGTTCAACTTCAGAAGATCCGATCCCAAAGGCAATTGCGCCCATTCCACCATGAGTAGAGGTGTGCGAATCACCACACACAATCAAACGTCCGGGTTGACTAAGTCCTAATTGGGGGCCAATCACGTGGACGATCCCTTGATCTTGAGTCCCAATGGTAGCCAACTTGATCCCAAAATCACGACAATTCTTTTGTAAAGTTTCCACCTGAAGTCGTGAAATTCGGTCAGTAATTGCCTCAACCGAGTTCACCGGAGTCGGAGAAGTTGGAACATTATGGTCAACTGTCGCAAAAGTTTTATCGGGACGCCGAACCGGCCGATTATTCTCCCGAAGGCTTTCAAAACCTTGTGGTGAAGTTACTTCATGAACCAAATGAAGATCTACATAGAGTAATTGTGGTTCTCCTTCTTCACCTAATATGACATGTTGTCGCCAAATTTTATCAAATACTGTTTCCGCCATAGCGCACTCGATCCTTCCTACAAGTTCTGAATAATCTTGGATACCATTTCACTCGTTTTAGCTTGCCCACCAATATCAGCAGTCATTACCCCTTGTGATAAGGTTTTAGCAATAGCCGCTTCAATTTGATCTGCCAAATCAGTTCGTTTAAAGGAATAGCGTAGCATCAAACTAACGCTCCGAATCATTGAAATCGGGTTGATCCGATCTTGATTAGCTAAAGTTGGTGCCGAACCGTGAATTGGTTCATATAAGGCTTTTCCAGAAGCCCCCTGACTAATCGAGGGAATCATACCAAGCGACCCTGGCAAGACGGCTGCTTCATCACTTAAAATATCGCCAAATAAATTATCCGTCACAATGACATCAAAAAATGATGGTTCTGCAATAATCTTCATCGATGCCGCATCGACATACATGTAATCAACTTCAACCTCTGGATAAGCTGGTTGAACCTCTTTAACAATAGCCCGCCACATCCGCGAAGTAGCTAATACATTGGCCTTGTCCACCACCGTAAGATGCTGTTGACGCCCTTTAGCATACTCAAAAGCCACTCGAACGATCCGTTCAACTTCAGCGCGGCGATAGATTGTCGTGTCAAGAGCTTGATCAATTTCTTCTTCTCGCGGTTGACCAAAATAAATTCCACTGGTTAGTTCCCGCACGATCACAAAATCTGTATTTTCCAAGACTGACGCTTTTACTGGAGATTGATCTATAATAGCCTGATCAATGTGGGTCGGCCGAATATTCGCAAACAGTCCCAATGCTTGCCGGATTTTTAACAGACCAGCTTCGGGTGACTGTCCACCAACCGACCATTTGGGTCCCCCAATGGCACTTAATAAAATAGCATCCGCTGCTTGACATCCTGCAAGGGTTTGTTCCGGTAAGGGCTCCCCCACTTGATCAATTGCTTCTCCTCCAAAGGGGTAAGCTTCAATTTGATATTCAAATCCATTCTTCTGACTGACCGCTTTGAGCACGGCTAGTCCTGCCCGCATCATTTCCGGTCCAGAATAATCTCCATATAAAGCGGCAATCCGATTTGGCATACTCTCATCCTCACTATCCAATTTGTTGCATCATGTTAACCAATTCTGTTTCAGAAACAATTTTTTGATGATCCGCGATCTTTTGGAACCGTTGATAAATATCTTTAATTTGATCATCGGCCACCTCATACCCCATCTTCTTAAGTTTATTAATCACTGCATGAGAACCGGACAGTTTTCCTAGTGGCAAACTTGCACTGGAGCGACCAACTGATTGGGGGGTCAAAATTTCATAAGTTTGGCGATTCTTGAGGAAGCCATCTTGATGGATACCTGATTCATGAGCAAAGGCATTGGCTCCCGTCACCGCTTTATTGTTTGGAATTACCATTCCCGTTTTATCGCTGATCATTTGGCAAGTCTTAGCTGTTTGCTTCAGGTCAATGCCGTTCGTAAATGCCCCCATCTGATCTTGACGTACATGCATAAAGGCAGCGACTTCTTCTAGTGGAGTGTTTCCGGCACGTTCACCAATTCCATTAATGGTCCCTTCAATCCGGGTTACCCCATGTTGAATCGCCATAATAGCGTTCGCCGTAGCCATTCCCAAGTCATTGTGACAGTGAACCGAGAACGTAACCTGATCAAAACTCGGAACATGTTCGTGCAAATAATCAATCATATGACCAAATTCAGCTGGGTAAGTGTAACCAACAGTATCAGGAAGGTTGATAACAGTAGCTCCCGCTTCAATCGCCGTTTGACAAACCCGAGCTAGAAAATCCCATTCGGTCCGAGCCGCATCTTCGGGTGAAAATTCCACATTTGTAAAAGATTGTTTAGCATAGGAAACACATTCGGTGATTTTAGCCAGAACTTGTTCTTGATTCATGTGGAATTTGGCTTCCCGGTGAATTGGACTGGTCCCAATGAAAACATGGATTTGACCATTGGGAGCATCAGCCAAAGCCTTGACAACAGCATCAATATCACGTTTGACACAACGAGCTAGGCCGACAATATTGGCATTGGTCACTTCTTGACCAATTCGACGAACCGCTTGAAAATCCGTCGGCGAAGCGGCTGGAAAACCAGCTTCAATCACATCTGCTCCCCAATCAGCTACTTGATGAGCAATCTGAATTTTATCTTCGGTTGAAAAATTTACGCCAATCGTTTGTTCCCCGTCACGAAGACTCGTATCGAAAAATTGAATGTAAGTTTTGCTTGCTTGGTTGGTGGTCATGATTGATTCCTCCTAAAGAATGAAAAGTTAATTAGCGTCATTGAATCATTAAAAATAAAAGAGCCCTCATCATGGAGATGAGAGCTCTTTAATCGTTTATTGATTCGCCCTCATCTTGCATAAATAAGGGCCCAATCAACTAACCTAATCGGCTGTTAAATTGCGTCCTTAAAAATGTAATAAGAGGGCTAACGCTTGCTTAGAAGATGTCACTACGAATGCATTTACTTGTTGATTCATTAGTTCCACCTCCTTAGATTAGATCGCTTTAATTATTTTCTAATGAATATGTACAATTTACTATATGCTTTTTAACTTGTCAACAATTTCTCCAAAAAATTATCGAACTAATTTATCCCAGATCACTACATCACCGCTAGCTAAGGACTTGGGAACATCAATAATCCGTTGATTAGAACTTCCCCGGAACTGTAAGGTCAAGTCTTTCAGCGGTTCAATAAACCGTCCATCTACTAAAATATCAAGCAACTGCAAAAATTCTAATTTATCTTCGGAGTCCTGTAATAATTCTTCCCAGGTATAGCCAGACCATGACCACAAATCCTTACTATGACCGAATTCTTGGCGAACCCGATGGGCTAACCTTAGACAAATCTGCGTATTTACAAACGGTTCCCCACCCAGAAAAGTTAAGCCTTGCACATACGGTTGGCTCAGATCCTGCATAATCTGGTCTTCTAGTTCATCCGTATAAGGAAAGCCATAGTTAAAGTTTTGGGCAACTACATTGTAACAACCAGGGCAAGCGAACTTACAGCCACTTACGTAGATACTACAACGAATGCCTTCCCCATCAACAAAATTAAATGGTTTATAATCCGCCACCATCATTTTGGACAAATCACTAGCTAACCATTCTTTGGGAGCTGGATTCTTGGGTTGGCGTTGTCGACGGCGTTTGGGACGTCGAGTTTTATCCGTTCCCTGTAACTTATTAGGATCGATAAATTGGGTATCGCCATTAATACTAATCCGAATTTCATTGCTCATTTGTTAACCTCATGTTCTTCTCCCGTGAGGCAATTTCCACATGTCGACCATGAACCATTGGCCGTTGAAGAGGGTTCCCTAGGTAACCACAAGTCCGCTTTACACAATCACAGGTCTTGGGATCATGATTCCCACAATCTGGACATTGGAATCCTTTAGCCGTGGCCTTAAATTCACCTTGGAAACCACACTTATAACAATGATCAATTGGCGTATTAGTACCAAGGTACCCAACCTTATCATAAGCCCAGTCCCAAACGGCTTCTAGGGCGGCTGGATTTTGTTTTAGATTTGGATACTCACAATAGTGAATAAAACCACCCGCTGCATATTGGGGATAGTCTTTTTCAAAATTAAGCTTTTCAAAGGGGGTCGGATGTTTGCGCACATCATAGTGGAAACTATTAGTGTAGTATTCCTTATCGGTAATGTCTTTAACTTTCCCAAATTTTTTAGTGTCTAACCGGCAGAAGCGATCAGTCAAAGACTCACTCGGCGTTGAATAAACACTATAGTGGTAACCACTTTCCTGCTCCCATTCCACACATTTATCGTGCAACACCTTCACAATTTCAACCGTGAAGTCATGAGCTGCCTGATTATGTTCCCAATTAGGACCGTAAAAGACTGTTCCCACTTCATAAAGGCCAATGTAACCTAAGGAAACCGTTGCCCGGCTATTCTTAAATAGCTCATCGACTGATTCGTCTTCACCCAGCCGCTTACCAAAAGCTCCATACCGATACAAAATCGGGGCGTTTTCCGGTAAAGCTTCCTTGGTCCGCTCAACTTTAAAATACAAAGCATCTTTGGCAACCTGAAGCCGTTCATTAAGAATTTCCCAGAATAAATCCATGTCGCCGTGCGATTCCATGGTAATCCGAGGCAAGTTAATGGTGACCACCCCAAGGTTCATCCGACCAGAATTAACTTCCCGACCATTTTCATCCCACCATCCTTGTAAAAAGGAACGACATCCCATCGGGGCCTTAAAGCTTCCCGTTAATTCGATGATCTTATCATACATAAGGATATCGGGATACATCCGCTTGGTAGCACACTCGACAGCCAGTTGTTTAATGTCATAGTTAGGTTCATCTGGTGCATAATTCAAGCCTTTCTTAATTGTAAAGACTAATTTAGGGAAAATGGCGGTTCGTTTTTCTTTACCAAGTCCTTCAATCCGTACTTGCAAGATTGCCTTTTGAATCTCCCGGGCGATCCAAGAAGTGCCCAACCCAAAACCTAAGGTCGTAAAGGGTGTTTGGCCTTGTGAAGAAAAGAGTGTATTAATCTCATATTCTAAGCCTTGCATGGCATCATAGATATCTTTTTTCGTTCGTTTAACGGCAAAGGCCTTTTGCTTATCCTCATCGTCGATAAATTCAGCACTTTCTTTTAAGTGCTTTTCATAATTACACTTTGCAAACGGCTCTAATACTTCATCCACCCGATCGGCTGAACATCCACCATATTGACTAGAAGCCACGTTAGCGATAATTTGGGCCATTTGAGCCGTTGCGGTTTGAATTGACTTTGGACTTTCCACTTCCGCATTGCCAATCTTAAAACCATTCGTCAACATTTCTTTGAAGTCGATTAAACAACAATTCGTCATAGGGCTTAAGGGAGTGTAATCTAAATCATGGTAATGAATGTCCCCCCGAACATGTGCCTTAGCAACATGCTCCGGCATTAATTTTAACCCTACTGTCTTTCCTACTGCCCCAGCAGTCAGATCCCGTTGCGTATTAAAGACTTTACTATCCTTATTAGCGTTTTCATGGACCAAAGTATCTTCATTGGCCACTAACCGGTTAATTCGTTGCACTGGATCAACTTGGTGTTTCCAGTCTAATTCATCTTGTAAACGATAAGCCACGTACGCCTCAGCAGCTTGCTTAAAATTATGTTCCCGCAAGACTTTGACTAAAATTTTGCTAATGGCAATCGTGCTAATCTCAGATAAAGCCGCCAGTTGAGTTTCTAAATCCCCCATCACTTCAGCTTGATCAGCTTTTAAAAGTCCTAACTGATCTAAGACCGCCTTAATTTTGTATTCATGAAAATTAAATTGGGATCCATCGCGCTTGATTACCATCCAGGTGCTCGGCTTTGATGTTTTGGTAACTGATTGTGTTTCAACTGATTGCATTGACTTATCCTCCTCCGAAATTTACTTAGTCTAGTATAGTCAAAATCAGCCTCGAACACAATATATAGTTTTTAATTTAAGTAATGAACACAATATCTTGTGTTTGATCTGTTTTTTATCATTTGATAATCACACTTAGCAACTGTTATATCACCATTTTTGGACGGTATTTTGTTTGCTAAATCAAATTTTTGATTTTACTAACTAGCCTTATTTTTCACCTAATAAGTTAGAACTGCTTTCAAATTATCTAAACGTTCGCTCTTACGCCTGATCGCTAATCAGACTGCGTCTTTAAAATTTTAAATTTGTCGCTTTACCCAGCAAACTCGCCAACTTGAAAGCCCTCTCATGCACTAGCCAGATTTCCAAAACAATAACACTTATCTCCCACCAAAATAAATTTTGTACAAAAAAATAGTTTGACAAATTCAACTTTGCCAAACTATTTTTTGCTTGTAACTATCCAATTGATCCTTCCATTTCAAAACTAATCAATCGGTTCAATTCGACGGCATACTCCATCGGTAATTCTTTCGTAAATGGTTCCACAAATCCCATAATGATCATCTCGGTAGCTTTCTTTTCTGATAAACCTCGACTCATCAGATAATAGAGCTGTTTTTCAGAAATTTTTGAAACCTTAGCTTCATGTTCCATCGCAACATTAGGATTATCAATTTCATTGTAAGGAATCGTATTTGATGAAGACTGATCGTCCATAATGATCGTATCACACTCAACATGTGCCTTCGAGCCACTCGAATTTTTCGCAAACCGGACCGTTCCACGATAGTCAGTTGAACCACCCGTCCGCGATATTGATTTTGAAATAATTGAACTGGAAGTTTTGGGGGCATTATGGATCATCCGTGCCCCAGAATCTTGATGAATCCCATTTGAGGCCACGGCAATCGATAACATGGTTCCCCGAGCACCTTCGCCATTTAAGTACACGCTCGGATATTTCATGGTCACTTTGGATCCTAAATTTCCATCAACCCATTCCATGGTAGCATTCTTATCAGCCGCCGCCCGTTTGGTTTCGAGACTATACACATTATCCGACCAATTTTGAATTGTTGTATACCGGCAATAAGCATCTGGGAGCACATTTACCTCTACAACAGCCGCATGTAAACTATCTGAAGAATAATTAGGCGCTGTACATCCTTCGACATAATCGACACTAGCACCTTCATCAACAATAATTAAGGTCCGTTCAAACTGACCCGTATTCTCATAATTTAGCCGGAAATATGATTGAATGGGAGTCATGACTTTGACGCCTTTTGGTACATAAATAAACGATCCCCCTGACCAAACCGCCCCGTTTAAGGCCGCAAATTTATTATCAGTTGGTTGGACCAATTTACCAAACCACTTTTTAAATAATTCCGGATATTCTTTGAGGGCTGAGTCGGTATCGGTGAAGATAATCCCCTGCTTTTCGAACTCATCCTTCATATTATGATAAACTACTTCCGACTCATATTGTGCTGATGATCCCGCCAAGTATTTGCGTTCCGCTTCCGGAACCCCTAACCGATCAAAGGTCCGTTTGAGATCTTCTGGGACATCATCCCAATCGCGGAATTTCTTATCAGTCATCTTCTGATAATAAAGCATCTCATCTAGATTTAACTGCGATAAATCGGGGCCAAATTGTGGTAAGGGCATGTTGATATATTCGTGATAACACTTTAAACGGTATTCCAGCATCCATTCCGGTTCATCCTTTTCTGCTGAAATCTGCCGAACCGTCTCCTCAGTTAAACCACGACCCGTAGAATAAATTGGTTCAATATTGTCATGAAAACCAAATTCATATTCTTGGTCATTTAAAACATCTGCTGCACCTGCCATCTAATCACTCTCCTTTAATAATGCCCGTTGCAAAGTCCACCACGCCAAAGTAGCACACTTAATACGAGCGGGAAACTCCATCACACTCGTTAATAACTGTGCATCACCGAGCCGATTTAATTGATCTTTTGAAACTGTTTTGCCTATGGCGGCATCGGAAAAAATTTGCGCGAGTTCAAGAGCTTCATCAACCGTTTTGTCTTGTACCACCGATGTCATCATGCTAGCTGACGCCTGACTGATCGTACAGCCGGTTCCTTCAAAGGCAATCGCTGTAATCACTTGATCTGGACTGACTTTAATCGTAACCGTCAATTCATCCCCACAAGTGGGATTATCCATTGACATTTGACAATTGGCATCAGGAACCGTTCCTTGATGACGTGGATGTTCAGCATGATCAAGGACCACTTCGCGATAAAGTTGATTTAATTTATTAAGCTCCATGATCGAAAAACTCCTTGGTGGCCTGCAAGTCGGTAACTAATTGATCAACCTCAGCTTTAGTATTATAAAAGGCAAAACTGGCCCGTACGGTAGCAGGTACTCCTAAATAGTCCATCAGCGGTTGGGCACAATGATGGCCTGCCCGGACTGCAACACCAGCCATATCTAAAGCTGTCGCGACATCATGCGGATGGATTTGTCCTAGATTAAAGGAAAAAACTCCTGACCGTCGCTGGGCTTCTTTAGGGCCATATAACTTAAGCCCATCGACTTTCTTCAATTCTTGAGTAGCATATTGAATAAGGTCACTTTCTTGTTGCTGAATCCATCCCCAGCTTAGGTTATTTAAATAATCAATTGCTGCGGCCAAGCCAATGGCCCCCGCTACATTTTGGGTCCCCGCTTCAAACTTATATGGTGCTTGGGCCCACGAACTTTCCTGACGTTGAACTCGTGAAATCATTTCACCACCATATTGATATGGCGGCATCTTTTCCAATAACGATGCTTTTCCATACAGTACCCCGATCCCCATTGGTGCTAGCATCTTATGGCCAGATAAAGCATAAAAATCAACATCCAAATCTCTGACGTTAACTGGTTCGTGAAGGACCGCTTGAGCACCATCTGCTACTACCACTGCTCCTTTTTGGTGGGCTAACTCCACAAGCGTTTTGAGAGGGGTTATGGTCCCCATCACGTTACTGGCATGGTTGATAGCAACTAACTTAGTCTGATCAGTAATCTTTTCTTGCGCATCTGTTAGGTCAATCTCCCCTTCATCAGTCAGATCAATATATTTTAAGATTGCCCCCTTCTGAATAGCCAATTGCTGCCAAGGAATCAAATTGCTATGGTGTTCTTGAATGGAGATTACAATTTCATCACCAGCTTGAATTTGACTCATTCCATAGCTACTAGCAACTAGATTGAGGGCCTCAGTACAGCCTTTAGTAAAAATAATTTCCGTTGGCGATTCAGCTCCCAGAAATTGTCGCACTGTCTCCCGCGCTTGTTCGTACCGATCGGTCGCCCGTTGAGCTAAGGTATGGACCCCACGATGAACATTGGCATTATCATGAAAATAAAAATCTTCGACCGTCTTCAAAACCGGGGCTGGCCGTTGAGATGTTGCCGCATTATCAAGATAGGCTAAGGGAGCTTGGTTAACCATTTGATCTAACGCCGGAAAGTCATGTCTAATCTCTTCACTCGTCTTGTCCATGCGCTAACTTCCTTTCCAGAATATCAATCATCTTTTGCCGCAATAGTTTGGATGGAATTGCAGTGATTACCGGACTTAAATAGCCTCGAATTACCAGACGCTCGGCTTGCGATTGGGGAATTCCGCGACTTACTAAATAATACATCTGTTCTGGATCTACAGGCCCCACACTAGCAGCATGACCGGCAATTACGTCGTTTTCATCAATTAATAAAATGGGGTTAGCATCGCCGTGGGCATCTGGTGACATCATCAAAACTCGATTTTGCTGTTCGGCTTCCGCACCATGGGCACCGTGTATAATTTCCCCGATCCCGTTAAAAACCAGTTTCGATTGCTCCAAAAGTACCCCCCGTTGATTGATTAAGCCTTCCGTATTTTGTCCATGGTGGGTCACCCGATTATTGATACCAATTTCTTGTTGCCGGGTGCTGACCGCGATCGTTTTCGAATCAGCCTTTCCGCCAGTCCCGACTAATTCTGAATCAACATCCCCAACTACATTACCATCGCTCATCAACCCAATTGACCATTCAACCTTTGCATCACGTCCTATTTGCGCCCGGCGTTTGAAATATTCGGTCGTGTTGGTCCCTAATTCATCTAGCGATGCAAAACTAACCTGACTATTCTCTTTGGCAATAATCTCGACCATTAAGCTAGCCATAGTTTTTTCTTCACCGAGCGTAGCCAGGTGTTCAACAAACTGCAACTTAGCATTCGCTTCCGTCACAATTAAAACATGATGCACCAACGGGTTTGAATTCGTCGCATCCTGATAAATCATGGTTTCTAATGGGATGGTCACCTCAACATTTTGTGGAACATACACGAAAATTCCATTATTCATCATTGCTTGATGATAGGCAGTAAGCTGATTCTCATCAGCTGAAACCACAGTCATCAGAGCTGGTTGAACTAAGTCAGCATATTGCTCAGCAGCCGTTGCTAAATCCGTTAAAATAACCCCTTGTTGGCGAACATCATCTGGCAGATTAACATAAGGGGTTGTAGTACCCACTTGAACTAAATGTGCTTTATCCAATTCCGTTGCTTCATCCAGGTCACTGGTCGCTGACGGATCAGGGAGTGACATTAAATCCCAGTCCCGAAAGTCAAACTTTTGCATCTTAGGAGCTGGCGCCGTTGTTAAGGCTTGCAACCCGGCTTGACGTTTTTGACTTAACCAACTTGGCTCCTGACGCTTACGAGAATTAGCTGCCACCACTTGACTCATTTTTTCAAAATCAAATGTCATTAAGATCACCTACTCTTCATCAGTTAACTTAATATCCAGGCCTAATTCATCCCGTAAGCCGGCATATCCTTCAGCTTCTAGTTTCTCGGCTAAATCAGGTCCACCGGTTTTTACGACCTTGCCCCCCATCATGACATGAACGGTATCAGGAACGATGTAATTTAAAAGTCGTTGATAGTGCGTGATAATTAGCGAACCAAAGTTTTCTCCCCGCATGGAGTTAACACCTTTAGAAACCACCTTTAAAGCATCGATATCAAGACCAGAGTCAATTTCATCTAAAATGGCAAATTGGGGCTCAATCATGAGTAATTGTAAAATCTCGTTTTGCTTCTTTTCTCCACCTGAAAAGCCTTCATTAAGGTAACGATCAGCAACGGATTCTGGCATATCCAATAATTCCATTTTTTCATCTAATTTATTAATAAATTCCATAACCGGAATTGGGTCATCCTCTGGACGGCGAGCATTAATTGCTGCCCGCAGAAATTCAGTGTTTGTGACCCCTTGAATTTCGACAGGATATTGCATGGCTAAGAAAAGTCCACGACGGGCCCGTTCATCAACTGGCATGTCCACAATCGAAACCCCATCTAATAAGATATCTCCTTGGGTAATCCGATAGCCAGTTTGACCCATAATGGTTTGCGAAAGCGTCGATTTCCCCGTTCCGTTAGGTCCCATGATGGCATGGATCTCACCCGTTTGCATTTTTAGGTTAACCCCTTTTAAAATTTCTTTTTCGGCTTGACCTTCATTATCGATGACGTTAACATGTAAATTTTTTATTTCTAATGTAGACATTCGCTTTCTCCTCACTCAATGCTTATTGATGATTATTAAAGATTCCTGATGCTGGCTGTTGCATCGTGTCATTCAAAGGGCAACCCTTATCAACACAATCGTGGCAGCCACCCTTATGTTTGAAAAATCGACTATAAATTACATATACAAAATATCCAAAGATCAACACCGCTAAGATTACCGTCGCAAGCATTAACTCACCTCCAAGGTTGATTGACTATTAACAACTGATTTCTCTCTTTTAATAATAATTCCATAAATAACGATTAACAATCCCACAACCGTTAAACCAACGTTCCTGATCGTCGCTTGACCAATTAAGCATTGATAACCATTATAAATGGTCATGGCAACGATATAAGCTAAGATTGTTTGGTAGCTAACGGCACGAAGCGTCCATTTAACATCGCCATATTCCTGATACATGGTTCCGATTGAGGCAAAACAAGGAGCACATAGAAGATTAAAAACCAAGAACGAATAACCAACAATCGCCGAATAAGATTGTAATAATTCGTGTCGGAACCAAACATTTGATCCACTACCAAAAGTAATCCGGAGGGTATCAACACAGTTTTCCTTAGCAATTAAACCAGCAATTACCGCTACCGTTGCATGCCAGTCCCCAAATCCTAAAGGAGCAAAAATTGGAGCCATAATTTCACCTATGGATCGCAAGAGACTATGATTTTCATCAACAGACTGGAAGCGCCAATTGAAGCTTGAGAGGAACCAGATAACGACACAAGAAACAAAAATAATTGTCCCAGCTTTTTTAACAAAAGCCGTCGAACGCGCATAAACATACCGACCAATGTTACCAATTACCGGTAGATGATAAGCTGGCAATTCCATTACGAAAGGTGCTGGTGGGCCGGCAAAGGCACTGGTCTTCTTTAGAAAAATTCCCGAGCCGATAACAGCTAAAATTCCAATGAAGTATGCCGAAGGTGCCACCCAACTTTGCTCGGGAAAGAAAGTCCCGGCGATCAAGGCAATTACCGTCAGTTTGGCCGAACACGGCATAAAAGTGGCAAGCATAATCGTCATCTTTCGATCTTTTTCGGATTCGATAGTCCGGGTCGACATAATTTCCGGCACTCCACAACCAGTTGAGATCAAGATGGGAATAAAAGATTTCCCTGATAAGTTAAAGCGGTGAAAAATCCGATCCATTACGAGGGCAATCCGGGCCATATAACCACAATCTTCAAGGATTCCTAAACACAAAAAGAGCATAATAATTTGTGGTAAGAAACCAATTACCGAACCAACCCCAGCAATAATTCCATCAACGATGAGTCCCTTCATCCAGGCGGCGACGCCCCAAGAATTCAAGACGGCGGTCGCCCAATTAGGAACCCACTCTCCAAAAAAGACATCATTGACCCAATCAGTTCCCATTGTCCCGATCGTTTGAATCGACACGTAATAAACTCCCCACATCACCAGCGCAAAAATGGGCAGCGCCAAAAACCGATTGGTAACAACTAGATCAATGCGGTCACTAAAACTCATCTTAAAATCAGCTTCGTCAACCACACACATATCGACTAGCTTAGCAATGAGGTCATAGCGAGCATTAACAATAATACTATCGGCTTCATCATTAAAAAGTTGTTCCGTAATGGTAATGATTTCCTGGATATTCTGCTGTTTGGCGGCGTCCAATTGCAAAATTGGAACGACCTTTTCGTCATTTTCAAAAACCTTAATAGCATACCAACGTAAGTCATTATCAGGTACCAAGCCGTTTAATTCATCTTCAATTTCAGAAAGGGCACTTTCTAACCGATTATCATATTTGGGATAAGCATACGGTTTGGTTTTATCTGAACCCAGATATTTCTTTAAGTCATCAATCCCCGATCGTTTTAAAGCACTAATCGAACAGACCGGGACCTGAAGTAAATAACTTAATTTGTCTTGATTAATCCGGCGCCCCTGTTTTGCCAACAGGTCACTCATGTTCAGGGCTAAAATAATTGGCACGCCAGTTTCCATTAACTGTAGCGTTAAATAAAGATTCCGTTCAATGTTAGTACTGTCAATAATATCAATGATCTGATGTGGTCGTTGATTAATCAGAAAATCACGAGCTACTACTTCTTCGGTCGTATAAGGTGAGAGCGAATAGATTCCGGGTAAATCCACAATCGTTTCCTCGTGGTTACCTTTTAATTGTCCCTGTTTTCGTTCTACCGTTACCCCGGGCCAATTACCAACATATTGATTTGATCCAGTGAGGGCATTAAAAAGGGTCGTCTTACCACTATTGGGATTTCCAGCTAAAGCTACAACTTCCATTAATCCACCTCCTGGACCATTATCGTTTGGGCTTCATATTTACGAATACTCAAGTGATAACCACGAACGACCAATTCTAAGGGATCACCTAACGGAGCGACTTTCGTAATGGTTACCATTGTATTCCGCGTTAATCCCATATCCATCAAACGCTTCCGCACCGTCCGATCGCCATTAACTTTAGTAATTACACAAGGCTTTCCTACCGGAATATCAGCCAGATTTTTATCATTGGCATCCGCGATTGATCCAACCTGACCCACTTCAATACATCGGGCCATACTTTAACTTAAAGCAAAACGCTGACCCTAAAACATTACAACTAATCCATTGGAATTTTGATTAGTTGAAATCACATTAATAATTCGTCCCTTAATCATGCCGACCTCACGTAGCCGGCGCGTTAAAGCTTTTTCACCATTTATTTGTAAAATGACATAACTTGATCGTAGGTCAACACTTGCTAAGGTTTGCATTGTAATTTCCTTTCTTATTTTTAATTAAATTTTAATTTAACTCCTTTCAAAACTCAACTTAATTTAGCGAAAAACATTATTAAATTAACAATAATTCCCAATTTAATAATCCTTTTTATTAAGGGGCCGTTTTCATGCTCAGAAACAAAAAAATCGGTCTGCTCAAAGCACACCGATCTTAAATATTAAATTTAACTGATAAACTATTCGTTAATTTCCTGCAGGGCTAAGGCAAAGTTACCAATCGTAGCTGAACCATTATTCTCTGCCAATGGCATCGAAATGTATTCCTTCAGATCTCCAACTTCAACATAATCATTCATTAGTTCCTTAAAGTGGTCCCGAACCATATCTAAGAATGGTTCACTAACGACCCCACCCCCAAAGATGATTTGAGCTGGTCGGAACATTAAAGTAGCATTCAAGGCTGCTTGGGCGGTGTAATAAGCCATAACGTCCCAAACCGGATCCGTTAAAGGAACATCTTTCCCTTTTTTACCAGTCCGAGCTTCAAAGGTTGGTCCACTAACTAATCCTTCAAGACAGTCCCCATGGAAAGGACAGATTCCTTTAAAATCAAGGTCAGCTGGATGACGCTTTAATCGAATATGTCCCATTTCTGGATGTCCCACATCACCAATAAAGCGACCATCCACCACGGCTCCAGCACCGACACCAGTTCCGATAGTATAGTAGACTAATGAATTAATCCGGCGATTAAAGAGCGTTGATAAAACATACTCCCCATAGGCGGAACCATTAACATCAGTTGTCCAATAAATTGGCACATCAAAGGCTTCTCTGATAGGACCGACGAAATCAGTATCTGCCCACCCAGGCTTAGGAGTCGAAGTTACATAACCATACTTAGGCGAATTCCGACGAATTTCAATTGGTCCAAACGAAGCAATGGAAATCGCCTTTAGATCTTTACGGTATTTTTCAAAAAATTCAATTGTTTTGCCCAAGGTTTCGGCCGGACTTGTGGTTGGGAAAGTGACTTGATCCTCAATTTGATAGTCTTCATTTCCCACAGCACAAACAAATTTAGTTCCACCAGCTTCAACACTTCCTAATAATGTAGTCATTGCTATCCTCCTTGTAAGCGGTTGCATTCGGTTATTATAGTAATCCTCATTTATCAATGTGTCAACCCGATGTCACAAAAATCGGTAATTATCCTGAATAATAAAAAAGCCCGCTATCTAGCGAGGCTTCCAATCTCTTATAATTCCATTAATACTTTCAACATGGCCCGAGCTGAATCGTGCAAGGCTTCCGCCGACCGATCGTAGCCAAGATGGGTGTATATTTCACCAACATAAATTCCGGCATCAAAGAATTTTTTAAAGACGTCGTCAATAATTGGTTGCGTTAATTCTGGTTCTTGCACCGGACCAAATGGGTTAGCAAAGAAGGTAGTCGTCATCCCTGACTCGTCAGTTGTCCCTAAGGCCTTCCGCTTACCAGCAACAAAGACTTCTTTAGCAGCCGTTTCATTTTCAAATTGGTGAATACCGACTTCAGCATCGTAGTTGTTGGCGTAAACCCACATATCCACATGGTGATGAGCAATGACATTTTCAATTGAAGTAACCGGAATGATTACCCGTGCGTTCTTCAATTCTGGATTCAAATAGATTCCCCGGTCCATATTGTTAAAAGCAACCGCACTGCTCAAATCATCTAGCCGAACAAAGGCACCGGTTTCGGTTCCCTGAGCATAAACCTTATCACCATCAATAGTAAAGGATCCCATATCATCAAAAATCGTTTCCATATCCACGATTTGTTCATCAGCAATTTCTTGCAGAGCTTCTAACGATTCAGACTTTCCGGCTCCTGAATCACCAAAGAAGACTACGTTTTTAGTCTTACCGTTAGCAAAGGCAATCCGAACCATCGAACCGTGAATTGGCAACTTGCCTTGCTTAATCTGATGAAGATTATGCAAAGTCAAACACATTTTTTTCATGTAACCAAAGTAAGTCGTTTTTACTGTGTTTGGAACTTCACCCACCCAAATATCATTGGCTTCATCATAGAAGTAATGACTAACGTCCCCTTCGGTCTTATCTAAACCAAAGAAGAGGATCAAATCTGGTTTACGACCTTCAACTTCATAATCATGTGCCATGGCAAATAAGTTGGTCAAAGATAAACCACTCACCATAAAGTCTTCATGAAAATAGATATAAGCAATACTGGTCCCGATTTTGGCTGGGTAGCAGTACCATTCACCCTTTTGCCGTGCGAACTTTTTAACAGGATTTTCCGTAACGGGACTGAAAACCCCTTCCCGCTTGTTGCTTGGGGTATGCATCATTAATGGTGGTCGAACCATGGCCGTATCAATGAAATTGATCTTGTCCAAGGCTTCATAGCCAGCTGGAATTGGCCATTGATGATGTTTTGTTAATAGGGCTGCATTAGAAGCAGAACTGATTTGACGATAACGATTAACCCGACGACCCCGCACTTCATCCGTTAACGTTCGGTAACAAGTCCGGAACAAATCGTTTAAGCGATCATCAATATCAAGAAAGCTATTAACTAAAACCTGATTCATCCCGTCGGTGACGGTCACCCGTAAGAAATTCCGGAAATAAGTATAGGCGTCTTCATAGCAACTTAACAAAATTTGGCGATCTAAATTGGCAAAGACCGTTTCATCATGAGCCAAAATCCGTTTCGTCATTTTAATAAATTGATCGGCCGTCAAATTGCGATAATCTTCATAAGTATTAAATAGATTATCGGTCTTTAGATATAAGGTGACTAATTCTTTAAATTCATCGCTATCCACGAGTTCATTAACTCCAGTGAAATATTGCTCATTCAAATTCATCACCAAAATCCGTCGTTCGGGATTTACATATAATGACTTAGTACGAATTGTGCTCTCTTGTGCCATAAGGCAACCTCCTATAAGTGAATTCTTTAACATTATAGCAAATTTATATCGAAATAGTTAGGATTTTCTGACTTTATCATTTTTGACACGACAAAGTCACTAGAAACCTTTAAAGGCCATCACCCTTCCCAAAATTTTCTGTTAAAATAAATTTAATATTCATCAAAGGAGTTATCAATTTATGAAGTTCTGTCCAAATTGCGGTACTCAATTAGAGCCTGGGGCTGCCTATTGTTTTGCCTGTGGTGCCAAAATCCCTAAGCCTAAAACCCCTTTATCAGCGTCAACGACAACCTCGACTAATGAAATCCCCGTTGAAAATAGCCTTTCTAGCGAAAATCTTCAGCAGCCGCCGAAATACGATAATTATCAAACCATCCCTACTGAGAATGAGTATGACGAGGACACCGGATCAATTGCTTGGGGAGTAATTGGCTTTTTACTCCCCCTCATCGGCTTAATCTTATTTCTCATTTGGCATCGTCCCATGCCAAAAAATGCCAAATTAGCTGGAATGGGGGCACTAATTGGCTGTATTGTCCAAATTATCTTATTCATTATTCTGGTAGCACTCTCAGTCATGACCAACTAAAAAAGACCCCTTAGCGGAGTCTCTTTGGTAAAAATATTAGTACCAACCGTTAGCTTCCCAGAATGCCTTAGCGGCTGTCCATGAACCATAACGACTAGCAACGTATTGATCAGCAACCTTTTCTTGGTTAGAGGCTGATAGGTCACCATTTAAGTATGATAGTGACAATTGGTAACGACCATAGTAGTTTCCGTTACTTGCGGTATAAGAACCACTGGATTCCTTTTGAGCAATCCATTCCTTCGCTTCAGCTTCACTGCCGGAGACAGATGAAGTATAGCTCGAAGAATCAGTTGTCGTTGAACTGTTGGAATCAGTATTAGTACTGCTATCAGTCGTAGTTGATGAATTGTTATTAGTTGATGTATTATCACTACTATCGGTTGGGATAGTAAGTTGTTCACCAACATAAATTACGTTTTGGTCACTGATATTGTTAGCTTTTACAATTGAACTAACTAATGATTTGTCACCAACATATTGTTGGGAAATACTATTTAAAGTGTCACCACTCTTAACAGTGTAAGTAGTATCGGCATTAGCAACAGTTACGGCAGCAGTTACTCCCAACGCTAATGCTCCTAAGGTCGTCGTTAATTGGATTAAGAACTTTTTCTTAAACTTAAACATGTAATATATCATTCCTTTTCTTTGTACTTGCCTTAGCGACAAGTAATATACTACTGGAATAAAATTACTGATTCATCACAAAAAGATTACGTTCCCTTTCTCTTTTGTTATCTTTTGTCATTTAATCATCTGTTTTAAGACGACCATTCCATTTAAATCTGCTACCGAATCCTATCACTAAGCATTTTAGCGATATTTTCACATTATCGTTATTTGATGTAATATTTACTCCCTAAATTTTTGCAAAAAAAGGGCTAAATCAAGGTTAATCACCTTAATTTAGCCCTTTTTAGTTCTTTTATTGCAGCAATGTTACAAATTTATTCTCAATGTAAACTGCCACGCCGTCTTCATCGTTAGATAAAGTTTCGTGATCGGCAATTGCTTTAACAGCCGGCAAACCGTTCGCCATCACCACTCCATCACCAGCCGCTGCTAACATTTCTTTATCATTATCAGCATCACCAAAAGCCGTTAGGTCTGCAAAGGTCATTTCAAAATGCTCCAGTAAGTGCTGCAAGCCCACTGCTTTATTTAATCCCAAAGGAATAAATTCTAAGATATGTGGTTGCGATTGGACCACCGTAAAGTGTTGCCCTATTTGAGTATCATCCCGAGCTAAAGCTTTCACCTGCGCCATTTGGGCTGGATCTACCGCAATAACCGCTTTACTGTATAATTTATCTCCCGCTGGTAAGTCTTGATAATCATCATTGGTAAAGTCAATCCCTTTCACCGTAGCACCATATAAAGACTTTTGTTCGGTTTTAATTTCATATACTTTATCAAAATCAAGGACATCTAATGGTAATTGGTGTGCCATGACAAATTCATACAAAACATCTAAATCTGACTTTACAAGTCCTTTTTGAAATAAAAATTCGCCCGTTTGATTATTAGTTACGAGGCCTCCATTAAAGTTAATGGTATAGTCTTCCGCCTGATTGAGTTCCAGTTGATCAAGATAATTCCGAATGGCGTTTATTGGTCTCCCGGTGCATAAAACAACTTTGACCCCGGCTTGATGAACCCGCTTCAGAGTCCGTTCATTCCGTGGACTGATTTCTTTAGCAGAATTAAATAAAGTATTATCTAAATCTAAGGCGATCATTTGTTGCATTATCATTACCTCTACTTATTATATTTTAATATCGTGGTTGCAATCAGCCGCGTAAATTGCACATTACCCTTTTCTTGCATATGAACCTGATCACTAGCAAACCAGTCATTATAATTTTTACTTAATTGGTACCAATCGACAAGATGAACATTTTGGTGGGTTTTCGCCGCTTTTTTGATCTGGTCATTAACCGAATCTTGCCATGATCTAGTCGGCACATGCGCAGTTACCCAATATACCTGGCGCTTACTACCAATAATCGATAACATCTCATCCACCGCTTGATCCTTAATTGGACCATTGGTGCCTAAATTAAGAACGACAATATTGGCCAAGCGTCCTTGACTAGCCAAAGTCTTTAAAACAGTAGGTGTATCGTTTCCTTGACGGCCAACCTGACCATCAACATATGCGAGGGGCATTAATTGTTGAATCGATTGAGATGCATCCAGCATTACGGAATCACCAACGGCGGTAATTTTTAATTGCTGTAGTTTCTTGACCTGCTTTGTAGTTAAATTATAACGCTGCTTAATCGAATTACTATTAACATTCACCTGAGGTGTCTTGCCAGCCGCAATTTCTTGATTTCGTTTCGCAATCATTTTAGCATTTTGCGTAATTCGTTTTTGAACCGCTGTCGCTGTTGGTTTCGGTTCAGGTAAACATAAACCGTAGACGGCAATCCCGGTTAAGATAAGAGCCGGGCCAACCACTAGCCACCGTCGCCATTGCGTCCGATTAAAGAGACTCCGTAAGGTCTGTCCTAGATTATGCCAATCATAATTAGCTATTGGGCGTTCGAAGTAACGATAAGATAATTCACTAATTCCCATAATAATCGCCAGCTGGATAATGCCGTGAATTAATGGATGATTTCCCACCTTAACAACATTTTCATAAAAAATCATAACGGGAAATTGATAGACATAGATTCCATATGAGCGTTTCCCGATCCAGGTAAATAAACGATTAGTTAATAGACGGTTCATATGGGCACCTGGATGAACAATCGTCGCTAGCAAGATCGTCCCCAAGAAACTATAACCAAACATTGCTCCTCGGTAAGTAGCGGCACCCTGCCCCGATAGGGTAAAGAAACCAAAAATAGTCCCCAATAAGGTTAGGATACCCAAAAAATCTAGTGCTGCTGCCCACGCTCGGTCAATATTCGGTCGAAGATGATTAATGGGCCAAATCAAACCTAAAAAGGCCCCTAACATAAGCGAAAAAGCTCGCGTATCGGTCCCATAGTAAACCCGATTTAGGCTTGCCGGATGATATAAGATCGCCATTTCAAGTGCTGACAGAATCGCCAATAATAATACTACCCACCGAACGCGCTGACGACGTTGATAAAACATCATCAACAAGATCACTAAGAGCATTGGCCAAAGAACATAAAACTGAACCTCAACCCCCAGCGTCCATAAATGGGTAAAAGGAGATTCGCCAGCAAAGCGATCAAAATAAGATTGTCCATGTCCAATTTCCCACCAGTTATAGACCCACAAAAGATTGGTCCAAATCGTCGACCGCAAATTTACTAATAAGGATCTTTGAAACAAGGTAATATAGGCCGTCGTCGCAATCAACATCGCGACTAAAGTTGGATACAACCTTTTAAATCGTTTATGATAAAAATGAAAGAAGTCAATCCGATTCGTGTTGTCATACTCGACCACTAATTGACAAGTGACAAAGTAACCTGAAATCAACAAGAAGATGGGAACTCCCAAAAATCCCCCTTGCGCGACGCTGGGCATTAAATGATAAATAATTACCCCAATAACCGCGATTGCCCGTAATCCATCAACCCCTGTAATATGTCGTCTTCCCATTTGCCTATTCCCCATTTATTTTCCCCAATTTTATCCAACGTGGTTATCCTGCACGATCGTTTGAACCCACTCATCCGCTTCATCATTTCGCGGCCATTCTTCCCAATGATCCATTGATTCGTCTTGCATTTGATAATGTTCGTTAACATACTGTTCATATTTAATCACAGTTTGTGAGTGTGGAATATTTAATTTTAAAATTCGCACTTCCTTAATAAATCCCCGTTCAGCGGCAAGTTCGGCACGACCATTGTGCACCATATTACCAATTTCGTAATATTTACTCCCATCTAAACGGGTAATTTGTTCAATTAGGTCTAAGACCCCAATTTTAGCCATATTCTCACTCCTTCAACCAATAATTATAACCAATCCCAATAAAAAAATCACCGCCTATAAGACGATGATTGGCATAAGAGAGAAAGAGAATTGATTAGAAGGTAATTCCTTACCTTATGTCATAATAATACTAAAAGGTGTAAGCGCTGTCAAATTCTTTTCTATAAATTTTCTCTTTCTTTCTATAATATTTATTTAGTAAAATCGACTTCCTTAGTTTCATGCATCGTTAATAAAGAAACTACACATAAGACCGCCATTAATGATAGGTATAGGCCAACGGAATGAATTCCCCAGTTTGCCGCTAACCAAGCCGCAATGGTTGGCGCAAAGGCTGCCCCCACAATCGCCGCCAGATTATAAGCAATTCCCGAACCAGAGTATCGGACTTTCGTCGGGAATAGTTCTGGCAAGACTGCGCCAAGTGGACCAAAGGCAATCCCCATTAATGCAAAGCCAACCCCTAAGAAAGTCAGCGCTCCCCCATACATTATGATGACCGGTTAGTAAATAAGGGAACAATAGTCCGAAGATAACTAAGGTCACGGCACTAAATAAGAGTACTCGTTTACGACCAAAGGCATCTGAAATCCGAGAAGCGAATAGAATTAACAAGGCGAAGATGACGACCGTTCCCATGAGCATCATTAAATATGCTTGTTTACTAAATCCCAGGGTAGTTGTTGCATAGGATAATGACCAAGTTGCGAGCGTATAGAAAAGCGTGTAAGTAACCGCAACGATGAAGGTTCCTTGAACTATTTCTAACCAATTACTTTTAAAAACCTCTACTAATGGTGATTTCGTCGTCGCACTCCGTTGTTTAGCCATCCGGAACAATGGCGTTTCTTGCATCTTCTGCCGAACCCAGAAACCGACTACTACTAGCACAGCTGATGCTAGGAATGGAATCCGCCAACCAAAACTTTCCATTTGACTAGGGCTTAGGGTAAACTCTAAAACTACGAAAAGGCCATTGCTTAAGAAGAAACCAAGTGGTGCCCCTAATTCTGGAAAGGCCCCGTATAAAGCCCGCTTATTAGCTGGTGCGTTTTCCGTCGCCACTAAAGCTGCTCCAGACCATTCACCACCCAGACCAATTCCTTGAACGAATCGGCATAGGCATAGAAGAATGACAGCCGTTAAACCTAAGGTATTGTATCCCGGTAAAAGGCCAATTAAAACCGTTGAACATCCCATTAATAATAATGAAATCACTAACGTTTTCTTCCGCCCCATCTTATCGCCATAGTGGCCAAAGACAAAGGATCCCAATGGCCGCGCAATGAAGGCAACCCCGAAAGTCAACAGGCTTAGTAATAAGGCAATCGTTGGGGTAACTTCTGGAAAAAAGACCCTTGGAAAATATGCTGCCGACGCCGTTCCATAAGCGTAAAAATCGTAGAATTCAATCATGGTCCCGACCATGGAAGCCAAGATAACTGTTTTGACTGAATCCTTTTTTAATGTTTTCCTTGGTAAACTAAAATTTAATGATTGTGATAAATTGTTCTCCATAACCTATCTCCCGTAACCAATTCTCTTTTTCTCAATCTCTATTTTCTTAAATAAACTAAGACGTGGTCGTTTTCATTACGTAGCACTTTAACTGGCGCCCCATAGAATTCGGTCAATTCATCTTCAGTAAACATTGCTTGTCTTGATCCTTGATCAAAAATTAACCCGTCCTTTAACAATAAAACCTTTTGGAAACATGGTAATAACTCTTCAGTATGGTGTGAAACAATTAGCATGGCCGGACTAGCAGGATCGGCAGCAATTTTTTCAATATTAGCCAACAAGCGGTCCCGTGCAAATAGGTCTAAGCCATTACAAGGTTCATCCAAAATTAATAGTTCTGGCTGAGCCATTAGGGCTCGCGCAATCATTACTAATTGTTTTTCGCCTTGCGACAAAATACGGTATGGTTTGCCCAGCNGTTTTTCGCCTTGCGACAAAATACGGTATGGTTTGCCCAGCAAGGAACCACCGCCGACCCGTTTCAATAGGTCTACAGCTGTTGCTTGTTCAGCTGGGGTAGTCTCTTCATAAACTCCGATGCTGGCAAATTTACCAGATAAAACAATTGATTCGGCGCTATCCCCAGGATGTAGCCAATCTTGCAGAGCATTACTGACCCAACCAATTTTTTTTCGTAAGTCATTAATGTTGGAATGACCAAATATATGGCCCAAGACTTCCATTTGACCACTCGATGGCCAAATATCACCATGTAGTAATTTCAGTAAAGTGGTCTTACCGGCCCCATTAAGTCCTAAAACGGCCCAGTTTTCACCCGATTGTATTTCCCAATTGAGATCTTTTAAGATCGGTTTCCCCGCTCTTGTAAAATTCACATGTTCTAATTTTAAGACTGTCGCCATCTGCCATCCTCCATCTTAATTCAGCTAATTTTTGCCATATAAAAGAGGATTGCCAAACAATCCTCCAAAAACTTAATTAATCACTGTATTTGTCTTCGGCCGCAACGAATGGCATCTTAGCCCTTAATTCGTCCCCAACCTTTTGCAATTGTGATTGTTCCATTTCAGAACGGTAAGCGTAAAGCTTCTTGAAGCCATTGTGGTAATCATCCATGAATTCCTTGGCAAAAGTACCATCTTGAATTTCTTGCAGGTTTTGCTTCATTGCCCGCTTAGATTCTTCATTAACAACTCGTGGTCCCCGCGTGTATGAACCATATTCGGAAGTATTGGAGCAATCCTTGTACATCTTGGCAAACCCACCTTCATAGATCAGATCACAAATTAACTTCATTTCATGTTCAACTTCAAAGTAGGCTAATTCAGGTGAATAACCAGCTTCCGTCAAGACTTCAAAACCTGTTTCAATCAAGGCCGTAATCCCACCCATCAAAACATTTTGTTCACCGAAGAGATCTTCATCCGTTTCTTCTTTAAAGGTCGTTGCAAGCAAACCGGCCCGAGCAGCACCGTTTGCCTTCGCAAATTCTTTAGCTAAGTCTTCGGCATGTCCAGAATGATCTTGGTAAACTGCATATAAAGCTGGCACCCCAAATCCTTCTTTATAGGTCCGACGACAAAGGTTACCGGGACCCTTTGGTGCCATCATAACAACATCTACATCAGCAGGTGGCACGATTTCTTTATAATAAACATTAAACCCGTGTGAGAAGCCTAACACATTTCCTGGTTCAAGGTTATCAGCTACTTCATTCTTGTAGACATCAGCCATTACTTCATCTGGTGTTAACATTTGAACCCAATCAGCTTGCTTTGCTGCTTCAGCAACACTGTATACTTCAAAGCCATCATTTTTAGCCTTGTCAGCTGATTGACCCGGACGAACCCCGACGACCACTTCAACACCAGAATCACGAAGGTTATTAGCCTGGGCATGCCCTTGTGCTCCATAACCGATAAAGGCAACCTTCTTGCCTGCTAAATAATTTGTCGTAACATCCTTTTCGTATAACATTTCAACCATAATTTATATCTCCTTTTCTCTTATATAAAGATTCATTACCCTAATAACATATTTGTGTTAGCTTCCCCAGCAGGGATCATTGGAAAGACATTCTCATCTGCTGGGATTTCAACTTCAATAAATGCTGCCCGCGAACTAGCCAGGGCATTCTCCAACTCAGCTTGCCAATTGTCTGGTGACAAACGGTAGGTATCTAAACCATAGCCTTGCACAATCTTTTGAAAATCAGGCTGATCGGCAAAAACCGTTCGACTCCGGTGTTGATCAAAGAACAGGTCTTGCCATTGCTTAACCATTCCTAAAGCGTGATTGTTAAACATCACTACTTTGACATTCAACTGATTTTCACGAATCACATCCAATTCTTCACTCGTCATCTGAAAACCACCGTCGCCCAAGAATAAGACAACATCCTGATCAGGATGAGCTAGTTTAGCCCCAATTGCGCCGGGAATCCCAAAGCCCATCGTCCCCAGACCACCACTGGTTACCAAATGACTTGGCTGTTGGAATTGATAGTATTGAGAAACCCACATTTGATGTTGACCAACATCGGTTGCCACATATGCTTGCCCATGTGTGGCTTGGCTAACCGCTTCAATCACGGCCTGTGGTTTCATAACTCCTGTTTCCTTTTGATAAGTGAATGGATGCTCGCTTTGCCAGCTTTGCACCTGAGCTAACCAAGCTGTATGGTCATCCGTTGGCTCACTTTGACTAGCATTGACAAACCATTCCATCGCGACCTTCGCATCCGTCACGACTGGGTAATCCGTTGTAATAATCTTACCTAATTCATGTGGATCAAGGTCAAAATGGGCAATGGTAGCTTGACTAGCAAATTCACTCGGCTTCGTAGCCAGTCGATCATCAAAACGTGAACCGAGATTCAACAAGAAATCACAATTACTTAAGGCCTGATTAGCTGCATAAGATCCATGCATTCCACCCATGCCAAGGAAGTTAGGATCATTACTTGGTAATACTCCCAAGCCTAAGAGGGTCGCAACGGTTGGGGTTTGGGTCTGGGTGACAAATTCCCGCACTAGGCGACTGGTTTCCTCCTTAGCTGCCCCATTACCAACCAGTAACAAGGGCTTTTTAGCCTTTTTGAAGGTTTCCCATACCTCTTGAAATTGCACTTGATTATCATCTGGCAATGTCTCGCTGACTGGTGCTGGCCGAGATGGCAAATAAACATCAGCCGTGGTAATATCCTTAGGCAAATCGACTAACACTGGACCTGGTCGTCCATCCTGGGCGATCTGGAAGGCCTTACGAACCGTTGGTACTAATTCGCTAGGTGTTAAGACCTGAAAAGTCGCTTTTGTGACTGCTTTTGCCATGGAAACAATATCGACTTCTTGAAAGGCATCCGTCCCAATAAGGGCACGCCCTACCTGACCGGTAAAGACCACCATTGGGACCGAATCAAGTTTCGCATCAGCAACCCCCGTTAAAGCATTTGTCGCCCCTGGACCAGAAGTGGTGAAAACAACCCCTGTCTTTCCGGATGCCTTCGCATAACCTTCCGCTGCATGCGCAGCGCCTTGTTCATGACGAACTAAAATATTATGATATTTCTCTTGATAAACTTCATCGTAAAGTGGAATCACTGCCCCACCCGGATAACCAAAGACGACTTCAACCTGTTGTGCCGTCAGCTCATCGAGTAGCGCTTTTGATCCGCTTGTCTTATTCATCCTGTCACCTCCAAAGCTAATTTAACGAATTTACTAGCCCGATCCATTAACGAAAAAACACCCATCATTTCTGATGGGTGTTTAGTCCACTCCACCAGAAGTTGTTTACTCTAGTGGACTGGTATTAGAAATTGGATTGACTAAAAAGCCTACCTACCTAATCCACTATAATCGCGAATAATGACAGCTAAGATAATAATGATCACAATAATGATAATTTGAACTTGGATGACATTAATAGCGTTCATAGTGAATTAGCTCCTTTCTGAAATACTTAATAAATTCGATGGCGTAACTATAGACTATTTATCCTTAAGCTGTCAACACATTTTCTAATTATTTTTTAATTACCATCGTCAAATATCTTGGTTATATAAAGGATCAATTAATTTTTAAAAAGTTAAATTTTTTCTTGAAGTTAGCCCGACTGTGAGTTTGCGGCTAATTTAGATTTATTTTAAAAAAAGGTTGACAATGATCCTTGTCAGATTTATATTAGAACCAATTTAATCAGGTTAGATTTATCTAATTTAGATTAAGTAAAGCAAACATACCAAGAGGAATAATATGAATCAACAATTACCAGTCATTTTAATTACTGTCATTAGCATCATCGTCATTTAGTAAGACGGGTGCCTTTTAATGATGCCCGTTAGTAATTAAACAAAACGGGCAGTAATTGATATCATCGCCGATCAGGAACTGTCAGCTTCCTGATCGTTTTTTATTTCTTGCCGTGATGAAAAGGAGAAGTTGTATGGGCACATTAAGTTTTTCGATCGATGCTAGTAAACTACAAAAACGAAGTGATGAAATCACCAAAGGGGTCGATCGTGCCCCTGGCCGAAGCCTGCTATACGCTACTGGAATGGTCAAAAGTCCTGAAGATATGGATAAACCTTTTATTGGCATTTGTAATTCCTATATTGAAATCATTCCAGGTCACGTCCACTTACGTGCTTTAGCGGATATCGCCAAAGAAGAAATCCGCAAAGCCGGCGCCATTCCATTTGAATTTAACACCATTGGTGTTGATGATGGGATTGCAATGGGTCATATTGGGATGCGGTATTCACTACCCAGTCGTGAGATTATTGCTGATTCAGCCGAAACCGTGATTAACGCCCACTGGTTTGACGGCGTCTTGTTTATGCCTAACTGTGACAAGATCACTCCTGGTATGCTAATGGCAGCGGCACGGACCAATGTCCCATCCGTTTTCGTTTCCGGGGGACCAATGAAAGCTGGTTTGGATCCAAATGGTAAGGCAATGACTCTTTCAAACATGTTTGAAGCCGTTGGAGCCTTTAAAGATGGTGCCATCACCAAAGAAGAATTCTTGGAAATGGAAATGAACGCTTGTCCAACTTGTGGATCGTGTGCCGGGATGTTTACGGCTAACTCCATGAACTGTTTGATGGAAGTCTTGGGAATGGCCCTGCCATATAATGGAACTGCCCTGGCCATTTCCGAGCAACGAAAAGAATTAGTTCGTCAAGCCGCTCGTCGCGTTGTCGAAGTGGTTAAGGAAAACTTACGTCCACGCGATATTATGACCAAAGAAGCTTTTGATGATCTTTACGCTGCTGATATGGCCATGGGTGGTTCAACTAACACTGTTCTTCACGGATTAGCAGTGGCTCATGAAGCCGGCATTGAGTATACGGAACAAGATATCAACACCATTGCTAAACGCACGCCGCACATTGCTAAAATTGCTCCATCGTCAAGTTGGACCATGGAAGATGTGCATAATGCAGGAGGCATGCCAGCGATTATGAATGAATTAGTTGAACTCGGTGGTGATGTTTTCCATCCGGATCGTCCATCTGTGACTGGTAAAACGATTCGCGAAAACGTAGCTAATCACTATTCAACTAATAAAGAAGTCATTCGACCGGTTGAAAATGCTTACTCAGCCGAAGGGGGCTTATCCGTCCTATACGGTAATATTGCCAAAAAGGGATCCGTCATTAAGTCGGCTGGGGTTGACCCAGACATTAAAGAGTTCACGGGTCGAGCCGTTTGTTTTGATTCCCATGATGAGGCGGTCGAAGGGATTGATAATGGAACCGTCAAGAAAGGCGACGTGGTTGTCATCCGCTATGAAGGTCCTAAAGGTGGTCCCGGGATGCCGGAAATGCTCAATCCAACTTCTGATATTATTGGTCGGGGTCTCGAACGCGATGTCGCCTTAATTACTGATGGGCGCTTCTCAGGAGCCACTCACGGGATTTGTATTGGGCATATTTCACCAGAAGCAGCTTCTGGTGGTGAAATTACCTTAATTAAAGATGGTGATCAAATCCATATTGATTTAACTAAACGAACCCTTGATCTACTGATTTCTGATGAAGAAATGGAAAAACGTCGACAAGAACTTCCACCATTTGAACCAAAGGTTAAGAGTGGTTACTTGGCACGATACCAGGCCTTAGTTACTTCCGCCGATACTGGTGGGGTAATGGTTGGCTATGACGTCTTATCCAAAGTTTCAAATCTGAAAAATTAAATTAACGGAGGTAATTTATGGCTAACTCAACAACGGAATCGATTCAAGATCGGATGATTAAAGCACTTCAAACGGTTATCGATCCAGAATTAGGGATTGACCTCGTTAATCTCGGTCTGATCTATAACGTGGAGTTAGACGATAATGGTAAGGCTACGATTCAAATGACCCTTACGACCATGGGGTGCCCCATATCAGAAGTCCTACAACAAATGATTAAAAGCGCCTTGATGAAAGTTGAGGAAGTGACAGAAGTCGAGATCCAGTTAGTCTGGTATCCGGTCTGGTCACCCGACAAAATGAGTCGATTAGCTAAAATTACCCTTGGTTATCATTAACGGCATTTAGGAGGAAGAGTTCATGAATAAAGTGGTTGCATTTGGAAAATGGTTAAGCAAGTGGTTTACCCTCTTTGTGGTTGTTTGGGCCGTCTTCAATTATTTTTTGCCCAGTGTTTCGGCCCCTTTAGTTCCCAATACTAAATATCTTCTGGGGATTATTCTCTTTGGTATGGGTTTAACCCTTACGGGAAAAGATTTTGAACGAATCGTAAAACGTCCAATCCCTGTTATCATGGGGACGATCGCCCATTACATTATTATGCCGGGCTTAGCTTGGCTATTATGTTTGGTCTTTCAATTAAAGGGAGCGACCGCCGCTGGAGTCATCTTAGTTGGCTCTTGTCCTAGTGGGACTTCTTCAAGTGTGATGGCCTACTTAGCTGGCGGTGATGTGGCTTTAGACGTTTCCATTGAAGCCCTTTCAACCCTACTAGCCCCCTTAGCTTTACCTTCAATCCTGTACTTCTTAGCTGGACGTTACGTTACCGTTCCGGCGCAAAGTTTATTTACCAGCACTTTAGAAATTGTGGTGATTCCAATTATCCTGGGGGTACTGGTTCACACCTTCTTTGGTAAAAAGTTACGTCCTATCTTAGAATTTTTACCGATTGTTTCACAACTAGCTATTCTATTAATCATCGGAGCAGTGGTTTCAGCTAACCACGCCAACATCTTCACTGCTGCTACGGCGATCGTTATTCCAGTCGTGATGCTTCATAACCTCCTTGGTTATAGCTTGGGATACTTATTCTCCCTAGTCCTGAGGCTCCGTCAACCCCAACAAAAGGCCCTTACTTTTGAGGTTGGAATGCAAGATTCTAGCCTAGGGGCTACTCTGGCTTTGGCCTACTTCTCGCCTGCAGCCGCAATTCCATCTACGATTTTCAGTATTTGGCATAATATTTCTGGTTCCGTGCTTTCCTCTTGGTGGAAGAACCATACCAAAGAATCGGTGGAAGAAATGTTGGAAACAGCTTAATAAGCATTTAAAAAAGTCGATGCAGGTGCATCGACTTTTCTATTACATGACTGTCACTGACTTAGCTAAATTCCGTGGTTTATCAACATCATAACCCTTTCCTAAACTGGTGTAATAAGCCAACAGTTGGGCCGGCACAACACTTAGGAGAGGCGTCAAATTATCATCAACATCAGGAATGATAATCGTATCGGTTTCTTGCGCTAAATGCCGTGACACAATCGTAATGGCATTGGCACCGCGAGCAACCGTTTCTTCTAAATTACTCCGGGTCAAACCAGCTGTCTTATCCTGGGTAATAATCCCAATCACCGGGGTACCATCCTCAATTAAGGCAATGGTCCCGTGTTTTAATTCCCCCGAAGCGAAACCTTCTGCTTGCACATAAGAAATTTCCTTAAGTTTCAAAGCCGCTTCAATGGACACTGACCAGTCAATAGCCCGGCCAATGTAAAAGGCATTCCGAGTCTTAGAAAGGAAACGCGAAGCAATTT
Source organism: Limosilactobacillus gastricus DSM 16045 (assembly GCF_001434365.1). GTDB lineage: Bacteria > Bacillota > Bacilli > Lactobacillales > Lactobacillaceae > Limosilactobacillus > Limosilactobacillus gastricus. The sequence goes on along the minus strand of NZ_AZFN01000013.1, from coordinate 12,829 downwards.
CTTCAATATCATCCTTACTATCAGTGATCGCTTGCATGCCATTGGCGACCATCCCTAGTTGACTCCGCAAATCAAATTCATCCGCTTCAGGATGCTTTAAGAACTGACCAAGAGCCTTAGCTAACACTGCTTCGACGGCAATCTGAGCAGTATAAGCTTTAGTTGAAGCCACGGCGATTTCCGGACCAGCATGTAAGAGCATCGTGTAGGTTGCTTCGCGAGATAAGGTTGATTTATCAACATTGGTCATCGTTAAACTTGGCCAATGGTTCTCATTCACCTCTACCAGCACTTGGCGACTATCTGCGGTTTCCCCACTTTGCGATAAGAACAAGAAGAACGGATGCTCACTTAACATCGGATGATCGTAGGCAAATTCGGATGAAATATGAACGGTCGTAGGGATGTGAGCATATTTTTCAATCATCCGCGCCCCAACTAAGCCGGCATGATAACTAGTCCCAGCACCAATGATATAGAGATGATCAGCTTTTGCAAGGGCGTCTAGAATGGCCTCGTCTACTTGCGGGTTGCCAGCTTGATCAAAGTATTGACCAACAATCCGCCGCATCACCGCCGGCTGTTCATCAATTTCTTTTAGCATGTAATATGGATAGGCACCCTTATCTGCGGCATCTGCATCCATGTCAACCACGAAACTATCCCGACTACGTTCTTGACCTTCAAAATCTTCAATTTGAATGCGATCGGGTTTCACAATTACTAATTCGTGATCCTCAATTTCCATGAACCGATTTGTTTCTTTCAGCATTGAAATCGCATCTGAACCAACTAAATTATATCCATCTGCTAGCCCAACCAATAGGGGGCTTTTATTTTTGGCAACGAAGAGCGTATCTGGTTCTTCCCGATCCATGAGGACAAAAGCATATGAAGATTCGTTACTGATTAACCGTAAGACCTTTAAGAAGGCTGACTTGGTCGTCATGTGGCTTTCATGAACAAAGTGAGCCACTAATTGAACAATTACTTCCGTATCTGTTTGACTATTTAGTTCCACTTCGCCAAGGTATTCACGTTTTAATTGCTCATAATTTTCAATCACGCCATTGTGAACTAAATAGAAGCGTTTGTCATTAGAAAAGTGTGGATGGGCATTCTTTTCACTAGGTTCCCCATGGGTTGCCCAACGAGTATGTCCAATCCCAGCTTTCCCATGAATATCATCGGTTAAGGCGCTTTCCAGATTCTTAATCCGCCCTTGACGTTTCACTAGGTAATCGTGACCGTCTTGATCATTCACATAAATCCCGGCCGAATCATAGCCCCGGTATTCTAAAGTTTTTAAACCATTAATTAAAATTTCAACACTACGGTCATTTCCCATAACCCCGACAATCCCACACATTTGATTGCCCTCCTAAATTGGTATAGATGTTTAACAATTTACTTTGTTTCACTAAACATTGTAATGATACCGGGTTCGAATACTTATGTCAAATAATCATTCTAAATTGGTCTAGGTGACTTCATAAAATTAAAAAAGATAACCACCCTCATAGGATGATTATCTCATTGGCTTTATAAGACCCGCCGTGCTACTTCTGCAATCTTTGTTACATATTGATGTACTAATTCTTCCGTCGGAGCTTCAGCCATGATCCGTAGTAAAGGCTCCGTCCCACTCGGCCGCACAAGTACCCGTCCGTCACCAGCCATTTCCTGTTCAACCTCATCAATTACCGCTTTTAGTTCCGGATTTGATAGAGCAGCTTGTTTGTCTTGAACCGTAATATTAACTAACTCTTGCGGATAAGTCTTAACCTCGCTCGCGAGCTCGCTTAATGTTTGCCCCGTTGCCTTAACCACCTGCAATAATTGCAAAGCCGTTAGCATCCCGTCACCAGTGGTATTGTGATCCAAGAAAATAATATGTCCCGACTGTTCCCCACCGAGATTATAACCATTGGCCAACATTTCCTCCACGACATAGCGATCACCAACCTTAGTTTTGACGCTTTGCATATCGTGAGCTTCTAATGCCTTGTACATACCAAGATTACTCATTACGGTGGTAACTACCGTATTATGTTTTAAGCGGCCGTTTTGTTCTAAATACCGACCGCAAATATACATGATTTTGTCGCCATCAACCAATTGACCGTGTTCGTCAACGGCAATACAACGATCACCGTCACCATCAAAAGCCAAACCCAAGTCTGCTTCATGCTCCAGCACGGCTTTTTGTAACCCTTCTGGATGAGTTGACCCACAATCTAAATTAGTATTTAATCCGTCGGGTTGATCATTAATCGGAATCAAATCGACGTTTAAATCAGCAAATAAAGGTGAAATAAAGGCACTTGTGGCGCCATTAGCAGCATCGACCACTACTTTTAAACCACTTAAGTCCGTTGAGATCGTTTGTTCTAAGAAAGAAGTATACTTGAGGGATCCTTCCAAGTAGTCATCGACCATCCCCAAACCATCAGCAGAAGGTCGTGGTAATTCATCAACCGGAGCATCGAGCAATTGTTCAATTTCATATTCTAAGTCATCAGATAGCTTAAACCCATCGGCACCAAAGTATTTGATCCCATTATATTCAATTGGATTATGCGAGGCGGTGATCATTACACCAGCGTCCGCTTCTTGGGCCCGTACTAGATAAGCTACCCCCGGGGTTGTGACCACTCCTAGGCGTAAAACTTCAATTCCCACAGATAATAAACCTGCCACCAAAGCGTTTTCCAGCATTTGGCCTGAAATCCGCGTATCCCGGGCTACCAGCACTTGGGGCTGTTTCCGTTCGGAATGGCGGGTTAAAACGTAACCACCAGCTCGACCAACTTGAAAAGCCAGTTCCGGGCTCAAATCTTGGTTGGCAACTCCTCGCACCCCATCAGTACCAAAATATTTTAAATCCATTTTCTTATCTAATCTCCATTTCTTTACTTATCACTACTAGATGAACTTGCGGAACTCGAACTAGTCGAAGAACTCGATTCGCTAGCGCTGACCGCCGAACTTGATGAGCTAGTGTTATCAGAATCACTAGCTTGACTACTACTAGACTGATCATCCGCACTCACGGGAACGGTAACAGAAATTGTCCCTGGCGTAACCACAACATTTAGGGCTTTTCCATTTTTGTCAACTGCTTGTAAGGTGACCTGCTGATGTAAAGTCGCAGTCGTATTTTTAGGGACCTTCACATAGGCGATAACCTGCGATACTTGTTGGACTTCACTGCGCGCTCCAGTAACCTGAACGGTATCTAAAGCTGGTTTAGCATTGCCCAGCTTGTAATCACCATCTAAAGATGTATTGCTAAGCTGTACTTTCACACTAGCAGTAATCGTACTCCGTGGTTCAATGTTAACGGTAATTTTAGCAGGGTTAACCGTCGCTTTAACATTGGAATTTAAACCACTTGTTTTTACTTTTACCGTATGTTCACCAGCCGTTAAATCACTCAAATTAATGTAGGCTTTAAAGTTTTGGGTATTAACGGATGTCGTTACTAGGGCCGATGGACCAGTTAATTTCACTTTAACAAATTGTGGATAGCCGGTAACCACATATTTGTCAGTATTAGCATTTACTGTTAAGGGAATTTTAACGGTCGTCGATTTCGATGAGTTCAAAATACTAGTACTATTATCGTTATTGCCCCGCGTCGTCTGCCGTAAAAAGCCATCACTGCCACCATTAACATATAAGAAAAGCACGATCGCCAAAATCAAGGAAACAATTCGCAAAAATATCGGTCGAGTCCACAGACTCTTTTGATTATTTTTCATGACGACCTCCTTTCCCCCGCAGAAGCAATAAGAAACGCGTCAGCAAATTACTAACTGGCTGGCTTTCCGATCGGTATAAGTTGGCCCGCATAAACTTAAGATAATTGTCTCGAGTCATCCCTCGCAATAATTCATTATCTTTCGTAAAGGATACCTCACCCGTCTCTTCAGAAATAACAATGGTCAAGGCATCCGTCACTTCACTAATTCCAACAGCTGCCCGATGTCTAGTTCCCAATTCTTTCGGAATTAATTTACTGTCGGAAAGGGGTAAATAAGCAGCCGCCACCGCAATTCGACCATCTTTAATGATTACCGCTCCGTCATGCAGGGGCGTATTCGGAATGAAGGTATTGATCAGCAAGGCTGAAGTTACGTCAGCATCCATTGGAATCCCAGTTTCAATATACTCTTCCAGTCCAGTCCCCATTTCGATCGTGATTAAAGCTCCAATCCGTCGTTTTGACATATATTGGATCGCCTGGTCTATCTGCGTGATCATATGCTCTTCGGCTTCATTTTCCGTTCGATTCCGGGTGAAAAAGGAGCCGCGCCCAATGTGTTCTAGTCCTCGGCGAATTTCTGGTTGGAAAATGACCACAATGGCGATGACCCCCCAGTTAATAACTTGATCCATCACCCATGAAACCGTACTAAGGCCACAGTACCAACTAATAATCTTTAAAATGATGATCACTAGTATTCCTTTAAATAGTTGAACGGCCCGGGTTCCTTGAATCAAGACGATCAATTCATAGATAAAGAACCAAATTAAAAGTATATCAATTAAACTGGCCACATTATGCCAGGTTAAAAGGCTGGCTAACCAATCCATATTTTTCTCCCTTCATCGAATCAGTCTCGTCCGATGATTCTAACTTCCGTTTCCAAGGATACACCAAACTTAGCTTGTACCGTTGCTTGCACATGATGAATCACTTCCAAATAATCAGTGGCTGTGGCTTGGCCAATATTAACAATAAAGCCGGCATGTTTTTTAGAAACTTGCGCGCCACCCACTGTGTATCCTTGTAATCCCGCATCATGAATTAACTTTCCTGCATAATAGCCTTCCGGCCGTTTGAAGACACTCCCACAAGATGGTAAGTCTAGAGGTTGTTTGTCAGCTCGCCGTTGATTTAAATCATCCATCATTGCCGAGATCACTTCTTGATCACCAGTTTTCAAGCTAAAAGTAGCCGATAAAACGATTGAGTCAGTGTCTTGGACACTACTATGTCGATAACCAAAGTCGAGTTCTTCATGCGTTAGAGTGGTCACTTCTCCAACCGGACTAATGACAGTTGCTGATTGAATCACATCTTTAGTTTCGCCCCCATACGCTCCTGCATTCATGAAGACGGCTCCACCGATACTACCTGGAATGCCGGCAGCAAATTCTAAACCAGTTAGGGCATGATCGCGAGCCACCTTAGTCGTTTCGATATAAGATGCACCCGCTTGATCAATAACTTGTTCGCCCGAAACCTGAATTTGATTCATCTTCGTTAAAATTAATACTAAGCCAGCAATGCCACCTTCTTTAACGATTAAGTTACTAGCATTACCAAGTACTGTTAATGGTAAATGTTGCTTATTAGCATAGCGTACTAAAACTTGGACTTCTTCAACGGTTTGCGGAAAAGCCACCCAGTCGGCCGGGCCACCCGTTTTCGTATAAGTATATTGATCAAGCCGGTCATTCGCTTTGATTTCAATTGTCGGGAATAAACTAGTAAGATTTTCCATTATCTGTCCTCCCCCTTATTTTCAGTTACACACGTAAAATTATATCATCAAACGTAGGAAAATTATCTATCAATTGCATTTCCCCCTGAAAGTCTATAAAATCGATACTAATAAATACTAGGAAAGGAGTTTCTCAATGGACTTCGTTGCTTACGATTTTGAGACGGCCAATAACTATCGTTTCTCTGCTTGCTCTTTAGCTTTGATTGTTGTCAGAAACAATCAAATTACTGATGAATTGTATAGTTTAATTAATCCGCAAACTAACTTTGCTTGGCGCAACGTGGCAATTCATGGAATTCACGAAGCTGATGTGGCTGACTCACCTACCTTTGACGAGCTATGGCCTCACTTAAAGAGTTTTTTTACTCCCGACCAACTGGTGATTGCTCATAATGCACAATTTGATAATAGTGTTTTGAAACACGCTTTACAACACTATGACCTACCGGTACCAACCTTTAAAAGTCTTGATACCGTCCGGACCAGTCGAAAATTATCACCAGAACTAATTAACCATAAACTTGATACGGTCTCACAAGCCTATCAAATTGACCTGCATCATCATCATAATGCCTTAGATGATGCCCATGCCTGCGCTGAAATCTTGATCCATCAAGTTAACAATTTTGGTATTGAAGCAATTCGACCATTTATTAAATCTGTATAAACAATGGAGGTTGAGAAGAATTTTTTCTTCATCAACCTCCATTTTACTTTTCCCCGCTTTAATTGGTAAATTCCATTAAAATCGTCGGTTGCTGATTACCAGTTGTATCCGTAATCTCCGTTTCACCAGTTATTGCAAAACCATAATGTTGGTACAGCCTTAACGCTCGGGAATTACTCTTAAATACATCCAAAACTAGATGCTCCAAAGGGGCATAGTTTTGATGCCAATACAGCGCTTCATCAATTAATAATGATCCAATTCCTTGATGCCAGTAATCTTTTAAAACCACAATTCCCAGTTCGCCGGCCTGTTGATGATCAGGTAGTGGCATAATTGTCAGCATACCAATCACCTCAGCTTCAAGGCATGCTAGTAAAACCAAGGCATCACCTTGTTGCGCGATGGTCTTTAAATTGAGGGCTTCGACGGACTCATTAACGGATTCAAGGTGTGGAATTAAGATGACATTAGTTTCCTGGGCCGCTTGTCTTAAGAAACTTAAAACTCGTTTCGCATCCGTTTGGTCAGCTAATTTCAAAGTAACTTGTTCATCACTCATGTTCGACAAGCTCCTTTACTACTTGATCAAAATGGTCTCCATGCGGTTCCAAAGTAACGGAGCGCACTTCTTCGCCAGCCTGATCACAACGGTTAAAGGTGATTGCTAAATACTCTGATGGCAGCTCATCAGCAACAAATTCAGCCCATTCCACCACACTGATTCCATCGCCTTCAAAATACTCTTCTAAGCCTAAATCTTCACCACCACCTGTTTCCAACCGATAAACATCCATATGATATAATGGCAACCGCCCATCTAAGTATTCTCGAATAATGGTAAAAGTGGGACTTTTAATCACCCGTTGAATTCCTAAACCTTTGGCAATTCCCTTGGTAAAGGTGGTCTTTCCTGCCCCTAAATCTCCATTTAAAACAATCACATCTCCAGCAATTAACAATGGCGCTAAGCGTTCACCTAGCGCCATTGTCTGAGCTGGATTATTTAATCCAATTGTCGCCATCTTAATCTTCCAAAGCTTGAGCTGCGGTAATCAAGGCAACTTTGTATACTTCGTCTTCATTGGTCCCCCGTGACAAGTCTGCCACAGGAGCATTAAGACCTTGCAAAATTGGGCCCACCGCTTCAAAGCCACCAAACCGTTGGGCGATTTTGTAACCAATATTACCTGCTTCCAGACTTGGGAAGACAAAGACATTCGCATGCCCAGCCACCTTGGAATCTGGTGCTTTACGTTCCCCAACTGATGGTACAAAAGCCGCATCAAATTGTAATTCGCCGTCCACTGGATAATCAATCTTAGCTTGAGCTAGCTTAGTTGCTTCAGCGACTTTGGTAACCATTTCACCAGCAGCCGAACCCTTAGTCGAGAAACTCAACATGGCAACTCGCGGTTCCAAACCGAACATGTGCGCCGTTTCCGCACTTTGGGCAGCTACTTCAGCCATGGTTTCAGCATCTAGTTCGATATTAATAGCACAGTCAGCAAAGATATACCGTTCATCACCCTTTTGCATGATAAAGGCACCGCTAATTCGCTTGTTACCAGGTTTCGTTTTAATGATTTGTAATGCCGGCCGGACCGTGTCACCAGTTGGGTGAACCGCTCCTGATACCATCCCATCTACTTTCCCCATGTAAACTAACATAGTGGCAAAGTAACTTACATCCTTCAACATTTGATCAACTTGTTCGGAAGTGTTTTTCCCATTCCGCCGTTCTAACAATGCATCATGCATGGTCTTTAAATCGTCAGCTGGATATTGAGTTGGATCCAAGGTCTCAAGCGCTGATAAATCCCAGCCATGCGCTTGGGCTACTTGAGTCATTTTATCTTGGTTACCTAATAATAATGGAGTCACTAAGCCATCCGCTTGTAGACGCACGGCGGCCCCCATTACTCGTTCATCTTCCCCTTCTGGAAAGACAATCGTTTTGTTTTTGCCTTTTAATTGATCAGCTAAATTTTGAAAAATATCCATTAATTTTATCCTCCAAGCCTATTCAGTAACGTTCATTGGTAACTGCCAATCGATGGGCTCCACTCCCCACGACTGCAGAGCCAGATTAGCTCTCGAGAAAGGACGTGACCCAAAGAAACCACGATAAGCAGACAATGGACTTGGGTGCGCAGATGTGATGACATAATTGCGGTTTAAATCTATCAGGCGTTCCTTTGCCTGGGCCGAGCGTCCCCACAAGATAAAAATCACTGGTTGTGGTCGTTGAGAAAGGGCTTGAATCGCTGCATCAGTGATCGTCTCCCAGCCCATTCCCCGATGTGAGTTAGCTTGACCTGATCGAACGGTGAGGACCGCATTTAAAAGTAAGACTCCCTGATCAGCCCATGACTTTAAATATCCATGATGAACCGGTTGGACACCAACATCGGTGGCTAATTCCTGATAAATATTTTTCAGCGACGGCGGTAACGGCACCCCCGGTCGTACTGAAAAACTACACCCATGTGCTTGACCAGGACCATGATAAGGGTCTTGCCCTAATATCACGACTTTGACTTGACTGTAAGGAGTCCAGCGAAAAGCATTGAAAATATCTTCTGCTGGTGGATACACTGTCTGAGTCTGGTATTCATTTATCAGAAATTCCCGTAATTGCTGGTAGGCAGGCGCTTCAAAAACATTTTTAAGGACCGGCCACCAGTCATTATGGATAAGCTCTTGCATCTTCGTCACCTCTGTTTTATTTTACCATAAGGTACGGTGACTGTTTACCTGCATTTCATGATGAAGCCTGCTAAAATAGGTATGTAAGCAATTTCTGCGAGGAGGTTTTCAGGATGCAAAAATTATACTTACCTGACCACCAAGCTAATGAAGCCGCTACTTCGGTAATTTTAACGGACAACGGTCGTCAACGATATCTCCTGACGGGAAAAAACGGTCTTCGTAGTAATCATCTAGAAGTTCAAAATCTCCAAGGAACCGTTTTAGCTGCTGCCCACCAACTGGGGTGGGGCTTGCGTTCCAAATATCAACTCATTAATAACCAGCAACCAGTTGGGACTATCACTAAACCATTTGGGATTATGCCCGAAGTCCGCTATGTCAGTGGCCTCAATTGGGTTATCATTGGCAACGCTTTAAATAATCATTACCGCGTCTTTCGGACAGGACGACTGGTCTTTATGATGCAACCAATGATTTTATCTGATACTACATATTATGAATTGGCGATTACCAACGAAGCTGACGAACCCTTAGCCATCCTAATTGCAACCCTTGTTAACCGTTGGCAAAGAAAATATCGCCGACTACCTGGCAAACTGTACAAACCGAGTTTGAATGGGCCGGCGCTTGGCTACTCATACCAATTAAAAACAGGAGCAAACCGGACTCGCTGCTAATGCAGCTTGTACCGTTTGCTCCTTTTTAATAGTGTTTTAATACCCGTTCAATTTGGCGATCTTGTTCCCGCTTCTTAATATCATTTCGCTTATCATATTCATGTTTACCCTTGGCGACTCCTAACAAAACCTTGGCATAACCATGTTTAAGATACATTTTCAACGGTACTAGGGTAATCCCTTTTACACTTATCTCACCCCGAATTTTTTTCAATTCTTTTTTATGTAAAAGTAACTTTCGATTGCGTAAGGGATCATGATTAAAAATATTTCCGCCAGCATATTCGCTAATGTGAACGTTCATTAACCACAATTCATCACGATGAAACTGCGCATACCCATCTTTTAAATTAACCCGCCGGTCACGAATCGATTTAATTTCCGTTCCAGTTAATACTAACCCCGCCTCATAAGTATCCGTCACGGCATAATCGTGACGGGCTTTTTTATTTTGTGCCACGAGATTTTCATGATTTGACTGATGCTGTTTTGCCATGACGACTCCTTTCATTAATGGCGACGACGCCGGTCGCGTTTTTGTGGTCCATCATCATGCGGTCGATGTCTAGCTTGACCACGATTGATTTGGCGGTTATTCCGATTCCCATTATCCCGATTCCGAGAGCTATGAGTGTTCCGTGGTCCACGCCGACCACCACGGCGATCATCCGCCTTGGGTACCCGTAGTTTAGTAACGGGAGCTTCGCGAGGATTAACCAACTCAAAGTCCACTTCCCGCAAGTCTTTATCAACACGAAGTAACTTCACTTTTACCGGTTGACCAATTTGAAAAATATGATGGTGACTCCGACCAACCAAAGCCATATGTTTTTCAACATATTCGTAGAAATCATCCTTCATCACACTAATGTGAATTAGGCCTTCTACCGTATTAGGTAAGGAAACAAATAATCCAAATTTCATCACCGATGAGACGACCGCATCAAAGGTTTCTCCAACGTGATCTTCCATATATTCTGCTTTTTTCAGGCTATCAACGTCGCGTTCCGTATCAATCCCACGCCGTTCCGTGACTGATGTGTGTTCAGCAATCTCACTTAATCGATCGCGATATTTAGCTTTGGCTTCCTCACCCTTACCATGGTCGTAATACCATTTAATTAAACGGTGGACCGTAGTATCAGGGTATCGACGTATTGGCGAGGTGAAGTGGGTATAGTATTGAGCACCTAAACCAAAATGACCGCGTTCTTCATCAGAATACTTGGCTTGTTGCATACTCCGAAGCATCATGACTTGCACCATCTGCTCTTCAGGGGTACCAGCAACATCTTTTAAAACGTTTTGGAGCATTTTAGGTTGAACATTATTTAAGTCCCCCTTCATTTGGATCCCAAAGACACTCAAAAACTCCGCAAAATTCCGAATCCGTTCACTATCTGGATGCTCATGGATCCGATATAAGAATGGCACATGCATTTGATCATAATGCTTTGCTACCGTTTCATTAGCTGCCAGCATAAATGATTCAATCATTCGCTCCGATAATCCCCGCTCCCGGACCTCAATATCAATTGGGTGTCCAAAATCATCCACGATAATCTTAGCTTCTGGCGCTTCAAAATCAATCGCTCCCCGATGCTGCCGATGTTTTAAGAGAATCCGATGCAAATCCGCCATCGTTTCAAACATTGGGACTAAATCTTGATATTCAGCTCGTGTTTTTTCATCATGGGATTCTAAAATTAAGTTGACGGCTTTATATGTCATCCGGGCATGGGAACGAATCACGCTAGGGAATATCTTATGGTTAACCACATTTCCCTGTGGATCAATTTCCATTTCACAACTCATCGCCAAGCGTTCTTCATTCGGATTTAATGAACAAATCCCGTTGGAAAGTTTCTTGGGAAGCATTGGAATAACTCGATCAGTCAAATAGACTGACGTACCACGGCGATAAGCTTCTTCATCGAGTGGGGTCCCCGGACGGACATAATGACTTACGTCCGCAATGTGGACTCCTAGATGATAATTTCCATTATCTAATCGCCAAGCTACCACCGCATCATCTAGATCTTTAGATTCAATACTGTCAATCGTAATCAAAGGCTGATCCGTTAAGTCTGGACGCCCTAATTTTTCTTCTGGTTGAACCGTTTCTGGAATTAAATCGGCTTGCGCTAAAGCTTCCTCAGGGAATTCATGAGGAACATCATGCGCATAAACCACGGATAAAATATCAACACCCGGTTCATCTTTATTCCCCACAACTTCCATTGCCGGCCCTGTCATGACCTGAGGAGCATCATCGTTAGGATAAGTAGCGATCGTTCCGGTGACGACATCATTATCCTGGGGATTAATCCCTTGATCAGTAACGTAAAATTTATAATTAGCTAGCTTTTTGTCTTTAAGGATAATTTCACCAATAAAATTCCCCATCGTGAGGTGTTTAAATTCCCCCACTACTCGCGTGTAGCTGTGCGTAATAATTTCCGTTACTTGTCCTTCTGGTCCTTGCTCCTTACCGTTGCCAGGACGCAGGATTTTGACGACGACCTCATCCCCATTGAGTGCATGCATTGTATGATCGGCATTTACATATACATCGGCTTGATTTTCATCATAAGCAACAAATCCGAATCCTTTGGGATTACCATGAAAAATCCCCGTAACCTGTTGGGGTTGCGCTACTGCTTTAAATTCACCCAGGTCGGTGACTTCTACTTTACCTTCACGTTCTAATTGGGCCAGCATTTGAATTAAAGAGGTGAATTCATCGGCCGAATTCATTCCTAGATTACTACCGAGGGTTTCGGCTGCAAAGCCTTGATTGCTATGAGCTTGTAAATATTGTAAAATTTGTTCTTTTATTTCCGCCATAATATTCCTTTCATGATGAAAAGACCTCCCAGATGTGCTAGGAGGCCTTTAGTGATGAATTAGTGTGATGATACAAAAACGAGCGCTAGCGCTAAGGCAAAGAAAGCGAAGCCAAAAATGGTCGTCGCAATTTGCATAACCGCTTCAAAGCCTCGTACTTTACGACGGGCAAACAAATCACCGCCACTACCTGAAAAGGCAGACATGGCATCATTGTCGTTTTTAGCCGGTTGCATCATAACGCAAGCAATCAACACTACACAATCAATTAAGAAGAGGGTCATTAAAGTATTTTGCACAATGTTTCCTCCAATTTTATTCGACCTATAACCACCTAATCATAACACACTCTTAGCGTTTTGGCTATGATCCCATCTCATGCGTATCTGTCAAGTTTTCATAGGTTAACC
>NZ_AZFN01000012.1 GCF_001434365.1 Limosilactobacillus gastricus DSM 16045 | reverse complement strand
ATCTGTCCAACTTAGGGGGTTCACTTCTGACTGAGCTTTTTAATTACAATTTCAACGCCTTATCACCAATGTCTCGACGATAGAAGCATTCTGGTTCATCAAGTTTCCCTAAATATTGGTAAACCTGATGTTGAGCTTCTTCTAGCGTAGCCGATTTACCAATCACCATCAGCAAGCGCCCACCAGTCCCAACTAAATGGTCTAGGCTACCGCCAACATTAGCAAAGTCAATTTCGATTCCAGCCTGCTTAGGAAATGGTCCGATCGCTTGACCATGCACCGGATTAACTGGGTATCCAGCTGATGCTAACACAACCCCGAGAACGGCATCATTAGTTTCTTCTACTTCTGGCATGGCTTGATCATTCACACACGTATCAACCAGATCAAATAAATCCGTCGCCAAACGTGGCAAGATGACTTGCGTTTCAGGATCCCCTAAGCGGACATTATATTCAATAACTTTCGGGCCGTCTGCCGTTAACATCAAGCCAATATACAAGATCCCATGGTAATGATAATTACCAGCTACCAGTCCTTGAACGGTTGGAACTACCACTTCATCAACCATCCGTTGCCGATCCTTAGCGCTCAATTGAGGAAGTGGGCTATAAGCCCCCATTCCACCGGTATTCGGACCCTTATCACCATCGTTAGCCCGTTTATGGTCTTGGGCCATCGGTAGGATCCGATATTCACCGTCTTGAATCATCACGAACATAGAATATTCAGGACCGATCAGACATTCTTCCAGCACTAAACGACTGTCTGGAGTCTTCAAAATCTCCCGAATTGTCAATTCCGCCGTGGCTTGATCCTCGGCAATCACAACACCTTTGCCACCAGCCAAGCCATTATCCTTTATGACCACTGGAAAACCAAACTCACTAATCCCGGCTAAGGCCGCCTCTACATCTGCATAGGCCTGGTGCTTTGCCGTTGGCACACCGGCTTGATTCATAAAATCAAGGGCATATTCTTTAGACCCTTCTAATTGTGCCGACCGTTGGTTAGGGCCAAAAATCTTCAAACCGGCCGCCTGAAAGGCATCCACCACTCCGGCACACAAGGCGTCTTCGGGACCAACAAAGGTCCAGGCAACTTGATGACTTTTGGCAAAGTCAATTAAAGCAGGAAAGTCGAGTTCTTCAATTGCAACTGGCTCGACCCCCACCGTTGGCATTCCCACGTTCCCTGGCGCACAGAAAACGTGATCAACGTGATTGCTTTGCTTTAATTTTTTTGCAATCGCAAATTCACGTCCGCCGGAGCCAATTACTAATACATTTACTGGTTCCATCAGCAAGCAACCTCCTCTTAGTGACGGAAATGACGAACGCCAGAGAAGACCATCGCAATTCCTAATTCATTTGCTTTATCAATTGATTCTTGATCACGGACCGAGCCACCCGGTTGCACAATGGCTTTAATACCATGTTCACCAGCATATGCTACACAATCGTCAAATGGGAAGAAGGCGTCACTAGCCATGACCGTCCGATCATCAATAGCATCGCCAGCATGTTCCACGGCAATTCGTAATGAATCAATCCGGTTAGGTTGACCTTCACCCACCCCAAGGGTCCGTTCATTATTTGCGACCACAATGGCGTTAGATTTGGCATGCTTAACGGCCTTCCAAGCAAAGGCCATACTCTTTAATTGTTCGGCCGTCGGCTTAGCCTTCGTAACGACTTCCCATCCGGTTGGTTCTTCAGCCAAGACATCTTGTTCTTGGACTAACAAACCACCCATAACCGAAACGGTTTCATGTCCCATCGCTTCGTCTTTAGCGTCAAAGTTGACTTGTAACAAGCGAATGTTCTTCTTCTTGGCAAGGACTTCATAAGCATCGTCATCAAAACTTGGGGCAACGATAATTTCCAAGAAGATCTTCCGCATCTTTTCGGCCGTGGCTAAATCGACAGGTCGGTTAACGGCAATTACGCCCCCAAAGATGGACACTGGATCCGCTTCATAAGCTCGATCCCAAGCAAGTTCAAGTTCTTCAGCTGTCCCAATTCCACATGGATTCATGTGTTTCATGGCGACTACCGTTGGTTCATCAAATTCCCGAACACAACGGAGGGCTTCATCAGCATCCTTAATGTTGTTGTATGAAAGTTGCTTCCCGTGCAATTGCTTAGCTTCCAAAATGGAGAATTGCTTAGGCATGGTATCCTCATACAACCAAGCCTTTTGGTGACTATTTTCACCATACCGCATCGTTTCTTTAAGATCGTAAGTCAAAGTTAACTTTTCGGGATCTTCGAGGCCAACTTGTTCGGTTAGGTATTGTGAAATCAAGGCATCATAGGCAGCCGTATGACGGAAAGCCTTTGCTGCTAACTTAAAGCGCGTTTCTAAGGTCGTGTCCCCATCATTTTTAATCTCTGTTAATACTTGATCGTAATCAGCTTGATCAACCACAATCGTTACACTTTGGTAGTTTTTGGCAGCTGAACGGACCATACTTGGACCACCAATATCAATGTTCTCAATGGCATCCGCTAATTCAACTCCTGGTTTGGAGATGGTTTCTTTAAAAGGATACAAGTTAACACAAACTAGATCAATTGGGGTAATTTGGTGTTCCTTTAAAGTTGCCATGTGTTCTGGTAGATCCCGCCGGGCGAGTAAACCACCATGAACATAAGGGTTTAAAGTCTTCACCCGACCATCGAGCATCTCCGGGAAATGGGTTACATCTTCAATTCCAATGGTTGGAATTCCCGCATCATCTAATTGTTTCTTCGTACCCCCAGTCGAGACAATTTCGTAACCATTAGCTACTAACCCTTGGACAAAGGGAACTAAATTGGTCTTATCTGAGACACTTACTAAAGCCCGTTTCATCTTATCCTTGCTCCTTTTTTGTTAAATCTGTTAACACTGCTTTTAAAACCTGTGGATATAACTGATGTTCAACCTCATGGACCCGACTTTCCAAACTATCAAGGGTGTCATCAGCCAAAATCGGTACATGCCGTTGGGCAATAATTGGCCCCGAATCGAGTCCGGCATCGATATAATGAACCGTTACCCCCGTCTGATCACGATGACCCGCAAAGGCCCGTTCAATCGAATGCAAGCCTGGATATTCTGGTAACCAGGCTGGATGAAGGTTAACAATCCGATGATCATAATGATCTAAAATTGTTGGTCCCACTACCCGCATATAACCAGCTAAGGCAATAAAATCAATTTGGTAGTCTTGCAAGACTTTTAAGATCCGTTCTTCATAAGCTTGCTTGCCACCGCATTCCTTAACCGTGAAGGTTTCCACTGGTACCTTAAATCGGTGAGCCCGTTCAACCACTTTGGCATCCGGATGATCACAAAACATTAAGACTAAGTCGCCAGGAATCGTCTGATCTTGAAATTGCTTGGCCAGCACTTCAAAATTCGTCCCATTACCTGACGCAAATATTGCTACTCGCATCTCTTACCTCACTTAATGACAATCTTGGCCTCGTCTTCAGGTCGTACCTTCAATTCTCCAATAATGTATGATTCCTCATCGAGGCTACGTAATTGATTTTGCACCTTCGTTACTTGATCTGGATGCACTGCCAAGACCATTCCAATTCCCATATTAAAGGTTTCAAAACAATCGTGTAATGGCAATTCCCCTAATTCCCGTAAGTAGTTAAAGACTGGTAATTGAGGCCAAGTACTGGAATCAACGACGGCCTGCAAGTCATCGCCAAACATCCGTGGCAGATTTTCGACTAAGCCACCTCCGGTAATATGACTGACCCCGGTGATGAGGTGTTGTTTAATCAATGGCAACACGAAAGGCACATAAATTCGCGTTGGTTGTAAAATGGCTTCCCCAACGCTTTGCCCCGCTAAGGTTGCGGGTTGATCACTTAAAGCAACTTGATGATCCTTAAATAAGATTTGGCGAACTAGGGAGAACCCATTTGAATGAATTCCACTAGAAGCCAGCCCAATCAGAATATCCCCAGCAGCTGGATTGTCACTCGTTAATAAATCATCTTTATCAACCACACCGGTGACGGTCCCTGCTAAATCATATTCTTCAAAGGAATACATATCTGGCATCTCGGCCGTTTCACCACCAATTAGAGCCGCACCGGCTTGCCGACAACCTTCAGCCACGCCACTGACAATGGCGGCCATTTTTTTCGGATCATTATGACCAGTCGCAATATAATCAAGGAAGTAAAGTGGTTCGGCTCCCTGAGCAAGGACGTCATTAACACACATTGCAACCACATCAATCCCAATTGTGTCATGCTTGTCCATCTCTTGGGCAATTAATAACTTGGTCCCGACACCATCCGTTCCAGACACTAAGATGGGGTGTTGAACCTTCAAGGACCCCAAATCAAATAAACCACCAAAAGCGCCGATTCCACCCATGACACCGGGACGATCCGTGCTTTTGACATCTTGTTTAATCCGATCTACTAATTCGTAACCGGCATTTACGTCGACCCCGGCCTCTTGATAACGATTCATCAGATTAATTCCTTTCGTTCTTGTTCACTCAAAGATTTACGATAACCTTCTTCGTAATCATACAAAGGGGTTGGATAATCACCATTAAAGTAAGCAACCGTCAAACCACCATATGGCGCATCGCCTGCATCGGGCATATCAATCGCTTTAATTAAGCCCGGTACGCTAAGGAAGTTCAGAGAATCGGCCCCAATAATTTGACACATTTCTTCGACTGAATAATGCGCCGCCATTAATTCGGCTCGGGTCGAAACGTCAATTCCATAAAAACAGGGGAACTTAAACGGCGGAGAAGCAATTACCATATGAATTTCTTTGGCTCCAGCTCGCCGTAGCATTTGTATCAGTTGTTTGGAAGTCGTGCCGCGGACAATCGAGTCATCCACCACGATCACCCGCTTGCCTTCTACCACCCCACGTACCGCAGCTAATTTCATCTGCACACTCCGTTCACGGAGTTCCTGAGTGGGTTGAATAAAGGTTCGCGCGACATACTGACTCTTCACCAAGCCCATTTCATAGGGTAAGCCAATTTCCTCGGCATAACCGGAGGCTGCCGAAAGTGATGAATTAGGAACCCCAATGACAATGTCACCATCAATTGGGTGTTCTTGGGCCAATAACTTCCCCATTCGTTTGCGGGCCGTATGAACCGTCACGCCATGAATAATCGAATCAGGACGGGCAAAATAGATATATTCCATGGAACAAACAGCAAGTTGCGTATCTTCCGTGTAGTGATCCTCATGCAAACCATCTTGATCGATGATCAACAATTCACCTGGCTGAACATCTCGGATAAATTTAGCGCCGACAATGTCCAATGCACAGGTTTCACTAGTAACGACATAGGCTCCGTTATCCATTTGGCCAATACATAGCGGCCGAAAGCCATTAGGATCCAAGGCAGCGATTAAGCGATCTTTTTGTAATAAGAGAAAGGCAAAGCCACCCTTAACCCGATTCAAACTCTTCTTTAAAGCTGGAATGAAACCATCTTCTTTGATGTAGTGCCGAATTAAATGAATCAAAATTTCTGTATCGGAATCCGATTGAAAAACGGCTCCCTCATCTTCCAATTCCCGCTTCAGACTAACAGCATTCACTAAATTACCATTATGAGCTAATGCCGTATCCCCGTCATGAAAGCGGAACAAAAAGGGTTGCACATTTTCGACGGAATTACGACCAGCCGTCCCATAGCGAACATGGCCAATCGCCCGATCCCCTTGAAGGAGATCCAATTCCGCTGGATCTGCAAAAACCTTGGATAATAAGCCCCGGTCCCGGTGTTGGAAAAGACGTTCATGATTAGAAGTGACAATTCCGGCCCCTTCTTGGCCCCGGTGTTGCAGGGCATGTAACCCCATATAGGTTAGCTGACTAGCGTGGTCGGCACCAAAAACACCGAAAACACCACACTCTTCATTTAGTCCTTTGATTTCAGCAGGCATGGAATGGCCTCCTTCCAAGTAGTCTGCAAATCAGCCACGGAAACATTCATATCACCGTCAGCTGTGCGTGTATCTAACCAGTGAGTATTGGTGACTTCACCCACTAATTGGGCATCATCGCCTAGATCGTCTTCAAAAGCATCTTGCTGGTCTGGCGACACGGTTACGATGAAGCGACCCGGGGTTTCACTAAAGAGTTGCGCATTCGTTAAGTGGGTTAAGTTAAGTTCAAATCCCAAATCAGTATCAAACAAGGCTTCACTTAAGGCCACACCTAGTCCCCCTTCACTGAGGTCATGGGCACTTGCAACATGTCCAGCTTGCATGGCAGCTAATAAATTCATCATCATTTGATGACTCGCTTCAAGATCAAAATTATTCAATACCCCGTCAATATCACCTTGGAGCATCTTTTGTAATTCAGATCCGGCGTAATCATCACCGGTTTGACCTAATAAGTAAACCAAATCACCGGCTTGTTGGGCTTGCATCGGAATAACATGGTCTAGATCCTTGATCAGGCCAACCATCCCTACCATTGGAGTTGGATGAATAGCTTTGCCGTTATTTTCATTATATAAAGAAACGTTCCCGGAAATGACTGGGGTATCAAAGACCCGGCAAGCTTCCGCCATCCCCGCCGTTGATTGATGTAATTCCCAGAAAATTTCTGGATCGTTAGGATTTCCATAATTTAGACAGTCAGTAATGGCTAATGGTTGTGCGCCACTAGCAATGACATTAGCGGCCGCTTCGACGAGGGCAATCTGGCCACCCACCTTAGGACTTAAGTAAACGAACCGACCATTTCCATCGGTGGTCATGGCGAGTCCCTTCTTCGTCCCGCGAACGCGGATTACTCCCGCATCACTTCCGGGACCGACGACCGTTGAAGTCCGTACTTGGGAATCATATTGTTGATAGAGCGATGACTTGTCAGCAATGGTCGTTTGCCCTAACAGGTCCTTTAAAGTAGTTGCCGGGTCATCAATTACTGGTTGCCAAGCAGGAGCTTGTTCCGCAGCAGTGATCCGCTGGGGCTTAGCTTCTTCACTTGGTTCTTCTAAGACATCATCAGTCAAAGTCGAAACTGGAATATCACACACTTTTTCGCCATCATGATAAAGAACATAGTCATGACCTTCTGTAATCCGCCCAATCACCACGGCTTCTAAATCATAGAAGTCAAAGATTTGCTTAACATCTTCTTCGTGCCCTTGTTTAACACACAGTAACATCCGTTCTTGGGATTCACTCAGCATGATTTCATAAGCTGACATGTTAGGTTCACGTTGGGGAACTAGATCGAGGTTTAATTCAACTCCACTCTCACCTTCAGAAACCATTTCGGCACTCGAAGATACGATTCCAGCGGCTCCCATGTCTTGAATCCCGATTAACCAATCGGCATGCTGTTGAATCAATTCCAAACAAGCTTCCATCAATAGCTTTTCCATAAAAGGATCCCCGACTTGAACCGCCGAGCGTTGGGTCGCATTCTCACCGCTAAATTCTGCCGAAGCAAAGGTTGCCCCGTGGATTCCATCACGCCCTGTCTTAGCGCCGACATACATCACCGCATTACCAACCCCAGCAGCCACACCGGCTTGAATGTCTTTTTGATCCATCAAACCAACGCTCATGGCATTGACTAAGACATTCCCAGAATAGCAAGGATCAAAGGTGGTTTCCCCAGCTACGGTAGGGATCCCCATACAGTTTCCGTAGTCACCGATTCCCTTAACGACTCCAGTTAATTTCATTTGGTTGGAAACCTGATCTAATTCACCAAAATGCAAGGAATCCAGAGATGCAATGGGACGAGCCCCCATGCTAAAGATGTCCCGTAAGATACCTCCGACCCCTGTGGCAGCCCCTTGATATGGTTCAACTGTTGAAGGGTGGTTATGACTTTCAGCTTTAAAAACTACCGCTTGACCGTCATCAATATCAACAACTCCCGCTCCTTCGCCGGGCCCTTGCAAAACGCGGGCATTCTTGTTCGGGAATTGACGTAAGACTGGCTTGGATTTCTTGTAGGAACAATGTTCACTCCACATAGCGGAGAAAAGTCCCGTTTCAGTGAAGTTTGGTAACCGGTGTAAAAGATGGTCACAAATATAATTGTATTCGTGTTCCGTCAAGCTCCAATCCAAGTATGGTTTTTGTTGCTTGATTTCTTCTGGTGTCATTGCTTGCTGCATCTCTTAAGCCTCCGCGTGAACTGATCCATTTTCTAAAAGTGATGTAAAGACACGTAAGCCGTCCGTATTCCCAAGAATAGCTTCTACGGCCCGTTCTGGATGTGGCATCATCCCTAAGACGTTACCACGTTCATTACAAATTCCGGCAATGTTACGTAAACTTCCATTGGGATTTTCTTCTGCATACCGGAACACAACTTGATTATTCTCTTCCAATTTATCTAAAGTTTCTTCATCGGCATAATAAGAACCATCAGCATGGGCAATCGGTAAGACAATCCGTTCATGAGCTTCATACTGAGTGGTGAACACCGTTCGGTTGTTAACTACTTCTAACGGAACTGATTTGCAGATAAATTGTTGACTATCGTTCTTCTTTAAAGCTCCTGGTAACAGGCCAGCTTCCGTTAGAATTTGGAAACCATTACAAGTCCCAAAGACAGGCTTACCATCATCTGCCATTTGCTTAACAGCGCCCATAATATTAGAAAAACGAGCAATCGCTCCTGAACGTAAGTAGTCCCCATAGGAGAAACCACCCGGCAACATTACTGCATCATAACCAGCTAGGCTACTTTCTTTGTGGGTCACATAATCAACATCCGCCCCACAAACCGTATGCAAGGCTTCATATAAATCAATATCACAGTTGGATCCCGGAAAGACCACTACGGCAATCTTCATGAATTAACCCTCCCGCACTTCGTAGGTATACGTTTCCATATTAAAGTTGACTAGTAGTTCTTCGGCAATTGCCTTAACTGACGCTTCAACCGCGTCGCCCGTAGCATTAATTTGGACGTCAAAAAACTTACCGACAGTGACATCGGCAACCTCATCATGACCTAAGGCATGAATTGAATTCTTGATAGTCTCTCCTTGGGGATCAAAAACTGATGGCTTGTAAGTAACATAGATCCGTACGTTGGTCATAATTATTTCTCCTCTAAAGCAGTTTGAATACGCGCTAATACTCGATCATAAGTTTCGGTAAGATCGGCTAATTGACGCCGAAAAACGTCTTTATCCATGTGGGCGTTCGTCTTCAAATCCCACAAGCGACAATTATCTGGTGAAAATTCATCGGCTAAAATAATCGTGCCATCTGGTAATTTACCAAACTCTAACTTGAAATCGACTAGTTTCATGCCAGCCTTTTCAAAGAGGGCTTTCAAAAGTTCGTTAATTTCCCGACACATGGCCCACATTTGTTCTTGTTCGGCAAAAGTGGCGATTCCTAACGCATTAGCAGACGAAGCATTAATAAAAGGATCATCCAAGGGATCACTCTTATAAAAAGTTTCTTCAACCGCAGGCTTTAAGTCGGCGCCCTCATCTAAACCATAACGACTAGCAAAGTGCCCCGCCACCACATTCCGGGTGACGAATTCTAAGGGAACCATCTCACACTTTTTCACTAGATCTTCGGTCGGTGAAATAGTTTCCAATAAATGAGTCGTAATTCCATGATCCTTTAAATAATGGAAAACTAAATTGGAAATTGCATGAGCAGCATGTCCTTTACCAGCAAAATGTTCCTTTTCTTTCCCATTAAAAGCGGTGGCTTGATCTAAATATACGACCCGCAATACTTCTGGATCATCGGTTGACCACATTTCCTTAGCCTTTCCGGCATATAACAACTCACTCATCGGTTATCTCCTTTTGGTTAAATCCGAACTTTGATACGACTAAAATAGCGTTTATTCGTTATTCATACATAGAATAACAATCACCATAGTAAAGGTCAACTGATCTCAAAACATTTAATTGACTTTTGATCTTTATTGTTCGTGTTTTGATTGTGATTTAATCGTCCCCAGATAAAAAGGGTTTGGCAAGCTGCCAAACCCTTAACTTTATTAAGATCTATCTTTAACTACTTTAATCTAGACCAACGCGATGGAAAATTTCGTCAACATTACGTAAGTGCCAGTGGTAATCAAAGGCTTCATCTAATTTTTCCTTTGATAATTGCTTTTGAATAGTTGGATCGGCTTCTAGCAAAGGCCGGAATGGGATTTGTTCAGCCCAACACTTAGCAGTGTAAGGTTGAATTAAATCATAAGCCGCTTCCCGACTCAAGCCGCTTTCCACTAACTTCAACAGAACCCGGCCACTGTAAATCAAACCTAAGGTCTTATCCATGTTCCGCTTCATCGTTTCAGGGAAGACATCTAGATTCTTCAAAATATTGCCCATCCGGTGAAGCATGTAATCAAGACCAATCGTGGTATCTGGCAAGATCACCCGTTCGGCACTGGAGTGTGAAATATCACGTTCGTGCCAAAGGGCATCATTTTCGTACGCCGTCACCACGTGCCCACGCAATAAACGAGCCATCCCGGTCATATTTTCTGAACCGATCGGATTCCGCTTGTGTGGCATCGCGGAAGAACCTTTTTGGCCCTTAGCAAAGTGTTCTTCAACTTCATGAATTTCGGTCCGTTGTAAAGCCCGAATTTCGGTAGCAATATTTTCAATGCTGGTAGCACAAAGTGCCATGGCAGCAATGTATTCGGCATGGAGGTCCCTTGGTAAGACTTGCGTCGAAATCTCTTGCGAATGCAGGCCTAGTTTTTTACAGACAGCATCTTGGATGAAAGGATCAACTTCGGCAAAAGTCCCAACGGCCCCGCTAATCTTACCCGCTTCAACCCCTTTAGCAGCGTGTTCAAAGCGTTCTTGATCCCGCTTTAATTCCGCATACCAACGGGCAAACTTCAGACCAAAAGTCGTTGGTTCCGCATGAATCCCATGCGTCCGACCCATGCAAACCGTGTCCTTAAATTCAAGGGCTCGCTTGGCTAGAATATCGATAAAGTCTTGTAAATCTTGACGTAAGATATCATTAGCTTGTTTTAATTGGTAACCTTGCGCCGTATCAACCACATCAGTACTCGTCAAACCGTAATGTACCCACTTCTTTTCATCCCCCAAGGATTCCGAAACTGTCCGGGTGAAAGCAATCACGTCGTGGTGGGTAACGGCTTCGATTTCATTGATTCGGTCAACACTAAATTTAGCATTTTGCTTAATCTTTTCAACATCTTCTGCCGGAATATGACCTGCTTCGGCCCAAGCTTCATCGACCGCGATTTCCACCGCTAGCCAACAATTGTATTTGTTTTCATCCGTCCAAATGGCACCCATTTCTGGGCGAGTATAACGATCAATCATAAATTAGTTCTCCTATTGTTCTTCTGCTTGCCAAACTTTGGTATCCGCAATTTCAGCAAGGGTGGTTTCTAAATCATCTGTCAAAATTGTGACGTGCCCCATTTTACGGTTCTCACGTGATTCTGCTTTTCCATAATCATGAAAATGCCAATTTGACTTTTGAGAAATCAGTGCTTGAACTGGTTTGACGTGTTGTCCTAACACATTGACCATAATGGCTGGTTTTAATAAGGTAACTTCTGGTAATGGCCAGTTCAAAATGGCCCGGTTATGCATGGCGAATTGTGAAAAATCACAGGCCTCTATGGAATAATGACCAGAATTATGGGGACGAGGTGCCAGCTCATTAATATAAATGTCGCCATCCCGTTTAACGAACATTTCCACCCCTAAGATACCTTTCAAATCCAACTGTTCCGCAATTTGAACGGCCATTTGACGCGCTCGATCCTGTAATTGAGGGCTGATCCGTGCTGGGACAATCGTCTTATGAAGAATCTCATTGTGATGAATATTTTCGGCGACTGGGAAAGTTACAACCTCACCATCCGTATTACGGGCTACCATCACGGAGCATTCCAAGTCAAAATCAACCCAGCCTTCTAAGATACAACTCCCGGCTGCTAAAACGGCCTGAGCAGCTGACAAATCCGCTGCACTTTTAAGTACGGCTTGCCCATGACCATCATAACCACCTTGGGCGGTCTTTAAAACGGCAGGATACCCAATTGAAGCCAAGGCCTTTTCTAAATCAGCTTCACTTTCCACTTCCATGAAGGGAGCGGTTTGAACTTTGGCAACCCGCAAAAAGCGTTTTTCACGTAAGCGATCCTTCGTAATCCGCAACAATTCCGTCCCTTGGGGAATTGCTACTTGATCAGCGACTTTTTCTAAAGCAGCTAAATCCACATTCTCAAATTCATAAGTTAAGACATCGGACCGATGTGCTAATTCTTCAATGGCGGAAAAATCATCATAGTCCGCGACGATTTGATGGTCAGCCACTTGACCAGCTGGACATGCCGGTGTGGGATCTAGAATCACGACTTGCATCCCATTCTCTTTGGCATCCAAGGCCATCATTTGCCCTAACTGACCACCGCCAATGATGCCAATCGTACTACCCGGTAATAACATCTTAGCCAAGATCTGCCTCGCTTTCGACCGCTTGGTCATGCATCTTTTGCCGATATTCCACAATTTGGTTTTGAATTGCTGGGTCACTAGTTCCTAAAATCTGCAAAGCTAGCAAAGCGGCATTTTTGGCTCCTGCCGCCCCAATGGCCGTTGTGGCAACCGGAATTCCGGCTGGCATTTGAACAATTGATAATAAAGAATCCATGCCACCTAGGGCACTAGTCTTGGCCGGAATCCCAATGACTGGTAACGGGGTATTGGCCGCCACCATTCCTGGCAAGTGCGCTGCACCCCCAGCACAAGCAATGATCACCTTAGTCCCATTAGCAACCGCACTTTTAGCAAAGGCGAACATTTCGTCTGGCATTCGATGAGCTGATACCACATGCTTATCATAGTCAACGCCAAATTCATCCAGAATATCACAAGCTAATTTAACGGTGGGCCAGTCGGATGTACTACCCATCACAACACTAATTTGACTCATTTTATTGCCTCCTCAAAATCTGTTTTCAGAATACCAAACAATCCCCCTAAATTCAAGAACGATTGATTCTTATTTACTTTTAATGTTCGGAAAACAAAAGAAGCTAACCAGTGAGCTAGCTTCTTACCTTGTAATCTTATTTTTCTAATTGTTGATACTGTTCATCAGACACAGCTTCTAACCATTCATTGGATGGGTTTTCTCCCGGAATTCCAAAGGCTAAGTGGGAGAACCAAGAATCAGCTGCGGCCCCATGCCAATGCTTAACACCAGCGGGGATTTCAATCACCGTTCCCGGAGTCATTTCTACCGGGTCCTTCCCCCATTCTTGGTACCAGCCGCGTCCACCAACGCAGATTAGAGCCTGGCCACCCCCTTTATCCGCATGGTGAATATGCCAATTGTTTCGGCAACCGGGTTCAAAAGTAACATTATGGATTGGGAAAGGATCTTCACAAACGGAAGCTAAGTAACTTTGGCCAACAAAGTATTTAGCATAAGCATCGTTAGGATTCCCGATCGGGAAGAACAGTGATTTTTGATAAGCATCCCGGGCTTGATCACTCGTACTAGCTTCATCCTCATCCCAGACATCCTTTGCTAAATTAAAAACTGCCCACGCTACGGGCCAACCAGCATAAAAAGCCGCATGTGTAATAATTGCCGCAATTTCACGCTTGGTTACCCCATTTTTCTTAGCCGTTTGCAAATGAAATTTGAGGGAATCATCTACTAACCCCCGTCCCATAAAGACTGAGATAACGATAATACTCCGGGTTTTAAGATCAATATCTTGGTTATTCCAATTTTCACCAAACAAAACATCATCATTGAAGTGTGCGAATTCCGGTGCAAAATCACCTAAGCGGTCTCGTCCAGCGGTTTGTACAATTTTAGCCATTTTCAGATCCTCCATTTGTTTGTTTTCCTTAATATACACCCATTTTTATTTCAATGTAATTAAAAAAGGATCACCACGGATCCTTTCATTTAGAATAAACCAGTAATCGTTCCCTCTTCGTCAATGGTCATCTTAACCGCTGCGGGAGTCTTTGAAAGACCTGGCATGGTTAACATATTCCCTGACAAAGCAACTACGAAACCAGCCCCTAATTTGGGTACAAATTCCCGAATGTGGAAGACAAAATCAGTTGGCGCACCTAATTGAGTTTGATCATCCGTAAAGGAATATTGGGTCTTAGCAATACATACAGGCATGTCATTCCAGCCACGGTCAGCGAATTGTTTTAATTGGTTCTTCGCTTTCTTGCTAAATTCAACCCGGGCGGCCCCATAAACTTTCGTCGCGATGGTAGTCACTTTTTCTTCAATCGTTTGATCCAGCGAGTAGAGATGGTGAAAATCAGCTGGTTGATCTGCCAAGCGGACCACTTCTTCAGCTAGATCTAAGGTACCTTCACCGCCCTTCGCCCAGGCATCGGCTGTCACAACATTAACCCCTAGCGATTGGCAATTTTCGGTAATCATCGCTAATTCCGCATCCGTATCAGATACAAAATGGTTAATGGCAACAACCATTGGTACGCCAAAGCGTTGAACGTTTTGAATATGACGGTTCAAGTTCTTCAGACCATTTTGTAAAGCATCTAAATCTTCATTTTGCAGATCAGCTAATTGTGCCCCACCGTTGTACTTCAAAGCCCGCACAGTTGCCACGACCACCACGGCGTCTGGATGCTTATCCAAAGCCCGCGTCTTAATGTCCATGAACTTTTCAGCCCCTAAGTCAGCCCCAAAGCCGGCTTCCATTACGGTATAGTCAGCCAGTTGTAGGGCTGTCTTCGTAGCGAGCACACTGTTACATCCATGGGCGATATTAGCGAATGGTCCTCCATGCACAATGGCTGGAGTGTGAGCTAAAGTCTGAACTAAGTTTGGCTTAATGGCATCCTTTAAAAGAATCGTGATGGCATCCGCAAAACCTAATTGTTCCACCGTTACCGGTTCTTTTTGGTAGGTGTAACCAACCACAATTTGGTTGACCCGCCGCTTGAGATCCATTAAATCAGTCGACAAACACAAAATTGCCATCAATTCTGAAGCTGGCGTAATATCAAAACCAGTTTCACGTGGAACGCCTTGCATAAGGCCACCTAAACCAGTTACTACATTCCGAAGGGCCCGATCATTAACGTCCTCAACCCGTTTCCAGATAATCCGCCGTGGATCAAGGCCAAGGGCATTATCCCGCATAATATAATTATCAATCAAGGCTGCTAAAGTATTATTAGCACTCGTGAGGGCATGAAAATCCCCCGTGAAGTGTAAGTTAATATCCTCCATTGGGACTACTTGGCTGTAACCACCCCCAGTAGCACCCCCCTTAACACCAAATACCGGTCCCATCGATGGTTCCCGCATGGCAATAATCGTTTGGTGATTTAACTTCGCTAGAGCATCTCCCAAACCAACTAGAATGGTTGATTTACCTTCGCCCGCTGGAGTTGGATTAATAGAAGTAACCAAGACCAACCTATGTTTTTTGTCCGGTGTTTCCTTAACTGGCAAATTTATCTTGGCCTTATACTTTCCGTATTGTTCAATATCATCGGCACTTAAACCAATTGAGGCAGCAATTTCGCTAATTGGTTGCATTTTAGCTTGACTAGCAATTTCTAAATCCGTTGGCATGATTTTCTCCTTTTCACGAACATTATCAGCTACGTTTTATTTACAAGTTAATAATATACGAACTTATCGCTTTTGTAAATTGATTTTGTTGGTTTTTGATTTAGTAAAGGACTTCACCCCTAAAATATCGAGGAAGAAGGTAAATATTGGCACCCCGACAATTAGGCCCCAAACGCCAAAGAAATGTTCACCAACCAAAAGCACGACGAAGGTATAAAAAATTGGTAGTTGGGTCCGCGAAGCCATGAATTTCGGATTTAAGACATAAGCTTCAATTACGTGAATTACCGCAATCATAATTAGAATGTAAATAATGTACTTGATCCCACCAGTGCTATAACCAACCATACACAATGGAATGAGGGAAATAATAACCCCAGCCACCGGCACTAATGAGAAGGCAAAGACCATTACTGACAAGGCAACAATCTGTGGCATTTGCATTACGATTAAGCAAACCGTCGTAATAACAGTATTGGTGATAGCGATAAAGAATTGGGCCTCAAGGACGACCCCAAAAGTATTTACAAACTTCTGACCAAAGTAATATAGGTCCCGGAAGAACCAACCGGCCACATTACTATCCAAAAAGGAGCGAGAAAAGCCATTCATTTGTTTCAATTCAATGGAATAGAAGAAACTTAAAATCACGGCCATGACAAAGGAGAAACTAAAGGTCCCCACACTAGTTAAAGTACTAATCCCAATCGTGACCCAGTGACGAAGCTGGGTAGTAATGGTCGACATGCTGACATAACGGGTAATATATTGGGTAAACCAAGTCATATCATTACTTTGCGAAAAATTAATCACGTAATCGACCATCCGAACGATTTGGTTAATGAGGATCGGCATATACTTGGTCAGCCCAACATAGGCCAAGAAAATAATAATCGCATAAGTAACAACGGCGGTAATGGCCGTTGGTAATTTGGGTAACCACCGCTGAACTAACCGTAACCAATGAACGATTAAATAAGTAAAAATAAAGGTCAATAAAATTTCCGTCATAACGGCCCGAACATACCATAATACAAAGATAATGGCGACCAATACTACGGTCCGTCGTAAGATTGTGTTATTGATAAATCGTTGCCAAGAACTTTCCATCTGTTTCCTCCAATGTTTGATTACTGCTATCTTAACAAAATCGCTTTATCCCTGCACCATATTAATTACATCACTATTTGAGAAGGTGTATACTAAGATAAATATTTAATTTATATTTGAGGGACATTTATGTTAGAGAAAACTTTTTATAAGCAATTACTTAGTCGGTCTTTTAATGGTTTAACCGTCAAAGTTATTTATTGGGATGGCCGGTCAGCAATTTACGGTGACGGCGAACCGGAAGTTACGATTAAATTCAATGAAAAGATTAGTATCCGCGAAATCACCAAAAACGCTTCGATTACCCTAGGTGAAGCCATTATGGATAAGAAAATCGAAGTCGATGGTAGTCTGCAAAAGCTTATCTTCGCGGCTTACAACAGTGCCGACAGCTTTATGCGTAGCTCCAAATATCGGCGCTTCTTACCCAAGCAACGTGGTCATAGTGAACAACAAAGTAAAAATGATGTACAAAGTCACTACGATGTTGGGAATGATTTCTATCAAATTTGGTTAGATCCAACCATGACCTATTCCTGTGCCTACTTCACTGACAACAATGTCGATAACGATTTAGAGCAAGCCCAAATTGATAAAGTTCATCATATTTTAAAGAAGCTTGATCCTCAACCCGGCAAAGCCTTACTCGATATTGGATGTGGCTGGGGAACCTTAATGCTGACTGCGGCACGTGAATACGGTCTTAAGGTTACCGGGGTAACTTTAAGTGAAGAGCAATTTAAACATGTGCAACGGACGATCGATGAAGAGCACTTAGCTGACGTTGCCGAAGTCCACTTGATTGATTACCGTGAACTCGGTGATCAGCAATGGGATTACATCACTTCCGTGGGGATGTTTGAACACGTCGGGAAGGAAAACTTAGGCCTTTACTTCCAAGATGTAGCTCGTTATCTCAAAGATGATGGAGTCGCCTTAATCCACGGGATCACTCGGCAACAGGGAGGGGCCTACAACGGCTGGATCGATAAATATATCTTCCCTGGTGGTTACATCGCTGGTCTAACTGAATTAATCGGTCATATCGAAGATGCCCACTTACAAATCGCCGACATGGAAATGCTGCGGCGTCATTACCAACGAACCCTAGAAATCTGGGATCGCAACTTTAATGAGTATCGCGGTGAAATCACCGATATGATGGGCGAACGCTTTGTGCTCATGTGGGATCTATATCTCCAAGCCTGCGCCGCTTCCTTTGAATCTGGTAATATTGACGTCATTCAATACCTAATCACCAAGGGAGCGTCTGGAAAGAGTCTCCCAATGACCCGCGATTATATGCATAACTAATTTTTTGACCTCAATTACAACTAGTGTGAGTAAAGAAGGTGGACAGAAATGTTACTTGGTTTCTTATCCCCCTCTTTTTTTGTGTCCATCCAACACTTTTCACCATTGTTGTGGTGTTTTCAGCAAGTTTGCTTAGCTATGATAGGTTTATCGAAACAGCAGCACAGCATTACAGGAGGTTCTTATGCTTATCGATAAAACTATTTCATACTTATTTACTGGCACGCGTTACTTAGTTTGGGGAATGGCTCTCATTGGTATTATCGGCTCGGTAATTTTATTTTGGGTTAATCTGCCCTTAGGACTGTTATCAGCCACTACCTTTGTTGCAAGTTTGGCCCTTGCGATCAGCTTATCCCTGCTCTTAGCACCACGAATACTCACGCCATGGCTATCAATTACTAATCGTCTAACCATCGGGCTTCCCGCCCTCTTAATTGCTTTAGCAGTAATGGGGATGATCTATTATGCTCAAGGTGGTTTTCCGACTTTAAACCTATTGTTCTAGGGATAATAAACAAGTTATAATGGTTGATAAATTACTAAGGAGGTCCAGCTTGAACAATCGAACACGTCTGTTAATCGGGCTCAATCTGATCCTATTGGTCCTCCAATACCCGATCTTTATCAATCGTTTTCTTACTACTCCCTATCTTGTAATCATTTGTATCTTATCTGGCGTCCTTTTTGGAATTGACCTCCTGGCTGGTGGTCTCTTTCTTCGTCAGCTTTATTTACACAACTACTATTTACAACAATTAAAAAAGTATCACCATTTTACTCGTTTAATCACCCTATCTTTTAGCATTGTCATCAATTTAGCATACGTTGCCTTCACTTTTGGACTGGGAATCTTTAATTTAAGCGTCTGGTTTACTACTTTAGCTGTTTATTATTTAGTTCTGGTGATCTCGCGGTTTTATATTGCGGTTCACTTAGCCCAGGACCCTGACCACGGTCATCACAATCTAAGAGGCTATCAAACTATTAGTTACTTAATTCTTTTGATTATTCCAGCCTTTATTGGTTTAATTATTTTGACCTTGAGTCATAAGACCCCGCCGAGAGTTAGCGAGGTTCAAACCATCACCCTTGCAACCTATACCTTTTATAATATCGGTAGTTCAATTATGCGTTATCGCCGTTCATGGCGGGAGCGCAACGCCATCTTAATGGCAGATGCTAATTTGGCTTTGATCATTTCTTTATTATCAATTTTCACTTTACAAACCATCATGTTAAAAACCTACACGGCCACCCACGATTTTTATCAGGCCATTACGATTATTGTCGGAGTAGCCATGCTGACAATTGTTATCATCGTTTGGGTAAGTATGCAGTGGTATTTATATAAACAAAAGCGACTGGGAAGCAAGTAATTTCCCTAGTCGCTTTTTCATTTAACTAATTTTGTCCCGTAATTGTCCGGAAGAAGTCCATGAAAGCATTGAGTTTTGGTAATGACTTTTCTGGATAGAGGGCCACTTTAAGTTTCCCACCATTTAACCCTTGGGCTTGCTGATAAACCGCGTTTGCAACTAGATCACTAGCCTTAACAGGCGCCTTTAATTTATGGCTCTTGGTCTGATAGGCTTTCAATAGTTGGATCTTTGGTTGCTTTAACTTGGTGCCTTTCTTTACCCAAATAGAACTTGCGGACTGGTAGACCAGTTTCACTTTCTTTGACTTCGCATGGGCAACTTTAACCGAATACTTAGCCGTTAACCAATGTGGACTATAGGATCCGAGAACCGTTTCATATAATTTTTGCGTCTGAGTGAAACGATTACTACTATCCGATCCACCCGCATGCATAATCACTGTAATTAACCGATGACCACGGTACTTACCGGTACTTACAAAGCAGTTTCCCGCTTGATCAGAGGTGCCCGTTTTTAAGCCATCGATTTTAACTTGCTGGTTATGATAGGTGAAACCTGTTAAGAGCGAATTCGTATTCTCCACGGTCTGTCCCGCTACTGTCGCACTGGATTGTTGCGTAATCTTTAATAAGTCAGGATACTTCTTAATCACATATTGGGCAATTAACGCCACATCTTCAGCCGACATTTGATTTTCAGCATCCGCTGCAACGCCCTTGGTCTTAAAAGTACCCATTTGTTCATTCGTCAGACCTACCGCGTTATAGATCTTGGCATCTTTTACCCCAATTTTACGAGCCGCTTTGGTCATTTTTTGAGCAAATTCAGCCGTGTTATCACCAGTAGCCCGCGATAAGGTAATCGTGGCTGCATCCGCTGATTTTAAAAGCGCCGCGGTCACTAATTCTTTAACCGTATAAGACTTGCCAGCTTCTAAAGTGATATTGGAATACTCCGTGTTTTCGGATAGTTCCGCTTCGGCTTGCGTTATCTTAAGCTGACTATTCCAGGATAATTTCCCGGCTTTAATTTCTTGCTCAATCACGATCATCGTTAACAACTTGCTCATTGATGCGATTGGCAGACTCTGTTTCGCATTTTGTTGATATAAAATCTGACCCGTAGAAGCATCAATCGCTAGGGCCGCATTAGCATCAATGGTCGCCGCTTTCGCCGTGGTGGCGCCCAGAGGACTCACGACCATGCCCACCACAGCTAAACAGGTAATAAACCATTTAATGAGCTTGCTGATCTTTTGGCTGTTGTAACGGAATGGAAACCGTAAACGTTGTTGCTGATTCATCTGACTTAACCCCCACATGTCCGTGATGTGTTTCAATAATACTTTGTACAATCGCTAATCCCAGTCCAGTCCCGCCTGTTTGCTTGGATCGCGATGATTCAACCCGGTAAAAGCGTTCAAATAAATGTTGCACGGATTCTTCTGAAATCGGCACGCCATCATTAGCGACAGTAATATCAACTTGATCGTCCTTGACTCGTGTCGCAATCCGCACATAAGTCGAACCATCGCCATATTTCAGGGCATTAGAAACTAAATTACTGAAAACCCGACCGATTTTATCCGGGACCACTTCGACCATCAAAGGACTTTGAGCAAAATCCGTTTGCATCTGAATCCCATGCTTTTCAGCTTCCAATTCAAAACTAGCACTGACTTGTTCCAATAATTGGGTAAGATCGACTTCCACAAACTTTGGCTTTTCCGCATTAAACTGTACTTTGGTGTACTCAAAGAGGTCATCGACCATCGATTTCATTTGTTGAGCTTTATTATAAGCAATATTGGCAAATTGCACGATTTCCTCTTCGCTCCGGTATTGATGATTCTCAATTAAGCCTAAATAACCAATGATACTCGTTAAGGGCGTCCGTAAATCATGACTGACATTGGTAATTAATTCGTCCTTTGATTTTTCAATCTCGCGCTCTTCTTTCATAGAGCGAACCGTACTATCAACTAAGGCATTGACACTGGTAATCACATGCTGCTGAACTCCCTTCACACTGAAGGGAATCCGATGGTCTAGGTGCCCTTGCGCAATATAATGTAATTCACTGATAATGTGATCCATTTGGTATTGGTGATATCGCCTTACCATCCGCCACCAGAGAATCACGAAATCCGCTACTAACATTAAAATTACTAAAATTTGTTGGGCCCCCACAATCCGCATCCGAATCGGCCCCACTGCGACCGATTGTTGCATCACAAAGAAACCCAGGTTAACTCCAGGTTGATTGACCATCAAAATTTGTAAAATTGTTAGGACTGCTAAATTCAATAGGCCCAATAAGATGATGGTTAGAATTCCTTCTAAAATGAGCGAACTTTTTTCCCGTCGTGTTAGTTTTAACATGTCATTACCCTTTATCTAAATTTCGTTATTTAACTAAAATTAGCTTCCAGAAGAAGATCAACCTCCGGAAGCCAATTTACGACCTATTCGACTATCTTAGTGTGCTGACACCTTATAGCCAACACCCCAAACTGTTTCGATCACTTTTTCGCCACCGGTTGCTTCTTCAATTTTATCACGCAAGTGGCTAACATGAACCATTACCGTTTTCGCCGAAACTACGCTTTCTTGTTTCCAAACGCGTTCAAAAATATCATCCGCACTGAAAACCCGGTTCGGGTGACTGGCCAGTAAATATAAGATCCCGAATTCTAAAGCAGTTAATTGAATTTGGTCACCCTTTAAAGTTTTTACTTCATGCGAGTCCTGATTGATTTCAAGTGGTCCCGCATGCAACACATCCGGTTGGTCATTAGTCACTTCATGTTCACTCCGCCGTAACAGGGAGTTCACCCGAGCCATCACTTCTAATGGGTTAAAGGGTTTCGTGACATAATCATCAGCTCCCGATACCAGACCATGAATCTTATCCATATCAGCCGTTTTAGCGGACAAGACTAAAATCGGCACGGACGAATCCTTCCGGACCTGCTTAATAACTTCCATTCCATCCATTTCTGGCATCATTAAATCAAGGATAATTAAGCCAATTTCATGATCAGTATTTAACTTGGAAAGGGCTTCTTTCCCATCAAAAGCCGTTACTGGTTCGTATCCTTCATTGCGGATATAAATTTCTAACAACTGAACGATTTCACGATCGTCATCGACTACTAAAATTTTCACGGTCTAACCCCTTTCAATCGCACTAATATTCTTCATTATAACGTTTCTGTTCTTATTTAGCTCGAGATTAAACGAGGTTTTAGAAAAACTTGAAAATTTAGCTTATAGCCAGCCCTTTTGATGCGCCAAGTTAACGGCATCCAGGCGCGATGAAGTCCCAGTTTTGCTTAAAATGGCGGAAATATAATTCCGGATGGTGCCCTCTGAGAGATACAATTGGGTAGCTAATTCCTTAGTCGTCGCCGTTTTTTCTAAAGCCTGTAATACCTCCAGTTCACGTTTTGATAAGGGGTTGTCCACCTCATGTAGGACGCCGGCCACTAATTGGGGATCAAAGACCACATTCCCCTGCATGATGGAACGAATGGCACTAATTAACGAATCGCTGGGACTATCTTTTAATAAGTAGCCATTTACGCGGGCTTTGATTGCCGTTTGAAAATAATTGGAGCGGGCAAAAGTCGTTAATATCACAATTTTAATTGGTAAATCCTGCTGGCGAATTGTTTGGGCCACCACCAAGCCGGATTGTTTAGGCATTTCAATATCTAAAATTACCACATCTGGTTGAAGATTTTTTATCTCTGTGCAGGCTTGTTCGCCATCAGTGGCCGTCCCAACCACCGTAAAATCAGGCTCCAATTCGAGAATCATTTTTAAGGCTGAATTTAGCATGGTTTGATCTTCAGCTAAATAAATTTTAATCATCTGATGCTCCTTTCGGAATTTGAACTGTTATCACCAAACCACCTTGATTTTCAAAATCCACCTGACCCCCTACTGCTTCTACTCGCTGCTTGATGCCAGCTAGTCCAAAGGTCTGCTGGCTCGTGGTACGGAGACCAATCCCATCATCTTGATAAGTCATTTGATATAGTGAATCATCTGAAAAAGTAATTGTCACATGCCGAGCCTGACTGTGCCGGATCACATTTGTAGTTGCCTCTTGCATCACCTTAATGATGACTGATCCAATCTCTTGAGGCCATTGAGCTACTAAATCATCCCCCCTAACCGCAAAGTCGATTTGCACCATCGGTAATTGTTCCTGAATTTTTGCCAGTGCCACCATTAGATTGGGAGTCGTTAAACCGCTCACAATTTGGCGGATTAAAGTCAGATTATCCCGAGCTGTCTGGGCTACATCACGCATTTCTTGTTTGGCTTTTTCCGGATCATGATCAACAATTTTTTCAGCTAAGTCTGCTTTCACTGCTAGTAGAGAAAAAGCTTGACCCACATTATCGTGTAAATCCGCCGCAATCCGTTGCCGTTCATTGTCACGGACTTGGTTAGCTTGGCCCAATAACTGATTTCGAGTTGCCAACTGCCGCTGGCGACGTTGCGATCGGATCATAGAGCGACTAACCAACGGCGCAATTAAGGAAAAGATCGCCCCCACCCAAGAATCCGGCCGGATTAATGACGGATCAATTAGCCAAGTCATCAGGATGGCTAAGCTAACTGCCAAATATAAGACAGTCAATTGACGGTAGAAGGTATCTTCCAGATTGAGCAAGGCTCCGATTAAAAAAGATGGGAAAATAAACAGATATAGATATGAATAGGCAATGGCAAAGTAAAAACAGATGATAAGCTGGACATAAATATTCCAAGTCACATATGGCTTTTTGAGCCAGAAGCTGTCCCGATAAATATTGATAAACAGCAATAAAATCAAATTACTAATCATCATTTGATAATTAAAGCCACCAGCATTAGTAACCACAAAAGCCGGGACCATCCATACTAACCAATAATATGGAGCGATCCCGAGCCGAGCTGGAAAAGATAAATGTTGTTGATAAAAATTTTTCATATGGTAGTCTCCCTGACTCCCCAGAATCGATTTACCAACATCATGACAAAGATTAATCCAAATGTCCAGATTAGAATACTGATCAATTGTCCGCTGGCGAAATGATTATTTAGGGCCTCCTTGGTCATTGTCTGAATGGCATAGGTCGGCATTAACTCGCCAATTTTTTGTAGCCAAAGGGGCATTTCGGTGATTGGCCACCATAAACCCGAGATCATCGCCATAGGAAAAACCAAGAGATTCGCCATTCCTGCTGAGGCACTATTATCACCCACGAGAGAACAAATGATCCCTAGCAAAACTAATGGCAGACAGGTTAAGGGCATGGCTAACAACAAGTAACTAATTTCAAAGCCAGTCAATTTAATTCCCGAAGCTAAAAGGCCCACCAAGAGCACCAAGGATGCACTAACCACATTTAAGAGCCAAAAAACAAGGCCCATGGACGCATAATAATATCCTTTAGAACGTTCTGATAAAGTCACAAAAGTTAGCAATCCTTGGGTCCGATCAGTAGTTAAATTGTTGGCAACCGTGATAACTGAACCTAAAAGATTGGCATAAATGATCATGGAAATCAAAAAGTCCTTGGACCAACTGCCTTGGTTCGTCATCGGCATAGCCCTCGTAAACAGCAAATAAAAGATAATGGGCATTAAAACATCAAAGAAGACAAAGCGTTTGTTACGGAGAATAATGCGTTTAAGATTGATCCAAGTTTGACTAAAAAACTTATTCATGATGCTCCTCCTTTTGATCGCCTGTCATTTGCACAAATAAAGTTTCCAAACTGTCATCACTAATATTTAGACCTTGTATCTGGTCATGATATTGATCAATAAAACGATAGACTGGTGCCATGTCATTGGCAGTAAAAGTTATTTTGGTGCCGGTAATCGTTAAATTACTAATTCCTGGCAGTTGGCGAAGCTTTTCAGCCGGCAGGTCACTTACAAAGGACACCGTGGTCGTCCGGTGTTGCGCTCGTAATTGAGCCATCGTTCCATCAAACTGAATCAAGCCCTGATGCAAAATTAATAAACGATCGGCATAATCCTCAATTTCTTGGAGATAGTGGTTTGTAATCACAAAAGATTTGCCTTGGTCCCGTAAGGTATGAACCAGCTGCCAAAACTCCCGTCGACTGTTCACATCCATCCCCACCGTTGGCTCATCTAAAAAGATGAGTTTGGGATTGCCGGTCAGCGCCAATGCAAAGGATAAGCGTTGCCGTTGCCCACCTGACAACTGACTAACCTTGGTTTTTTGAAAAGCTTGTAAGCCCGATAGAGATACCAACTCTTGATAGGCCAGTGGTTGGCTAAAATAGTCTTGCGTGAACTGAATCATTTCGGCTACTGTAACCCGTGGAATCACCATACTTCGTTGACTCATCACACCAAATTGGGCCCGATCAATTTTAGCTTGCCCAAAATACGTGATTTTACCCTGATCAGCCGGTAATAATTGATTAATGATCTTGATTAAGGTTGATTTCCCAGCTCCATTTTGACCGATAATTCCCACGATTTCACCTTGGTCAATTTGAAAGGAAATATCTTTTAGTACCCTTCGTCCATTAAAGGACTTCTGGACATGGTCTACTGTTAAAATTGTCATAATAATCACCTTTTCTTTCTGGGATTATTATAGAAATTTCGATCATCAATTTTCAGTCACGCTTGTCACAAGTTAGGATGACATTTGTCATCTTTTTAGAAGCATTCAAAAAGAGATTGACAAAGTTCTTGCCAATCTCTTTATTTTACTATCTTTACTTGTAGTTAGGAGCATCCTTAGTGATTTGAACATCATGTGGATGTGATTCCCGCAAACCAGCATTCGTAATCTTAACGAATTGCGCGGTATCGATCAACTTTTGAATATTTTCTGCACCGCAGTAGCCCATTCCAGAACGTAAGCCCCCGACCATTTGGAAGACGACATCCGCTACGTCCCCCTTATATTCAACCCGAGCTTCGATTCCTTCTGGGACTAACTTATTGGCTTCATTGACCCCACCTTGGAAGTAACGATCTGATGAACCATGGGATTGTGCCATGGCACCAATAGATCCCATGCCCCGGTATGACTTAAATTTGTGACCATTATCTTCGAATAAGTCACCAGGTGCTTCGGTCGTCCCTGAAAGCATGGATCCTAACATAACCGCATTTCCACCAGCCGCAAGGGCCTTGACAATATCACCAGAATACTTAATTCCACCATCAGCGATGATTGACTTGCCATATTCACGAGCAACACTAGCTGCATCATAAATCGCCGTAATTTGTGGAACCCCCACCCCAGCTACGACCCGCGTAGTACAAATTGAACCAGGTCCAATCCCTACTTTGACCACGTCAACCCCTGCTTCAAATAGGGCCCGCGTGCCTTCAGCAGTAGCAACATTACCAGCAATCAGTGTATTATCTGGGAAGTGTTCGCGAATTTCCTTGATTTTCCGTAAAACCCCCGCAGAATGACCATGGGCAGTATCAATCACAATGGCATCCGCCCCGGCATTAAATAAGGCTTCGGCCCGATCAAAAGTGTCACTAGTTACCCCGACAGCAGCTGCCACTAGGAGCCGGTTTTGGGAATCAACGGCCGCCCGATTGAAGTTTTGGTTCAAGCTAACCCCTTTAACATTTGCAACTTCACTGGCTTGCCCTTGGATGGACATATTCTTATGAATTACACCCATTCCACCTTGTAAAGCCATCGCAATTGCCATGGAACTTTCCGTTACCGTATCCATCCCAGCACTGATAAATGGCAGGTTCAACTTAATGTTGTCGGTCAATTGCACACTTAAATCAACTTCATTTGGTAAGACATTACTTTCGGCTGGAATCAGTAAAACATCATCAAAAGTTAATCCTTGCTTTGCAAACTTAGTTTCCCAGTTAGACATGTTGTTAATGCTCCTTTTAATCTATATTTTTTTATTATTGTTACATACAATACTCAATTTATAAGGAAAGGTCAACTATTTTCGAATTTCTAATCAAAATTTTAGTTTAATGTTCGGAAATTACTAAAAAGGACGGTATTTGCCTGGTCTAGGCACCTACCATCCTCAAGAATTATTTACGTTGGTTCTGTCCCTGGTTAGCCGGTCGTCCCATGAAGCCCCCCACGACGTTGTAGCGCCGTCGGAAGTACATATCGCCAAAGAAGGCGACCACTGCTAAGACAATGTATACCCATCCGTTTAAAACTGGATTGATTGTCTTTGGAATAAAGGCGGAAAGCCCATAAATGGCAACCCAGACTACGAAGGCCACCACAACCAAAAGGGCCCGTAACCAAAGTGGATACCCGGTCCGTTTGCCCGTTTTCGGGTCTTTGGTACTAGTCAGCAAGCGAGTCATATAGCCAAACAATAAACCACCAACAATTGAAACAATTAAGATGGAAATAATTCCGGCATTTCCATTACTAGAAGCTAGGGACTTCGGTTGTGAGAGTCCCATGATCCCAAACATAACCGTGAAGATTGCAAAGAACATTAAAGCATTATCAATCGCTAACAAGCCTGATGCCGAACGCTCAACTTGTTTGGGTGAAGGGGCCGGATGAATTAGTTGATCCGCATATTCAGTTGGCGTCCCTAGTAATGTCCGGGCGGTCGTACCTTGTTTTTGGGATTCCGTCAACTTCACGACGGTTTGCTCTAACATGGTTGCTTTAGCATCGGGATCCGCTCCTTGCAGATCCAATTGCTTATTTAATTGGATCATGTAGTCGATATTCTTACGGGTTAAGCCAGCCTGTTCAAATTGGTCGGCAATCAACTTAACTTCCGTTTTCTTATATTGGCGTTGTTTTTCACCTGCCGCCGCATTTCGTGGTTGTTCTGCCATCAATTTTTCTCCCTTATTCTATACATTAAACCGGAATTCCACAATATCGCCATCTTGCATGACGTAGTCTTTTCCTTCGAGTCGTAAACGACCGGCTTCTTTAACCGCCGCTGGCGAACCATATTGGTCTAAATCCTCAAAACTCATCACCTCAGCGCGAATAAAGCCCCGTTCAAAGTCAGAGTGAATGATCCCAGCAGCCTGCGGAGCCTTGGTTCCCTTACGGTAAGTCCAAGCCCGAGTTTCTTTGCCCCCAGCCGTGAAGAAGGTTTCCAGGCCCAACAATTTATAAGCTGCCCGGATCAACCGGTTTAGTCCCGGCTCAGTGACCCCTTCCATTTCAAGGAAGTCCGCTTTTTCATCATCATCCATCTCCGCAATCTCTTCTTCGGCGGCGGCAGCAATTCCGATCACTTCACTTTCATTTTGAACGTGTTCACGGATCTGAGCAATATAAGGATTACTTTCTGGATCAGCCATGTCGTCTTCAGCCACATTGGCCACATAAAGCACCGGCTTGGTCGTTAATAAGAATAAACCCTTCACAATTGGTTGTTCTTCATCACTAAAATCAATCGTACGCGCACTCTGCCCAGCTTCTAAGACTGGTTTGATCTTTTCTAAGACCGCGAGCTCAGCTAAGGCATCCTTATCACGTCCCTTGGCTGCCCGTTGAACTTTGCTTAAGCGATTGTTAACCGAGTCTAAGTCTGCCATGATGAGTTCAAGATTAATGGTATCAATATCATCAATGGGATCAACTTTCCCCGTCACATGAGTGATGTCATCATCGTCAAAGGCCCGCACCACATGTACGATCGCATCTGTTTGACGAATATTTTCTAAGAACTTGTTTCCGAGTCCTTCACCTTTGCTGGCTCCTTTAACAATCCCCGCAATATCAGTAAATTCAAAAGTCGTCGGAACAATCTTTTTTGCTGGGATTAACTCGTCAATCCGGGCTAAACGATCATCGGGCACTTCCACCATCCCAACGTTGGGATCAATCGTTGCAAAAGGGTAATTGGCCATTTCGGCTCCTGCTTTAGTAATTGCATTAAATAAAGTTGACTTCCCAACATTGGGTAAACCAACGATTCCAGCTGTTAAAGCCATAGTCTGTCTTTCTCCTCTTCTCCTACTTAATTCTCCGGTGCATGCTCAAGAACCTTTTTCATGCGTTTATCAAAGTCATGCCGACTCATCATGACGATATGGTCACAGCCAGTACATTGAATTTTAATATCTGCACCAACCCGAATGATCTCCCACCGATTCGTTCCACAGGGATGTTGCTTCTTCATCATAACGAGATCGTGTAATGCGTATTCAGCCATTATCATTCCTCCAACTTAATCTAGACTTATTCCTAAAACGGTTAAAATCCGCTCTAATTCAGCCGCTGACTGGTATGAAATTTCGATTTTCCCGTGATCCAACTGATCATTAGTTGAAAAATTAACCTTCGTCCCTAAATGACTTTCCAGTTGATTTTGCAACTCGCGAGCATAAGGAGAAAAGGTCTCCACGGTCTTGGCTTTGGGCTTGGTTGGACGTTCACCATTTAGTTTAGCAACTAATTGTTCCAACTGACGAACCGTTAATCCCTCTTGGACCACTTTTTTAGCAACGCGGGTAATTTGCGAACGCTTCTTCAAGCCTAACAGCGTCCGGGCTTGCCCCATGGACAGTTCCTGTTTACTAACTAGTTGTTTAACCGTTTCTGGAAGTCCCAAGAGGCGTAAGTAATTAGCAATGTAAGGCCGACTTTTCCCTAATAAATGGGCCACTTGAGCTTGGGTTAAATCTAGTCGCTCCATCAAAGTTTGATAGGCTTGCGCCTCTTCAATTGGCGATAAATTTTCCCGTTGAAGATTTTCCAGCACCGCCACTTCCATCATCTGGCGATCATCAAGGGCGCGGACAATCGCTGGAATCGTAGTTAAGCCCGCAAGTTGAGTTGCCCGAAATCGCCGTTCCCCGGCAATGATTTCATAACGCGCCAAGGCTAGATCCGGTTGACGAACAATAATCGGCTGAAAAATCCCTGTCGTTTGAATCGAAGTCGCTAATTCCGTTAGGGCTTTCTCATCAAATATATGCCGCGGTTGATAGGGATTGGGGCGAATTTGACTTAAGGGTAATTGAACCACACGTTCCGCTTCATGCTGGCTCACGATTGGCGCCCCCGTTTCCGTGGTTGATCAACAACTTGAATGATCACTTGAACCCCATTCTCGGTGTCTTGAGTCGTGACTTCGGTATGATAGCCCGTTCCCTTTAGATTATCAACGGCCGCTTGAATTGCTTTAGCAGCACTTTGAGCATTAGTAATTTTGGGAGCATGCTTATTGGCACGACGGGTACTTTTTTTCTTTGGATTTACTTTAGGATCTTCGGTCGTTGCCGTCACATCCGCCGACTCATCAGCGCCAATCCCATAAATCTCCCGTTGCTTACGGGCGCGAATTACCGACGGCAGTGGTTGACCAAGTTTAGCCGCCACCGCATCTTCTGTTTGGCGTACCGTCCACTCATGACTAATGACTTCAGCCAGCATGGCGGCTTGATCTACCTGCTTTAAATTCAGAAGGGCCCGCCCATGCCGTTCCGTAATCTGGTGATTTAAAATGGCCGTTTGAACGGGTTCGGCTAATTGTAACAAGCGTAGTTTATTCGCCACAAATGACTGACTCTTCCCCATACCTTCTGCCAGGGTTCGTTGCGTCAAATGATTCAGATCCATTAACTTTCGATAAGCTTGGGCCTCTTCCACCGGGCTTAAATTGGAACGTTGTAAATTTTCAATCAAGGCCAAGGAAGCCGTTTCCTCATCCGA
This sequence comes from Limosilactobacillus gastricus DSM 16045, assembly GCF_001434365.1. Lineage (GTDB taxonomy): Bacteria > Bacillota > Bacilli > Lactobacillales > Lactobacillaceae > Limosilactobacillus > Limosilactobacillus gastricus. The sequence goes on along the minus strand of NZ_AZFN01000012.1, from coordinate 42,270 downwards.
CATCTTTTCGACAATCGCTGGGGCCGTTGCCCAATTTAGGGAAGTCATAGCTCGAAAGCGCCGTTCCCCGGCGATGATCTCATACTTGCCGGCTTCATATTCGCGAACAATGATCGGCTGTAATAGACCGTGTTCTTGAATCGTTTGCGCCAACTCCTCAATTGCCTGGCGGTCAAACACTTTCCGTGGTTGATAGCGATTGGGCACAATGTCTTTTAAAGGCACTTCCACCACTTGATTTTTAACATGTTCATCATCTTTACCTAAATTAAAAATTGAAAATGCCATTCCCCAACCTCTACTTCACATTCACTAACGGTTTTTTATTCGGCACACCCGGTCGCCGCGGATACTTACTAGGAGTTGCGGCTACTTTATTAACTAAGATAAAATTACGCTCTTCGGCTGGTTGACTTGGTAAACTCAGGGTTTTAACGTCGGTTAATTGACCACCCAGCTTATTAATCGCCCCCTGGGCTACTTGCAATTCATCTTGAGCCGCCGTTGCCTTATAGGCCACAAATTGTCCACCAACTTTGACAGCTGGCAAACATAGTTCGCTGAGCACCACCAAGCGCGCTACCGCCCGTGCCATCACCAAATCATACTGTTCCCGATAAGGACTATTTTTAGCACTAAAAGTTTCCGCCCGGTCATGCACTAAGGTGACCTCGGTTAAGCCTAACTGATCACATAAGTCCTGTAAGAACTTGATCCGTTTATTTAATGAATCCACAATGGTGACCTTTAATTGTGGAAACAAGATCTTTAACGGCAAGGAAGGAAAACCTGCACCGGCTCCGATATCACACAAAGTCCATGCTTCAGTTTGTAATTTAGGTTGCGCAATTGCCCCGAGTATTGAATCATAGAAATGTTTTAAGTACACTTCTTCGCGATCAGTAATGGCCGTTAAATTGACATGCTCGTTGGTTTCCACTAAAAAATGATAGTAGTAATCAAATTGTGCTAACTGCTGATCAGTGACCGTGATACCTTGGTCAAGAAGGCTTTGGCGAAATTCTTCTGGCGTCATTAATGGTTCCTTTCCGTGAAACATTTATGTTTCACATCACCATTTAACTTTACCTTAAAAAGGCTTATAATTCAATCTTTTCCACCTGTTCAATGAACCATTGATTGAATTGTTCAGCGTCAATATCCACACATACCTTGGCATTAGTTTGACCATTGTGATAAGCACCCCGAACATCAGCTACCATCGCACCAATTGCTGGACCGCTAGTTTGAATATCAATCCACAAATCTTTCGTGGTGAACACCTCCGGATGTAGCAAGTAGAAAATCGTGTTAACGTCGTGCATTGGATGACCCTGCTCATTATCCCCATCATTATAGTGGGTGATCAAGCCATGGAGCATTTTGCCAGTTTCACCTAATGATAAAAGCTTGGCTTGTGTTGCCGGCGTTAAGAGCGCCTTCAAGGTAACATCAAGGCCCACCGTCACAATCGGAATTCCCGATTGATACATAATCGACGCCGCGTCCGGATCAGTAAAAACATTAAATTCAGCGACACTGGTCATATTTCCACCAGAAATAGAACCACCCATGGCAACGATTTGTTTAATATGACTCTTTACCTCTGGGTATTCCGCCAGTAGCAAGGCGATATTCGTATAGGACCCTGTTGGTACCAAGGTAATCTCGTCTTCGGCCATAATGGCATCATGTAAGGCTTCCACTGCTGGTTTCGCAATTGGTTGCCCATAGTCGTCACCAAAATCATAACCCGGCATCCCCGATTCGCCATGAATCCGTGCGGCATCTTCAAAAGGCTTGATTAATGGTTGCGCCGCTCCAGCAGCGACTGGAACATCCTTTTTGAAAAAGTGCACAATCTTTAAAGCGTTAGCGGTCGTTTTATCAACAGTCACGTTTCCCGCCACAGCGGTAATTAATTTCAGGTCAATCTCTGGATTATTCAAGGCCATGGCTAAAGCAGCAGCATCATCAATTCCGGGGTCGGTATCCATAATAATTTTTATAGTCATGATTTTTCACCTCATTTATATTCTTTTATATATCGTCATTTGACAAAAAACGGCTAGGATAAATCCTAGCCGTTTACTGTGTAATCCGAATCAAGCAACTAGGATTCAGATCTATTTAAACTGTTTACCAAACAAAGAGTCCAACAAATGCTGCTGACAAGAGGGATACTAAGACCCCTGAAAGTAGCATGTAAGCAAAGTTCTTGGCAATGTAATCATTATCTTCTTGACCAACTAAGCCCTTGAAAGCCCCCATGACCATCCCTAGGGTTGAGAAGTTAGCAAATGAAGTCATAAAGACCGTGAAAACCGCCTTCAAGTGTGCTGGATATTGACCAATTACTTTCGTCACTTCCCCCATTACCACGAATTCATTCGTCACCAACTTCAAGCCCATGTTTTGGGAAAGAATCCAAGCATCATGTGGATTTAGGCCCATTAACCATGAGAATGGGAACATAACAACCCCAAGAATACTTTCTAGGGAAAGTTGCTTCCAGAACAAGCCAAGGATTGCATCAATCAAACCAGCCAGAGCCACGAATGCAATGACGTTAGCGATAATGATTAAAATTAACCGACCAGCACCTAAAATTGAATCCCCCAAGTAACTAAAGAATGGTTCTTTCTTCCCATCATCAGTATTACCAACTTTTTCGATGGTATCTTCTTCTGGGGTGATGTGAACCGGATTGAGTAAACTAGTACAGATCAAAGCATTCACAATATTAATTGGCACCGCCGTCAAAATAAATTGTCCCGGCATCATTTGAATATAAGAACCTAGAATGGAAGCTGTCACACAACTCATCGACATCATTGCAATCGAGAGGTTCCGTTCCTTACTCATCTTCCGCAATTGCATACCTGAAATAGCCAGCACTTCCGTGTTCCCCAGAAACATCATTTCTACGGCAAAGAATGACTCAAACTTAGCTTGACCAGTTAAGAATGACAACCCGCGACCAATCCACTTAATGATCCAAGGTAAGATACCAAAGTAAGTCAAGATATCAAACATTGGCACAATCATTAAGATTGGCATTAGGGAGGAACAAATAAAGTTCAGGTTCTTGGTATTGTACCAATCACCAAGGGCGAACACAGTCCCCTTCGCTGAAATATCAACAATCCAAGTAAATCCATCAGCGGCCGCTTTAACGCCGGCCCGCCCAGCAGCAGAACTTGTTAAGAACCATGCCAAAATCAGGTTCAAAACCACCATGATCGCAATCGCCTTCCAATTAATGTGCTTGCGGTCCTTTGAGAAAATGAACCCAATTGCCAAAAAGACAATCAAGCCAAGGACATTTATTGCTAAATACATAAGATATCTATACTCCTTTTAGTCTTGGTATTTGGTAGTTTACCTCTCTAAATACTATCATTTATTAAGAAAAAGTAAAGATAACTCTAGGTAAAATCTTAACTAATTTTTCTAATTTCAATTTAATGTTCGCGTTTTTTGTCCTAACTAAAAACGGCCATTGCACGCAATGGCCGCTTACTTGAATGGAAAGACTATGCCGCTACAACTTTTCTTTCGTCGTTCAATCATCATTTGGAGAGGGTAATCTAATGATTAATGACGGAATAGCCTTCTGACTCTTGGATAGGTTGATGTGGGGGTGAATATGGTACAACCATATTCAATTAGGACAAGTAACGATCAAGTCCTTCCACACCTATATTATATCTGAAAACGCTTACTTTGACCAACTATATCCTAATTTTTCTTTCGGCGCTGTAAGGCATAGTAGCCAATAAATAAGACGATAAAGAAAATAATCGAAATAATTAATGATGGTCGCGTTGATGGAATGAATAGTAAGATGATCAAAACAAAAATAAAGAAAATAATCGTTGCCCAACTAGTGTATGGATACCAAGGCATTGAAAAACCCGCCACCCCTTCTGGATGAACTCGGCGATAAGCAAGGTGAGTCCATAAAATGATTAGCCATACAAAGACAAAGTTAATCGTTGATACCCCGGAGATAATATTAAAAATCCCAGATGGCATAATGTAATTTAAAATGACCACGATAAATAAGATTAGGGACGAAACTTGCAGCGCCCGGTTGGGAACCGCCTTGTTACTTAACTTAGCATACTGTTTAGGAGCCTGATGGTTCTCTGCTAAAGCATATAAGGAACGGCTCGTTGAAAAGATGGCACTATTCGTCGCCGACATCGCTGAAGTTAAGACAACGAAATTTAAGATTCCTGCGGCCCCCGCAACCCCGATTCCAGCAAAGACTTGCACGAAGGGACTGGAAGTTGTCTTAATTTGGTTCCATGGATAGATGGCCATAATCGCCGTCATCGCTCCAATGTAAAAGAGTCCAATCCGGATTGGTAAGGAGTTAATTGCCTTGGGAATATCTTTTTGAGGATTTCGGGTTTCACCAGCGGTTAAACCAACCATTTCAATGCCGACAAAAGCAAAGACCACCATTTGAAATGAGGTTAAGAAACCACCAAAACCAAACGGGAAAAAACCTCCATGCGAATAGAGATTAGTTAATGAAGTATAGCCGGTCGAAACCTTCGTGTGCAAAATAATCATCACAATTCCGACCACAATTAAGGCAACAATGGCTATCACCTTAATGGCCGAGAACCAACTTTCAAACTCACCAAACCAACCAACGTTAATCATATTGATTAACATTAACAAGACAATGATGACCAACGGCCCGACCCATTGGGGTAGTGACGGAGACCAATACTGTAAATATATTCCCGTCGCCGTTAAATCAGCCATAGCTAAGCTAAGCCAACACGACCAATAGGTCCAACCCGCAATAAATTCAAACTGTTCCCCTAAATAATCACGCACCAAATCAATAAAGGAATGCTTACTTGTATCTGATAAAAGCAATTCTCCAAGTGCTCGCATCATAAAGAAACAAAATATTCCCACAATCAAATAGGTCAAAATGATTGAAGGCCCGGCAGTCCGAATAGCTGACCCAGACCCTAAGAAAAGCCCGGTCCCAATCGCCCCGCCGATCGCGATCATTGTAATATGCCGACTCTTCAACGATCGTGATAACTTCTGTTCTTGTTCTTCCATGAGATTCTCCTTCTCCTTGCTTAATGAAACCAAAATAAAAGACGCCACTGGCATCGCTACCAGGGACGTCAATAACGCGGTTCCACCCATTTTTATGAATTAATTAAGCTTAATTCACCTCTTGGTTGATATCGGAACCACCCATTTAATTAGCCATAAACTAGTCTTGTCTTTTCAGCTCCTGACAAGGTCTCTGTTAAACTAGTCAATTAATTCCAAATATTTATTATACTTTTCCAAAGCTATATGTCAAATCTAGGCGTTTAAAACCTTTTCCAAGAAGTTTTGGGTATCAGGATGTTGCGGATGATCAAAGATTTCTTCCGGGGTTCCTTCTTCTCGAATCACCCCGTCATGGAAGAAAATAACCCGATCAGCAACCCGCTTGGCAAAGCCCATTTCGTGAGTCACGATCACCATCGTCATCCCCTCACGAGCTAATTCTTGCATGACTTCTAAGACGTCCCCAACCATTTCTGGATCCAGAGCACTAGTGGGTTCATCAAACAGCATCACATCCGGCTTCATTGCCAGGGCACGCGCAATAGCCACCCGTTGCTTTTGCCCCCCGGATAAGCTAGTTGGATTAGCATCCGCCTTATCCGACAAACCAACCATTTCCAGGTATTTTAAAGCAGCCGTTTTGGCTTCTTCTTTGGTCATCTTCTTTAACTGCACTGGGGCTAAGGTAATGTTTTCCAGCACCGACATATTGGGGAATAAATTGAAATGTTGGAAAACCATCCCGATATTTTGCCGAACCAAATCAATATTTGTCTTGGGATCAGCAATATCATAACCATCAATAATGATGTGACCACTATCCGGGGCTTCCAATTTATTCAAGCACCGCAAAAAGGTACTTTTCCCCGAACCAGATGGGCCGATCATGCAGACTACTTCGCTGGGTTTCACTTGCAGGCTAATGCCCTTTAAAACTTCGTTGTCACCGTAACTCTTATGCAAATCGGTAACTTCAATTTTGTATTGATTATCCATAAAACTAGCTTACCTCATCTTTCTTTGCACATAGTTAGATAACCAGGTTAAGACGGTAATAATAATGACATACATCGTCGCAATAATTAACCACATCTTAAATCCTTCCAAATTCCGGGAAATAATAACCGTCCCCGTTTGGGTCAATTCCATCACCCCAATGGCAGAAAGGATTGACGTGTCTTTCAAGGTAATAATCAATTGGTTAACTAAAGATGGCACCATAATCTTAATCCCTTGTGGAGCCACGACCTTAACCAAGGCTTTGTAGTAGGGCAGACCTAAACTCCGGGCTGCTTCCCATTGACCGCGATCAACCGCTTGGAAACCACCTTTAACAATCGCCCCTACGTAGGCCCCTTCATCCAGCATTAGGGTTAAGACCCCCGCCACGAATAGCGGAATCTTTTGCCCAATCACTGCTGGCAAACCAATATAGATAAAGAAGGCCAGGACAATCATCGGAATTCCCCGGAAGATATAAATAATGATGCTGGAAATACTACTCCAAAGCTTCCCGTCAGTAATTCCCATGATCCCTAGCAAAAGGCCGAAGACCATGGCACAAATCGAACCGACAACCGTTAATTCAATCGTCATCCAAAGGCCATCGGCTAAGGCTCCCGCATTATTTTTGATTAAGGCCCAAATCGTCCGTTGACTAGCCGAGTCCGTCTTGGTAGCACTACCCTTGGTATACTTATTGATGATTTTTTGCATCCGCCCCGTCTTCTTCAACCAGGCGATCCCATCATTGAGTTTCGTTAAGAGTTCTTGGTTTTCACCTTTTTTAACCCCCATGGCCACTGGGGTTGAGTTGGCGGCCTTCGTCACGATTTTAAGTTTCATCCCATTCCGGATCCCATAACGCAAAACCGGCTCATCATTAAAGGTTGCGGCCCCATTTCCATTCACCACATCACTAAAGAGGGTGTTATCAGACTTAAAGTACTTAACTTTAAAACCATATTTCTTTTGAATGGACGTAGCATATTCCGCACCACTCGTCCCCGACTTTAAGTCAACCGTCTTGCCTCGTAATTGGCTTAGGCTGGTAATTTTACTATTTTTAGCTACGGCCATAACGACCCCAGAATTGTAGTAAGAAGTGGTGAAGTCGATCTTGGCTTTCCGTTCATCCGTGACACTCATGCCCCCAAAAGCCGCTTGAATTTGGTTCGCATCTAAAGCTTGCAACATGGCATCGAAAGTCATAACCCGGAGGTTATATTTAAAGTGTTCATGCTTTGCGATCTGTTGCAGCATTTCGATTTCGATCCCAGGATTTTTGCCATTATAAGTTCCCTTGTTGTTTGGAATTTCAAATGGCACAAAACTATCCACCGTCCCAATTGTGTAGGTCTCTTCATCCGCATGCGCTGGCGTCGCCGAATTGAAGCTAACGAGGCCAAGCACAAGCCCGGCAACGGTCAGCAAACTAGCGCACATTAATTTAAATAAACGCTTTTTCATTGTATCCCCCTGGAAATAATAAAGTTGCTTTATATCATAATCCTCGGAGACAGCTAATTAAAAGTGCTTAAGATTTTTTAATGTTATTCAAAGTAAATTCTCGATTAAATTAAATTATCTTAATTACATTCACAATTTAACTTTCTTTTATTAATTCCTTTCTACCGTGAAATTAATCCAATTGACGGCTTAAAGAAATCATCTCGAGTAAGGCTTGGGCCGTATCATAACCCTTATTTCCTGCTTTGACACCGGAACGTTGCATGGCTTGATCAACGTTTTCCGTAGTGACTACCCCAAAGGTGACGGGAATTGGACTGGTTATATTCAATTCTAAGACCCCATTGGCCACCCCATTCGTCACTAAATCATAGTGTGAGGTTTCACCACGAATCACTGCACCTAGGGTTACTAAACCATCATAGCGTTCGGATTGCACCGCTTTCTTCGCCATAAAGGGAATTTCATAAGCTCCCGGCACCCAATACACATCGATTCGGTCTTTTGCTACTCCATGGCGTACTAAATTATCAACGGCGCCATCTAAGAGTCGTGTGGTAATCGCTTCATTAAAGCGAGAAATTACAATGGCAATTCGATAATCTTGGTCATTAAAGTGTCCTTCATAAATCGTCATAAGTTTGCTCCTTATAGATGTAAATAGTGTTGTAGTTTTTCTTGCTTAGTTTTCAAATACCGGCGATTTGCCGCTGTTGGCGGAAGCTCTAAAGGCACGCGTTCTACTACTTCAATCCCTGCAGCCCTTAACTGTTCAATCTTATCAGGATTATTAGTCATCAACCGGACCTTAGTAATGCCTAAATGCCGTAAAATTTGGGCGGCTTCTTGATAATCGCGTTCGTCTTCAGCAAAGCCCAGCGCTTGATTTGCTTCAACAGTGTCCAAACCGTTTCCTTGCAAGTGATAAGCCTTTAATTTATTCAAGAGGCCGATGCCCCGACCTTCTTGACGGAGATAAATTATAGCGCCTTGTCCAACTTCAGTTACCTTTTGCATTGCCGCATGTAACTGGGGACCACAATCACAACGCTCCGAACCGAATACATCACCAGTTAAGCATTCAGAATGCAAACGCACTAAGACTGGTTCATCAACCGTCCAGTTCCCTTTAGTTAAGGCTAAGGTTTCATCAGGAAAAGGGACTAATTTAAAATCACCATAGGCAGTAGGAAGCTTGACAGGCGTTAATTCATCACTAACCTGCAAACGCCGATAAGTTTTAATATCGGCAACGGTTAGCAAGGGTAACCCATATTCATCCGCCATCTCAACTAGGCGTGGCCGGCGGGCCATGTGACCATCTTCTTGTAAGATTTCACAGATATAAGCCACCGGTGTCAACCCTACCAACCGCGCTAGGTCAACGGCCGCCTCCGTATGCCCGTCCCGCGACAATACCCCATCTTTTTGAGCGGTCAACGGGAAGATATGCCCCGGTCGATAAAAATCAGCTGGTTGACTTTGCGGATCTGCTAAGGCTTTAATTGTCGCTGCTCGATCATAGGCCGAGATCCCGGTCGTCGTTGTCCGATGATCAACCGAAAGAGTAAAAGCCGTTCCAAACGGATCGGTATTATCAGCGGTCATTTGTGGTAAGGCTAACCGCTGGGCGATTTCTGGGCCGACCGGCGCACACATTAAGCCCCGGGCATACTTAGTCATAAAGTTAACTTTCCCAGGAGTCACCACTGCACCCAAACCGACTAAATCGCCTTCTGATTTCCGGCTTTCATCATCGGTCACAATAACTAATCCGCCCGCTTTTAAGTGGGTTAAAGCGGCTTGAAATTTCTTAACATCCATTTTCTTTTCTCCTGTTCAAATGATTGATTAAATACTTCCCCATCAAATCAGTCTCAATATTGACCTGATCGCCGACTGTTAATGATGCTAAATTAGTTTTTCCCTGCGTATGGGGAATTAAGCCGATTGTGAATTGATAACCGTCGCTAGCCATCACGGTCAAACTAACCCCATTAATGGCGACGGAACCTTGAGAAATAATCTGCTCAGCATATGGATCATCAATTGAAAAAGTTAATTCCAGGGCATTATCGTGTACTTGCCGCTTCACCAGTTGTGATACAAAATCTACGTGTCCTGAGACCAGATGTCCTTCAAACCGTCCGTTAGCAGCGAGCGCCCGTTCCAGATTTACCTGATCACCAACTTTTCGATTCTTAAAACTTGTTCGTTCATAAGTTGCGGGCATCAGCTCCACCGTCATCGCATTGACGGTTTTTTGGACGGCCGTCAGACAAGTCCCATCAATCGCCATCGAATCACCAATCTGATAAGTCGCTAATAGCTCCGCTGGGGCAGCAATTTGCATAGTAATAGTTTCATCTACTCGCTCAATTGCTTTGATTGTCCCCATTCCTTCAATTAATCCGGTAAACATTTTCGTTCTCCTCGTATTCGTAAATCTGATCCCAATTTCTGTACTTCGACATTTACTAATTCCATTAGCCGACCTGGTTCAGGTCCAGAAAAGGCCGTGACCCCCTGACCCCCAATAAGTTTAGGGCTAAGGTAAGTGATGCTTTCATCCCACAAATCTGCCTGATAAAAGGCATTATGAATTTGCGGTCCCCCTTCAACATATAGCGATTGCAGGCCTTGCTGAGCAAGATCATCAACGACCGTTTTGGGCGTCACTTCCGCTAATTGCTTAATCTCAACACCAGGGAAAGCTAAGGAAGTTGGCGTCTCCGTATAAACGAGGGTGGGATAAACCGTGGCCTGCCAGATTTTTAGGTGCGCTTGTTCAAATAAGCGCCCGCGCCGGTCCATGATCACCCGCCACGGTTGGTGTTCCAACTTGGCAGTAGTCCCTAGGGTTGGGTTGTCGGTTAAAACGGTTTGACTTCCCACAAGGATCGCTTGATAGTGAGCCCGCTCTTGATGCACCCAGTCATAGACTGCTTGATTGGTGATGGCTGTCCGTTCTCCATTCCCCAAGGCCACTTTCCCATCTAAGGTGACGGCCTGTTTAAGCGCTATCCACGGCCGCTGATGAGTGAAGAAAAAGTTATAGTGGGGATTAATGGCTCGGGCTTCCTGTTCAAGAACCCCGATCGTTACCTGGATCCCATGGTCGCGTAAATACTGGACACCTTTTCCTGCCACAATTTGATGAGGATCTAGTTGCCCTACCACCACCCGTTTAATCCCGTAGTCCACAATCAGATGACTGCAGGGTGGTTGCTTTCCCGAGTGATTACAGGGTTCCAAAGTCACATAGAGGGTTCCACCTCGAGCTTGATCAGGAGTTACCTGGCTTAAGGCATCGCGTTCGGCATGATAATCGCCATAACGATGATGATAGCCAACCGCCAATAAGTGATCATCTTTAACTAGAACCGCCCCCACTTGGGGATTTTGCCAAGTCGCTAGACCGCCTCGCTGAGCAGCTGTCAGAGCCCGTTCCATCCATGCTTGATCGTTCATTTAATCGCCTCTTTTCAAACAAAAAAACCTCGAAGAAAATTCTTCGAGGTCGTTTTTAGAAAGCGGTTACTTTTCTAGCAGTTATGTCGCTAAAAAAACCTGATGATATTCATCAAGTCCACTCGTTTTTCTCCCATCCAGACTATACTGTCGGTACCAGAATCGCACTGGTTCAACCGCAAAATGCGGGTCACGGACTTACAGGAAACCTGCTCACCGTCGGTCGGGATTTTCACCCTGCCCCGAAAAACTTCTTTTATATTCAACTTACTTTTTATCTTAATGAACTTTTGATAAATGTCAACGTAAATATTCCGTAACTTGCTGACCGGCATTCCGACCGGAATAGATGGCGTAACCGACACAAGTCCCTGGCATGTTGGGCCCGTAGGTATCACCAGTCAACCCTGCGGCATCATTACCAACGGCATAGAGGCCTGGAATAACTTGACCTTGTTCATCCCGAACTTCATTTTGTGGTGTTACTTGTAAACCACCCATGGTACAAAAGGCACCAATATTTAACTTAAAACCATAGAATGGGCCTTGCGTTACTGGTTGCATATATTCAACTGGTTTGCCGAATTCGCGATCTTCACCTTGAGCGGCATCGCGGTTATACCGACTAATCGTGGCCGGTAATTGTGCTAGTCCCATCTTTTTAGCCAGTTCTTCGATCGAATCAGCCTTAAAGATAAAGGTTTTATCGGCTGCCACAGCCGCATCAATTTCTTCTTGGAGGGTATCCATCTTTTGTCCCCGCAAAACATAGACCCCGAGCCCCATAAAGTTACCTTCTGTGATCATTTTGTCAATCACGCCTTGGTCCAAAATACTATAAACCTCCGCTTGGGTATAGAGGGCGTTACCGGCCTGAGAGAAGTTATAAACAACTTCTTCATTGACAAACCGTTCCCCATTTTCATTCACCCACAGGAGCGGTTGTTGACCGGCCGCAACATTCATCTGCGAACTCATAAATTTAAAGGATGGGGTCTCTGGATCACTTAAGTATCCGCCAAAAAGCATGGCCATGCCGGTTCCATACTTCCGTGCACCGACTTGCCAAGCCATCCGCAACCCATCACCAGTTCCTTTACCAGACGAAACCGTTTCTAAGCGACTTAAATCATAATTAGTCTCTTCTGCCATCATCTCTGGATTATTGAGATAGCCCCCGGTTGCCAAAATGACAGCCCGAGCATGAACTGCTTTAACATCTTGATTTGCTTCATCACGAACTGTAACCACAAAAGTTTGGTCAGCCTGACGAACTAAATTGACGGCTGCCGCCGAAGTCACGACTTCGCCACCCACTGCTTCAAAGCGTGGTTGCAATGCTTGGTGAATAACCGCATCGCCCATCCCTTTATAAATGTGCCAAGTGGCTTCACCCGCTCCCATGGCTTGAACCCGTTCAAATTCCACTCCTTGTTCCTGGAGCCAGTCAACGTTTTCAGCACTGCCATCAACATAGTTACGCCAAATCCGCGCGTCAGCTTTATATTGAGAATATTCAACTTCTTCTTTTAAAACTTCGGTTCCGGACACCTTGATCCCTTTTGCCTTTTGCAAGGACGAATTGACCGCAAATAAACCTTCCGTGTAGTTACTACTACCACCCGTCGCCCGTCCTTTTTCTAGAACCATGGTTTTACTCCCGCCTTGAACGGCCGTTAAACCGGCCGAAAAACCAGCGGCTCCAGATCCAACAACTACGACATCATATTGATCTTCTTTTGGTAAACTCATCTTCACACCTCCAAGTTTGTGAACTCTCTTACAAGTTCATTATAGTTAAATTTTTTACTTTTCTACTATGCTAAAATTTAGATATAGCCGAACTAAAAGGAGGTGTAGCCATGAATCAACAGCAATTGCAATATTTTATTGAAGCGGTCCATTTAGGTAGTTTTCAACGCGTGGCGGACACTAATTTTGTTTCCCAACGTGCCGTTTCTAAACAAATTTTGAACTTAGAAACCGAATTAGATACAAAATTGTTTTTACGTGACTCTAACCGGATTCGCTTAACTGATGTCGGTCATCAATTTGTTCCCCATGCCCAAGATATTTTAAACCGGTTAGAAGATGTGGAGAACGAGTTTAAGCATCACCATTTTCAAGCGCTTGACACCGTTAAAATTGGTTATTTCTCGCCCTTTGAGTCCCAGATTATGATCGATAATATTAATCGTTTCCAAGCTCAAACTAAACAACCACTGAATTTTGAAGTATCAGAAGCCGGGATTGAACACCTCTTAACTGATGTATCAATTGGTATTTTGGATTGTGCCTATATTTTAGCTTACGGTCCCCATTGGCAATTAACAAATCACAGTCTTACTAGTCAGACCATTTACCAAAACGAGATGATCCTCGGGGTTAGTCCCGCCAACCCTTTGGCCCAACACCAAGAAATCACTCCTGATGATCTGAAAGACCATAACGTTTTGTACTACTCCTACGAGAGTTCATCCTATTTACAAAATGAATTCAACCAGGCCATTAATTTTTCAGAAAAGATTAGTACTGAACGCGTTTCAACGATTGAACAAATGCAAATTCGAGTGGCCCTTAATCGCGACGTTGCTTTCTACCCTAACGGCTTATTCCAGCGTTTCATTCAACCAAATAATCAAATTAAATACTTACCGTTCAAGGACCCTGATACCCAAAAATATTCGATCCAAGTGGTTTATCAACGTCGCAACAAAGCTAGGCCCCTACGTAAATTTCTTGATAGCCTGCACTCACTTGATCAATTGTGAATTTTTAGTCATATTTAGCAATCGATAAATATTTTTTACTGTTTAATTGCTTTATTCTTCAAAGCTTGTGAAATATCACTAGTTTGTGAAATGCAGCTTTTGGACTATCACCACTTGAAATCCTAATTTATCAGTTTATAATTAGTTTCAAGCAGAAAGACAATTGATTAATTTCACAATGTATATTTCACAAACTGTTTTTTTAGAAAGAAGGTTAAGTATGAAGGCAGCAGTTTGGCATGGTGCCAAAGATATTCGCGTGAAAGATGTCGATTTAAAACCATTACAAGACAACGAAGTAACCGTTAAAGTAGCTTGGACGGGAATTTGTGGGACTGATCTCCACGAATACCTGGAAGGCCCGGTCTACGTTCCTACCGATGGACCTGATCCGCTATTGGGTGGGCAAGCCCCGATTACTCTGGGGCACGAGTTTGCTGGGGTGATTGAACGCATCGGAAAAAAGGTTACCAATTATCAGATTGGTGACCACGTTGCCATTAATCCTACCGTTACCAATGCCGATCGTCCTAGTGATATTGATGTTTACAGCGGCTATTCATTTATCGGCCTAGCTTCCGACGGTGGTTTTGCCTCTCATGCAAACATCCCTGAAGATAACCTCGTTCGGTTACCAAAGGATTTTCCATTACGGTTGGGAGCTGTAATTGAACCAGCCGCCGTGGCTGTCCAAGCCATTAAACGTAATGGTCTCACTTTCGGTCAAAACGTTGCGATCTTCGGGGCGGGACCAATTGGCTGTCTGGTTGCCGCTGCTGCGAAAGCCGCGGGGGCTAACCGAATCATTATTTGTGATTTATCACCCCAACGCCTTACTAAGGCCTTAGAACTCGGGGCAACAGATACGATTAATTCAGGTGAACAAGATCCGGTTCAGCGAATCAAAGAATTAGTTCCAGGCGGTGTCGATGCTTCCTTTGAAGTTGCGGGAGTTCAAGTCACTTTTAATCAGGCGATCTTAGCCACTAAACCACTAGGAACTATGACTTTGGTATCAATCTTTGGTCATCCAATTGAGTTCAATCCAATGATTTTAACGAACACTGGGGTTAAAATCACTTCCACAATTGCCTACTCTCAGGCAACTTTCTTGGAAACTGCCGAATTAATTACCAAAGGATCCCTACAAGTTGAACCAGTTATTACAAAAGAGATTCCATTAGACGATATCGTTACGGACGGTTTTGAAGCTTTGACAACCGATAAGTCTCAAGCAAAGATCCTCGTCAATCTCGATGGTTTAAATAACTAATCTCTAGTCTCCTTCCTCCTTATAATTTACAAAACACCTTTAACGAACGGGAAAATAATAATCGAATCATATACTAACTTATCCAATAACCCAAAGCGCGTTTCCATTTGGCACTTGGATAAGTCAAGTAAAAAATCCCTCGCTGTCACCTCAGCGGGGGATTTTGTGTACATCAAGTTCAACGAACTACTGTGCTTTCTTCTTAATCTATTATTTAAATGTCTCCAACCACGATCTAGCTTAACTAAGCAGTAAAAAACAAATTCCTTAACACAACATTTTTCAATATTCATATAATTTTTAATTATCATATGATAAAATATTATAGTTATCCGTCACCCTTGGAGTACAGAAAGGGGGTGAGACCAATGGAGTACGTAGAATGCTTCCTCCAATTGATTAGTGCATTAATTGTTACGTGGTTTGGTTGGTGGCTAAACAATCACCGCAAGCACTAATTAAAATCGGACAACTATAGCCCACAAAAAAAGCCTCTCGCTGTCACCGCAGCGGGGGGCTTTTGTGTACATCAAAGTCCAATGGACTACAATGCTTCCTCCGTAGCTAAATCATATCATATGAATCTATTAATTTCATTACTTTGGAAAATTAATTTGATAATTTGGAGTATGAATTCGTTGTTAAATTTTAATGCAGCAACGCCCAAAAATTGAATTTCCGATCGTATCCCTGTATCTGATGGATCGGCACCGTTACTCTTTTTATTAAATTTTTACCTTGGAAATATTAATGTGCTCATAACTTAATATCAAGTTGGAAAGATCACCTATCCTTCTTGACGCCATCCTTCAAACAGTGTTTAATATCTATATAGTTTAAGTCCTAGTAGAAGTGGTTTCCCTGTTATAGAGAGCTGGTGTTCGCTGCAAATCAGCACAAACTCCCCTTCGAATTACACCTTAAATTCTGACAATTTAAAACAATCAATGAGGCATGATCTACATGCGAACATGGGTGGTACCACGATAATTCGTCCCTGGCTTGACCAGGGGCGTTTTTTTGACCAACAATTTAGGAGGAACACATGAACATTGTCGATGAATTAAAATGGCGTGGCGCCATTAACCAAACTACTGATGAGGAAGGCTTACGGAAATTAACCGAAGAGAAGCAAATTTCACTTTACTGTGGAACTGATCCTACGGGGGATAGTCTTCACATCGGCCACTTAATTCCTTTCATGATGCTGAAACGATTCCAATTAGCCGGTCATCATCCGGTCATCATCATCGGGGGTGGAACCGGAGCAATTGGTGATCCATCTGGGCGGAACACCGAACGTGATATCGTCTCCATGGACACCATTCACCATAATGAAGAAGCCCTCACTAACCAAATGAAACGCTTATTTGGTGAGGAGAACTTCACAATTGTTAACAATTACGATTGGCTAAGCCAAATGAATTTGATTGAATTTTTACGTGACTATGGAAAACTATTCAATCTCAACACCATGTTAAACAAAGAAGTCGTGGCCAGCCGTTTAGAAAACGGGATTTCCTACACTGAATTTACTTACCAAATCTTACAAGCCGTTGACTACTTACACCTCCACCAAAATAATGATGTCCAATTACAAATTGGTGGCTCGGATCAATGGGGAAATATCACTTCTGGAATTGACTTAATTCATAAAATTGAAGGACCTGAAGCCCAAGCTTACGGACTAACGATTCCTTTGATGGTCAAAGCCGATGGAACGAAATTTGGTAAGACCGCTGGTGGAGCGATCTGGTTAGACCCTGAGAAGACTTCGCCATACGAATTCTACCAATTCTGGTTAAATCAAGATGATCGTGATGTCGTAAAGTACTTGAAGTACTTTACTTTCTTAAGTCAAGCAGAGATTAATGACTTAGCTCAAAAGGTCGAAACGGAACCTTGGAAACGTGAAGCTCAACGCCGCTTAGCCCAAGAAGTCACTAATTTCGTCCATGGGGAAGCCGCTACGGCCGAAGCTGAAAAGATTTCCCAAATTCTCTTTAGTGGTGACATTCAAGCATTAACCACCACCGAATTGGAACAAGCCTTTAATGGGACACCATCCGTTGATGTGCCTGCCAGCCCACAAAACATCGTTGACTGGCTCGTTGAATATGGGATTGAACCATCAAAGCGCCAAGCCCGTGAAGATGTCCAAAACGGGGCCATTCGCATTAATGGTGAAAAAGTTACCGATCTAGAAGCCTTGGTGGACCCAAGTGCTAAGTTTGACGGTAAATATGTCGTTGTTCGGCGCGGTAAGAAAAACTACATTTTAGCTAAAGTGCAAAATTGATGATTGCTAGTTCCCGCAAATCCACTATAATGATATTAATCAATGGGTGAGTAGTTTTAACCCCAACAGGAACGATCTCTCGACTGAAAGGATCGACGTTAAAACGAAGTGGACCATTGGACAAGAATTAAATAGCTACAATAAGCGATGAGATTGAATCTCATAAAATAGGTGGCACCGCGGTAACTCGTCCTATTTCCAGACTGGAAATAGGACTTTTTATTTGGAAAGGAACTTAATTATGACTAACAAAGAAATTGTTTTAACTGGTGACCGGCCAACCGGCAAACTTCATATTGGCCACTATGTCGGCTCATTACGGGAACGCGTTCGGATGCAAAATTCCGGTGAATACGACCCCTTCATTATGATCGCTGACCAACAAGCTTTAACCGACAATGCCCGTGACCCCGAAAAAATCCGGCGAAGTCTGACGGAAGTGGCCCTAGATTATTTAGCCGTCGGCTTAGACCCTGCTAAATCTACTATTTTTGTGCAATCCCAGATTCCAGCTCTTTCCGAACTGAATCTTTATTACTTAAATCTCGTTACGGTCGCTCGCCTGCAACGAAACCCGACCGTCAAATCGGAAATTCAGCAAAAGGGCTTTAATCAATCGATTCCCGCCGGCTTCTTCACTTACCCAGTTAGCCAAACCGCGGATATTACTGCTTTTAAGGCCTCTGTCGTGCCTGTCGGCGATGATCAAGAACCCATGTTGGAACAAGCTCGTGAAATCGTTCGATCATTTAATCGGATCTACGGAGAAGTCTTAGTGGAACCACAAGGGGTCTTCCCACCAAAGGGACAAGGGCGTATTCCAGGCTTGGATGGTAATGCTAAGATGAGTAAGTCCTTAGGGAACGCTATCTACTTATCTGATGATGAAGACACCCTGCAAAAGAAGGTCATGTCCATGTATACGGACCCGAACCACATTCATGTTGAAGATCCTGGGCAAGTCGAAGGTAACGTCGTCTTTACTTACCTCGATATTTTTGATGAAGATCAGGCAAAGGTTCAAGAATTAAAGGACCAATACCAACATGGTGGCCTGGGTGATGTTAAAATTAAACGCTATTTATTTAACGTTTTAAACGAACACTTCACCCCGATTCGTCAACGCCGGCTCGAGTTTGCCAAAGATATTCCGGCCGTTTATGACATGTTAGCTCAAGGATGTCAAAAGGCCAATGAAGTAGCCAATCAAACCCTGGACGAAGTCAAAGATGCCATGGGCTTAAATTATTTCAAATAGATAGTAAAAACCGAGGCCACAGCCTCGGTTTTTACTATCCTAGTGTAACCATTTTATTTTTCAAAATTTGATAATCTTTACCTTTATATTTAACCATTCCGCCATCTCTAGAAGCAGTGATTTTAATCTTACCTCCACTCTTATTAATTTCCACCTGACCACCTTTGATTGGTAACACACAGTTAACCTCATTAAACATTTCTAAATGCGGTTCAATTTCAAATTTTCGATATCCAACTTCCGTGGGCTTCAAACCAATAAAATATCGCCCTAACAAGTAGATTGGACTGGAACCCCATGCATGGCACAAACTCTTCCCATACTTGTCACCATACATGGAATAATGCTCCACGCCCACATCATCTGGATTATATTCTTCCCAGAAGGTGGTTGCACCTTGTTCAAGCATTCCTCCCCAATAGGATTCAATAATTTTATATACGTCCTGAAACTGTCCCAATTTACATAAAGCATCTTGCTCAAAAAATTTAAAGTAAGGTGTCGTAATCTCTGGAATCTGGTCATTTAATAATACATTTTCTAAAATTGATTTTTGTTTGTCTTTACTAACCAAACCATATATGATTGCTATGATATTTGGATGCCGCGATACATGACGTTTCCCCGAAACATAACTATCAATGAAGCATCCTAAATCGTCATCCCAGAAATGTTTAATAGTTTGATCTAATAAACTTTCAGGAAGTCCTTTATAATTTGAAACATCCGCACCAATTGCCTTACCACATTCAATAAAAGCTTGATAAGCCCGTACCAACAATAACTGGGCTGCTGCTGTTATCCCTTCCTTATCAATCTCTAACCAGTCAATAAAGACCCAATCATTTTCTCTGCCATAAATAAAACCTAATTCGTCAGTCTGCTTCCTCAAATAGTCAATCATTCCCTGCATACGCTTAAATATAAATTTAAGAAAGTCAACATCGCCTGTCATTTGATAATGATTGTATATACTGATAATCCAGAGAATTGAATAATCAACAATCGTATTGATATGTTGTTGAATTCCATCGTGACCACGTAAGGCAATAATAGTCCGCTTATCAACCTCCTCATCAAAATTAGAATACTGGTTAATAAAATTGGTTTGATAAGCGTCCCCAGCCCAGATCCATCGATCACTTTTAACCCCGTCAATAAAAAACCAGTCACTACATAGATCATAAGTCGTCTGAGATGTCTTCCAAATTTCATTCATTATATGATTATCTGTTTTAAACGTAGCTTTATGATTTCGTGGATAAAATTCGTGATAGGCAATTAATTCTACATCGGATTCATTAATATCAGGAATGTAAATATAACGAAAAGCTCGCTTTCGAATCTCTGATTCAGGCGTAACTTGTTCCTGCTTGTAGTAGCACATTTCGACATCACTAGCTTCTGTAGCAGATTCACCATAGCATAAGGTTACTGACTGAATTAGTGGATTGAGTAAATCCACTTGTATCTGTCCATTCACAACTTGGCCAAAATCATATAAGACCCCTTTTTTACTTGGCGTTACCTTTTGAGCCAATATCGCTTGTTTTGCAAAATACATTTGATTAGGATCCTGTGATAATAAAGTATATCGATCACTATAGCCAGCTGGTTCAGTTTGTATAAAGTTACCAACTCGCCAAGTTGGATCAGATTTAATGACTTCTCCTTCAATATAGATACATGGCAACCCCTGAGTATTGCCGACTTGAACTTCAATCTTATGTTTCCCTATAGGACAACGAATGGATTGACTGAGCTGAGATTTATGACCATCAACTGAAACAAATCCAGTCCCCTTAGCATAGACCGTAAACTCTGTCGATGTCTTTAATTCATATTCATTTGAAAACATCACATTACAATAGCAATCATCCATATACCAATAGGCCGGCCAACCCATACCCCGCTCTTCTCGACTGAAATTTTGGATCATTCCTTGATGAATTTCAAAATCACCAGGATACCATAACCAGTAACTCATAATAGAACTCCTCATCTAAGCTAAATTTCGATGATGTAACATCTGAACAATAACAATGGCGAATAATCCTGACATTACTGCACACGCGAAAATGATCCATAAGAAGTTTTGAACTGACCACGCCATTAACGTTGGTGTAAATAATGAGAAGACTGCGGTAAAGAACCTCACAAACCCATATGAGAATCCGGTGATAGAAGCCCGAACATCAACTGGATAAAAGGTTTGTGTCCAAATTTTGTAAATTGGCTCACCACATAACGTATTTGTTGAAGAGTAGAGAATGTAAGCAACCGTGAACGCCCACCAAACCGCACTCCAGACACCTGCACATAGGAAAGCTAAAGATCCAACAATAATTGCAAAATACATGACCGGATAACGATATTTGGTATCCGACAATTTAACATAAATCGAATTAGCAGCTAGGTTAAACAGATTAGCAATTAAAGCGACTAATGTTGCATAAGCTTGAGTCCGATGAGACACCGTTACTAAAAAGTAATTTACAAATGATCCCCACGTATTAGCTGGTAGATTCCAAAATAGGTAGAATAAGGTCAAGGCAATTAAAACTGATAGGTACTGTTTATTCTTCATAATATCTAATAGTTTTACTTTATGATGACTATCATCACCATAATTTTCGTCAGCATTGTTTCTTTCCAGAGTATCCTCGGCATGTTTGAATTTCTTAGAAAAGACCCGAATACACCAGTTACTAAAAGCAACTAAAGCTATTACACTGAAGATCCAACGAACACTACCAACGGTCATCCCTGATGTTAAAAATCCAATAAATTGAGACAGCAGAATACCGACCGTCCAGAAAATCTGGGTAATCGTGATTGATCTCCCATACATAGTTGATGAGGTTCGTTCAGAAATTACTGCTAACGATGTTGGTAAGTCGGCTCCCGAAGCAATTCCAGCAATGATAATCCCAACCATTAAAATAAAAAGGTTTGGCGCAAAGGCGATAATAATCGCTCCAATTGCGACGAATAATATGTCCAAATTAAAAACACGAACCCGTCCAAATTTGTCAGATAACCATCCTCCAACAACAGCACCTAAAGCAACCATCAAAGTTAATAAAGTACTAATAAAGCCACTTACCAAAGGGGATAAATGTAGAATCTTGGTCCAAATTGGTAAGGCAACTCCCAAACTAACTAATAAACTCGAATCTAAATACGATGCCGTTCCTGCAACCAAGACTAACGATAGGGTTTTCCGATCCATTTTTTCAACTTCTGTATTCATGGTATCCTCCCGTATACAAATCGCTATTTAAGGTACTTATTAATCAGGTAAGCTGGTGTACAACTCCAAGCATGACAGTAACTAGAAATGATTGAACTACCATAAGGAGAATAATTTACATTTTCAGGTTCAAAAGCTTCCCAAAATGTATCAGCCCCTAACTTAATCATCTTTCCCCAGTATTCCTTCATTAAATTTATTGCATCATCTTTTAAATCGACGATAAATAGAGCTTCCACAATGTGATGATACATATAAGGAGTGGCAATCCCCCGGACCGGAAATAGTTTTTGAATCGTATTGTTCATCAAATTTTTAGCTGATCGTTTATCAATAACCCCGGCAATTACCATCCATACTTGACTAGCAATGTTTACATCTTTATTTGGTCCACTGATGAACAACCCTAATTGACTATCAAATAGCTGCTCTGTAGCATACGTTGTCATTTGTGCTAATTTTTCTTGATACACGTTTGTATCGACCCTTGTAATTTCAAGTAACTTAATTAATTGCTTTAAGGTATAAATGATGACTGCTTGCCCAGCAGTCTCTTTATCAAATTCATTTGACCAATCAATGAAGACTGGGTAACTTTCATCAAAATGATAAGCACCTTGGTCATCTACACTCTGTATGGAAACATCCATCTGAGCTTTGGCTACTGGCAACAAGTCATCTAATGCCTCCTGATCTTGTGTTTGTTGATAGTAATCAAATAAAGTGGAAATAAAGAACAAGCTATAATCAAATAAAAATGTGTCATCCGGGATATTATGTGGACTAGTAAAGACATTGGCAGCAACACGACCATCAGTTGTCGTCATTCCTCCAAAAAGATAAAGACACCGTTTAACCAGGTCAGCATTATTAAAAGTTACATAATTAGCTTTCGCTTGTAGTCTCAAATCTCCTAGCCAGAGGCGACGATCTCGTTTAGGTCCGTCTTCGAAGACCGATTGCATGCAATCCTTCAACGTCTTTAAACTAGCGTCGTAAATTTGATTTAACTCCGTATCTTTAAAATCTCCTTGATTAACTTTTGAACCATCAGCTGAAGTAACCGTAACTACTTCTGGATCTGTAAACGAAACTTTCCATTTGGGTGACGTATCAACGACCTTTAATTCAATATACCGAAAGGCATAGCGCCTTGGTAAATATAATTTATAAGGCAATTCATCAATATGGACCAACTCTTCTTGAATCCACGATTTACTCAGCCACCCATCATAATCAGCTGAATCCTGTTTTAACTCTGATGGTACTTCTGCAAACTTAATTTTTAGGGTAAGCGGTGAATCTTGCGGAGACCCGTTATGTTCTAATTGAACGTTGAAAAAACCTACGTGGTGATCACCACAATCTAGGATGACGCTTTCATCTCGGCCTAATTTTATTGAGGATAATTGATCAATTGATGAGATCGTTTCCACGCCAACTCCATCTAATTTACTAGCATCATCAATTAATTTGACGATAGATACCGGCTGAATCCTGTTTTTTATTAATCTCGGCGTTAACTGTTCAGCTTTTGCTAGTAGCTTTTCATCATGATTAAATTGGACATCATCATTAATTTGAAATGTGAAAGCCATGATATCACCTTATTTCTTTGTACTCTTAATAATTCCGTATTTCTTTTGCAGTGTAATCACAATTATTCCGGCAATAAAAGCAATTATTACCAAACCAGTAAATACGAACATAGTGTAACGAATCATTGATGGTACCACTAATGATGGGGTTACGAATGCAAACAATCCACAGGCAAATCGTGAAATTCCATTCATTAACCCTTGAATTGAAGCTCGCGTTTCTACCGGAAACGATTCCTGCGTCCAAACCTTATAAATAGCCTCTCCAGTAATATTGTTACCGATGTTATAACAACCAATGGCAATTACAATCGGCCATAGCGCATGGCTTGAAATGGCTAAACCAAACATCGCTAAAGCTTGAATAATCATCCCGACAACAAAGAATCGATTCCGGTTAGGGCTTGAAGCAACAGTCGAAAAAACTGTAACTGCAACTAATCCAATAAAATTCAAGACGATCCCTGCCCCTGTGGCAAAGGTTTGTGAAGCATGGGCTTGAACTAAAGTAAATGTTTGAAATTGTCCAAAAGTGTTAGCTAATAAGTTCCAACAAATATAGAAAACAAAAATACCTAGAAAGAATCCGATATATTGCCCTTTTTTATCACCAGAAAATAGTAACTTTAAGGACGAACCATTATTTATTTCCGATTTACTTTGTTTCTTGGCTAAATCTATTTGACGTTGATCACCTTCTTGGTGGAACTTCTTGAAAGTCTTCGACAGTAAGCGCCATAGCCAAGCAATTAGGGCAATTAGGGCAAGTAAGGCGAAGACAACTCGAGCCCCACTTGCACCACTCATGGTAGAAACGATGAAGGAACAAATGTAAGACATAAAAATACCAATTGACCAATAAATCTGTGTTGATGATACTAAACTAGCTTGAACCTGTTCATTTGGCGAATCATGGGAAACCACAGTTAAACTCAACGGCAAATCAGCCCCTGAAGCCAATCCAGTAATAATAACCCCGCATAATAAAACTAAATAGTTAGGGGCAAAGACACAGACCAAAGAACCTACAGCGTAAATAAAATTGGTCCAGTTAAAAGAACGAATTAATCCAAAAACATTACTAATCGAACCGGACAATAATCCTCCAATAGCAATAGCAAAAGTTAAGGCCGCAGAGATGATTCCAACTTGTCCATTACTAAGTCCAAGTCCATTTTGCCAAACTGTAATTGTTGCAGAAAGTCCAACAATTATTCCTGATCCCAAAATTGATCCTATTCCGGCAGCAGCAGCTAATGGACGATATTGTGAAATTAATTGTTTGTTATTATCCATGTGATAGCACTCTCTTTCCTTTGTTATAATTATTTTCGAACAAACTATACCATTTTAAAGAAAACGCTTACAATGATTGTGACACCGAAAAATAATTGCAAAAACACAGGTATCTAACATGAAAGAACTATCTACATTGCTACATCAATACAATCAAGTTGAGCTTGAACAAAAGCAAAATAACGGGCTCAATATTAATGATATGCATCTTCCATATGCACCAGGAATTATCCCTAAAATCCCCAAAAATTCATTTTT
This sequence comes from Limosilactobacillus gastricus DSM 16045, assembly GCF_001434365.1. GTDB lineage: Bacteria > Bacillota > Bacilli > Lactobacillales > Lactobacillaceae > Limosilactobacillus > Limosilactobacillus gastricus. The sequence continues at coordinate 17,227 of NZ_AZFN01000012.1, read as the reverse complement.
CAAAAAATCTTTTGTTGAGGTAACTAAACAGAACCGTTTTTCCTTTATGCCAACCCATACACATGACTTTTTGGAGATAAATTATATGTTTTCTGGACACTCGTCTCAGATTATCAATGGAAATCATCTTGAATTAACTAGCGGTCAATTATTAGTAATGGGCAGGGATGTCTTCCAGACCTACGGATACATGGACGAGGATGATATTTTGGTTAATATCCTAATCGATATCGATAAATTATCATCTACTGATATCGAACAAATCGAACCAGCCAAGGCTTTTATTAAACTGATCTTTGACGAATATCATAGTTCGAATAATTACAATAACTTCCTAGTTTATGACTTAAATAATTTACCAGTCCAAAAAGAACTAATCGAACTATTTATATACAGTTCCTTCACCAGACTTAGTCCCATCCGACTTCGTGAAAATTTAATTAAAGCTATTATTAGTGGCTTCCCTCAACCGATCATCAATACTAGCAAATACGCTATTCAACCAACAGTTGAAATTTCTAAAATTCTAGATTACCTAGATAAAAACTTTATGGATATTTCACTTAAAAAGTTAAGCCAACACTTTGGCTATAACACTAATTATCTAGGCAATAAATTGAAATCTTTTACCGGACTAACTTTCAAAGAACTCCAAAATCAAAAGCGACTATTAACCGCTGAGTCATTGTTGGTTTATACCGATCTTCCAATTAGTAAAATAGCAGACGCATCAGGATTTAATGATCCTTCTACCCTTTTCAGAACCTTTAAAAAAGTTTTCAATACAACACCATTTCGATATCGCCAGATTCGTAAGAATAATGATCAAGGATAAAAAAACCGAGGCCACGGCCTCGGTTTTCTTTTACACCCAATTTTTCTAATCAATATCATTACAGATGACAACTGGTTTAATCAGATCGTCCGGCTTATGGTGCATCAGTTCGATCGCATCAGGAATCTTATCAAAGCCTTCAAACCGATGCGTAATTAACAAGGATGGATCAATCCGCCCATTAACCACTAGTGAAGCTAGCTTTTCCATCCGTAAGCGACCACCAGGCATCAAACCACCATGAATGGTCTTATGGCCCATACCGACACCCCAGTCGCCAGCATTAAAGACCACATTATCATGACCATTTAGGTAGTTAACGTTCCCAATTGAGCCACCGGCCTTAAGCATCTTGACGGCTTCTTCAAAGGTGTGTTCAGCATCACCACCGGCAATCAAAACCTTATCAACCCCCTGGCCATCCGTAGCCGCTAGAATTTGCTCCGCAATGCCACCATTGTGGTAATCAATAATGTCAGTGGCCCCATAGGCTTTAGCGACTTCAACCGTCTTTTCCCGTGAACCAACCGCAAAGACACGTCCGGCGCCATGTAGCACGGCACCCCGTAAGGCCATCAATCCAACCGGTCCAATCCCGATTACGGCGACGGTATCACCAAAGGTCACCCCAGCCATTTCCGAAGCGTGCAAACCTGTTGGAATCATATCGGATAGCATGCAGGCTTCCGCTGGGTCGATCTCATCAGGCAAGTGCGCTAAATTACCATCCGCATCATTAACATGGAACCGAGTTCCAAACACCCCATCTTTGATGTTTGAGAATTTCCAACCACCCAACATCCCATCGGAATCGGTAGCGTAACCAGCTTGCGAATAGACATCGGACCAATTAGGGGTAATCGCGGGTACAAGAACCCGATCACCAGGTTGAAAATCTTTAACTTCCCTCCCGACTTCCACTACGACCCCACAGGCTTCATGCCCTAAAATCATATTGGTCCGCGGTCCTAAGGCATCTTCATAGACCGTGTGGATATCAGAAGTACAAGGTGCCACTGCTAAAGGCCGAACTAAGGCGTCCCGTTCGCCAACTTTCGGATCAGCCTTTTCAATAAAGCCGGTCTTCCCCGGTTCAATCATCGCAAATCCACGCATGGTTTATTACCACCTTTCTAAAAGAAAACTTATTAAAACGTTTACATCACAATTATAACTTGAATCTCTAGCTTTGTTAATATATTCACATATTAAAATTTTATTAAGCAAGTCATTATCTAAAATCATATATACAAAAAATAGCCAATGGTAATTATCAACCATTGACTATTTAAGCTTAATGCTTCTTAAATGGTACCGCGTTTTCTTTGGTAATCTTCGTAATTCCATGGAAGTATGGAACCAAGACTTCAGGCACATCAACTGAGCCATCTTCATTTTGGTAGTTTTCCAAAATAGCTGCTACGGTCCGCCCAACTGCCAAACCGGAACCATTCAAGGTGTGTACGTATTGTAACTTGCCATTTTCATCCCGGTATTGGGTGTGCATCCGCCGTGCTTGGAAGTCCAAACAATTGGAACAAGATGAAACTTCTCGATACTTGTTTTGCGCTGGCATCCATAATTCCAAATCATGGGTTTCAGAAGCGGTAAAGCTCATATCTCCCGTCGTTAAGGTAATGACGTGGTATGGCAAATTCAACTTCTTTAAAATGTTTTCCGCATTGGCCGTCATCATTTCCAATTCTTTCCATGATTGTTCCGGCTTTGTGTACTTTACCATTTCCACCTTGTTAAATTGGTGCATCCGAATCAAGCCCCGAGTATCACGACCAGCGGCTCCCGCTTCCGACCGGAAACTTGGTGATAGGGCCGTAACCCGAATAGGCAAGTCTCCTTCCGGAATCACTTCACCCCGGTAGTAATTCGTCAACGGAACTTCTGCCGTAGGGATCAAAGTCATATTCTCCCCATTTACTTGGTAAACATCTTCTTTAAACTTGGGGAATTGACCGGTCCCGTACATTGATTGGGCGTTAACAATGTATGGTGGTAAGACTTCAGTATAGCCTTCTTGCATGTGTTCATCTAACATGAAGTTGTAGACCGCCCGTTCTAATTGGGCGCCGAGGCCAACGTAGTATACAAACCGAGCGCCAGAAACTTTAGCAGCCCGATCAAAATCAAGGATACCTAATTGTTCCCCAATATCCCAGTGGTGCTTTGGTTCAAAGTCAAATTGCCGAGGTTGACCAACTACCCGTAATTCCTTAGCCCCATCTTCCGTTAGGCTAACTGGGACCCCTTCATGAGGGATATTAGGTAGGCATGACAATTCATTATGTAATTGTTCATCAACGGCGTTAACTTGTTCATCGAGACCCTTAATCTTTTCGGCCACGGCTTGCATTTCAGCAATGGCGTCATCAGCCGACTCTTGGTTCCGCTTAGCTTCCCCAATTTTTTTAGAGGCTTCATTCCGTTGAGCCTTTAATTGTTCCGTTTCTTGCAATAATTCCCGTCGTTTAACATCCAGCCCTAAAACACTGTCAATTTCGGCCGCTTCCACACCCCGGGTGGCTAATTTTTCCTTATACCAATCCGGTTCTTGACGAATTTTCTTTAGATCTAACATATCGAATCTCCTTTAAAATTAATAATAAAAGAGCCACTTCATCCTCACTAGGGACGAAATGGCTCTTTACTCTTTTCCGCGGTACCACCCATGTTTGTCATTGCTGACACACTTTCTTAGCTGATAACGATGGCCAACCGTGTGACATTACTCACCCATGATTCGGTACCGGAGTTTCGGTTCCTAACTTCCACCAACCGTTAGTTCTCTTAAAACCTACTTGAAATACCGCTTGTTTTGAACATTTTTTATTCTAATATACCTGTCAAAATGATGCAAGACTTCTAATTCTTACTTTTAACTTTCGCTAACGCTTCTTTAACTAGCTTTGGATCCGTCTTCCCAGGATTTAATTCGACTAACTTTCCGGTTTGAATATAAACGACCCATTCGGCTAGATTGACGATATGGTCTCCCGCCCGTTCTAAATTCCGCAGAACCGCTAGATATGCTTCGTAACTAGGAATTGCAGCTTGGTTTTCCGTCATTTTCTTTAGGATTTGCTTTTGTTGTTGGACATGCACGACGTCGACCGCTAGATCTTCTTCGGCCACTTCATACGCCGCCCGTTCATTATCGTTAACAAAAGCATCGAGGACCTTCTCGAGCATTTGTCGGATCGTGTTGGTCGTAGCGTCGATCGCATGATCAACCGCTTGATCGGTATCAGCTGCCTCCACGTGTTTAGCTGAACGAGCGATATGGGAGGCATAGTCTCCAAGGCGTTCAATATCGTTAGAGGCTTTTAGAATCGAAATAATCAACCGAAAATCATTAGCTAGCGGTTGTTGGAGGGCCATTAATTTCAGGGCTTGTTTTTCCAAAGTTACTTCTTGATCGTTGATTTGCCGATCCAGTTCCAAGACTTGATCAGCCAGTGCCCGATCATGACTAGTAAAAGCTTTCGTGGCCCGGTAGATTTGTTCGTTAACGTTAATCCCCATCTCCACAAAATGGATCCGTAATCTTTTTAATTCATCTTTAAAAATTTCACTCATTGGTCTCTCCTTAACCAAACTTTCCTGAGAGATAATCAGCCGTCTTGACCTGCTGCGGATTCATAAACATCTGCTCCGTTGGGTTAAATTCTATCAAATTCCCTTGATCGAGAAAAGCCGTCCAATCCGAGGCTCGGGAGGCCTGCTGCATATTGTGGGTCACAATAATTATCGTAAAATGATCCTTTAAGTCATGCAGGGTATTTTCAATTTGACTGGTTGAAATCGGGTCTAGCGCACTCGTCGGTTCATCCATCAAGATGATTTCGGGACGCACCGCCAGCGTCCGCGCAATGCAAAGCCGTTGTTGTTGACCACCCGACAAGGATAAGGCACTTTGATGCAACTGATCTTTTACTTCCTCCCATAAAGCGGCTTGCTTTAAGCTCGTTTCCACCCGCTCGTCCAGTAATTGGCGGTCTTTAACCCCATCCAAGCGCAATCCATAAATGACATTTTCATAGATTGATTTGGGAAAGGGCGTTGGTTGTTGAAAGACCATTCCGATTGCTCGGCGTACTTCATAAACATTTATTTCCGGCTGATTAATATCAATTCCATCAAAGATGATCTGACCAGTCACGCTGGCGAGACCATCATTCATCCGATTAATGGACCGCAACAGGGTTGATTTCCCCGATCCAGACGCGCCAATTAAGGCTGAGATCTGATGTTTGGGGAACTCCATTGAAACCTGATGGACAATAGGCTTATCCCCATAAGCAACGCTCACACTTTTTAATTCTAAGGCACTTTCTTGCATTTTTAACCCTCCGTTACATCCGATTAGCTAGCCATTTTCCCAGCCAGCGCGCTAATAGATTGAAAACTACAATTAAGATAATCAAGACGACCGCTGCGCCAGCCGATACACTGATCGCATCTGGCACTAATCCTTCCGTATTCAACTTCCAAATATGAACGGCTAAGGTTTCTGCCGGCCGCATCGGATTCAAAAAAGAAGTCGGACTAAAAGGATTCCAATCGCTGTATGAAATATTGATTGAACTTTGTCCCGCCGTGTATATCAGTGCGGCGGCTTCACCAAAAATCCGGCCGATGGCGAGAATGGCGCCCGATACAATCTCAGGAATAGCCATCGGCAACACAATTTTGGTAATAACCTTCCACTGCGACATGCCTAGTCCTAAGCCAGCTTGGCGTTGGAGATCTGGAACATTGATTAAGGCCTGTTCGATTGACCGAGTCAAAATCGGTAAATTAATAATCGTTAAAACCACGGCCCCTGCTAAAAGCGAGAAGCCCAAATGTAATTGAACGACCAAGACTAAGTAACCGAAGAGCCCCACAACGATTGATGGTAGGGAGCTCAAGGCATCAATTAGCATCCGTAAACCAGCTGCCAAGCGGCTCCCCTTAGCGTACTCATTTAAATAGATGGCGCCACCCAAGGAAACTGGTAAAGCTAACATCATCGTCAAGACAACTAAATAAAGAGAATTAAAAATCTGATCACGAACCCCCCCACCGGCACTAAAGGATGACGAAACGGTCGTGATAAAACGCCAGGATAAACTTTCAACCCCACTGACAAGAATATAACCAATCAAACTAATAATCAGTAAGCCGGCAAGTCCGGCTCCGAAAAGAATAATTCCGGTCATTAGCCGATCAACCTGCATTTTTTTCATGACCTTGCTCTTCCTTTCGTCAATTGTGCTAAACCATTAAAGATGAGGGACATTAATAATAAGACTAAGGCTAAGGACCACAAACCATCATTGGCTGGGGTGCCCATAACACTATTTCCGATTCCAGTAGTAATCACGGAAGTTAAGGTCGCCGCTGGATTCATCAAACCATTTGGTAGACTAACTGTATTGCCAATTACCATTTGAACCGCTAAGGCTTCCCCAAAGGCCCGGGCCATTCCAAAAATTAAAGCCGTGATAATACCACCCTTGGCATAGGGCAAGATCACATGCCAAATGGTTTGCCAGCGGGTCGCTCCTAAGCCCATGGAGCCAATTCGATAAGCCGCTGGGGTTGCTCGAAGCGTATCCACAGTCATGGAAGTGATGGTTGGAAAAATCATCATCACCAAGACAACTATAGCGGCTAATAGACCAAAACCGGTACCGCCGAACCATTGCCGTAATTGAGGCACGACAACCGTTAATCCGATAAACCCATAAATTACCGACGGGATTCCCACCATTAGTTCTATCAAGGACCGAAGTAGATTTTGAAAACGCTCAGGAAGAATTTCGGTAATCGCCAGGGCCACTAATAAGGCTAGAGGTAAGGCGATAAACCCAGCCACAAGAGTTACTACGAATGAAGTTAAAATCATTGGTAAAGCGCCAAAATGTCCTTCGCTTGGCGACCACTTAACTCCCGTCATGAAATCAAAAACGCCAATCCCATGTCTAACAAAGAGAGCCACCCCTTTTGTACACAAGAAGATTAGGATAGTGATAACTAGCAAGCCGATAATGGCAATTGCTAATCCCACCCAGCACTTACCATGCCGGTCTTGCCGGCTCTCCTTGGATGGTTGTAATAATTTATGTTTAGTCATGATGACCCTCACTAATTTTAGTTATCTTTCCATTGGCATCCTGTTGCACCTGCATATCATGAATCGACACATAGTGTGATTTCTTAACCAAATTGTTCTGTACGGTAGGTGATTGCACATACTTAATAAATGCTTTCGTCGCCTGACTCGGGTGTTTGGTCGTATACAGGTGCTCATATGACCAGATTGGCCAGCGTCCTTGGGTAATATTACTGTAAGTAGCTGAAACACCGTTGACCTTTAGGCTCTTCACCTGTGAATTAACATAGGCAACGGAGACATAAGAAATGGCTCCAGGGACATTAGCAACGATTTGTTTGACCGTCCCATTGGAATCTTGTTCTTGGGCTTGCTTCGTTTTTGACCCCTGCATAACTAACTGTTCAAAGGCCATTCGGGTTCCACTTCCACTCGCCCGATTAATTACCGTGATTGGTTCATCGGGGCCACCAACTTTCTGCCAGTTGGTAATTTCCCCGGCAAAAATGGCCCGTAATTGCGTCAAGCTAAGGTTTTTAACTCCTAATTGGGGATTGACGATCGGCACAATCCCGGTCACGGCCACGATATGGTCATTTAACTTACTAGCATCAATTCCCGATTTTTGTTGGGCAAAGACATCTGACATCCCTATTTCAACTGCTCCCGATGCCACTTGAGAAAGGCCCGTCCCCGAACCACCACCTTGAACAACTACATTTACGGTCGAAGCTTGCTTTTGAAACCCCAGCACTGCCGCTTCAATTAGGGGTTGCAAAGCCGTTGACCCGACACTCGTAATCTTGGCTGACTTGGCTTTGGGATTCGTCTGGTGGGCTAGATAAGCACCAACAACGAATAAAATTATGATCATCAAAGCAAGTAGCCACCAGCGTCGCTTGTGCATTCCCGTCATCCTCCTTTGTTTCCAAGCTAATTTATGTTACAAATATACTGTAAACAACTTATGTAAAACTTCGCCTGGACTTATGTAAAGATTCGGTAAATTATCGGAGGATCTGCTCATTAACCCTTTTTTACTGGTCTCCCAAGACCCCCAATTACAAGAAACGATGCAAGAACTAGCATCGATTAATCATTGGCAAATTGACCAAACTACTACTGCCACTAGTGCCGTCGCTAAAATTGCTCAGGCCTCATACGCCGCACTTCTGTGGGATTTGGACACGATTAATTTAGAAACTACTTTGGCTACCATGATGTTGCTCCGGCCTGAATTTCATCACCCAATTCTGGTTTGGGTGCAAGCCCCCACAAGTCGTCAATCACGAAAATTATTTCGCGCTAAGGTTGATGATGTATTAGTAAAGACCACGCCACTCGAAGTTCTCGCTGCCCTAATTCAACAACGACTGTGGCTCTATGATCAAATTACACTTGAACCCGCACCAATTAATAACGCCCATGAATCTCCAGTGAATCAGCATCAAATTCAGATTGCGAATTGGGTAATTGATAAACAAAAGGTGTCAGTTACTAAGGATCACCAACCAGTCCTGCTAACCAAAAAAGAATTCCAACTGTTGTCCTATTTAGCTGATCATCAGGGGCAAGTGCTCTCTCGTGATCAGCTTTTATCGGGAGTCTGGGGCTATGATGAATTAGGATCATCGCGAATTGTCGATATGCACATTGCCCACCTTCGCGATAAATTAGAAGATGACGACCAAAATCCACAACACCTACTAACCGTCCGAGGCTTTGGCTATAAATTGATATAAAAACGAAAACAGGCTAACCGCTACCTTGAATTGATAGCGATTAGCCTGTTTCACTCTTAAAATTCGTGTTGATAACTAACTTGGCTCCGACCATCAGTGGCTGTCACCTTTAACTGATCCGGAATTCGTTCTTCTAATTCCGTCACGTGACTAATAATACCGACCATTCGTTGCCCCTCAATAGATTGAAGGGCCGTTAAGGCTTCATCAAGTGCCTCTTGATCTAGTGAGCCAAAACCTTCATCAACAAAGAGGGCATCAATTTGCACACCCCCTTGACGTTGCTGCACGACTTCACCTAACGCTAAAGCCAAGGCTAAGGAAGCCATGAAGCTTTCCCCACCAGAGAGCGTATGGACACTACGGGCCTTGCCTGCATAGTCATCATAAACATCAACTTCCAGGCCATTTTGCGTTGCGCGCGCCGTTAATTCCTGATCTAACACGAATTTATAACGATCATTCGTTAATTGACTAAAGCGCTGATTTGCGACTGTTAAGACCTCATTAAAGTATTGTTGTAAGACGAAGCGTTCCAAACCAAGCTTTTTATCTCCCATCCCCCGTAAGGTCTGCACTAATTGATTTAAGGACCGTAATTTGGTCATCATCGTCGTTTGTTGATCCATTAATTGGTCAACCTGGCTTATCGTTTGCTGACGTTGATGAAGCCGGGACTCTAATCGTCCCACTGCTTGCGCTGTTTCTTCAACCTGAGCTTGCTTATCTTTTAATTCTGCTCGCACTTGGCCAGTCTCACCAGCCGGTTGCTTAGCTACCTGGGGCTTTAATTCAGCCAAACGACTCTCCACCACTTTTACTGCCCCTTGGTAATCACTTAATTGTTGACGAAGTTGTGGCAGCCGATCAAGCTGGTCAGCAATTTCTTCCATTTGTTCCCAAGATAAAGACTTAGGCGCTTGTCCTAAAGCAGTCATTAATTGCTCTTTCAGTGCGCCTTGTTCTTGCTCGGTACTTGTTAATTGCTCTGCTAACGTAACTTGCTGTCCCCTTAATTGATCCAACGTTCCTTGGGCCTTAGTCAAAGCTGCTTGCCATTGATCACGTTCTTTTAATTGACTTGCGAGCTGGTGTTGGGCCGCTTGTTGGGCTGCTTGTTGGGCCCGTAAAAGCTTCTCCAGACTCTCGGGATCTTGATCCGTAACGTCCATTGCTTGATTTAGCTGCGCCAATTGTTGATCAATTTGCGCTTGTTCTTCTTGTAATTGCTGACTAGTTTGCTCAAGTTGAGCCTGTAGCTGTGAGTTTTGAGCGCGTACTTTATCCAAGTGACTTTGCGCTTGCTTTACCTCATCTTCCGACACCACAATCAGTTCATCAACCACCACTGGATGCGGGTGTTCCCTACTCCCGCATAGTGGACACGGCGATCCTGGTTCTAGTCGTTGAGCTAATCGGCTAATCATCGAACGCGCATATTGGTCATTTATGTTTGTATAACGATCACTAGCTTCTTGGACTGATTGGCTAGCCACCTGTAATTGGCTTTTCAAACTAGCTTGGTTTGACTTAGTGTCTTGATAATGTTTCAAAGCCGATTGTAAGCGCTGAAAATCATTGGCTAGCTGTGCCCACTGACCGATTTCTTGCGTTAAGTGGACTTGGGCTTGGTCAAGGTTGCCTAATTGTTTTAACTGGGCTTGCGTTTCGGTAACCACCTGTTGATTATGGTCCCATTCTTGTTGAGCCAGATGATTTTTTTGGCTTAGTTCGGCAATCAATTGATGTTGGCGATGATACTGATTAAGTTTAGGGACTTGTCTCTGAACCCACTCGTCCAGTTGGATTTGCTTTGCCACCTGATCCATCGCTGGCTGTTCTTCAATTAAGGCTTGGTGCTTAACTTGGGTCTGCTCTAATTCAATTTGAGTCTCTTGCCAGTTTTGCCATTGGCGATCAGCCACTGTTAAAATTTGTACCTGGGCCTGTAAGGCAACTAATTGCTCTTGAGTTTTCGTCAAAGCTGACTGATCTTTTTGGAATAGTTCCTGGGCGTCCGATAGCCATTCCTGGGGTTGTTCAGCCTCAATCTCCTCAATTTGCTGCATTAAGGTCGTCAATTGCGTTGTTTGTTGATCACTAGCCGCCTTTAATTGCTTATATTGATTTTGTAAATCATCCACCCATCGTTCATATAACTGGGTACCAAATAAGGACCTTAAAATCGCTTCTTTATCCTTACTAGATGATTCAAGGAATTGGCGAAATTTTCCTTGTGGTAATAAGACAATTTGTCGGAATTGATCAGCGTTTAGATTCAATAAATCAACGATAACGGCTTTGACGTCCCCATCTTTCGTTTTCTCAATTGGTTCGGCTGCATCCAAAGGATAAATTAAGGAAACCTTTCCTCCCAGTTCAACCCATTTCCCGCTTGTACGTCTTATCCTTTGTTTTGGTCGCCGTTCAAGTTGGTATTGAACCCCTTGGTGCTCAAACCAGAATTTCACTAAGGTTTCCTGATCATCCGGTGCAAAGTCCGATCGTAACAGTTTAGCTTCCCGATCATCATTGGAGGTTTTGCCAAACAAGGCAAAACTCATCGCATCAAACAGCGTCGTTTTCCCACTGCCCGTTTTGCCACTGATTAAAAAAACTGGGACTTCGCTAAACTGATTAAAATCAATGGTGGCATGTTCATATGGTCCAAAATAGTTCAATTCTAATTTTAATGGTCGCATCCTATTCCCCTTTCTGAACGCGTTGCAAACTTTGAGTCAACCACTCTTTCTGCTCAGGATTTAGGTTGTGCCCATCAGTGGCGAAATCATAAAACTTAGCTACCAGTTGCATTGGGTCGAGCGCTGGATCAATCGTCGTATCAATTTTCATCTGAACCGGTCCGTTCACTCGTTGCAAGGCGATAATCCGTGGATAAACCTGGCGTAAGCGACTCATTACATCAGGAATCATTTCTTGATCCGTTAATTGAATCACCACAAAATCATCTCGATCACCTTCATCAGTCTTTTGCATTAGGTCATCAAAGGAGCCTTTAATAATTCGAACATCATGCGCTGGTTTTAAAGGCACCCAGGTTGATTCGCCTATGGCTGAATCAACAATTCGAACCCCTTTTTGGAGTTCAGCTTCAGAAGCCGACATTTTTAGGGGGGAACCACTGTATTTAATCACTGGATTTTTTAAGGCGTTAGGATTATGCAAATGACCTAAGGCTACATAATCAAACTCCGTTAACAAGTCGACGGGAATGGCATTTAAACCGCCAACTTCAACCTTGGTTTCGGAATCCGTATGGGAACTACCAGCGGCAAAAAAATGAGCAACTAAAACTTGATGCTTATCGGGCGCAAAATGATCCTGCATTTGTGCAACGATCCGTTCCATCGCTACCTTGACCGAATGAATCTCATCATCACCAAAGTAATTACGCACTGCCTGTAATTCAAAATAAGGCAACAAAAAGAATTGGGTATCACCAATCACAATGGGCTCGAACGCTTGTGATAATTGGGTATGCAAATAAAATTGTGTTGCACTATACCAGGCATCCCCCGTCGCCAATCGGGCGGCCGAATCATGATTACCGCTAATCGCTAAAATTGGGAGCTGATCATGAAGGTTCAGTTTTTGCAGTTCCGCATTTAATTCACTAACAGCCTCCTCACTAGGCGCGCTGCGGTCATATAAATCTCCCGCAATCACAATTGCATCTACTTTTTGCTCTAAGGCAATGGCCTCGATTTGTTGAAAAATATGTTGTTGTTCATTTAATAGGTCATAACCATGTAAAGACTTTCCGACATGCCAATCGGCCGTATGTAAAAATCGCATTGTCTTCCTACTTTCTTAAATTTTAATTAATCCGCCAAATTTTACGGAATTTTTATATTTGTTAGCAACTAAAGGTGTTATTATTACTAATGTTATAGTTCGCACAAAATTCAATATTTGTGCCAGTAAGAGGAAAAACTATGAAAAAATTAAACGATCACCCGACCGCTAAGTTTATTCTTCGTACCTTATTTTACTTCATTATTTTAATGATCTTAATTTATATGTACGGATATTTTGGCGCCGGGGAAGCCCCATTCATCTATAACGAGTTCTAAGGAGGATGATTGTGATGAACAACCTAATCTGGTCCATTGATCAAGTGGCTAGTCAACACCCAACGACCATCGCCTATGATGAATTGGGCCGCTTAAATACTTATCAAGACCTTAAAAACTACTCTGATGCCTTGGCTGCTTGGCTCGATCAAAACTCAGCTCTCGACTTGCACCAACCAGTTCTTTTCTATGGTGACCATCAATTCACAATGGTAGCTGGTTTTATTGGAACACTGAAGTCCGGTCACCCTTATATTCCCGTTGAAACAGGGACGGCTTCAACCCGGCTTGCTTCAATTATCGAAACCGGTCAGCCCGGATTAGTGGTGGCCATCGATGATTTCCCAGCAAGTGAGGTTAATTATCATGGCCCAGTGTTGACCAGTGATCAATTAACCGAAATCATGCATCATCAAGTGAATTATCAACTAGATCATGTCGTTGATGGCGATCAATTATTCTACATTCTCTTTACTTCTGGGACTACCGGTTCTCCTAAGGGGGTAGAAATTTCTCATGACAACATCAATTCTTTTGCTAAATGGATGTTATCTGATGATTTTAAGATTCCTCAAGGACAAACCTTTTTAGGTCAACCACCATACTCTTTTGATCTTTCAGGAATGTTTTGGCTTCCCGCGCTCTTATCTGGCGGGACCATTAAAGCTTTGCCTTCAGAAGTTGTAAAAAACTTCGGTCAACTCTTCACCGTTCTCCCAAGTTTGGATTTGAATGTTTATGTTTCAACCCCATCCTTGGCCGACATGTTAATGCTAAGTCCGGACTTCAGCGAAACCAAGATGCCAGGGTTAACCCACTTCCTCTTTTGTGGTGAGGAACTCACAGTTAATACCGCCAAGCGCCTGAAGGAACGCTTCCCTCACGCCCATATTTTTAATACTTATGGGCCAACCGAAGCAGCCGTAGCGATTACCAGCGTAGAGATCACCCAAGAAATGGTGGATACCCTAAAGCGTCTGCCAGTCGGTAAGGTTAAGGCCAATACGACTACTTCAATTTGGGATGGTGATCAAGAAATTACCACGCCAAAAACGGAAGGTGAATTGGTGATTACCGGTGACAGTGTCGCTCGTGGTTACTTAAACAACCCAACTAAGACTCAACAAAACTTCTTTAAGTTAAATGGGATCCAGTCTTATCGGACGGGTGATGCAGCCATGATTGATGAAGATGGAATGCATTACATTGTCGGCCGGATGGACTTTCAGATTAAGCTCCACGGTTTCCGGATCGAGCTTGATGAAGTACGGAGCAGTATCGAAACTAGTCCGCTCGTTAAACAAGCTGTGGCGGTTCCGAAGTATGATGCTAATCATCGTGCGACGCACTTGATCGCTTACATTATTCCAAATGAGTCAGTGGATGACGAAGCCGAATTCACGAAAACGTTACGGAACGATTTGAAAGACCGAGTCATGGAGTACATGATGCCGACTCAATTCGTCTACGTTGACGATTTCCCGAAATCGGCCAATGGTAAGATCGCCATTAAACAAATGATTGCGGAGGCTAATCAATAATGCTGAATTGGTTACAAACCCTCCCCAACTATTCGGCCTACGGATCACCGACTTACTTTATCTACCTAATTATCGCCATCATTCCCCTAATGATTGGGATCTATTTTGGTAAGCGTTTGGTCTGGTATGAGGCTTTCGTTAGCTTTTTATTCATCTTCTTCATGTTTACCGGCTCCAGCGTCCAGCAAGGTTGTTCGCTGATTGCTTATATTATCTATGAGACGATTTTGGTAATGTGGTATTTCCACTATCGCCAAAAGCATAATACCGGCTGGGGCTTTTATCTCCTCGCCTTCCTTTCGATTTTACCCTTAGTCATTGTGAAGGTGACGCCCGCCATGGTTGGACATAATTCTCTCCTTGGCTTTATGGGGATTTCTTATCTTACCTTCCGGGCAGTCGGGACCATCATTGAAACTCGTGATGGGGTCTTAAAAGAACTTAACTGGTGGAAATTTATTCGTTTTATGGTCTTCATGCCGACCATTACCTCCGGGCCAATTGATCGTTATCGGCGCTTTGCGACTGATTACCAAGCGGTTCCGGAACGCCAAGAATACCTTAAAATGGTCGATAAAGCGATCTACTATCTATTCTTAGGTTTCCTTTATAAATTTGTAATTACCTACTTCTTTGCAATGCAATGGCAACCATTCATGGAGAAAATGGCCATGCTAAGTGCCCCCCACCTTTCTTGGTGGGTCGTCGGCGTAGCCTACATGTATGCCGGTAATTTATTCTTCGACTTTGCGGGTTATTCCCTCTTTGCCGTTGGGATCTCATATCTAATGGGTGTTAAAACTCCGATGAACTTTAATAAACCATTTAGTTCACCGAACATTAAAGAATTCTGGAACCGTTGGCACATGACCTTATCCTTCTGGTTCCGTGATTATATCTTTATGCGCTTTGTCTTCTTAGCGACTAAAAAGCGTTGGTTTAAGAGTCGGAATGCTCTTTCATCAACTGCGTACATGCTGAACATGATTATCATGGGATTCTGGCATGGGGTTACCTGGTACTACATTCTCTATGGGTTCCTACATGGGTTAGCCCTAGTAGTTAACGATGCTTGGTTACGTTACAAGCAGAAGCACTTTAAGAATCTTAAATCTACTTGGCTGACCAAAGGGATCGCGATTTTGATTACTTTTAATTTTGTTGTCTTTACTTTCCTGATCTTCTCAGGATTCTTAAATAAGTTATGGTTTACACATTAATTGATTTTTAGGAGGAATTTATTATGAACGAAAAAATCCAAGAATTATTAGCTGCTGCTGCTGGTCGTGACGTGGCTGACTTCGCAGATCATGATGAAAACATCTTTACTTCAGGTAAAATTGATTCCATGTCAACTGTCCAATTCCTTTTCTCCTTACAAGAAGAATATGGAATCCAAGTCCCCGTTTCTGAATTTGATCGTGACCAATGGAGCACCATTAACTTAATTGCTGATCGGGTAAAGGAATTACAATAATGAAAAAACCAGCTAAACAGCTTTGGCTCGTGCTAGGGCCGCTGTTCGTTGCTGCACTCTTATGTTTATTGGTATTTGCCTATCCTTGGAGTGGAAAACGGAGTCAAGCAACCTTGCAAAGAGCCGCAGTATCATTGAGTAATGTGGTTTTTAAAAACCGCGACTTAAAAGTACAAGCGCTCAGTGATAAATCAAAACACTATGTGGCCTTTTTTGGCTCGAGTGAATTAAACCGGATGGATAAATACCATCCATCTGTAATGGCGGCTAAATACCACAACTATACTCCTTTCTTATTTGGTTCTCGGGGAACTCAGTCATTGCCACAAATGTTGAATATGACAATGATGAGTAAACAGTTAACCAACAAAAAGGCCGTTTTTATTATTTCTCCCCAATGGTTTACCAAACCTGGGGTTGATAAAACGGCATTTGCTTATTACACGGGTTCCTATAGTGATATTTACTGGCTCTTGCAGGCCAACCCTAAGTCCGCCTATGACCGCTACACTGCTCAACGGTTAATTGACCTTTTGGGCACAGATGGGACCATCCCTAACGCGGCCAAGCGGATTGCTAGTGGGAAGGTCTTAACTGACTTTGAACGCCAATGGCTATCATTTCGGATGAGTTTACTCGCCCATGAGGACAATCTTTTTAGTGGTTATTTCTTGAATAATAACTATCAAAAGAAGATCGTGCCGGGTGAAGAAGCGTTACCGGTTACCTATAATTACTCCAAACTCTATCAACAGGCCGCCAAAGATAAGGCTAAACAATCCAAGAATAATCATCTCGGAATTATTGATAGTTTCTATCGGAAGCAATTACGTGGTAAATACTGGTCGACGAAGAATTCGCAACGGCACTTCGATTATTATAAGTCACCCGAATATGGAGATTTTGAAACCGTCTTAAAGCAATTCCAAAAGACTAATACCAACGTAATCTTTGTGATTACCCCAGTTAACGAGAAATGGGAAAAACATACTGGAATGAGTATGAAGATGTACTATCAAACCGTCAATAAGATTAAATTCCAGCTCCAATCCCAAGGCTTCAATAATATTGTTGATTTCTCTCACAAGGGTAACCAAAGTTCATTTATGAACGATACGATTCACCTCGGTTGGTCCGGTTGGGTTGATTTTGACCGGCAAGTTTCCCGGTTCATAGAGAACAAGCAAGCATCACCTAATTATCACGTTAATGATGTTTTCTTATCCAAGAAGTGGACTAATTTGATTCCAACCACTAATAATTTAAAGCAGTTCCAAAAGACGGAATTAAAATAGCAATTTTAAAAGCAGGCTAACCATTTTGAGTTTAGCCTGCTTTCGTATTGAATCTAGTGATTTAGGTTTGCTATAAAAAAGCAAAACGGCCACCAGAACTAGGAGAAGTGAACCCCCTAAGTTGGACAGAT
>NZ_AZFN01000011.1 GCF_001434365.1 Limosilactobacillus gastricus DSM 16045 | reverse complement strand
ATCTGTCCAACTTAGGGGGTTCACTTCTATCAAAGGTTGTTCATTTTTAATGTATAACTGGGTTCCCTGGGGCATGGTGATCATATCAGTCGCCAAATTAAAGGTGGCTTGAATCTGTTTGGGCGTCAAGATCTCTTTGGGCAACCCCTGATCGATTAATTGCCCATCTTTTAACAACAAGCACCAATCCGCATAGTGCAGAACCTGATTTAAATCATGCAAAATCATAATAATGGTTAACTGTTGAGTCTTCTGAATCTTTTGGATCAGGTGCATTAGTTTCACCTGATAATAAAGATCCAAATAAGTCGTTGGTTCGTCTAATACTAAAATCTGTGGCGACTGATTTAAAGCGGTCGCCAACCAAACTAATTGCTGTTGTCCTCCTGATAAGGATCCCATCGGTCGATCAACTAACTCTGTTAAACCGAGTTGCTGAACAATCGCATCTTTGCTCTGATCAGAACGGTCTGTACCAGTTAACAAATCATGATATGGTGACTGACCAAAATTAATTAATTCACCCACTTTGATGACATCATAGAGCGGGTTATGTTGATACACCACCGCCACTTGTTGGGCAAAGTCTTTTGCTGACAGGTCCCAAATCGACTGCCCAGCAATCGTCACTTCCCCCTCCTCAGGTTTTAAAGAGCGTGTTAATAATTTTAATAGGGTCGTCTTCCCACTCCCATTGGGGCCGATAATGGCCGTAATCTTTTTGCTTGGTAGTGAAAAATTTAAATTATCAATCAGGCGTGGCTGATGATCATACTGAAAACTGAGCTCTTTTACACTAATCATTAGATCGCCCGCTTTCCTTTAACCAACATCACAATCAAGAAGGGACCTCCAACTATCGCCAAGATAATTTGCGCAGAAATTTCACTGGGTTGGACGATTAAGCGCCCAAAGGTATCCGTTGCTGAAAGCAACCACGCCCCACATAAACCGGCAAAGGGAATTAAATCTTGATAATTTCGGCCGATGATGACACGACAAGATTGCGGCACAATGATCCCTAAGAAGGCCACAATGCCAATAACTGCCGTAGTACAGGTTGCTAAGATCGTCGCGATTATTAATAAACTGGTCCGTAATAAGCGAGGATTAAGCCCCACAGAACCTAAAAATTCATCACTGACCTTAAGATAATTCCCCCAATGGGCAACAAATAAGGCAGCAATAATGGTGATCACACCAACAACGGCTAATACCATCGTTCCTGTCCAGGTCACCGTTGCTAAGCCATTTAGCTGATTTGCATTCAAAATTTTTTGAACGCCGGTAATCGCAGCATCCATTGCCACCCCGACTAGAATCAACTGAGTTGGACTCAAAAACTGTTGTAAAGTTACCAGGACCACTAACACGATGGTGCCACCTATCAAGGACCCACTAACTTTGAACCAAAGAGTCCCTGGTATAACCAAGGCAGCGACCACCGTGAATAATTCGGCCCCAGCTGAAATCCCTAAAATGCCCGCATCAGCAATTGGATTTCGAAAGGTCGCTTGATATAAAGCGCCACTAATCGCTAAGGCGGCTCCACCAACTAAATCCGCCACCAAGCGCGGCAGGCGAATATTAAAAATGGTATTGTAATCGGTCATCGTCATATGTTGCCACGAAATTACACTTGGCCCACACATCATTGCAATAATAACTGTACAAACTAACAAGATCATCACGCCCAAATACGCCCATCCGATACGTTTCATCCCTAACTCCTTATTTTGGATACAACCACTGACTAACCTGCTTGAGTGCTTTGGCGGCATTGATATTGGCCGATGCGTTAAAGGTCGGTTGTTTCAGATCATAGACGCGATGATTCTTAACAGCTGGCATTTGCGCCCACACCGGATTATTCTTAAATTCATCGTTAAATTGTGGAATCGTCTGATCAGGTAAAGCGTGAGCCAATCGTAAGATCACATCAGGTTTCTGCTGGGCCAAGGATTCATTATTGGGCGAGATAAATGATTGTCCATTAGCAGCATAAACATTTTCCCCGCCGGCAATTTTCACCAAATAACCGACATAAGTTTTCTCTGTCATGATCATATATCCCGCTCCCGGCATTCCCATTAAAATTAGAACCCGCGGTTTTCGTCCATGAATGCGCTTCTTCACAGTTGTGATTGCACTATCAATCTCCTGATTAGCTGTATGGGCCTGCCTCGTTCGATGATATTGTTTACCTAGACTAGATAAAGTTCCTTTCAATTGCTTAACTGAGTCTAATTTCAAATAAACCACATTCACTGCTTGCTTCTTAAAAGCCGAATTATACTGATCTTTTAAGGTCGAAACGGCATAAACGGTTGTCGGATTGAGCGAATCAATTTTCTCCACTGAGGGAGCCATGGGACTGCCGATTTTAGCCACATTTTGATACCGAGCTGGTAATTTTGCTTGGGTTTTGGGAACGCCAACTAAATCAAGATCAAGTTTCGCAAAAATTTCGGTAATCGCTGCACTAGTAGCCACAATTCGCTGACTTTGTTCTTGTTGTTTTTGAACAAAAACGCGTGCCCCCCAGGCAATCCCGCCAATTATCACTAAAAAGGCCAGCAAACTCCCAATAATAACTTTCCTCTTCATTTTATCCTCCTAATGGCGCGGATGATATTTTCCCCGCCAGATAAAGTAACCTACTGAACCGATTAAAATCACTAAGCCGACCAGACCAATCACTAACACATAGTAGAAAAGCGCTGCATTGTAGCGATTTTGTTTGGCTGTTGCGATGTTTTGCTGACTAATCGAAACCGCTAATTGACTTTCTTTTTTGCTAGCAGCCTTTGACTGTGAAGAAGCCTGTGAAGTTAGCTTTTTTAATTTAGTATTTAAACTCGGATCATTTGTCCCAACCGCCGTCGTACTTTCCGTCTGGCTATTACCACCTGATTTAGATGGCAAATTGCTCGTGTCAAACTTAAAACTAATGTTGTGAGTTGCAGTGTACACGCCCGGAACATTGATTGAAATATTACTTGAGATCACTTTATTCAGATCAGATTCCATAAATGAATACGAATAGTCATAAGAACTCCCACTACGGGTTTTTGAAACATTTTGTGGCGCTTGACCATCAATCGAATTCACTACTACCGGCCAGGCCGTCAAATCATTAGCCGTCCGGATAGTCATCGTAATCACATATTTATCACCGGAAACAGTAATTTGTGCTGGTTTAACATAGTAACCATCCGCCATTGAAGTCGTGGAGGTTCCGTATTTAAAGGTTTGGTAATTAATTGAATCGGCATGCGCCACACTTAACAGGCCAATAAAGGACAAGCAAAACATCAAACCACTCAACATGCACCGCCATAAATAATTTATCCCTTGATTTTTCTTCATAATCTCACCTATTTACTCCACCATTTGTACCAAACTAAGGTTCCACCAGAAATTATCGCCATTAAGCCCACGATGATTGTGGCTGTTAAGGCAATTGGATAGCGAATTAGTTTCACATGTGGCCATTTAGCCAATACTGGATCAACCCGATACTTGCTTAACTGCTTTTGCGCCGCCCTTAGATCAAAAAGTTGTGGGCTAGTAGCCGAACTTCCCGCCGTTTGACCTGCCCCGGCGGCAGCACCAGCTGTGCCACTAGTTCCTAAAGCACCGGCGTCGCCATCCATCGAGCTGAGATAACTAGCCCCTCCAACCGACGTTTTTCCAAAGACGTACCAGATATTGAACAAGCGTCCGGAAATTCCCACCATTGGGACGGTCATCTTAATTTGTCCCGCCACTGGATTATTCAAGTCATCAGCACTGTTGATATGAAAGGTAAAAGTCCAAACGTCTTCACCGCCAGAAGTAGTATGTGATTGACTAGTAATCTGCCCAACCCCGACACTAACCGGAACAAAGGTTACGATTCCCGCTTTGACCTTGACCGTCATCGTAACATTGTAGCCCGAACCACTTTTGACAATGCGAGCAGTGCGGGTGTAGTAGTTATTCGCTTCAGAGAGACCTGAACGACTTTCGTTTAAAACTTCATAAGTAATTTCCTGGACATCTTGATTGGGGTCAATCACTTGTCCGGATGTTGCAGTCATTATATTGGACGAGCTTGAATTAACCGTACCAAATGGTGATGAGGTCGCTGTAATGGAGTTAGCGTTGGAGGTCAGGGTCGCCTGACCATTAGCCGGATAATAAGCGATGGCGGTTTGGTGCATCTCACCAAGCGGAGTTATCAGATCGAACGTCAATACTTCCTGACCATCTATCATCGTTTGCTTTGAAACCTGATAAGTATAGGCCGCACTATCTGGCCCCAAATTTGTAATTTGACTTGGTGACTTGCCCGCAAACTGCATTGTCTTAACATATTGTTTACCACTAGTCAGGGTAATAATTGCTAAGTAGTGATCACCCTCTGGGCGAAAGACTATTTGAGGGCCGAAAAAGGAAGCTGAAGCTGATTCTTCATTGATGTTGGTAGTCTTACGGATGGAAAGCGAACGATTTACTGACTGATCATTATTTGCTGGCACCGATTGTGTTGTCGTTGAGGAGGCCGTTGTCGTTGAAGAGCTGGTATTGGATGAGGAACTAGTTGCTGATGAAGAAACTGAAACTGAACTTGAACTAGTCGAACTATTGCTCGTAACTGATGAACTCGTGGCCGAACTGGAAGATGAAGTAGCCGTTGCAAGCTTCGATAAATCCACTTTCATAATGGCCGATTCGGTCATAATCCCCTGATTGCCAAGAATCGGTACCTTGGTATCAATTGTCATTTCAATCGTATATGTTCCGTCTAAGTTAGGTAGATCAAAGGTCAGCGTGGATTCATTGCCATTGGTTTGGATTTGCGCTGCGCTCCCACCCTTGATCTGCATTTTTTGAATGTTTTGTCCACCACCATTTTTGGTAGTAATGATCACTTGTGTTTTCCCATCAGTTTGGATTAGTTTGGCATCAGTATTCAGATAATTTTGCGCTACAGATTGACTGTTCGGATCGGAGCTTTTCCAAAAGGTCGCTTGGCTATCAACCGTCTTCGTAGTTTGATCAGCTTGGACCAAACTATGATGAATATTCAAACCACCAGAATCATAAATTATTAATAAACTTAAAAAAATAGCAACTGCAATTATGATTATCATCCTATAAATATACATTATATATCTTCTCATTTTAGACCCCTCGTTGGTGACATAACGTCATGAAACCCTTTATTTATAAGCAATTAGAGCATACCATATTTGATGATCACATGATAATCTTTTTTGAATTTTTTGTTGTAAATTTGGACTTTGTTTGTATAATTAAATTATGATTGTTACTATTATTACAATTAATTTGGAGGAATATTTATGGGAAATCAATTGAAAAAGGCCACTATGGTTACGTCCATCGTGGCAGGAGCGCTATTTACAACGACCGTTTTAGGGACCACGGTTGCTAATGCCGACACAACGGCCCCGAGTCAACCAACAACGGAAGCACAACCAGCGACTACAAGTTCTGCACCTTCTGTTGAAGTAGCACAAGCAGCCGTCGATTCCGCACAAGCGAATGTTGATTCAGCCAATATATCATTGGTTGCGGCAACAGCATTGCAAATGAATGCTGATAGTGATTATGCCACTGCTAGTGCGGCAGCGGATGAAGCCACCGTGGCCAATAATGAAGTCTTATCTAATATTGACTCAACACAAAAAAAGATCGATGATCTTACAAATCAACTCAACCAAGATCAGGCTACGTTGAATTCAGCTAGTGATGCATTAAGCACTGCCAATGCTGCCGTGTCTAGTGCCGAAAATGGTCAAGAAATTCCTGCTGCTGTTTGGAAAACAGGTACTACCACTGAATCACTTTCACAGCAGTCCTTTGCTAAAAACGCCCTTGTTAAACTACTCCCAAGTGGCCAGGTAGAAATTACCCTCCATATGACTAACGGCAAGCAATATGTTGGGTCACTTTCTTACAAGGGAACTGATCTGACTGCTTCAAACGCTAATGGTGATGCTGTCGATTGGACATTTAGTGCAGATCCCGCTACGACCTATGACTTAGCGATGTCCATTAACACGCCAATTGGTCACATGAATCAAACGGCCACGATCAGCGTTGATGGGACCATTTATAATGGTTTACTAGAAAAGCAAAAGGATGCACAAACTGCATTTGACAATGCAAAAGTTAAAGTTTCAGCTGATGAAATCGAGTTAAATAAAGCAAAATCTGATCTTTCAGGTTATGAACAAGCTTACCAAATGAGACTTCGCTATAATGTAACTCGAACACAAGCCCAACTTTTAGAAGCAAAGAATAAAAAAGATGCTATTGATCAAAAAGTATCAGAAGCACAAGAAACGCTTGCAAATGCCAAAGTAGCCTTAACCACTGCTCAAAACACCTTAGCAATTGCTAAAGCAGCTGCTGAAAAGCAATCTACCCCAGCCGAAGTAGTTTCACCTAACAATGAAACTACTCAGCCAACTGATTCAACAACTGAGCAACCTGCAGCAAACCAAACTACTCCAACTGAAAAAGTTTCACCGAATACTGAAGCTACTCAGCCTACTAATTCAACAACTGAACAACCCGCAGCAGACCAAACTACTCAACCTATTTCTGAAACAACTGACCCTACTTCTGAAAAAGCAACACCAGTAGTGACCGCTTCCGATCAATCTGCTGATAATTCTCCAAGTCAGGATACTGTATTAAATGAAACGGTAACTAAATTGATGAACGCTCCTGAAATCAAGGAAGTAAGTAGAGTCGCTTCTGGTGCTGCAACCAATACTAATCAGAAAGTCGTCGCAGTTAAAAAAGCTATGACGACGGCGTCATCCCTACCACAAACTGGGAATGACGCTACTAGCCTGACCCTACTTGGTATCGCCCTAGCAATGCTTGGTTTCGCACCCCTTGCTAAACTACGTCGATACTAAAAGGCAGTTTTACCAATCTCTCTCCTTAAAAGACGGTAAAAAGTAAGAAGCGGATGCCTCGAGATTCATTTTCTCGATGCATCCGCTTTTCAATTATTTACCAATAATCCGGTGATACCGTCGGTTTTCGACTGGTGAATCTAATTTCAAAATAAATTTCACAACCGGTTTGCCACCCTGTGTCGTCTCTGACACAGATTGAGGGATCGTCCGTACCTGACTTAAAAACATGAAGTCATCCCCTTCATCAGCTGATTGCTTTAAGAATAATTTCATTTCCAGTAATGGTTCTCCATTTTCATCATAACCAGTCATCGCCTGCACATCTTTACTTTGCCGCGTCCGGTTACTCTTAGAGAAGTAACTCATCTCTCGATTATTATAGAACTCGTCATTATAATCAGTGGTAGCACTAATATCATCTGGTTTTTCATAAGTCACAAAAATTGGACAGCGGTGGCCTTCAATTTTGTAACCACCAATATTCAACTTGGGGATATCTTTTTCAAAATTCATTAAACGAATAATCTCCGAGCGGGTATAGCGTTGATACAGGGTAAAGACTTGTGTAGAATCATACCGTTTTGCCCGCAATAAGCCCGTCTTAATTGCGTCTTGAACCAGGACATGAAAATCATGGTGATGACGATAGTTCTCACTAAAGGCTTTGCCTAATCGATAAGCTCCATCAGCATATTCAACCACTGGCAGTTCCCCATAATCATACTTACTTGGATGAGTTTTCTCGCCATAATATTCCAACGATAGGACCCGTTGAACTGAAGCCAATGTATCATCTTCTAAATATAAATGATGGTCAGTAATAATCTTCGCGAATTCCTGATCAGTTAATTGATCATGAGTCAATAAATAATCAATGATTAAAAGTTCATGTTGGCGAATCCCGGTACAAATTTCATTCGTCAAGAAGCGCAAAACAGCCGCCTCATAGTCAGATAAATTAAATTTACCTGGTTCAACCCGAGTCAAGAAGGCGTAGTAACTACCTTGTGGTGCGCCCGTCTTTTTCCCCTTCATTCGAGCAAAGACACGCTCATCGATCGAATGCGAATACTGAAAATCATACATTAACGGAATCCGATTTAATCGTTCCTTTTGCTGTAAATAGATTTGCTTTAATTCGCGAATTCCAGTTAACTTTGCTACTTGAATGGACTCATAAATCCGCTCCTTAGCGACTCGGGTAAAATTGATAGTTGAAACGCCAATCATTGGTTCTAACTCAATTGTTTGACGGGCCGAATCTTTCATCCGACTATCATCCCCTGTTAGAGCAATAGGAATTAAATAGTTATTCCGATAATTTCCAATAAAATCAATTACCACTACGTAGTCTTTATTCGGTGCTTTTCGCAAGCCCCGTCCTAATTGCTGAACGAAAACAATACTTGATTTGGTATTGCGCAACATGACAACTTGGTTAACACTTGGGATATCGATTCCTTCGTTAAAAATATCGACCGTCACAATATAATTTATCTTTCCATCTTCTAGTTGACTAACAACTTCATTCCGTCGAGCTTCACTATCCGAACCGGTCAGTCCAATTGAAGGAAAACCTTGCTTCGTTAACTCAGCTGCCAGATCATAGGCTTCTTCTTTTTGGGAACAGAAGATTAGGCCCCGTAATACATTCCCCGAATAACCATAGTATTGTGTCTGTTTGATAATATATTTGACCCGTTCTGGTGATACTAACCGACTCAAGGTCGCCATATCAGAAATTACATCCCCATCAAACTCATAATCTTCCACTCCAATATAGTGAAAAGGACACAACATGTCTTCTTCCAGGGCTTGCTGGAGACGAATTTCATAGGCAATATTATAGTTAAATTGTTGGAAAACATTAAATTCATCGGACCGCTCGGGAGTAGCCGTCATCCCGAGCATAAAGTCAGCATGAAAATAATTAATTACCCGTTGATAGGTTTCTCCACCGACATGGTGAGCTTCATCAAATAAAATATAATCGAATTCGTCCGGTGCAAAGTTAGCTAGTTGATCCGGTTTAGCTAAGGATTGGATAGTCGCAAATTGGTATTTAGCATCCGTCACCTTCCGACTTCCAGTAAAGATTCCATAATCTCGATCATCGCCACCTAGAATCCGTTGAAAGGAATCTTTTGTCTTTTGGAGAATTTGCTCACGATGAATCACATATAAAAACCGCTTTGGCCGATATTGTTGAACATCAAAGGCGCCTAAATAAGTCTTCCCTGTCCCCGTGGCCGAAATCACTAGGCCTTTATGTTCACCCCGTTGTCGCAAGACTTGCAGTTGATCCAGAGCTTCTTGTTGCATTGTATTTGGCTTAATTAGCTGATCTACTTTGGATGTTTTTTCCTGTCGAATTATATACTGAATACTGGGCTTTTCTTGATAAGCCTGTTCATAGTTAGCTATCCATTCATCCGTTAAATCAGTAGCTTGTTCCCACGAGCTTTCAATCTCTCGGGATACTTGATGGGTAATGTCCCCATTCTCCAAGGAACTAATCCGCAGATTCCATTCATAATTCGTTAAGAGGGCATTCTTGGTTAAATTTGCACTGCCAATGATCACCGTCTGTAGATCCCGATCAGCATGATCAAAGATATAACCCTTTTGATGAAACCCATTAGCTCGTACCAATCGTGTTTCAATATTAGGAATTTTTTGAAGGTCCTTAAAAACCTTCGGGTGATTAAAATTTAGATAATTGGAAGTTAGAATTCGCCCTTGCACTCCACGTTCAGCTAAATCGGCCAAAGTGGTCTTTAACATTGTCAATAATTCTTCCGTGATGAAGGCCACGGAAAAAGTAAATCCATCACAATTTCGAAGTTCACTTTGGAGGTCATCAAAAATATGTCGATCACCCCGATTAGTCAGCAGTTGCGGAGCATAATCATTGACATAGTCAAACTGATCGCGATCGATATAGCCATTTAACAGTGATTCACTTAATTCTTCGACCACTAACGGATCATGAGCTGCTAAATCCCGATCAAAGGAATATTTGATCTCCTTATGCATCAAAACTTACCTCACTCAAATCAATTTGGGCTAATTCCTTAACGATTTCTCCATCAGCAGCTGGCCAGTCCCGTTTTAATAATTCACTTTGTTCCACCCATTCAACTTTACTGTGTTCAAGTAAATTAAAATGATGGGTTAATAATTTGGCAAAATAAACCGAAAGATGAATTTCGCCGAAATCATATTGATGCACGGCAGTTGTCCCCACTTGCGGGCCAACAACAATTTGATCCTGAAACTCCTCTTGCATTTCGCGTTTCAAAGCTGCTTGGGGTGTTTCACCGGTTTCAATCTTGCCACCCGGAAATTCCCATAAGGATCCTAAGACTCGTTCTGCCTTTCGTTTTGAAATTAATACATGTCCAGCATCATCAATAATCGCAGCACCAACTACCTTAATCCGCTTCATATTCCATGCCCACTTTCCTTTTGATATACTGTAGATATCATAACATATCAATATTAAGCGAGGTACTCACCATGAAACTAGAAGATCAATACCAACGAATCTTAAGTGGGCAAATGTATGATGACCTTACTCCTGAATTGGTAACCGCTCGGGAACGAACGGTCTTATTGACCAACCAATATAACGCTAGTTTTGGTCAACCAGCCAGTGAACGAGAAGCCATCTTAAAAAAACTCCTCGGTCATATCGGCCAAGGAGTTCATTTTGAACCAACTTTTCGTTGTGAGTTTGGCAATCACATTCAGATTGGCAATAACTTCTACGCTAATTTTGATTGTGTCATGCTAGATGGTGGAGGGATTGAAATTGGCGACAACGTGCTTTTTGGGCCAAAAGTCGGCATCTATACATCTAATCACGCTTTTGATGCTTGGGAGCGTACTCATGGCGCTTGCTATGCTAAACCGGTTAAGATTGGCAATAATGTCTGGGTTGGCGCTGGCGTCCATATTAATCAAGGCGTCACTATTGGTGATAATACAATTATTGGCTCCGGAAGTGTCATCACGAAAGATATCCCAGCCAACGTTGTTGCAGCAGGCGTTCCTTGTCGGGTTATTCGCGAAATTACTGAGCAAGACAAAACTGGATATCAACCTTATCACGATTGATGGTAATACATATCATATCGACCCGTATGAAGAGGCCGAATGCTTTCGCCACCCGGTAGAGGTGGTAAGCCTAACGAATCATCTCGACTAAAGGCCTCTAGTAAGCCTGGCGTCCATTTAACCGCTGGAATTCGTTCGGGACTGATTCGGTCAAAGATTTGATCGCCCTGGCCGGCGATAACCTTTTTAGCAAATTCTGGTTCAACTAAGGTTCCGCGGGCAATCGCGATCAAATCTGAATAATTTTCAACAGCATCTTGAGCAGCAGCCTCGCTAAAGACGCCTCCTACTGTAACTAATTTAGTTTGATCATCAAGGACTTCTCTGAACAAATCAGCATATGTCCGCGTCGTATCTTTCGGCGTTGACTGGTAGCCTTCCCACAAGGAAAGGTGAATATAATCCAACTCCTCTTTAACAAATTGAGCAATCAATTGACGCGACTCACGATATGTATACCCCACTTGATCCCCATGAATTTCTTCCGGGCTGATCCGATAACCAATAATAAAGTCACTTGGTGCTAATTGAGCAACGACACGCTTAACTTCTCGAACGACCGCCAAGGGAAAAGCCATCCGTTTTTCCAGTGAGCCACCCCATTGATCCGTACGATGATTTGAAATGGCCGAGAAAAATTGTTGCAAAAGATAATGATTAGCTCCATGAATTTCAACGCCATCAAAGCCGGCTTCAATGGCCCGTTTCGTGGCAGCGCCAAAGTCCTGAATGATTGCTTCAATTTCCGCTTCAGTCATCCCACGAATCGGATAGGGAAGGTGGGCAAAGTCAATGGTACTTGGCCCTAAGACATCTTCACCGCTCACCGCCCGGCCGATGGCTGACCGGCCAGCATGATGGATTTGTAAAATGGCTTTATTCCCATCTTTCTTCATAGCTGATGCTAATTTCTTTAGTCCTGGTAAGTGTTGGTCAGAGTAGGCTCCTAGTTGTTCTGGATAACCGGGCTCATAGGCTGGGCCCCCGTTTCCACTCACATAATGAAATTCAGTGATCAACATCCCGGCTGCCTGCGAACGAGCGCCATAATATTGTAAAGTTTGCTCAGAAACAAACCCACCCCGTTTGCCCGAATGTGTCTGCATTGGCGCCATCACCATTCGGTTTGGAATGGTGGCCCCATGACGAAAGGTCAGTGGTGTTAGTAGTTGTTTAGTCATCAAGTTTTACCTCCAAGTTTAGGTTTTATTGAAACAAAATGTCATATCTAGAATTATCGATATATAAAGCTAAAATGAACAGGGTTAATCAGCTAACCCTGTTAAACTATGCTGGAGCTCTTCACATATCTTTTGAATGGCTGATTCATTCCGCCGATAGTAAGTCCATTTCCCAATCCTAGTCGCGATAAGGAAATGGTTTTTTTGTAAAATCGTAAGGTATTGTGAGGTTGTTGATTGCGTTAAACCCAATTTTTTCTGGATCTCACCAACACAAACGCCCACCTCAGCAACATCGACTTCTGGATGACCATCATTGACAAAATAAGCTCGTGGATCTTTCAACCATTCTAAGATCTGTAAGCGATATTCATTTGATAATGCTTTATAAATTTCAATTATTTCCATGTAATTCATTATATCGTCTTTTTGCGATATGTCAATTTTATTTTAAATCTTGATTTATGACATCGGTAATCAGCATATGACCCGGTGCATGCGTGATAACTAAAGGTAACTTACTTTGACGCACTACGTTTTGCGGTGTGACTCCGCACGGCCAAAATACTGGATATTCTCCTGGCATAATCGTTACCGGATCCCCATAATCAGGATGATTGAGATCCTGAATACCAATCGCTTGTGGGTCCCCAATCTGGATTGGTGCGCCATGAACTCGTGGCATAGCCGCTGTCACCTCAACAGCTTTAGCAATCTGGCTACCAGGAATTGGTCGCATTGACACCACCATTTGACCTTGTAGTTTTCCCGCTCCAAGTAATTCGATATTAGTATCATACATTGGTACATTCACGCCCTCGGTGATATGGCGGATTTCAATTCCGGCGGCCATTAATTCTGCTTCAAACGAAAAACTACAGCCAATGAGAAAGGCCACAAAGTCATTTCGCCAAATGTCATCTAGTGAGGTCACCTCTTGGACTAATTGACCATCCCGATAAATCCGATAACGAGGGAAATCATTGGCCAGATCTACGTCTTGAGCAAATTGGTGTAACTGACGACTACCAACATCAGCAACTTCTAAAACCGGACATGGGCGCGGGTTACGTTGGGCCAATAATAAAAAGTCAAAGGCATCCGCTTGCGGCACAATAATCAAATTTGCTTGGGTATATCCAGGGCAATAGCCACTCGTCGGGCCCGTAAATTGACCTTGCCGGACTAGATGACGGAATTTAACGGGACTTAAATTTGCATAATCCATCATTTCACCTCCTGATGATTGAAAATCGAAAGCAGTTCTTTTCTGAAATAAGGCGTCCATAAATCACGATAGCCTTGGCGGGTGGGATGAGCATCATCATACATATAAGATGGGTGCTGCTGAGTAGCTGATATGATCTCTTCATCACTTTCTAAGTCAATCATTGAAAAGCCCCACTTATCCTGCAGTGCTTTTAACTTAGCAATCAAAATTGGATAGTCATTTCCCTTACGTAAACAGGTATAAAAAGCTAGGGGACAGGCCCAATTTCGCGTAACTAAGGCACATAGGTACTCAATCGCTCCTAAGGTTGTCTGTTGATCAAACGTCGCCATATCTTTAGTTGAGCTAATTTGGCCTAAAGGAATTTGTTTTCGTCCATCATTGGTCGAAAGTTGAACCACCATTAAATCAAGTGGTTGCTTGGGCGGGTTCTTAGCTAGGCGTTCTAAATATGAATTCCCTTTTAATAAAGGTTGATTTGAATTCGCCAGTGTAGTTCCTGACAAGGCCTCTTTTTGCGCGAAGATCCCATCTTCAGCAACTAGGTAATCAACAAATGACTCGTCAATTGCCGCGGCACCCTGCGTAATTGAAGAACCTAAGAAATAGATCCGCTTCCCTTTTAAGGGTGAGTCAGGATTCAGTACTACATTCTTAACGGCATATTGTTCCGCATTCCCCGGTAATTTTAACGGCTCCTTTGGTGCTAGCTGGTGTAACAGTTGTTCTATCTCTGTTTTTTCCATCGTCAATTTCCTCTTTAAGATGTGAGAGTAGCGAAAAGAAGATATGCCCCCTCTATTAATATCAAAATTACCACTAACAATTTCTTACGTAATAATAGATAGCCGGCAAACTCCCGGATGAAAGCATTTAGAGAATAATAGAAGCGACTTTTACTTCCATATCCCGCACAGGGTAAGCCAGCTTGACGGCTTAACAATAAGGCTCGAAGCAAATGAAAATTATTGGTAACCAGGGCAA
Organism: Limosilactobacillus gastricus DSM 16045; assembly: GCF_001434365.1. Lineage (GTDB taxonomy): Bacteria > Bacillota > Bacilli > Lactobacillales > Lactobacillaceae > Limosilactobacillus > Limosilactobacillus gastricus. Next base: position 59,352 of record NZ_AZFN01000011.1, on the reverse strand, counting down.
TTTTTTGATTAGGCGGGATTAAACGCTGCGAAAATTTGATGTTTTCAGCCGTGTTCGTCGATTGATCCTCCAAAATAATCCTGTCTGCGGGCACACCTAAACTCATGGCATATTCTTTCATGGCAGCGGCTTCGGAGCGTGGTTCATCGCTCCCCTGACCTCCAGACATAATGAATTTAGTTTGCGGATTATCTTGGGACAAGGAAACCGCTTTTTGAACCCGCCCCGCCAACAAAGGCGAAACCCGACCTTGATATAAGCCTGCTCCCAAGACGATCAAGTAATCTAATGGCTCATGTTTAAAGTGGATTAAATTCAAGAGGCTCGTCACGGTATAGATCGTCAATAAAAATAAGACATCCGCAATCACCAGATCGACCATGTGATAAAGATGCCAAAAGAATGGTCCCCAGGAAGCAAATAAGTGGTCAAGTTGGACCCAAATGGTAAGGTTAATCAAAAGTAAGCAGCCAGCTAAGAGGGATAACAAATTATTAAAAGATCGCCGGGTCCGCCGGATTAATTGGATCCCGTTAATAATTAAAAGAAAACTCGTCAAAAAAGGCACCAAGAGTAACAGAATCGCAATTAACACGATTACGACGAGCACCAACCAGGCAAGTTGACTACCTGCCTGCCAGAGTTGGATATTGACCACCAGTAGATCTACCCCAAGCATTCCCAAGGTCGTCAAAAAATAAAAGCCAAGGAATAAAGAGCGCCGATCATGGAGCCAAATTGTTCCAAAAGCACTGCAACTCAGTAGGGTAATTATCAAGAGTATAATCTTCATTTTGGACTTTCCTTAAACGTCAAACGTAGCTGATTCCAGCGAACTCCACCATGAATCGAACCGGTAAAGCCTTCATTCACAAAACCGAAGCGTTCGTAAAAGCCAATAAGTTGATCCTTACAGGTTAGTACTAACCCCCGACGTCCCTGCATTTGGGCATCTGTAATCGCAGCTTTTAAACATTGACTCGCATAGCCCTGCTTACGATGATCCGGGTCGGTCACCACAGAAAAGATCATCTGCCAGGTACCATCTTCTTGGTGCCAATCGGCCTGTTCATACATCTCGTCAGTTAAATTAGCCTGATTAGTTACTAGACCATTGACAAAGGAGATCAACTGATCATCGTCATCAACCAGTAACCAGAAATGATTCCCAAAAACGGTAATCCGCGCTTTAAGTTGCGGTTGCGTAGCCGCTTCTGCACTTGGAAAAGCACGCCTTTCAAGATCCGCAAGGGCTGGGATATCGCTCATTTGAGCATGGCGAATTTGCATAAGCTACCTCCCCTTAACTGTTAATATCTTAATTATAAATAGTCCTAAATTTCACTTCAAATCATTTCACTTGTAAAAAGTAAGTAAATAACTTATAATAATTTCAACGATAAAATTTAAGTTTCTAAAAGGAGATTATACTTATGAAAGTATCTGTAATTGGTAAAGGAAATATGGGGCAAGCAATTGCGAAGAATTTTGAAGCGGCAGGTCAATCCGTTGAATTTATTGGTCATGGCGAAGCACAACCAACTTTTGGCGATTTAGTCGTTTTTGCAGTTCCATTTGCGGCAGAAAAAGACTTAGCTAACCAATACCAAACCCAATTAGCCGGTAAAATTGTGGTTGAGATTGCTAATCCCTTGAATTTTGATAATTGGGACGAATTAGTGGTACCAAGCGATTCATCCGCCGCTGAAATTCTACAAACGGCTTTACCACAATCTAAGGTTTTGAAGGCCTTTAATACGACCTTTGCTGGTACTTTAAATAGTGGCCAGGTTGGCGACAATCAAACCACCGTTTTAGTTGCTGGTGACGATGAAGATGCCAAAGAATCTTTTACTTCGTCCCTATCAGGAAGTCCATTAGCTGTTATGGATGCTGGTAAACTTAAGCGGGCGCTGGAAATGGAAGCACTCGGTTTCTTACAAATGACCTTAGCAGCCAAGGAAAAAATTTCATGGAATGGTGGCTTTGGCATTAATCAATAATTGATAAAGGCGTTAGCTAGTCCGAATTGGGATCAGTTAACGCCTTTTTAAATATCTAAAATTCATGTAACGACTTGACTTGCTGACCATCTTCATTAAAATTCTCAGGCGCTAGCCACTGTTCAAACTTTGGCTTCATTGCAGCATACTCTTCAGCAAGCAATGAATACCAATCCGTATCCCGGCTCCGTCCCTTATAGACGTTAGCCCGCCGAAAGGTTCCTTCAAACTTAAATCCTAATCGTTCGGCAGCGCGCCTTGATGGGGCATTTAAGTGATCACACTTCCACTCATACCGACGATAGTGAAGATCTTCAAAGACATATTTCATGACCAAGTATTGAGCTTCCGTTGCAAGGCGGGATCGTTTCAATTTAGGCCCATACAGAACCCAGCCCATCTCAACAGAGCGATTCTGGGGATCAATTCGCATTAAGGAAAAAGTACCTACTACTTGACCCGTCTTCTTATCAACCACGGCTAAATAGTAAGGGTCTTTTGAAGCGGCCATTTGGCTAAAATATTTCTTAAAATTGGCTTGGCTGGAAAAGGCCTCCATTGGCAAATAGGTCCATTGCTCCTGAGGACTCTGTGGACCATAAAATTCATAAGCGGATTCGAAGTGCCGATCAAGGTTAATGGGTTCCACAGTCACAAAGTTTCCAGTTAGTTGGTTGATTTGGGGCCATTCACCGGGCGTGAAATCCGGTAAGGCATCACCAATTGGTTGATTAAATTCATTTAATCTCATTTTATTCTCCTTCTCGGCATGATCTTCAAGCAGTTAAATCAATTAATAAGGCCATTTTAAAAGGTGTCGACGCCTGCACTCTGTGGCGGCCATCCTGGGCGAAATGAAAATTCTGTCCCGCTTGAATTTGATGGTCTTGGCCTTCATATGTAATGATGCCCTGGCCATCTAAGGCGAAGATGATCGCATCCCCTGGAGCAGCATGTTCGGCTAGACCCGTTCCCTGATCAAAGGACATAACGACAAGTTTTAACTCATCGCTTTGAATCAGATCCATATTGATAATTTTATCAGCCTGGTAGGGAACTAAATCCGCCAACCGAAAAGTTTCACCAACCTTAAGTACTGCATTGATTTTATCCGTTGTCGGCACCAAGATCTCCGTATAAACAACCCCCGATGCTGTTTTGAAACCAAGTGGAGTATTAATGGGGGTCACAATCCCCTCGCCAGTTGAAAGTAGACAATCTAAATCATCCTCGCCATAAACATTGACCTGGCCATCTGTCACAAGCACCAGTTTATAATACGGAAAGATTTCCGCACTAATATCAGTTCCAGCGGCTAATGAAAAATAAGTTACCTGATGCTCACCTTGGGTCACTGCTTTTGAAATAGTACACCCCGCTACTGGTGGATTATCTTTGGCAATCGAAAATACTTGTCCTACTTTTTCTTTCATCATTGTTTCCTTAATTCAGCTTGTTCATCCGCAAAAATCAGCAAAACCAATATAAATAACGTACCCCAACCAGGTCCTTAAAGTGATCTGGTTTTAGTTTACGATTGAAAATATATGTCACTTACGATATCTAAAACTATTGAATAAACTTTTCAAAAGCTTGAGCGATTCCATCATCGTCATTTGAAGCAGTCACAAAATCAGCCTGCGCTTTGGCTTCGTCCGAACCATTTCCCATGCAGACAGCGATGCCAGCAAAGTCAAACATTGCCAAATCATTTCCTTCGTCGCCAAAGACCATAACTTCATCAGGTGCAATTTGTAATAATTCACTAAGTTGGGCCAAAGCATTACCCTTATTCACCTTGGAATTCATCATTTCGAGGAACCATTTCCCCGCGCGGACCACATACATCTCGTCGCCAAAGGTGGTTTCCACTAACGGCTGAATTTGATCTAAGCGTTCGGGATCCCCCACAAAGGCGCCTTTCGTGATTGTAAAATCAGCTGGTAACTCATCTGGTTGGCGCACCATGATCCCCGCTTCGTTCTCCCAGGCTTGGACGACCGTCACAAAATCAATATCGTGATCGGCTGTATAAATAACCGAATGCTCATCTAACACATTAAAAGGCACTTGATGTTCTTTACCAAAGGCTGTTAAGCGACGGTATTGCTGATTATCAAGTAACTCTTTTGCCAAGATTCGCCCTGCTGCCGAACAAATAATGGCCCCATTGTAGGTCACCGCATATTGACCATCACCTTGGATACCTAATTGATCTAAATAAGGCTTCACGCCTGCTAGGGGGCGCCCGGAACAAAGGACCACCTTAATCCCTTGGGCCAAAGCTTGAGAAATCACTTTTTTTGTGGATTCCAGAATCTCACCTTTGGAATTTAAGAGAGTATCATCAATATCGAGTGCGACTAATTTAATTGCCATGCGATCGCCTTCCTTTCAGGATTAATATTACTTTAGATAATCTTATTATACCAGAAAAGATCATTGACTATCGCTCTCAAATTACTTTTACGCGGCAACATTTTTAAAAGTTATAAAATTTAACTTTACAGATAAAAAGAAAACTTGTATATTATAGATATAAAATATAATTTTACAGGATGGTATAGATATGAAAATTGCAATATCTGGAATTACTGGTCAATTAGGCCGTTTAGTATTAACTGATCTCCTTGAAGAAGGTATGACCCCCGCCAACCTAATTGGGCTGGCTAGAACGCCATCAAAAGCGCAGGATTTTGCGGACCTAGGGATTGATGTTCGACCAGCCGATCTTAACGACTATGAAAGCCTGCTAACTGCCCTTCATGGTGTTGATCGAGCTCTTCTAGTCTCAACGAATGAGCCTGATAACCAAAAAAGATTTATCCAACATCAAAATTTTATCAAGGCAGCGACAGCCAACCACCTTTCCCTTCTGGTTTATACAAGTGGAGTAAATCCTGAACATAATCCATTAGGAACCGCTCACCTGGCTACTGAAAACTACCTGAAGAAATCCGGGATCAACTATATTATTCTCCGTAATGCTCGCTATCTTGAAACCAAACAATTCGACATTATTAATGACAGCCAATGTAAAACGATTTATAATTCAACTGGTGAGGCCAAGTTTGGCTTAGCTTTACGGAGTGATTATGCGGAGGCAGCTGCTAAAGTCTTGAATGGTAACTTTAAAACAAACCAAACTTATAATTTATCAGACAATCTCGTTTCATATGCTGATTTTACGAAGGTCCTTAGTTCAGTTTTCAATCAAGAAGTAAAAGTTCAAGATATTACAAGTGCGCAGTTTGCGGAATTATTAGTAAAAATGGGCCGACCTGAGCCTGTAGCTAAAGTGCTAGCCGCATCAAATGAAGCAGAAAGAAATGGTGTTGCTGACGTTAAGTCCGATGACTTTAAACAAATTTTAGGTCGACCAGTAACCCCATTAACAACGGCAATTAGGAGATTGATATAAAATGCAAGCTTCAACACGTTTTGCGGATGCAATTCACATTATGACTTATATTTACGTAAGACAAAATTTACCTGATCTCTCCAGTAAAACACTGGCCTTTAGTGTTAATACGAGTTCAGTTACCATTCGGCAAATCACTAGCCAATTAAGTAAGGCAGGATTACTAAACACTCGTAAAGGTAGTAAAAAAGTTTCCTTAACTAAGGATCCAAAGGAGATTTCACTTTATGAGATCTTTTTAGCCATTTCTACTGGCCAGGTCTTCAAACGGGATGAAAATACAAGTATCACCTGTCAGATCGGACAACAAATGCCAAATATAATTGATCATGTTTTTAATGACATCGAAGATACTGTCAAAGCTAAACTAAAAACGATGACATTAGACGATGTCATCAAACAAGTCCAACTTTAAGCATAATTCAACAGGGACTGGGAAGTAATGTTACTTCCCCAGTCCCTGTTAGTTTTTACTTATTCTTTTATTTAAACGAATCCAAAACAAACCAATCATCACTAGATAGGCCAGATTGTAAGGCAAGCTACAATCCGAACCATATTGCCCACCCGTCATTAATTGATGATGACTGGTAAAAATTAGTTGGAAGGGCCAATCATGTGACAGACTGGCTTGAACTGGAATCAAGGTTAATATCAAATTATATGTAGCATGAAGGGTAAAGTTGGCCCAAATAGAATGCGCCCAAAGATAGGCCAGGGACAACAAAGTCCCCATTAAAAATCCTGAAACCACCAGTTGAGTAGTGCTGAGCAAATCAAGTTGACCATTCATTAAATGCACTAAGCCAAATAGTAATGATGATACGATGACTCCGGTTACGGTATTCGAACGCCGCGCAACTTGTTCTAGAATGACACCCCGAAAGGCGATTTCTTCAACCAAGGGCGCCACAAAAAACAGCAAGACATTGTTGACTAGATTTTGCGTGAATTCCCAATGATTTAGTGATGGAGTTGCGACCTTTACTCCCACCAGCCAAGTTCCAGCTAATAAGATGGTAATCAGTAAGCAGGCATCGGTAAAATAGTGTCTTTTAAAGCGAACAGGTCCAGTAATAGTCGTAAATTCATGCTGATAACGATGCTTGCAAAGCCATTTAAAACCGGTGTAAAAAAACCATAGATAACCCAGTGAAAGCAAAATATCAGCTACCAAGATATAGCTATGGTTCGTTTTTAAACCCGGTGCAAAAATTTGGGGAAGACCCAAAATTATTTGTGGGATTATTTGAGTAACAATTACTAGTAACAATATCAAAACGATATCAAAGATCGATTGCCATATTTTTTTGATCATTGGTCATCCTTTCGGGGTAATAATAAATAAAAACTAATCTTTATCCCAATAGAAGTCCTTCAACCGATAAGTAGTGACTGGTTCGACGTAATAATGATATTTCGCAACCAAATTACAAATCTGATCACCATTAATCAAGGTGATGATCCGACTTCCTTGGCGAGCCGTTTTCACCGCTTCTCTGGTGAAATCAGAATTAGTAATGAAAATGCCAAATTCAGCGTTAAATTTATCCATTGCTCCGCGGAACTTATCAATCTCCGGTGCCGACACTTTCCCTTGCCAGCGTTTAGCCTGTAAAGCAACTCTGATGGTCCGAAAGTCGTCAGCTATTATATAGCCGAAGCCGTCGATACCTCCATCGGCCACATACTGAACTCCAAGCTCATCATCAGTATTAATGCCCATTTTTGTACGCAAACCGCGGCAAAAGAGCTCAAATTTCTGAGGATTCATTTTAGTTAAGGCATCCAATAATTGTTGGCGCCATGGTTCTTCTAATTCATCGGGATCCTCATGATCGTCAGTATTTATCTTATCAGAGCTAGTAACCTTATTCTGCTTTTCTTGTGCCAACATCTTTTCAACTACCGGTCGAACATCACGAGCTCCATCAAAAGCAGCAACATCTACATTACGTCCCTTTTCTGTTAGCTCAAGCAAATGACCATCTTCATGCAGGTATCCCGTCATGATCAGATATTTAACCGCAAAATTAAGTGTCCACGCAAACGGACTATAATTTTTACCAGTTTTTTTAGAAACTTTAATTCGGTCAACTTCATCTTCTGAAATGACCTCAGAATTATCATGAATATCCTGACGGATTTCCTTTCTTGAAACCTGTCCACCCAAACGGTACATTGATTTTAATACTTCATTCATCGTTTGATCTTCAATCATAATTCTTTGATTTGCCATTTAAATCACCATCTAGATAATAAAAGTCATACGCAATTTTTAATTATATGTGTTTCATGTCAAGGACGATTATTAGCTCTAATTTTACTATTCATCACATTCTCAGCGGTTCAACACAAGCCAATCATTCATCACCATGCTCCTTATTCTTGAGTGACTATCGCATGGATTTGTCACTAGCAATTTCCTCGTCGCTTTCAGCTCCTCGACATTACTGTGATACTCTCAACATGCGTCGTTTGTGGAAATTGATCCACGGGCTGGATAGGCTTTGTTATTTGATAACCTTGGTCCATAAAACGCTGCAGATCACGGACGAGCGTTGCGGGATTACAAGAGATATACACGATCTTTTGCGGTGCCATCTGACCAGCTGCCTCAATTACTCGTTCATCCAGTCCCTTGCGTGGCGGATCAACAATCAACACATCTGGTTTCAGTCCTTGTGCTTGCCATTTCGCCATCTGCTCTTCAGCTTTTCCGACCACAAATTCAGCATTTGCAATCTGATTATGCTGCGCATTTAGTTTGGCATCTTGAATGGCAGCTTCCACAATTTCAACCCCGTAAACCTTTTTTGCATGTTTGGCTACAGCCAGTGAAATCGTCCCAATCCCACAATAAGCATCAATCACTGTTTGATTTCCGTCCAATTCCGCATAATCAATGGCAGTCTGATAAAGGCGTTCCGTTTGTTGAGGGTTAACCTGATAAAAGGACAGGGGTGAAATCGTGAAATCAATCCCTAATAGTTGATCATGAATCGTTTCAGCTCCCCACAGAGTATGATTCTCCCGTCCTAAAACCACATTGGTCGGCTTAGAGTTGATATTTTGAATAATACTGGTAATGCCTGGGACCTGGTCAACGATTCCCTGGACTAATTCAGCTTGGTGCGGTAATTTAGTTGTCCGCGTGACCAACACAACCATCACTTGGTGGCTATAATATCCCCGACGAACCATGATGGATTTGAGATCCCCGGTTTGTTTTGCTTCATCATAAGCTCGGATATGGTACTGCCGTATGAGGTCACGAACAATTTTGATCGTCTCATCGATGACTGGATCTTGAATATAGAAATTCTCAATAGGGACCAGTTCATGGCTCCCCCGTTTATAAAATCCCGTTTCAACTTGACCACGGATAAAACGCACTGGTACTTGCGCCTTATTCCGATATTGGAATGGCTTGTCCATCCCCATAGTTGGCGCAACATCCACGGCTAAATGGGCCTTTTGTAAGAGATCCTGGATCAATTTTTGTTTAAACTTTAACTGGGCGGGATATTTTAAGTGACCTAGAGGTGCGATTCCCGTTTGTAAATAGCGTTGGTCGGGATCCGCAACCCGGTCAGAACTCTTACTTTGCCAATTTAAAACCTGCCCCCAGGCAAAGTTCGTAGTAACTTTAGTAACTTTAGCTGTTACCTTTTCTTCTGGTAAAGCCTCGGGAATGAAGATTGGATAATGATCTACTTTCATCACCCCATTACCTTGATATGTCAAATCCTCAATCTGATCCGTTAATTCCTCACCTTTGTGAACTGGTATCTTAACTTTCATCCTAGCTCCTTTTAAGCAAAAAGAGCGCCGCGAACCACCGAAAATAAGCCTCCCGGTCCGTTGGCACTCCCTTACATTTATTTATTCGATTCCACTTCATGGACTTTATCCACATCCCGGATAAAGTCTTTTTCCATTCGTTGCAATTCTGGCGTCATTTCACTACTAATGGCTTCATTAGGAATCTCAGCCACATTAGCGACCACATTAATATGTTGCCGTAAGTCATGGAATTGCATTGGTGCATCGCCACCATATTCCCCATCAAGGTTAATCATCAGTCGATCTTCCTCATGGACGGGTTCGATGAATACATCTTTGGCTTTAGCATAGATAATCCGATCGTCACCCACGTGGTTCCCCTTTAAGGCTTTGGCCATCAGCTGTAGCATCCCAGGAATAGAACTATCCTTGACGATTAACAAGGAAAAGTTTCCATCGTCTAAAGAAGCATCCGGCACCACCTGTTCAAAGCCACCCACTGAATTAGTAAGGGCTAAGAAGATGGTTGAAACTTCACCTTCGTAGACTTGATCATCATACTTAACCCGGACATCAACTGCTTTCACTCGTGGTAATAATTCGGCCCCTTTGGCAAAATAAGCTAGATAGCCAAAGAGGGACTTCATTTGAGAAGGCACATCATAGGTCAATTCAGTCAAAGTTCCGGCTGCGGCAATATTCATAAAGTAATTATCGCCCGCTTGACCAACATCAATTTTAAAGCGGTTTTCTGGATTCAAAATCACCCGTGCCGCGCCAACGGGGTCCTCCCGTGGAATTTTTAGGGCCCGCGCATAGTCATTGGTCGTTCCCGATGGAATCACCGCTAACAAAGGCCGCTGCTCAAAAGGAGCAATCCCATTCATGACTTCATTGATGGTCCCATCACCACCAGCCGCAACGATCAGATCAAAGCCTTCACGGACAGCCCGGCTGGCTTCCATTTTTGCAGAATTAGGTTCTGGAGTCGTGGCGTAAGCACTAGTTTCGTAGCCTGCTTGTTCATACACGGCGAGAATCTCAACCAGATCCTGCTTAATCGCTTCACGCCCTGAGGTTGGATTATAAATTACGCGTGCTCGCTTTGTCATTAAAGTCTCCTATTGGGCATTCAGTGCTTGCATCAATAACTTGTTGACGACACCAGGATTGGCCTTCCCCTTGGTTTGTTTCATGATTTGACCAACTAAGAAGCCAACGGCCCGATCTTTCCCATTCTTAAAGTCTTCAATCGATTGTTGGTTATTTGCCAAGACTTCGTCCACAATTGGTTGTAATTGTGCTGGATCAGATAATTGAACCAAGCCATTCTTTTCCGCATAGGCTGCTGGTTCTTGACCATCCAAGATTCCTTTAAAGACCTTCTTTGCCATCTTAGATGAAATTGTTCCATCATCGATTAACTTAATCATCCCGGCAAGGTTAGCTGGCGTTAACTTCGTTGCTGGCAGATCAACGTGTTCCGTGTTTAAGTAGCTGTTGACATCGTTCATCAAGTAGTTAGCAACCTTACGGGCATCGGCCCCTTCCGCCACTGTCGCTTCAAAGAAGTCTGACATTTCCTTCGTTTGGGTCAGGACCATGGCATCATAATCGGTCAAACCTAAATCATTAACGTAGTGTTCCCGCCGTTCACCCGGCATTTGTGGCATTTCAGCATTGATTTGATCAATCCATTCATCACTAACATGTACGGCCGGCACATCCGGTTCTGGGAAGTAACGATAATCATCGCTTCCTTCCTTGGTCCGCATCGAAATCGTACTCTTGGTGGCTTCGTCATACCGCCGCGTTTCTTGAACGATTTGGCCACCCGACAAGAGGACCTTTTGGTGGCGTTCTTGTTCAAAGTTTAAGGCATTTCGGACATAGTTAAAGGAGTTGATGTTCTTCATTTCCGTCTTGGTCCCATATTGATCCGAACCAATTGGCCGCACTGAGATGTTGGTATCAACCCGCATTGAACCTTCTTCCATCTTCACATCCGAAATCCCTGTAAATTGGATTCGTTGACGCAGGGCTTCTAAATATGCCACGGCTTCATCCGGAGAAGCAATGTCAGCTTTAGACACTATTTCGATCAAGGGCGTCCCTTGCCGGTTTAAATCCACATAAGAGTATTGACCAGTGTGGGTATTCTTACCCGCATCTTCTTCAATGTGCATTTCCGCAATTCCGATGCGTTTTTTCTTTCCATCAACTTCAATTTCGACCCATCCATCATGGGCAATTGGGGTTTCCGATTGGGTAATTTGATAAGCCTTGGGGTTATCAGGATAGAAGTAGTTCTTCCGATCAAAGTGCATATCCTTGGTGATTTCAGCATGTAAGGCCAAGCCCGCCATAATCCCGGCCTTGACGACCCCTTTATTTAAGGTTGGTAAGACCCCTGGATACCCCCAGTCAAGGGGATTAGTATTGGCGTTAGGTTCTGCACCAAAGTTAACTGGTGAGGGGCTAAAAATCTTGGAATTCGTTTTTAACTCCACGTGGACTTCTAGTCCAATTGTCGTTTCAAAGTTCATTTTATTGGTCCCCTCCTAACTTTGCCGTTTGTTTATGATGATCGGTGGTTTGTTCAAATACGTAGGCCGTCTTATATAAGGTTGCTTCATCGTACTTCTTTCCGATTAATTGCATCCCCACTGGCATGCCATTAACCTTAGAGAAACCAGCTGGAACGGACATTGCTGGAACCCCAGCAAGATTTGCCGTCACCGTTAAGACGTCGTTGTAGTACATCTTCGTTGGGTCGTCAATATTCTCCCCAATCTTAAAGGCGGTTGAAGTTCCCGTGGCCCCGATGATGACATCATGGTCAGCAAAGACTTTTTCAAAATCTTCCGCAATTAAGCGCCGAATTTTCGCCGCCTTATTGAAGTAAGCATCATAAAAGCCGGCTGATAGAGAGAAGGTTCCCAGCATGATCCGCCGTTTGACTTCATCCCCAAAGCCTTCAGACCGCGTTTTGACATAGACGTCTTCCAGGTTCTTCACATCATCGGCCCGGAAGCCATAGCGAATCCCATCGAAACGTTGTAAGTTTGAGGACGCCTCAGAAGATGCCAAGATATAGTAAGCTGGCACGCCGTATTTAGTATGTGGCAAGGAAACTTCATCCACCGTTGCCCCTAGCGATACTAAGTGGTCTAAGCCAGCTTGAATCACTTCGCGAACATCCGCATCAATGGCATCGCTCATATATTCTTTAGGCACCCCAATCCGAAGTCCCTTCACATTAGCTTCATCTAAGCCCGCCACAAAATCCGGTACAGGACGATGAGAAGAAGTCATATCATGATCATCTTGTCCGCTAATTGCGGTCATCAAGATGGCATTATCCTTAACGTTCTGGGTTAACCAGCCAACTTGGTCAAAGCTTGATCCAAAGGCAATCACGCCCCAACGTGAAACTCGCCCATAGGTTGGTTTCATCCCTACAATACCGTTAAAGGAAGCGGGCATCCGGATCGAACCACCGGTATCGGTTCCAAAGGCCCCTAATACATCGCCAGCTGCTACCGCGGCGGCCGAACCACCAGAAGATCCCCCTGGTACTCGACTTAAGTCCCAAGGATTGTGAGTCGTCCCGAAATATGAAGTTTCCGTAGAGGATCCCATGGCGAATTCGTCTAAATTGGTTTTACCAACGTTGATAAAACCAGCCGCATTTAATTTTTCAATGACCGTGGCATCATAAACCGGCATGAAGTTTTCCAAAATCTTGGAAGCAGCCGTCGTCCGCAAGCCCTTGGTTAAGATATTGTCCTTAACCGCTAAGGGAATTCCGGCCAATAATTGGTCTGCCGGAATACCAGCTTCATCTAAGTCCTTGGCCTTGGCTAAAGCGGCTTCATCATTGCGGGTAATAAAAGCTTGTACATCCGCTTCGGTTTCATCCATCCGCGCTAAACTGGCCTTGACTAATTCGGTGGCAGTCACCTTACCCGCCACTAAGTCAGCATGTAATTGGCTAATGTCAGTTTGACGATAATCCATTATTCGCCATCCTCACTTTCATCTAAAATCGCTGGCACCTTGATTAAGCCATCTTCCGTTTCAGGAGCATTGGCCAGTAGGGCTTGTCGCATCTCCTCACTACTTTTAACGGCTTCGTCTTCCCGTAAGACGTTCACTTCATCAGTGGCGGTCGTCATTGGCTTGACCTGTTCAGTATCGACTTCTGCTAATTGGTTAAACAGATCAATAATTTCTTCCAATTGTGGTACAAAATGGTCCAGCTCCGCATCAGTAAATGATAGCTTGGCTAGTTCAGCCACGTGTTGAACTTGTTCACGGTCTAAATTTTCTGCCATGACTTTCGAACCCTCTTTTCTCTAAATTTTAAAACAATACTATATTGAATTTTACCATAAATCAGTCATTTAATTATCATCCTTATCGGATTCCAAATAAAAAATCGTCTCAAAGGACGATTTCTTAAAATCTAATAGGATGAGAAGACGTGGGATTCATAATCATCAGAATTGCTATTCCGATAAACTACAGATTGAATTTCATTATCCGAAGTTTGAATCTTGATTTCAATCGGAATCCCACTTGGAAGATACTTCTTAGCCTGGCGCTCAATGTATTGCGTGAAACTTTGAATTTCACTAGAACTATAGAATTGGGTCGTCACCGAAATATTCATTCCGGATAATTCCCCATTATAGTATTGCGCTTGCGCCGTTACTCCAGAGATGTTCGGGAAGAAGTTTTGGACCTTATTCTTAAAGTTCGTAAAGTTACTATCATCACTTTGATCATCTTCCGTCGTTGAGGTCGCATCACTAGATTTCGGTAAGATCTTCGTGGAGTAATTTAACTTATGCCACTCACTAATGGTGCTCCCGTTGTTCCGACTATATGCAACATAGTTACCACCTACCAGGCTGTCTGAGGAAGCTTGCCGATAAATCGCAATCACAATTGGAATATTCTTCAGCTTACTATTTTTCCGTAATCGCTTCAGAATTTTTGCAGCCGCTTCTTTCCCCTTGGCGAGTCCTTCAGCTTTACTAATGGTCTTGGTATAGTATGGACCATCGGTTTCTTTTTGATATTGATATTCCGAGTTAACAGCAATCCCAATTACCATGCCCCGTAATTTCAAGTTATTACCATCTTGGGTCATGTAATCTTGTTCTTCAATTTGTTGAATATATTCAGGATTGGGATCATCACTGCTCCCCTTTTTAGGGTTTAAGCCCGCCGCATTAGATGAAACCCGGGCCAGCCAATGATTAATGGTAGTCGAACTTAAATATTGTCCCTCTTGGAAAATATAGGTTTTCGTCGAGAAAATTCGTTTGGCAACGGTCGTTAAGCCCGAATCAAAACTCTTTAAACTAGCCGTCGAATTCCCATTACTACTATTAACCCCCCGAGACTTACTGGTTCGGTATTTACCATTTACCACCACGGTCCGGTAATTGCCACTTCCGCCTGACGAAAGGGTCGTCACCTTACTTTTTGAGCTAGTTGAACAGGCTGCCAGGCCAATTGATAGACCGGCTAGCATCCCGACGGTCAGCATCCGTTTCAATAATTTCATGCTTCTGTTGCCCCTTTCATGGCCTCCGCAAATTGTGTTTCATTCCAGATTTCAATTCCCAATGACTGAGCCTTAGTCAGCTTACTACCGGCTTTTTCGCCCGCAATTAGTAAGTCCGTTTTTTTAGAAACGCTCCCCGTTACCGTCGCACCATGTTGACTCAACCAATTAGTTGCTTCCTGGCGGGTCATCGTGGTTAAAGAGCCGGTTAAGACCACGCGGCGATCCTGCCATTCCGCACTAGCCACCTGACCTTGGGGCGCTAAATAATCAAAGTTCAGCCCCGCGGCTTTTAATTCATCTAATAAAGTTTGCACCTGGGGATTGGCAAAATAGGTTTCCACACTTTGTCCAATTGTATCACCTAAATTGTCAACTTGCGCAATTGTTTGGGCCTTGGCAACTTTTAATTCGTCTAGTGAACCAAAGCGTTGCGCTAATAATAAGGCTGCTTTCGCCCCTACATGACGAATGCCTAAGCCAAAAATTAGTCGTTCTACCGAATTATGCCGGCTTTGTTCAATCGAATTAATAAGGTTCTGAGCAGACTTTTCACCAAATTTTGGTAGGTCTAATAACTGTTCACTAGTTAATCGATATAAATCAGCTACATCATGGATCAGTTGATGATCCCACAATTGTTCAATAATTTTGGGACCTAAACCATCAATATTCATGGCATTCCGCGAGGCAAAATGCGCTAACCCTTCCTTAATTTGAGCTGGACACATAGGATTAATGCATCGTAATGCGACTTCATCTGTTAAATGAACCAAAGTAGACCCACAGACCGGACAAGTCGTCGGAATTTGATAAGGCTGACTATCAGCCGGTCGCTTCGCCTTTACCACAGTCGAAATTTCTGGAATAATATCGCCAGCCTTGTGTAACAAGACCGTATCACCGATCCGAATATCTTTCGCCATCAAATAGTCAGGATTATGCAGGGACGCCCGACTCACGGTCGTACCAGCTAATTGGACCGGATCCATAACGGCAGTTGGCGTAACATTACCCGTTCGGCCAACCGTCCATTCAATCTCGCGGACCACGGTTGGCTCTTCTTCAGGCGGGAATTTATAGGCAATTTCCCACCGCGGAACCTTCACGGTGTTTCCTAAAGCCACTTGCGTATCTAAATCGTTGACCTTTTCAACGATCCCATCGATTCCATAGGGTAATTGATCCCGTTGTGCAGTATATTCATCAATATAAGCTTGAATTTCTTCATCATTCTGGACCACCCGATAATTAGGATTAACCGGAAAGCCTAGGGCCGCCATTTTTTCTAAGGCCTGGGTTTGGGTTTGCAGACCTAATTGTTGGTATTCAGGAATGTAGTACATAAAGACCGCTAATTGCCTTTTAGCCGTAATCTTTGGGTCCAGTTGGCGTAAACTGCCGGCCGCCGCATTCCGCGGGTTAGCAAAGACTGGTTCCCCATTTGCTTCCCGTTCTGCATTTAGTTGTGCAAAGGCCGCTTTGGGCATGTAACATTCACCCCGAAATTCCATCGACAGGGGTTCACTTAATTCTAAGGGAATATCTTTAATCGTCTTAACGTTAGCGGTGACGTCTTCGCCAATTTGCCCATTCCCACGAGTGGATCCTTGGACCAAATGACCATTTTCATAAACCAAGGATAAAGATAGGCCGTCGATTTTTAATTCCAAGTTATATTCGGCTTCCACATCTACCTCGGTAGAAGCTTGTTGCCGTTGATTAAATTCAAATAATTCTGCTGGCGAGAACACATCTCCCATCGAAAGCATGGGAATGGCATGATTAACTTTTCCCAGTTGACTTTCCGTTTGTCCGCCCACTCGTTGGGTCGGCGAATCTGGACTCACTAAATCTGGAAATTTACCTTCAATTTCAACCAAGCGTTGGTAGGTCCGATCATAAACATAATCTTCAACAGTTGGTTGATCTTGTTCATAATATTCTTTGCCCCATTGAATTAATTGAGCTCGTAAGGTTGGTAATTCTACTTGTGCTTGATCGTGACTTAAGTCGCTTACTGGAACTTCTGCCATCAGCTCAGTCCTCAACTTTCGTAATTGGGGCAAAACTGGCTAATAAGCGCTTCACCCCTTGTTGTGGGAAGGCAATATCTAATTCCATATCCGTTCCCGTTCCATTAACTGAGACCACCGTCCCTGTTCCCCACTTTTTGTGGGTCACCTTATCACCAGTTTGCCAAGCCTGTTGATCTGCTCCGGTCCCTGAATTTGCGACCTTTGGGGCGACTTTCTTGCCTGGAGTCCGCCGCGGTTTGGCTTTGTAAGTCGTGGCTTGACTAGCCTGACTGGCATAGCCACCATACAAGCCACCTTTTCCAGTTCCAAAGGCCATACCACCTTCATTTTCAGTTTTAATCAAAGAATCATCAATCTCATCGATAAAATCAGATGGTTGATTCCGTTGTACCCGACCATACAACATCCGCGAAAAGGCATTGGTAAGGTACAGCTTGCGTTTGGCCCGCGTGATCCCCACATAGGCTAAGCGCCGTTCTTCTTCCATCTCATCCGTTCTTTCCATTGCGCGAGCCAATGGGAAAATTCCTTGTTCCATCCCAATCAAGAAAATGACTGGGAACTCCAATCCTTTAGCGGCATGTAAAGTCATTAAGGTTACGGCAGGTTCTTGTTCATCCACATCATCTTGATCAGATACCAAAGCTAAGTCAGCTAGGAAGTTAATGATCTTTTCCATTTGTGGGAGGTCATCAGCAGCATGTTGTTTATCATACTCAGCCGTAACGGACTTAAATTCATCCAAGTTCTCCCGCCGAGCTTGGGCTTGCAGACTCTTATCTTGACGCAATGCTTCATCATAGCCAGATTTGTCTAAAATCAATTCAGTTAAATCGGTAATTGACAGTTGACTCGCTTGATCTGTCAAGTCCGCCATTAATTGACCAAATTGATCTAATTTATTGCGGGCGGCGGCACCGATTTGATTAGCATTAATTACATTTTGGGCGGCATATAATAGTGGCCAGTGATTATCATCGGCAAATTCTCGTAAATGATCCACACTCGTGTCCCCAATTCCTCGCTTGGGCGTATTCACGACCCGGGTGAAGGACATTGAATCTTGCGGATTAACAATTAAAGTCAAATAAGCTAAAATATCCCGAATTTCCTTTCGGTCATAAAACTTATGTCCTCCCACCATTGTGTATGGGATACTCGATTTCAGGAAGGTTTCTTCAATCACCCGCGATTGGGCATTAGTACGGTAGAGGACGGCAAAATCATTGTAATGGTATTGATGGTTAGCCCGCTCTTCTTGAATTTTCTTTACGATAAACTGTGCTTCATCGTGTTCGTTTTGCGCGCGATAGTAAGAAATCTTTTCGCCCGCCCCATTTTCCGTCCATAAATTCTTATCCTTACGTTGCAAGTTGTTGATAATCACTTCATTAGCAGCTTTCAGGATGGTTTGCGTCGACCGATAATTTTGTTCCAACATAACTGTTTGGGCTTGAGGGTAATCACGTTCAAAATTCAAAATATTATTCATGTTGGCCCCCCGCCAACCGTAAATGCTTTGATCAGCATCCCCAACCACACAAAGGTTTTGGTACTTTTGGGCTAACAGATTAACCAATTGATATTGGGCATCGTTCGTATCTTGATATTCGTCGACGTGAATGTAATGGAATTTATCTTGATAATAGGCCAAGGTATCCGATGAGGTCTGGAACAATTCAATGGTTTTCATAATCAGGTCATCAAAATCTAGGGATTGGTTATTAGCCAATTCCGTTTGGTAACTTTGATAAACCTTTCCCACCATTTGTTCAAAGGGCCCACGATGCTTTTCTAGATATTGCTCTGGCGTTTCCATAGCGTTTTTAGCATTGGAAATGGCCGATAAGATCGAGCGTGGATCAAATTTTTGCGTATCTATGTTTTGATCCTCACAAATCCGCTTCACCAAAGTCCGCTGTTCACTACTATCCGCAATGGTGAAAGCACGGTTAAAGCCAATCCGATCAATATCACGCCGCAAAATCCGTACACATAAGGCATGGAAAGTCGAAACCCAAACGTCGCGTGCATTTTCCCCCAAGAGTTTACCAACCCGTTCTTGCATCTCGCGCGCCGCCTTATTAGTAAAGGCAATGGCAAGAATATTCCAAGGTAGGACATGCTTTTCTTCAATTAAAAAAGCAATTCGATGGGTTAAAACCCGCGTCTTCCCAGATCCTGCACCGGCCATCACTAATAATGGCCCTTCCGTGGTTAATACCGCTTCTTGTTGCTTATCATTCATTCCCTGTAATAATGATTGTTCAGTCACGCTAATTCTCCTCATTTTTGTTGTCCGAACTACATTATATAGCATGGACTTTTTAGATAAAAACATAAAAAATCCCCAAGAGGATTATTTCTTCTGGGGATCAATCATCCGTCGGCTTGGTTGTTAAATTCAAATCGGCTAATTGCTGCTTTAAGTTGCTTAGTTCATCACCAGTTAACCAGACAAAGCCTTGGACCCGACTTAAGGGAGCGGGTAAATATTCAACTTGCCAATTGGCTTGCTCTAAAACTGCTTGATTAATTGTCGCTTGTTGTTCCTCGTAAATCGGGACCATTACCACTTCTTGCAGTAAATCAACTTCATGGGCAACCATGCCCACGGCCATCCGAACAAGTTGTTCTTCCGGCATGACACTGACTGCTGCTTGTAAAGCGACATTGCTAATCGAAAGTCCCGGCACAATTTCATCAACGTAAAGATTACCAGATTCAGTGGTATAAAATTTCAAGGTTAAGGTTCCTTGATAACCTAAGGTAGTGATGATTTCGCGACTAACCCGTTCGACTTCACTTTCCAAAGCAGGGTCCACTTCTTCAACTACTTGGGCCATCACTAATCGGCGTTGTTCATTATACGATTCTTGCACGATTGGATAGTAAATGAAATGTTCGCCATCATAAGCGACCGTCAAGGCATATTCAGCAGAGTGATCAATCCACGATTCCAGAATATAACTACCAGCCTGAATAAATGCATCCGCACGGGCAATATCCGTTTGCCGATTTAAGCGAAGGATACTTTCTCCCCGTCCCCGTTGAATGGATTTTAAAACTGCTGGATAGCCAATGGCGTCAATTGATTGGTAAACTTCGTCTAAATTAACCACCGTATCATAAGGTGGCATATTCACATTCAGTTGGTCCAACAAGGCTCGTTCCACAATCCGATCCTGCACAATTTCTAAGGCCCCATAACCTTGGGGAACGGTCGTAAATTGCGTCAAATACTTTAAAATAACCGCATCTAACAAAGGATTGGTGTAGATGACTGCATCACATTGTTGCCCAAACTTTTGTAAGGATTCTTTGACCCGATAATTATCAACAATAGTCTGATCAGCCCACTGTTCCAATTGTGGATCATGATGATCTAAATATAAATAAACATTTAAACCCAACTGCTTAACGACCGTGATCAATCGCCATTGATAGTCTTCTAGGCCAATGATTCCCAGAGTCCCCTTATTGGTTAAACTTGCATTATCCACAATCATCCCTCTTTTCTAATTAATTATCATACTGGTCTAAATCGTAAGTTTGAATGATGTTAATTAACTTCTTCGCGTAGTCTGGGTCCGTTGCATAATCGGCATCCTGGAGAGCTTGCGCCGCATCCTTATAGTTCGTTGCGTTCACCACGGCCGAATAATTATTGGAATTATAATAAGTCCCATTCAGCATTAACTTAGTATGATCTGCGATCGAAGCATTCCAACTACTATATACTTTAAAGCGTCCACTAATCGTCACCCATTGACCATTGGTATATTCCTTGGTCGACATGACCTTTGAATTGGCACCGGATCCTTTAATCCCGAAGAGGTTATGATAGTCTTTAGCGAGGCTACTCTTCCCCCAATTCGATTCTAGGATTGCCTGAGCAATGGTAATGGAAGACATGACATGGTATTTAGTTTGCATCTTTTGGGCTTCGGGAGCGATCTTTTTAATAAAGTCACGCTTTTCCTTGGCCTGCTTTTCAATCGTTTGTTGTTGTTCATATTGTTGACGATAACGCATACAAACGTGTCGTCCAAAATAGGCCCCGACTAAGTCTACTAACATTACTAAGATGATAATCGTCCACTTCAGTCCCCGATTCATCTTTCGTTTTTTTGTCCGTCGTCTTCTTTTTGCCACCTTTATTCTCCTCGAATGTAATACTGTTAATATCATACCGTACTTAGCAAGATAAATTAACCATTTTTAATACTTTATTCTGGGAAAAAATAATGAAAATTATTTTAAAGAAATTAAAAACCGACTCCGTCAGGAATCGGTTCAATTTTTTAGTGGAATTGCATCCCACCATCAACTTCAAGGGTTTGTCCGGTAATGTAATCTGAATCTGGTCCAGCTAAAAAGGCAACTGCACTGGCCACTTCTTCTGGTTCGGAAAGCCGGCCTAAGGCAATATCCTTAGCAAAGGTTTGCATTCCCCATTCATCACTCTTTCCAGCATTCTTACCAACTTGGTGAGCAATGTCATACATCATTGGAGTCTTAACAATCCCAGGTGCAAAGGCATTTACCGTGGTTCCTTCTTCTGCTAATTCCCGGGCCACAACTTGAGTAATTCCCCGAATGGCAAACTTGGAACTAGAATAAACGGTTAGGTTCGGGTTACCAACGACCCCGGCTTGGGAAGTCGCATTAATAATCTTACCAGGGTGACCAAGCTTCTTAAAAGCCGCATGAGCAGCTTGGATACCCCAAATCGTCCCACCGACGTTAATGCCATAGACATAATCAAGATCATCTGGAGTAACTGTATCAATCGGCGTTGTTGGAGCAACCCCTGCATTGTTAACCATGACATTTAAGTCACCATAGTGGTCAACCACTTGGTCAACGGCAGCGAATACTTCATCCCGCTTAGCAACGTCAGCTGTAACGGCAAAGGCCTCTCCGCCATTAGCTTCGATTTCTGCCACTACTTCGTTTAGTTTATCAGCATGACGAGCTAAAACAGCCACCGCAAAACCATCTTTAGCTAATCGTTCAGCAATTGCCTTTCCAATTCCTTGACCAGCTCCCGTAACTAAAGCAACTTTCTTAGACATGATTTGTCCTCCGTTTGTGATTTATTTAATATTTACGATTACTATTTTACCGAAATTCACAAACGGTTACAAGTAATTTGTCTATCCTTTCACAAAAGGATTAGATCAAGCTTATCATCAAGCCGATAATCTCACTTACTAAGATTAATAGGATAATTTGAATACTATTCAAAAAAGTAGTTGCTTTATCTGGATAGTGAACAAATTCATTAATCTTCTTTTCTACCATGGGAAAGGTCAAGAAAACCACAATCGTAGAAAATGGTAAAACATGGCTCCCAATCCCAACAGCAATAGCCAGATAAGCTAGATAGTAACAGATGCGCCATAACCGACAGCCATTAACCTGACCAATAAAAGTAATCAAGGTATGCCGTCCCATCCGTTGATCCTCTACTAGGTCACTTATATTATTAGCTAACATGAGATTACTAATCACCAAAATCGTTGGCAAGGCCACTAGTAACATGCGCCCTAAAAAGGCACCATCAACGTGTACTGTTGTCGCAACATTAATGTAAGTCCCTAAAAGCACAATATTGAATCCCATCGTGATTCCAGAAACAGGTTCGCCTAAAGGGGTCTTTAAAATTGGATAAGGGCCACCGGAATAGAAATACCCTACCAGAAAACTAATGATCCCTATAATTAAAAGTAACACACCCGTTTGATAAACCAGGATTAGTCCAATGAGCATGGTAAAAATTGCAAGACTTACAATCGTCAGTTTGGCTACCCACACTGGAATTTGAAACCGTTGAATTACATTATTGTGGCTTCCTTCAATTTGTTGATCTTTATGAAAGCGAAAGTAATCTGACAACTGATTATGGGCATTTACAGCAAAATGAAAAGCCACACAGGCCACCATTAACCAAAATGACCCCCACCAATTGATTTGATGATAAGTTACCCCAGCATACAGAAAACCAATGATAAAAGGCAAGGCTGACACTACTACTGTCTTAGATTGCAGTAAGGCATTGATTTGCGAAAAACGTCCAATTGAAACCATCGATAAATCCTCCCATAGGTAAAAAATTGCCTTTTAAGTATACCGAAATGGAAGACAATAAAGAAGACATATGCTCTGGTATATAAGCCAAACAAAAAACACCTGCCAAAATGACAAGTGTTTTTTGATGGATAAGATAATCGGTATCTTAACGCTTACTAAATTGAGCAGCCTTACGAGCCTTCTTAAGCCCTGGCTTACGACGTTCCTTCATCCGTGGGTCCCGAGTTAAAAGACCAGCCTTTTTCAAGACATCGCGGAAATCTGGATCGACAGCTAACAAGGCACGAGCAATCCCGTGACGAGTAGCACCGGCTTGACCAGAGAAACCACCACCACGAACGTTAACTAAAACGTCATATTGACCTTCAGTCTTCGTTGCTGCAAATGGTTGGTTTACAATGGCACGTAAGTTAGCAAACGGAATGTAATCTTCGATTGCACGGCCGTTCACAGTAATCTTACCAGAACCTGGTACCAAACGAACACGTGCAGATGAATCCTTACGCCGTCCTGTACCGCTATATTGTACTTGTTGAGCCAATTCCGTCCCCTCCTTAAATTAAGTTCGTAATATCTAATACTTCTGGCTTTTGTGCTTCGTGCTTGTGATTTGCATCAGCGTACACGTGCAACTTCATCCCAGTCTTGCGACCAAGTGGGTTGTGAGGAAGCATCCCCTTGATAGTCTTTTCAACCATCCGTTCTGGGGCTAAAGCTAAGTATTCAGCAGCTGACCGCTTCTTCAAACCACCTGGGTGATTTGAGTGACGGTAGTACATCTTTTGGCTTAACTTCTTACCAGTTAACTTAACTTGTGCAGCGTTGATAACGATCACATTGTCACCAGTATCAACGTGTGGGGTAAAGGTTGGCTTGTTCTTACCACGTAAAACTGAGGCAACAACTGATGCTAAACGTCCCAATGGAACGTCAGTAGCATCAACAATGTACCATTTACGGTCAACTTCACCAGGTTTTGCCATGTATGTCGTTCTCACGATTAAGTTCCTCCAATATTTGTCTTTCTTTTACAATTAATTGTGTACCGAGTAATTAATGGAAAAGAAATACCAATTAGTAGTTTACTTGATATTTCAGCAATCGTCAATGTTTTTTGCTGGTGAATCCGCATAATTCACCCTAACAAGATATAGCCCTGTCGCCGGAGCTGTCATCCGTGCCGCTTGTCTATCTTTTGCTGCTAAAACTCGCGGAATATCATCAACTGGCCGTTGTCCATTCCCAATTTCTAATAATAAGGCTACCATAATCCGTACCTGATTATATAAAAAACCATTCCCCTCAAATTCGAAAATGACTTCATGATTGATTTCATCTCGTCTAACCAAAACGTCATCAATCCGCCTTACATTGCTTTGAGCTTGACTACCGGAAGCCACAAAACTAGTGAAATCATGTTCACCTAGCAGGTCTTGGGACGCTCGTTGCATTTTCGCCAAATCCAGCGGATATTTATAATGCGCCGTGTAGAGCCGCTTAAAAGGATCGACAAATTCGCCTTGATCAACGCGATACCGATACCGTTTGCTATGAGTATCATAGCGAGCATGAAAATTATTTGGCACCCGCTCGGCTTTTTTTACCAGAATATCCAAGGGTAAGATACTATTTAAGGCCTTCCGCATCGACTCATCCGGTATCAGATAGGGCATATCAAAATGCGCTACCTGATTTAGGGCATGGACTCCCGCATCCGTTCGTCCTGATCCAATAACATGTAAGGGCGGATCAGGGTTCTTGGCAATTTTATTCACGGCCGTTTTTAATGTTTGTTCTACCGTTCGCTTATGGGGCTGGATTTGAAAGCCAGAAAAGCCGGCCCCATCATAGGCAAAAGTAATTTTATAACGATACAAAGTGCGCCTCCTATAACCAGATTCGTAACAAGCCTAAGGCAATGGTTACCACAAGCATTGCCACCATTGCCTGTGTGTCTTGCCGTTGCCATGCAATGACTCGATACTGACTACGTGCTTGATCTGGATTATATCCCCGTGCTTCCATCGCCGTGGCTAATTCATCGGCCCGTTTAAAGGAACTCACTAATAAAGGGACCATGATCGGTACTAATTGCTTAATGCGTTTAATTAAACTACCTTCATTAAAATTAACTCCTCGCGAGCGTTGCGCATTCATGATCGTCGTCACTTCATTCATCAAAGTTGGGACAAACCGCAACGCAATCGACATCATCATGGTTAATTGATTAACAGGTACTTTCAAAGCCTGCAATGGTTTCATAAGGATCTCTAAGCCAGTCGCTAACTCTAAAGATTCGGTCGTTAAAGTTAAAACGGTCGATGCATTAATAATTAGGACAAAGCGCATAATGATTACTAAGGCCTGTTTTAAGCCGCCACTCGTAATAGCCAGGATTCCCCATTGCCAATAAACGGTCCCGCCGGAAGAAAAGAGGATCTGAATTGCAACCGTAAAGGTAATTAAGCCGATTAACACCTTAATCCCATTCCAATACATTTTAAAGGAAATTTTGGTCATCACCATGGCAATACCTAAAATGAAAGTTAACCATGCATAGGTCCAAAAATTTTTAGCGAAGAATACTAAGATCACAAACCAAAAACAAGCAATGATTTTTGCCCGTGGATCAAGTCGATGTAACCAAGAATTGGTGGGAACGTAGGAACCAAATAGAACTTTATTATTCATCTTGATCCCTCCACATTTGAATTATTTGATCTGCTAACTGATCAGTTGTCAACGGTAAACCATCCCAGGTTATCCCGCGTTGTCCTAAATTAGTGGCTAATTGAATCGCTTTGGGTAAACGTAAATGATTATCAGCGAGCAAATCTGATTGTATAAATAAATCCTGTGGACTGCCTTGGAAAGCCAATTGACCATGATTTAAAACCATGACCTCATCGGCTAATTGCGCCACAATTTCCATTTGGTGTGTCACGATTAAGATCATTAAACCTTGATCCTGCAGATCACGAACTAAGGTTAATAATTCGGCTTGTCCTTCAGGGTCTAAGCCGACCGTTGGTTCATCGAGGATCAGAATCTCAGGGTGCATCGCTAAAACTCCCGCAATGGCCACCCGACGTTGTTGTCCACCCGATAATTCAAATGGTGAATGCTTTAATAATTCTAAGGGAAAGTTTAGTTGTTCGAGGGCCGCTTGTGCACGTTCTTGTGCCTTCTCATCTGATAAGCCTTGGTTTAAGGGGCCAAATTTGACGTCGTCAAGGACTGACTCCGCGAATAATTGTTTTTCTGGAAATTGAAAGACGTAGCCCACTAATCGCCGGAGTTTACCCAATTCTTTTGCTGGTGTTTCATTCGTAATTGTAAAATCACCAAGCGTGATTGAACCAGCCGTTGGAAGAATTAAACCATCAATTAATTGCATTAAGGTCGATTTCCCACTCCCTGTGTGGCCGATAATAGCCGTCGTTGCCCCTTGTTTGAAGGTCGTCGTAATCTTAGTAAGCGCCGGTTGAGCCATAACCGAGTTTGCTTGATAGATGTATGTTAAATCTTTGAATCTAATTGCTTCCATAGCCACATTTCCAATTGTTCACTAGTATTGACATCCGCCGGTGCTGAGATGCCAGCCGCAGTCAAACGATCAAGTAAGCGCCGTACGAAAACCGGTTTAAGGTGATGGGACGCCATCAATTCTTGATTCATGACCGTTTCTTGCGGTGTTCCTACCTTAATAATTTGGCCTTTATCCATTAAAATCACCCGATCAGCTAATAACGCCTCTTCCAAATCATGGGTAATTGAGAGGACTGATAACTTACTTTCTCGGCGTAATTCTACGATTAAGTTCAAAATTTCAGCACGACCTTCTGGATCTAACATACTGGTCGCTTCGTCTAAAATCAAAAGTTGCGGTGCTAAGGCCAGGATCCCCGCGATAGCAACCCGTTGTTTTTGCCCACCTGATAGTTGTTCAGGCTGATGATTAGCAAAATCAACCATATCAACCCGCTTTAGTACTCTTTGGACCTTATCTTGCATGACTGGTCGGCTGATTTGACGATTTTCTAAACCAAAAGCAATATCATCGGCCACCGTTGCACCAACAAACTGGTTATCAGGATTCTGAAAAACAAAGCCGATCTTTTGATGGATTAAAGAAAGATTATCATTGTCTACAGGCAGTTGATCAATCCGAATACTCCCCTGGTCAGGAGACAAAAGGCCATCAATCAAGCGCGCTAAAGTCGATTTTCCACTTCCATTATGACCAATAATGGCAACCCATTCATTTGCTTCAATTTCAAAAGATAGATCATGTAAAACCGACTCATCACTATCCGGATAGGTAAAAGATAAGTTACGGACTTCAACAAGTGACATCTGACACCTCCAAATTGATATCTAAACCATTGTACCAAAAAAAGAGGATAAAAAAAATCACTTACAACTGGGATGCGTCCGTAGACATTCGAGCTAGACTAAAAGATTTCTCTTCATCATCGTAACACTCTATATCACCTGTCATAGTGATTCTTTATTACGTATTTAATTATTAGTGATTAAACCAATTCTAAGATAACCATCTTAGCGCCATCACCACGACGAGGCATCGTCTTAAGGATCCGGGTGTAACCACCGTTCCGGTCAGCATACTTAGGAGCAAGGTCTTCAAAAAGACTTTGTAATGCTGATTGAACCTTGATATCGTCGCCATCTTCTTTAACGTCAGCAACAACATTACGTACAAAAGCAGCCGCTTTCCGACGAGATGCTAAATCACCACGCTTAGCTAAAGTGATCATTTGATCCATTGTCTTGCGAACTTCCTTAGCCCGAGGTTCAGTAGTTGTGATTGAACCATTAACAATCAAACTAGTAGTCAAATCACGTAATAAAGCTTTCCGTTGGGAACTAGTCCGACCTAATTTACGGTAACTCATTAGTTCTCCCTCCTTTTAATCTTTTTTATCTTATATTAGTCTTCTTGACGAAATCCAACGCCAAGATCAGCTAACTTCAACTTGATTTCATCCAAGGACTTTTGACCAAGATTCCGAACTTTCATCATGTCTAATTCAGTCCGTTCCGTTAAGTCTTTTACCGTTTGGATATCAGCCCGCTTCAAACAGTTGTATGAACGTACCGATAAATCAAGTTCTTCGATTGTCTTATCAAGTACCTTTTCTTGATGCGTTTCTTCACGTTCTACCATCACTTGGGTGGTTTGGGCTTCTTCAGTTAAGTTAACAAACATTGCTAAATGATCATTTAGAATCTTAGCAGCTAAACTGATAGCGTCAGTTGGGGTTAAAGAACCATTAGTCCAAACGTCCAAAGTCAATTTATCATAATCATTGCTTTGCCCAACCCGAGTGTTTTCAACAGTATAGTTGACACGATCAATTGGGGTATAAATTGAGTCAATTGGTAAAACACCAATTGCACTCATATCCATGTTAGACTTGTTATCATCAGCTGATGAATATCCACGACCCTTGTCAGCAGTCATCTTAATATGCAATTCTGCACCGTCAGCAACTGTTGCTAAGTGAAGGTCAGGGTTTAAGATAGAAACGTCACCATAGCCTTGAATATCAGCAGCGGTCACTTCAGTTGGACCCTTTACGTCAACTTCAAGATCTTTAGCATCATCGCCATCAATTCTTAAAGCTACTTTCTTAAGGTTCAAAATGATTTGAGTAACATCCTCCGTTACCCCATCAACCGTACTAAATTCATGTAAAACACCATCAATTTGAATGCTAGTAATTGCCGCACCCGGTAATGAAGCTAACATCACTCGACGAAGTGAATTTCCCAATGTCGTTCCGTAACCACGTTCTAATGGTTCAACGACAAACTTACCGAAGTTGTCAGTTTCTTCGATTTTGTGAATGTTTGGTTTTTCGAATTCGATCATTCTACTCTGCTACCCCTTTCAAAACGTGAATCGCAATTGTAAAGGCACCTGCCCGATTAAAACATCGTGGTGCATCTTAAACACGACGACGTTTTGGAGGGCGAGAACCGTTATGTGGCACTGGAGTTACATCACGAATAGCCGTAACTTCAAGACCTGCAGCTTGAAGGGCACGAATTGCTGATTCACGACCGGAACCAGGACCCTTAACTTCAGCTTCAACAGTCTTCATCCCATGTTCCATTGCTTGCTTAGCCGCAGCTTCTGAAGCCATTTGAGCAGCAAATGGAGTTGACTTCCGACTACCCTTAAATCCAAGAACACCAGCTGAAGACCAAGCCACAGCATTTCCTTGAACATCAGTAATCATAATCAAAGTGTTGTTAAAAGTTGAGTGAATGTGTGCAACACCAGTTTCGACATTCTTCTTGACACGACGCTTACGTGTACCTTTTTTAGTTGCCATAAACTAATTTACCTCCTTCTTTAAAAATTGATTACTTCTTCTTACCTGCAATCGCAACAGCCTTCCCCTTACGAGTCCGCGCGTTGTTCTTAGTGTGTTGTCCACGCACAGGTAATCCACGACGGTGACGCATCCCACGGTATGATCCAATTTCTTGGAGCCGCTTGATGTTCATTGAAACTTCCCGACGTAAGTCCCCTTCAACCTTTAATTGGTCAACTTGAACCCGAAGCTTATCTTCTTGATCAGGAGTAAGGTCACGAACACGAACGTCTTCTGAAACGCCCGCAGCTGCACAAATCTTTTGGGCAGTCGTGTTACCAATTCCGTAGATATATGTTAAACCGATTACGATTCGCTTATCACGAGGTAAATCGACACCTGAAATCCGAGCCATTTAGACACCTCCTTTATAAATTATTTACCTTGGCGCTGCTTGTGCTTTGGGTTTTGGCAAATTACCATTACCCGACCACGCCGCTTAACAATTTTACAATTATCGCACATCTTTTTTACTGATGGTCGTACTTTCATCGTGAAAATCCTCCTAATGCTTGATCTATCTGTTTATTTAAACCGGAAGGTAATTCGACCTTTAGTCAAATCATAAGGAGACATTTCAACCCGCACCCGATCACCAGGTAGGATCTTGATATAGTGCATCCGGATCTTACCTGAGACATGGGCTAAAATTTCTACCCCATTCTCCAATTCAACTTTAAACATCGCATTCGGTAAAGTTTCAGTAACCTTACCTTCAACTTCAATAACATCGGCTTTTGCCACTGACAGTTCCTCCTTGAACGTTATAACAAAAAACGTAAAAACGGTGTAAGACACACTGATCCCCCACAAAACTAGATAAACCTTGAATAGTTTAACATAACCGCAAAAGGTTTACAACACCTAGTCCGTTAGGCCTGTTAGAACTTTTTTGACATCGGCATAAACTTTATCGATGTCTTGTTCACCATCGATATTGTAAAGTAACCCTTGTTGTTCATAGAAGTCAATCAATGGCGTATTAAGCTTGATGTTTACATCAAACCGATTCTTAACCGTTTCAGGTTTATCATCATCCCGTTGATAAAAATCATGTTGACCACAAACATCACATGTACCTTCTACCTTAGGCATATTGTACAAACGATGGTAGGTTGTCCCACAATTACGGCAAATGAAACGACCGCTTAAACGTTCCACTAAGATATCAGGGTTAACGTGAATGTTAATCACTGCATCTAATTTCCGTCCTGAATCAGCTAACATTTGGTTCAAACTTTTAGCTTGTACCAAATTACGAGGAAAACCATCTAACATGAAACCTTTGGCCGTATCAGCTTCAGCTAATCGTTCTTTAACGATCCCATTCGTAACTTCATCTGGCACTAATTCACCTTTATCGATGAATTGCTTTGCCTGAATGCCCATAGGTGTTTCGTTCTTAATTGCCGCACGGAAGATGTCACCTGTAGAAATATGAGGAACATCAAATTCCTGAACAATTAATTGCGCTTGCGTCCCTTTTCCGGCACCAGGTAACCCCATCAAAACCAAATTCATAGTACTCATTGGAATTTCCTCCATTATTTATCCTCATGGATGAAACCAACGTATTCACGTTTAGTTGTCATCCCTTTTAATTGTCGAACAACGTCTAGGGCAATTTGGACAACGATTAGCAAACTCGTTCCCCCTAATCCAATTGACTCGCTTAGACCAAACCACACACTGGCCAATAACGGAATCAACGAGATTAATCCAAGGAAGAGTGAACCAACCGTACTTAACCGCATCAAAAGCTTTGAAACAAAATCTTGGGTGCCACGTCCTGGTCGAACACCAGTAATGTAACTACCTTGTTTTTGTAAATTCTCGGCTAGTTTTTCAGGGTTAACTTGCACAAAGGCGTAGAAAAACGTAAATGCAACAATCAAAACAGTGTATAAGGTAATTCCAGGCCCAGACGAAAGGTTAAAAATACTGGTTAAAATTTGATACCAAGTATCCCCAGAATGTGCCTGCTGAAATGCCACTAGAATCGTTTGAGGAGTAGAAATAAATGCTCCAGCAAAGATAACTGGAATCACCCCTGAAACATTTATCTTTAAAGGAAGATAACTGTTAGCAGGAGCAGTGGTTGTGCGACGCGTATATTGAATCCGTAACCGTCGTTCAGCCTGTTGAACCCAAGTCACAAATTGAACAATAATCAATAATGCAATCACAACAACAGCAACGAATCCAATTCCTTCCCAAAGGGCGGAACCAGATTCACCTGCGATTTGATCGTTCCATAATTGAACAATCCCACCGGGAATTTGAGCTAAAATACCCGCGAAAATGATCATAGAAACTCCGTTACCAAGCCCGCGCTCAGTTATCATATCACCAAGCCAGGTTGCAAACATGGTCCCAGCCGTCAATATCAGACCAATGGTAATGTATGAAGTAACCCCCGGAGTTTCAACTAACTTAATTGAGCTTAACGCACTAAAACCGGCCGTAATTCCGATTGATTGAATAAAACCAAGGACTATGGTTAACCAACGCGTGGCTTGATTCAATTTTCGACGACCAACCTCACCTTGCTTACTCCATTCTACAAATTTGGGAACAATATCCATTTGGAGTAATTGCACCACGATTTGAGCAGTAATGTAAGGTGATACCCCCATGGCGAATAGAGAATAATTAGATAATCCCCCACCACTAAAGGTATTTAAAATTGATGCTAATCCAGAATTAGCAAGGGATTGCAATGCACCAGCATTGACGCCTGGAACAGTGATATATGATCCCAACCGGTAAACAAACAATACAAATAAAGTAAAGAAAATCTTACCGCGAATTTCTTTAACCTTAAATGCATCTTTGACGGTTGAAAACATTAGATCACCTCGGTTTGACCACCAGCAGCTTCAATTGCTTTAACAGCAGAATCAGAGAACTTGTTAGCTTTAACCGTTAACTTCTTTTCTAATTTACCGTTTGCTAAAACTTTGACACCACTCTTAACATTCTTGATCACACCATTAGCAACCAATACTTCTGGGGTAACTTCAGCCCCATCTTCGAATTGATTTAAAGTCGTTAAGGAAACTAATGCGTAGTCCTTGTGACTCATGCTAGTGAATCCACGCTTTGGCTTTTGCCGGTAAAGAGGCATTTGGCCCCCTTCAAATCCAAGACGAGTCTTACCATGAGCCTTTTGACCCTTAGTACCACGTCCCGAAGTGAAACCATGACCAGATGATAAACCACGCCCCTTACGTAAACGCTTGAAACGTGAACCTTCTGAAGGCTTTAATTCGTTTAATTTCATTAGGTTGGCACCTCCTTATTCTAATATTTTATTACTTAACTTCTTCTACTGAAACTAAGTGAGCAACCTTGAAAATTGCTCCCCGGGTTGCAGCGTTATCTGGCAAGATATTGGAACTGTTAATCTTACCTAGACCTAAAGCCTGAATCGTCTTCCGTTGAGTTGGTTGGCGGTGGGCAACGCTGTGGATTAAAGTAACTTTAACTTTAGCCATAATTATGTCCTCCTATTTTGCCAAATGGTCAACTGAAACACCACGTAATTGTGATACTTCTTCAGCACTCTTCAATGCCTTAAGTCCTTCAAATGTAGCACGCACAACATTAATTGGTGTGTTGGAACCAAGACGCTTGGAAGTCACATCAGCAACCCCAGCAAGTTCCATGACGTTACGAACCGCACCTCCGGCAGTAACCCCAGTACCTTCAGCAGAAGGCTTAAGCATAATCTTTCCACCACCGAAAGTCCCAATGACTTCGTGAGGAATTGTCGTGCCAACCATTGGGACACTAATCAAGTTCTTTTGGGCAGCTGCGGAAGCCTTTCGAATTGCTTCAGGAACTTCTTGGGCCTTACCAGTCCCAAACCCAACGTGACCATTGTGGTCTCCGACTACAACAAGTGCAGCAAACCGTAAACGACGACCACCCTTAACAACCTTAGTAATCCGGTTGATTGAAACAACTTGATCTTCTAAATCCAATTTAGCTGGGTCGATGTATGATTGTGTTGATGCCATTACTGGAAATTCTCCTTTCAATTAGAATTGCAGTCCGTTTTCACGAGCAGCTTCAGCTAAGGCTTGTACCCGACCATGGTAAAGATAACCACCACGGTCGAAAACAACCACGCTAATGTTCTTCTCAGCCGCACGCTTAGCAACTAAAGCACCAACGCTAGCAGCTTGTTCAGTTTTAGTGTTTCCACTAACTTCACTATCATGTCTTGAGGCACTTGCGAGCGTTACACCCTTCACGTCATCAATTACTTGAGCGTAAATGTTCTTGTTTGAACGGTAAACACTTAAACGTGGGCGCTCGGCAGTACCAGAGATCTTACCACGGACACGCTTGTGGCGCCGTTGACGGATCTTGTTCTTATCTGGTTTAGAAATCACAACTGTCACCTCTTAAAATAATCTTTCTTCAATAAATTTAACTCGTAAGAATTAAAAATTACTTACCAGTCTTACCTTCCTTGCGGATAATGTGTTCGTTTTCGTAACGAATACCCTTACCCTTATATGGTTCAGGTGAACGTACGGCACGAACTTCAGCGGCGAAGTCACCAACATGTTCCTTGTTAATACCACTAATTTCAATAGTCGTGTTATCTGGAACAGCAACTTCAAGATCTTCAGGCTTTTCCATTTCAACAGGGTTTGAGTAACCAACCGTTAAAGTCAAAGTAGTTCCCTTAAATTGGGCCCGGTAACCAACACCGACTAACTTCATTGTCTTCTTGAAGCCCTTAGTAACCCCTTCAACCATGTTAGCAACATTCGCACGGGTAGCACCATGTAGGGCCCGAACAGTATTAACGTCACTATCACGAGTGAAAGTAACCACATTTCCATCAATCTTCATCGTGATTAATGGTGAAATTTCACGAGTTAAGGTTCCTTTTGGTCCCTTAACCGTTACAACATTGCCGTCTTGAGAAATTTCAACACCTTCTGGTAAATCAATTTCTTTATAACCAATACGACTCATGCGTACACCTCCTTCGTATTATATTTTACCAAACGTAAGCAATCACTTCGCCACCGACCTTTTGAGCCCGGGCTACCTTATCAGTTACAACCCCGTTTGAAGTTGAAACAATAGCAATACCCAAACCATTTAAGACCTTTGGCACAGCGTCAGCTTTAACGTATGAACGAAGACCAGGCTTTGAAATCCGCTTAAGGCCAGTAATTACACGTTCGCCATCCTTACCGTACTTCAAGAATACGCGGATGATGCCTTGTTTGTTGTCTTCTACATATTCAACATCGCGAATGAAACCTTCATTTTTTAAGATTTCAGCAATGTCCTTCTTCATCTTTGATGCAGGTGCTTCTACTGATTCGTGGTGGGCCATGTTAGCATTACGAATCCGAGTAAGAAAATCTGCAATTGGATCGCTCATAGACATCTATGTATTTCCTCCTTGTCGTGGATTTAGTTTACCAACTAGCCTTCTTCATACCAGGAATTTGTCCCTTGTGGGCCAAGTCACGTAAACAAAGCCGGCAAAGGTGGAACTTACGGTAAACTGAGTGCGGACGACCACAACGTTCACAACGCGTATAAGCTTGGGTTGAGAACTTGGCCGGACGCTTGTTTTTAGCAACTAATGATTTTTTAGCCAATTGTGGAACCTCCTATTACTTAGCGAATGGCATACCTAATTGTGCCAATAATTCATGTGATTCTTCATCTGAATTAGCCGTTGTAACAATTACAACATCTAAACCACGAACCCGCTTAACATTATCATAATCAATTTCAGGGAAAATCAATTGTTCACGAATTCCAAGAGTGTAGTTACCACGACCATCAAAGGCCTTGTTGCTAACCCCGTGGAAGTCACGAACCCGTGGTAATGAAACATTGATCAACTTATCCAAGAAGTCATACATCCGATCACCACGAAGAGTAACCTTCGCACCAATTGCCATTCCTTCACGAAGACGGAAACCAGCGATTGACTTCTTAGCCTTTGTAATCAAAGGCTTTTGACCAGAAATCAAACCTAATTCTTCAACGGCTTCATCAAGGTTCTTTGAGTTGGTGGTTGCATCACCAACACCCATGTTTAAAACAACTTTTTCAATCTTAGGTGCGGCCATCACTGAAGAGTAGTTAAACTTTTCAATTAATGATGGGCGAACTTCGCTTTCGTACTTAGCTTTTAAACGGTTTTCCATTAGTAATAATTCCTCCTTTCCCTAAAATTAATCAATTTGTTGACCGGACTTCTTAGCCACCCGGACTTTCTTACCATCAACAACTTGGTAGCCAACACGAGTTGGTTCGTTAGTTGGAGGATCAAGAAGCATAACGTTTGAAGCATTAATTGGAGCTTCTTGATCGATAATCCCACCATTAGGATTTACATTGCTAGGCTTTTGGTGTTTCTTGACAACATTAACACCTTCGACGATAACCCGGTTTTCACTTGCAAGAGTCTTCTTAACAGTACCTTCTTGACCCTTGTCCTTACCGGCAATAACGCGAACTTTGTCACCTGTTTTTAAGAACATGTGTGCACCTCCTTATTATCGGTATTTTATAGAACTTCTGGGGCAAGTGAGATGATCTTCATGTAATCATCATCACGTAATTCACGGGCGATTGGTCCGAAAATCCGAGTACCCTTAGGACTCTTATCATTGTTAATCAAAACGGCAGCATTTTCGTCAAACTTAATGTATGAACCGTCAGCACGGTGTAAACCATGCTTAGTCCGTACGACAACAGCCTTGACAACGTCACCTTTTTTGACAACGCCACCTGGTGTTGCTTGTTTAACAGTAGCAACAATAACGTCACCAATATTACCAGTCTTAACACGGGAGCCACCCAGGATCTTAATTACTAAAAGTTCACGGGCACCAGAGTTATCTGCGACTTTTAACCGACTTTCTTGTTGAATCACGGTTAGTGTCCTCCTTCCATCAATATGTAAGAATTAGAATACGAATTTTAGATTTTAATTAAAGCACGATGGCCTTTTCAACGACTTTAACCAAACGGAAGCGCTTCTTAGCTGATAAAGGCCGCGTTTCCATGATTTGAACAGTGTCGCCAATATGTGCTTCGTTGTTTTCATCGTGTGCGTAGAACTTCTTTGAGTACTTAACACGCTTTCCGTAGATCGGTGCACTCTTGTAAGTATCAATCACAACCGTGATCGTTTTGTCCATTTTGTCAGAAACTACACGACCTTGGTACACCTTACGTGCATTACGTTCGTCACTCATGCGTAATCCTCCTTTTCGTATTCGTTATTTGTTTAATTCTTGTTGGCGAAGAACAGTCTTAACCCGTGCAATGTCCTTCCGAACTGTCTTCAGGCTTGCAGTGTTTTCCAATTGCCCGGTTGCTAATTGGAAACGTAAGTTAAACAATTGTTCCTTCAGTTCCTTTTCCCGGTTTTGCAATTGATCAGTGGTTAATCCATTTAGTTCTTGTACGTAATCTTTAGTCTTCATTAGATTCTCCACCTACTTCCCGTTGTAAAATCTTAGTGCGAACTGGCAACTTGTTACCGGCAAGACGCAAAGCTTCACGTGCAACTTCTTCAGGAACACCTGCAACTTCAAACATCACCTTACCACGCTTAACTGGTGCAACCCAACCTTCTGGAGCACCTTTACCATTACCCATCCGGACACCAACACCTTTGCTTGTGTACGAGTGGTGAGGGAAAATCTTGATCCAAACCTTACCACCACGCTTCATATGACGTGTCATCGCAATACGTGCGGCTTCGATTTGGCGGTTGCTAATCCAGTGTGAATCTAAGGCTTGTAAACCAAATTCACCAAAGTTAACAGTCTTACCACCCTTGGCTTCACCACGCATGTGACCACGTTGAACCTTACGGTGTTTTACTCGCTTTGGTACTAGCATGTTTTTCTTCCCTCCTTATGCTTTGTTTTTCTTAGCTGGCAATACTTCTCCACGGTAGATCCAGGTCTTGATACCCAAAACCCCATAAGTCGTGTGGGCTTCATCCCATGAGTAATCAATGTCAGCACGTAATGTATGCAATGGAACAGTTCCGTCAGAGTATGATTCAACCCGTGACATATCAGCACCGTTCAAACGACCAGCAACTTGGATCTTAATACCCTTAGCACCAGCACGCATAGCACGTTGCATTGCTCCCCGCATTGCCCGACGAAAGGCAACCCGATTTTCAAGTTGTTGAGCAACACTTTCACCAACAAGGTGAGCTTCTAAATCAGGCTTCTTAATTTCCACAACATTAATGTGGACACGCTTGCCAGTAAGCGCGTTTAATTCTTTACGAAGTGCTTCAACTTCTGAACCACCCTTACCAATTACCATTCCTGGTTTGGCAGTGTGAATTGAAACGTTCACGCGGTTTGCAGCCCGTTCAATTTCAACAGTTGAGACAGATGCATCAGCAAGTCGCTTTTCAATGTATTCACGGATCCGAAGGTCTTCGTTTAAGTATGCGGCGTAGTCCTTATCAGCGTACCACTTAGCAGTCCAGTCACGAATGACACCAACACGGAAACCAGTTGGATTAACTTTTTGACCCACTATTCGTCCCTCCTACTTTTCAGTTACAACCACTGTAATATGACTAGTCCGCTTGTTAATTGGTGAAGCAGAACCCTTTGCCCGAGGACGGAAACGCTTTAGCGTTGGTCCTTCGTTAGCGTAACATTCACTTACAACCAATGAAGCTTGATCTAAATCAAAGTTGTTTTCAGCGTTTGCAACAGCAGATTTTAATACTTTTTCAACGTCTGAAGCAGCACCATTAGGAGTGAACTTCAGAATAGCAAATGCTTCAGCAACAGTCTTGTTCCGAATAGTATCTAATACTAATCGAACCTTCCGTGATGATACACGTACCATCTTGGCAGTTGCCTTAGCTGAAGTAACGTTTTCAGCCATTTCTTAATTCCTCCTTACTTCTTACCAGTCTTCTTGTCGTCGCCGGCGTGACCGCGGAAAGTCCGTGTTGGTACGAATTCTCCTAATTTGTGGCCTACCATATCTTCTTGAACATAAACTGGTACGTGCTTACGACCATCATAAACAGCAAAAGTGTAACCAATAAAGCTAGGGAAGATGGTTGAACGACGTGACCAAGTCTTAATGACAGTCTTCTTTTCGTTATCGGCTTGAGCTTCAACCTTCTTTAATAGTGAAGCATCAGCGAAAGGTCCCTTTTTTAAACTACGACCCATCTGTGTACCTCCTCTCGGGTATTACTTTTTAATTTTTTAACGAGTATGTGGACCACGCTTACGACCACGAACAATAAATTTGTTTGAACGAGCCTTGTGTGAACGGGTCTTCTTACCAACAGTCTTCTTACCCCAAGGTGAAAGTGGTGATGGTAAACCAACTGGAGCCTTACCTTCCCCACCACCATGTGGGTGATCATTAGGGTTCATAACAGATCCACGAACATGTGGACGTTGACCAGTGTAACGCTTACGACCAGCCTTACCAATCTTAATTAGACCATGTTCGTCATTTCCAATTGCACCAACCGTAGCCCGGCAAGTTGCTAAAATCATCCGAACTTCACCAGATGATAGACGAACTAAGACATACTTTTCTTCCTTACCAAGTAATTGAGCTGAAGTACCGGCAGAACGAGTTAATTGACCACCCTTTCCTGGCTTCAATTCAATGTTATGAATAACAGTACCAACTGGAATATTCTTTAATGGCAATGCATTCCCAACCTTGATATCAGCTTCTGGACCCGATTGAACCGTCATACCAACCTTCAAGCCCTTTGGAGCTAAGATGTATGACTTTTGACCATCAGCGTAAACTAATAAGGCAATGTTAGCAGTCCGGTTTGGATCATATTCAATTGCCTTAACAGTTGCAGGTACATCATCCTTAATCCGCTTAAAGTCGATGATCCGGTATTGACGCTTTGTCCCACCACCACGGTGGCGAACAGTCATCCGGCCAGAGTTATTACGACCAGCCTTGTGCTTTAATGGAGCCAATAATGTCTTTTCAGGAGTAGTCTTCGTAATTTCAGCGAAGTCATATCCGTTCATATTACGGCGTCCATTAGTGGTTCCTTTGTATTTGCGAATTCCCACGTTTTTATCCTCCTATCCTTTAGATTTTATTCGTTATCGTCACCGAATAACTTGATTTCATTTGAGTCTGCAGAAAGCGTAACAATAGCTTTACGACGACGCTTTGTGTAACCAACATAACGCCCTTGACGCTTTTGCTTTCCTTTAACATTCATAATGTTAACCTTGACAACTTTAACGCCAAAGATTTCTTCAACAGCATTTTTAACGTTAGTCTTAGTAGCACGTAAATCAACATCGAATGTGTAACGCTTATTGTCCATCATTGAAGTTGATGCTTCAGTAATGACTGGACGCAAAATAATATCGCGTGCTTCCATTATGCGAGCACCTCCTCTACTTGAGAAAGAGCTGACTTCGTAACCACAATCTTTTGTGCGTCAACAACATTTAAGATGTTAACACCAGCAGGAGTAACCACCGTTAAGTTAGGTAAATTCCGACCGGAAAGTTGGGCATTCTTATCGTCGTCAGTCACAACAACTAAAGTCTTTTCAGTAACTTTTAAGTTGTTCATAACACCAGCAAATTCCTTAGTCTTTGGAGCGTCAAAGTTGATTGAATCAACAACTACAAAGTTTTCAGCATTAACCTTTTGTGTCAAAGCTGACTTAATAGCTAATTGACGAACCTTACGGGGAAGTGCGTAGTTGTATGAACGAGGAGTTGGTCCGAATACAATACCACCACCACGGAATTGTGGTGCCCGGATTGACCCTTGACGAGCCCGACCAGTTCCC
This sequence comes from Limosilactobacillus gastricus DSM 16045, assembly GCF_001434365.1. Taxonomy (GTDB): domain Bacteria; phylum Bacillota; class Bacilli; order Lactobacillales; family Lactobacillaceae; genus Limosilactobacillus; species Limosilactobacillus gastricus. Next base: position 19,185 of record NZ_AZFN01000011.1, on the reverse strand, counting down.
TTTTGACGCCATGGCTTCTTTCCACCACCACGAACCGCGGAACGATTCTTTACGGCATGGGTACCCTGACGCATTGATGCACGTTGACGTAAAATTGCTTCAAATTCAGCACTTTCGTTAACTTCAACAGCAAATACACTGTCGTTTAATTCAACGGTACCGTTTTGGCTTCCGTCTTGGTTGTATAATGCAACGCTAGTCATTTAAAACTTCCTCCTTCCTAATTATTTGTTTTTTTGTTTGCTAAGGCTCTTCTTAGTGTTAGCCTTTACAGAGTTCTTAATCGTCACGAATGACTTGTTAGCACCTGGAACATTTCCCTTAATTAAGAGAACATTGTTTTCAGTATCAACCCGAACGATCCGTAAATGTTGGACTGTCCGTGTGTTATTACCCATCCGACCAGGTAATTTCTTGCCTTTGAAGACATGGTTGATAATTGCTCCAAGTGACCCTGGGCGACGGTGGTAACGAGAACCGTGAGCCATTGGTCCACGACGTTGTCCGTCTTTATGAATGTTACCTTGGTAACCATGACCCTTAGTGATTCCTGTTACATCAACAGTTTCACCTTCTGCGAAGAGATCCGCTTTGATTTCGTCTCCAACTTTAATGTCGTCTCCTAATTCTGCGTCGCGGATTTCTGCGATGAAGCGCTTAGGAGTCGTATTTGCTTTTGTAGCATGACCTTGTTCGGCCTTGTTACTCAATACTTCACGCTTATCTGCAAAACCAAGTTGAACGGCTTCGTAACCATCATTTTCGACAGTCTTGATTTGCATTACGACGTTTGGCGTTACTTCAACTACAGTAACTGGAACCAATTCGCCATTGTCAGTGAAGACTTGAGTCATGCCGACCTTTTTACCTAAGATTCCTTTGGTCATGAGTACACCTCCAATTTAATGATTTTTTATTTCGAATCAAAGATTCAAATTATAGTTTAATTTCGATATCGACACCACTTGGCAAGTCAAGCTTCATTAATGAGTCAACTGTCTTTGGCGTTGGATCAACGATGTCGATCAAACGCTTGTGAGTCCGAATTTCGAATTGTTCCCGTGACTTCTTGAACTTGTGTGGTGACCGAATCACCGTGTATAAAGTCCGTTCAGTTGGTAACGGAATCGGGCCTGAAATTTGAGCACCAGTCCGCTTAGCAGTTTCAACAATCTTAGTTGCTGATTCATCTAATACGCGGTGTTCGTAAGCCTTTAAACAAATCCGAATTTTTTGGTTTGCCATTGTTTTCCCTCCTTCGTCAATTTTGAAAATATGACTGGCTCAGTGAAAATTACCGCCACATCCGTGGCAAAGCGGCCGGGTGTGTCGCAACCTTTCACTTCACTGCCTGGCACTTAGAAACCTTGATTTATCGGGCTTTTCGACCCGCTTTCTTCCAAGCACTCTTTCTATAATACACGAACAACCCTTTAATATCAAGGTTTTCATCGACTTTCTTAAATTTAATTTCAATGAGAATTATTACAGACATAAAAAAGAATGCCCAAAATTTTGAGCATTCTTTTAAGATTATTTATTACCACCGTTTTTTTCGATGATTTCTTCTTGAATGGACTTAGGAACAGCTGAGTAGTGATCGAAAGTCATTGAGAAGGTCCCCCGACCTTGCGTTGCCGAACGAAGGGTCGTAGCGTAACCAAACATTTCAGATAGTGGAACGAAGGCATGAACTAATTGTGCATTACCACGTTCTTCCATTCCATCGATACTCCCACGACGAGCAGTAACGTGACCCATGACATCACCAAGGTTGTCTTCTGGAGTCACAATATCAACTTTCATGATTGGTTCAAGGATGGTTGCACCACCCTTTGGAGCAGCATTCCGAAGAGCTAAGGAAGCAGCAACCTTAAAGGCAGCTTCAGATGAATCGACTTCGTGGTAACTACCATCGTATAACTTAGCCTTTAAGTCAACTAATGGGTAACCAGCCAAGACACCATTTTCCATAGCTTCCTTTAAACCTTGTTCAACAGCTGGGATATATTCACGTGGAACAACCCCACCGACGATTGCATCTTCAAATTCGAAACCGGCACCTTCTTCAAGTGGCGTAAATTCAATCCAGACATCCCCGTATTGACCTTTACCACCTGATTGACGAACGAATTTACCTTGAGCTTCAACCGTATTGGTAAAGGCTTCCCGATAAGAAACTTGTGGCTTACCAACCGTAACTTCAGCGTTAAATTCACGACGAAGACGTTCAACGATAATGTCTAAGTGTAATTCACCCATCCCGGCAATTAAAGTTTCACCAGTTTCAGGATTAGTTTCAGCCTTGAAAGTAGGATCTTCTTCAGCTAACTTTTGGAGACCCTTATCCATCTTATCTTGGTCAGCCTTTGACTTAGGTTCAACTGAAACTTGAATAACTGGTTCAGGGAATTCCATTGATTCAAGTTGGAGTGGTTTGTCAGGATCAGTTAATGAATCGCCAGTAGTAGTGTTCTTTAGACCGATTGCTGCAGCAATATCACCAGAGAAGACTTCTGGAATTTCATTTTGTTGGTTGGAGTGCATTTGAAGCAAACGACCAACCCGTTCCCGCTTACCTTTAGTAGCGTTCAAAACATAAGAACCAGATTGTAATGAACCTGTGTAAACCCGTAAGAAAGTTAACCGACCAACAAATGGATCCGTCGCAATCTTAAAGGCTAAAGCAGCAAATGGCTTATCATCACCAGCCGTTAATTCAATTTCGTTTCCATCTTCATCAGTGGCAACAAATGGCTTAACATCAAGTGGGGATGGTAAGTAATCCAATACCGCATCCAACATCATTTGAATCCCTTTATCCTTGTATGCTGAACCAGCTAATACCGGGAATAATTCTTGGTTCAAAGTTGCTTGCCGAATAGCTGCCTTGATTTCTTCAACGGAAATTTCTTCCCCTTCAAGGTACTTAGCCATGATGTCATCATTAACATCAGCGAGAGTTTCGATCAATTCTTCGTGTTGTTGTTCTGCTTTGTCCTTTAGGTCAGCTGGAATTTCCACAGTATCCCAAGTAGCCCCTTGATCATCGTTATCATAAAGGTAGGCTTCCATTGTTACCAAGTCAACCAAACCGATAAAATCATCTTCGGCCCCGATCGGTAACTGAATTGGTAGTGGCGTAACATTTAAACGATCTTTAATAGTAGAAACTGTGTAATCAAAGTTAGCCCCCATCTTGTCCATCTTGTTAGCAAAGACAATCCGTGGAACATTAAAATCATCAGCTTGACGCCAAACAGTTTCCGTTTGTGGTTCAACACCAGCTTGTGCATCTAAAACCGTCACAGCTCCATCAAGCACCCGGAGTGAACGTTCAACTTCGACCGTGAAGTCAACGTGTCCTGGGGTATCGATGATGTTAATCCGGTGATTCTTCCATACGGCCGTTGTAGCGGCAGAAGTGATCGTGATCCCACGTTCTTGTTCTTCTTCCATCCAGTCCATTTGGGAAGCCCCATCATGGGTTTCACCAATCTTGTGAATCTTACCAGTGTAGTAAAGAATCCGTTCTGTAGCAGTGGTTTTACCGGCATCAATGTGTGCCATAATCCCAATGTTACGAGTCTTTTCAAGAGGGTATTCACGTTTGTTAGCCATCTTAAAAATGTTCTCCTTCCATTTAAATCAATGAATGTATCTATATTTGACAAAAGGGCACGACCAAGATGCGTCCCCTTAATTTACCTAAGCAGCTAGGTAATAATTGATTACCAACGGTAGTGAGCAAAAGCTCGGTTGGCTTCAGCCATCCGTAAAGTATCTTCCTTCTTCTTAATTGAAGCACCAGTATTGTTAGATGCATCAATAATTTCGTTGGCAAGACGTTCTACCATGGTATGTTCTCCACGCAAACGTGCGTATTGAGTTAACCAACGGAGTGCCAAGGTCCGTTGACGATCTGGACGAACTTCGATCGGCACTTGGTAGTTAGAACCACCAATCCGACGAGCCTTAACCTCAAGGGCAGGCATGATGTTTTCCATAGCTTGTTCAAATACTTCTAATGGATCATTACCAGTTTGTTCCTTAATTTGATCAAGAGCTTGGTACAAGATCTTAGAAGCAGTTCCCCGCTTACCGTCAAGCATCAAGTGGTTAATTAAGCTAGTAACTAACTTGGAGTTGTAAATTGGATCTGGTAATACTTCTGGTTTTGCGATATGTCCCTTACGTGGCATTACTCAATTCTCCCTTCTTATTTCTTAGGCTTCTTAGCACCGTACTTAGAACGGCTTTGCATCCGACCTTCAACACCGGCCGTATCAAGCGTCCCACGGATGATGTGGTAACGAACCCCAGGCAAATCCTTAACACGTCCACCACGAATCAAAACAACTGAGTGTTCTTGAAGGTTGTGGCCGATCCCAGGAATGTAAGCAGTAACTTCAATCAGGTTTGAAAGACGAACACGGGCGTACTTCCGTAAAGCTGAGTTAGGCTTCTTAGGAGTCATCGTTCCCACACGGGTAGCAACCCCACGCTTTTGTGGAGATGGTGTCTTAACTTCTTCCTTCTTGAAACTGTTGTATACGTAACCAAGAGCAGGTGACTTTGACTTGCCCTTGTGGCTTTTACGTCCTTTACGAACCAATTGGTTAATTGTAGGCATAATATTTTCCTTCCTTATTTTAGTCCACACATCCAGGCGGTTCTTTTTTCTGAATAAAAAAAGCGCTCAGATGATATTTAATTATGTGCTATCGCCGCCAGATTATCATCTGTCATGCGACAGACACCTTGCTGCTTCAAAAAGCACCTCTATTAAACTATCACGAAGCCCTTATAATGTCAATTACTCTTTGGATATTTTACGATTTCTTCCGTATTTTATTTTAGGAGGTCATCATGCAAGTTTGTTTAATTTTTGTTTTCATTATTTGTTGGATTTCATTTATAGTTGCATTCACACATCGAACGCTTTTAAATCCACTCAAGTATACTTCAAGTTTTTCACAATGTGATCATTGCCTGCACCCTTTAAACTGGTGGCAATTAATTCCAGTTGGCGGTTGGGTTTTCCAAAAAGGTCGTTGTCATTGGTGTCAGCAGCCGATCGATGCTTTTAATCCCATGATTGAACTAATCTTAACAGCTTGGTATCTAAGTAAATTTCAAATTTATGGAGCCATTCCAACTTTGATCATTCTTACCACCATAACAATCATTACGACAACTGACTGGTATGAACAATGGATTAACCCGGTCTTTTTATGTGGTTTTTTGCCCTTTCGGTCGGTCATGTTAGCTGATAGCCATTGGTTTATCTACCTAATTGAAGTCAGCTTAATCCTTTTTTTATTAGGAATGAATTATCATCAAAAACTGGGCTTTGGTGATACGGCTTACCTCATCATTATCCTTTTTTCCGTGGGTTTAACTGCCACCTGCTGGATCATACTTTGTGCTTGCTTACTAATTTTATTGACTAGTCGTTATCAAACTAAATCACTGCCATTTATTCCTTACTTAAATTTAGGCCTAATCTTGATTATCTGACTCATGTTTAATGACAACTAAATTAACATCTAAAATTTCGCTATCCGATTGAATCAAATATTCTAGATTTTGGAATAACAATAATGTCCACGATAAGGCTAAACCAAAGGAAAGTAATTCAAATGCCGTTAATGACAAATAACGCACAAATTTAAAAGCAATATACTCCGCTGCCATCACTGCGCCCATTAGATAAGAAAGCCGAAGAAAATTTTTACTAATCATCGGTAAGATCCACCGTAAAATGATAATCAAAATTAACAGCAGATAGACTAACCACATTGAAATTTGATCATGCAAATAGTGAAATTCCTGATTATTAGGAAATAATCCCACTCCCGCCAAACAGGCCGCCAACCCAAAGAGCAACCACCGGCTAATTTCGATCCGCCAATTATGGTATCTGCGTTTCAGATTAACAAATAAGTAATCAACCAGGGTAGCCATTAGGATCCCGGTAAAAATCAAGGTCAAGTTAAACTGCATTGAAGAACCACTCTGAGCAGTTCCCAGGTAACTGAAGTTATAACGCCACCAATTCTTCCGACCATTAGTGAGCATCGAAAATAATACCCCACCTAAAATCATGATGGTCATCAAATTGGTAATAATCCCCGGTGACAGCGTCATTGATAAATTAATCATAATATAATTAATCACTGCAATAGAGATCGCAATCATGATACAAGCAGTATAGATGTCAAAAGTTGCTCCTCCAAATAATTGAGATAAGACCCAAAAGAGAGCATAGACTGTAAAGACTAGAATTAAGCCACTGGCCATCGCAATCGGTAGTAACATCCGCCAAGAAAATTGCTGAGCTGGGCCTGTTCGTCTTATTTTTTCAGAAATAAAGGTAATAATAAAAGCCCCAATCCCACATAGGCCACCAAAAGCCGTAATGATATTGCCAAGTGAACTTGCTGGCCCACTTAATGGGACCAGTTGAATCCGATCAGCATACAATTGAGAAAATACTAAAATCGCTACTAAGATTGCCGGTAAAATATACCAGCGCATTTTAATTTGTGGAACGATTGAGGCCAAATTTTCAGGCTCAATCACCAATTGATGGCGGTGAACACGCATCACCAGAGGTCCTGATTTGGGAATCTCGGTATTTTCCATTGCCTCTTGGGGAATTTCAACTCGATATTTGCTCATGCTTTCACTCCTCTTCTATTTAGTAAGGATAGCACAATTATGATTTAATAACGACGCTCTCATCATTTTCTAATTCTTTTAATTGACATGCATATATAAATCCAATAAACTATTTTTATAAACTTTTTTTAGGGTGGAAGTTTCATGAGAAAACCTATTATCGCGATGCCTGCAGATACGTTTACCGAGGCAACTAACATTATTAACTTACGTAATGCTGCCTTTGCGCCAGACCCTGCAATTCAAGCGATTACAAAATCAGGTGGAACCCCTCTGATTTTACCGACCGTTGCTGCCGAATCAGCTCCCGACTATGTACACTTGTTTGATGGACTGCTCTTATTAGGTGGTTTTGATGTTGACCCAACCTTTTTCGGCGAAGAACCCCATTATGAATTAGGCGAAACCTTTCGCAAACGGGATCTCTTTGAAATCGCCTTATTAAAGGCTACAGTTGAAGCTGGAAAGCCAGTTATGGGTATCTGTCGCGGTCTACAATTAATCAATGCTGGCTTGGGCGGAACTCTTTATCAGGATTTATCAGAAGATCCATCTGCTAAGTTAAAGCACCACCAATTAGCACCCGGTAATTTACCCACTCACCACGTTAACACCGAACCCGGTTCTAAACTAAATGAATTATTGGGTGATCGAGTATACGTAAATTCCCGTCATCATCAAGCCGTAAAGCGGATTGCTCCTGGCCTGCGCATCACTGCCACTGCTGATGATGGGGTGGCCGAAGCCATTGAAAGTGAAGATTCAGATCAAGTAGTAGCAGTCCAATGGCACCCAGAAAACATGTTCAAGCATAATGAAGAAGCTCAAATGCTCTTTAAAGACCTAATTACCCGTAGTCAAAAAGCTGAATAAACCGTAAAAGGCACTCAATCTCATTTCGATTGAGTGCCTTTTGTATACAAAGAATTTAATCTTCCTGATTTAATTCAGCTTCCATTTCCCGAATTGAAGCTGTTGGGGTAGTAGCATAGGCCGTTTCCGGTTGTTCAACGCTAACTTCCCGTGGCTTAATTCCACGGTAAGTACCCATCCCCGTACCGGCAGGAATAATCTTACCGATAATAACATTTTCCTTCAAACCAACTAATGGGTCATTCTTACCACGAATAGCAGCATCCGTTAAGACCCGCGTAGTTTCTTGGAATGAGGCTGCAGACAAGAAACTATTTGTTTCAAGGGCTGCCTTAGTGATCCCAAGGATAACTGGACGAGCTGTAGCTGGAACCCCACCAGAAATCAAGGTCTGGTAGTTAGCATCACGGAATTGGCTAATATCCATTAATTCACCTGGTAAGACATCCGTATCACCTGGATCCATAACCCGAACTTTCCGGATCATTTGCCGAACCATGATTTCCACGTGCTTATCAAGCAAATCAATCCCTTGCATCCGGTAAACCTTTTGGATTTCAGCTAACATGTAAGTTTCAGTGGATAATACATCCCGAACTCGGATCAATTCCTTTGGATCAATTGAACCTTCATTCAAGGCATAACCACGGCGGATTTCATCGCCTTCACCGACCCGCATCCGCGTCGTAATTGGTAAAGTATAAGTACGCGTATCGGCATCACCCTTAACGGTGACATCCTTCGTTTGGTCAGCTGGGTTTTCTTCGATTGATTCGATAACCCCAGTAACCTCGGAAATAACGGCCTTCCCTTTCGGGTTCCGTGATTCCACAATTTCTTGGATCCGAGGAAGCCCTTGAGTAATATCATCATCACCGGCCACCCCACCAGTGTGGAAGTTCCGTAAGGTCAATTGTGTCCCAGGTTCACCAATTGATTGAGCGGCCACCGTCCCGATTGCTTCACCGGCCTCCACTTGGTCTCCAGTCGCTGCGTTTCGGCCGTAACAACGTTCACAGACCCCATGGTCGGTGTTACAAGTGAAGGCCGTCCGAATGGTAACCTTTTGTACCCCAGCATCGACAATTTCTTGGGCCATTGCTTCGTCAATCAAGACATTCTTACCAACAATCTTTTCGCCAGTTTGTGGGTCAAAGACTGACTTCATGGTGTAACGTCCTAAGATCCGGTCATATAGTGGTTCAATCATTTCATCACCATTAGTAATGGCCGTCACGTCTAAACCACGATCCGTTCCACAATCTTCTTCCCGTACAATTACATCTTGGGCCACATCAACCAACCGCCGGGTTAAGTAACCAGAGTTTGCAGTCTTGAGGGCCGTATCAGTCATCCCTTTACGAGCCCCATGTGATGAAAGGAACATTTCCAAGACGGAAAGCCCTTCACGGAAGTTTGACAGAATTGGTAATTCCATAATCTTACCAGATGGTGAGGCCATTAAGCCCCGCATTCCGGCTAATTGGGTAAAGTTTGAAATGTTACCACGCGCTCCGGAATCAGACATCATGTTGATTGGGTTATGGATGTCCATATGTTCAACTAATTTTTCTTGGACTTCATCCTTAGCATCATTCCAGACACCAATTACCCGTTCATACCGTTCATTATCAGTAATCAATCCCCGACGGAATTGCTTAGTAATCAAGGCAACCTGTTTATGGGCCTCATCTATAATCTCAGGCTTTTCTTTCAAATCGGTAACGTCAACGATCCCTACAGTTACCCCTGAAATCGTGGATTCGTAGTAACCCAAGTCTTTCATCTTATCAAGTAATTGGGAAGTAATTGTCACCTTGTACTTCTTGTAGACTTCAGCAATGATGTCAGATAAGAAGCCAACCTTAAATGGTGCTACTAATGGTGCATTTTCCAAGTAATCGTTAATATCTTCCCCTTTATCAAGGAAGTAACGATCGGGAACCCCATTAGTTAGGTTTTCCATCGTTGGTTCATTAATGTAAACATAATCTTCTGGCATGATGTTGTTGAAGATTAACTTCCCAACACTCGTCACCATAACTCGATTACGTTGATCATCAGTAAATGGTTTCTTTGGATATGCGGAGGTTTGTACCCCGACCCGGGTTTGTAATGAAACATACCCGTTCTTGTATGCCATGATGGCTTCGTTCATATCCTTGAAAATCATCCCTTCACCTTCACGACCTTTATCTTCAATGGTCATGTAGTAGTTCCCAATAACCATATCTTGTGAAGGCGCCACAATTGGTTCTCCATCCCGCGGACTCAGAATATGGTGAGCCGCCAGCATAAGCAAGCGAGCTTCCGCTTGGGCTTCATCAGACAAAGGAACGTGAATAGCCATTTGGTCCCCATCAAAATCGGCGTTATAAGCTGCACAAACTAATGGGTGTAACCGCATCGCTTTTCCTGAAACCAAGATTGGTTCAAAGGCTTGAATCCCTAGTCGGTGAAGGGTAGGGGCCCGGTTAAGTAATACTGGGTGTTCCTTAATAACATCTTCGAGGACATCAAAGACAACTTCATCTCGGTTATCAATCATCCGCCGAGCAACCTTAGGGTTATTAACTAATTCGCGCTTGGTCAATTCATGGATAATAAATGGCTTGAATAATTCCATCGCCATTTGCACTGGCAAGCCCATTTGGTTCATCTTCATCGATGGACCAACATCGATAACAGAACGACCAGAGTAGTCAACCCGCTTCCCAAGTAAGTTTTGACGGAAACGCCCTTGCTTCCCTTTAAGCAAATGAGAAAGGGACTTCAATGGACGATTACCAGGGCCGGTAACTGGACGACCCCGGCGACCATTGTCAATCAGGGCATCGGCCGCTTCTTGAAGCATCCGCTTTTCGTTTTGGACGATAATTCCCGGAGCATTCAGATCTAATAACCGCTTCAAACGGTTATTCCGGTTAATTACCCGCCGGTATAAGTCATTTAGATCAGACGTTGCGAACCGACCACCTTCAAGTTGAACCATTGGTCGTAAGTCAGGTGGCATAACTGGTAAGACATCCATCACCATCCATTCTGGGCGATTACCCGACTTCAAAAAGGCTTCAAGGATATCAAGCCGGCGTACTGCCCGCGTTCGCTTTTGGCCAGTTGCTTCTTTTAGCACTGCCTTCAATTCAGCCGTTTCCTTTTCGAGGTCCACATCGGCTAACAACTTTTGTAAAGCTTCAGCCCCCATTTGAGCTTGGAAACGATCACCATATTCAGCTTTCTTTTCCCGGTATTCAGGTTCGGATAAAAGTTGTTTCTTTTCCAGTGGAGTATCACCAGCATCAAGCACAACGTATGAAGCAAAGTAAATTACTTCTTCTAATGAACGTGGACTCATGTCTAAGACCAAGCCCATCCGACTTGGAATCCCCTTAAAGTACCAAATATGAGTAACTGGGGCAGCTAATTCAATGTGTCCCATTCGTTCCCGACGAACCTTTGAACTAGTAACTTCAACCCCACAACGATCACAAACGCGACCCTTGAAACGTTGGCGCTTGTACTTACCACAAGCACATTCATAATCCTTAGTTGGCCCGAAAATCCGTTCATCAAAGAGCCCGTCTTTTTCAGGCTTTAATGTCCGGTAATTAATCGTTTCCGGCTTTTTAACTTCACCGAAAGACCAACTACGGATCTTTTGTGGAGAGGCTAACCCAATCTCCATACTTTCAAAATTATTGACATCAATCAAAGGATAATCCTCCTATTTCAATCACGATTACACTTTTCATTAGTTTGAAGGAACTTCGTCGGTTGCTTCGCTCGTTTCCGTTGCGGTTGCTTCAACAGGTTTTGCCTTTTGAGCCACCTTCCGAACATCCATGACGTCTTCGTCCATGTTCTTCAATTCCACTTCTTGATGGTCGTTATCAAGCACCTTCATATCTAGCCCTAGTGATTGTAATTCCTTCACTAAGACCCGGAATGATTCCGGCACCCCTGGCTTAGGAATTTGTTCACCGTTAATAATCGCTTCATAAGTATTCACCCGACCAACGACATCATCTGATTTGTAAGTCAAGATTTCTTGAAGCGTGTAGGCTGCTCCGTATGCTTCCAGGGCCCAAACTTCCATTTCACCAAACCGTTGACCACCGAATTGGGCTTTCCCACCAAGTGGTTGTTGAGTAACCAAGGAGTATGGTCCAATCGAACGAGCGTGAATCTTATCGTCAACCATGTGGGCTAACTTAAGATAGTGCATGACCCCAACGGAAACCCGTTGTTCAAATGGTTCACCAGTCCGTCCATCATAAAGAATGGTCTTCCCATCTGATGGTAATCCAGCTTCCTTAACGGCATCCCATACATCCGCATCAGTTGCCCCATCAAAGACAGGCGTAGCAATATGAATTCCCAATTCACGAGCAGCCATTCCAAGGTGCAATTCAATCACTTGACCAATGTTCATCCGAGATGGAACCCCCATTGGACTAAGCATGATATCAATTGGCGTCCCGTCTGGCATATATGGCATATCTTCTTCCGGAACAACGATTGAAACCGTCCCTTTGTTACCATGCCGACCGGCCATCTTATCCCCAACTTGGATCTTCCGCTTTTGGGCAATGTAAACCCGAACCATCATGTCAACGCCAGGGGCCAATTCATCACCATTTTCACGAGTGAAAACTTTAACGTCTTGGACAATTCCGCCACCACCGTGTGGTACCCGGAGTGAAGTATCCCGTACTTCACGTGATTTTTCACCAAAGATGGCATGCAGCAAACGCTCTTCAGCTGATAATTCGGTCACCCCTTTAGGCGTTACCTTACCAACTAAAATGTCGCCATCATTAACTTCGGCCCCAACACGAATGATCCCGCCTTCGTCAAGATCGCGTAAAGCTTCTTGACCAACATTAGGAATTTCTCGCGTCATTTCTTCAGGACCTAATTTGGTTTCCCGAGCTTCTGATTCGTAGGATTCGATATGGATAGACGTGTAAACATCGTCCTTCACTAGACGTTCGTTAATCGCAATGGCATCTTCGAAGTTATAACCTTGCCATGTCATAAAGGCAATCAATGGGTTTTGCCCTAAGGCTAATTCACCTTGTTCCATTGATGGGCCATCTGCTAAAACATCGTCAACATCAATGTGTTCACCGACTTTAACAATTGGCCGTTGATTATAGTTCTTACCACCATTGGAACGGCGGAACTTCATTAGTTTATAAGTATCAAGCGAACCATCTTCTTGACGAATCCGGATTTCCTTGGCATCAACAAATTCTACAGTTCCGGCATTCTTGGCAATTAACGCAACTCCAGAATCATGAGCGGCCTTGTATTCAATCCCCGTTCCAATTAATGGAGCATGTGGGTTGATCAACGGTACCGCTTGCCGTTGCATGTTGGCCCCCATCAAGGCCCGGTTAGAGTCATCATTTTCCAAGAAAGGAATACATGCTGAAGCGACAGAAACTACTTGCTTTGGCGAAACGTCCATGTAATCAACATTATCTGCTGACGTTTCGATGTAGTCTTCCTTGTCACGACACATAATCGTTTCTTCAGCAAAAGAGCCGTCTTCGTTTAACTTAGTGTTTGCTTGGGCAATGATATAGTTATCTTCTTCATCGGCCGTCAGGTAATCGATCCGGTCAGTAACCTTGTGAGTGTCCCATGAAACGCGACGATATGGAGTTTCAATAAAGCCGTATTGGTTAACTCGTGCATAGGAAGACAAACTGTTAATCAAACCAATGTTAGGACCTTCCGGTGTTTCAATTGGACACATCCGACCGTAGTGAGTATAGTGCACATCCCGCACTTCATATCCAGCCCGATCACGCGTCAAGCCACCTGGCCCTAAGGCTGACAACCGCCGCTTATGCGTCAATTCACCCAATGGATTGGTTTGATCCATGAATTGGGACAATTGGGAAGAACCAAAGAATTCCCGAATTGAAGCTACTACTGGACGAATATTAATCAATTGTTGTGGCGTTACAGTATTGATATCTTGGATTGACATCCGTTCCCGTACCACCCGTTCCATCCGAGCTAACCCAATCCGGAATTGGTTTTGCAACAATTCACCAACCGAACGAATCCGCCGGTTACCTAAGTGGTCAATATCATCGGTCGTTCCGATCCCTTCTTGTAAGTTCAAGAAGTAGTTTACAGAAGCAATGATATCAGCTGGTTGAATGTGCTTCAGATCTAAGGAAATATTACCGTTTGAAACGATCGGCACAACCTTTTCAGGATCATCCTTGGAATAAACCAAAATCTTTTGTAATTGAACTGGTTCAGTCACAACCGCATCATCAGATGGTGTGTACGTGATCATCTTAAAATCATCACTTTCCAATGCTGATTCAAGATCCTTAAGCACTTCTTTGGTTACCACGTCACCCTTATTAGCGAGGATTTCACCAGTTTCAGGATCGGCTAAGGTTTCAGCTAAAGTTTGTCCCAACAGGCGGTACTTCATCTTTAACTTCTTGTTAGTCTTGTAACGACCAACTGGTGCCATGTCATAACGCTTTGGATCAAAGAAGCGGGTAATTAACAGACTACGTGCTGAGTCTGCTGTCTTTGGTTCACCAGGACGCAAACGTTCATAGATATCCTTGAGGGCTTCTTCAACTCGTGAGTCTTCAGGTTCTTTGTGCACATCCTTATCGATAGTGGCGTTAAGGGACTCACTTTCATCCCCTAACATATCGATGATCTCATCATCAGATCCAAACCCAAGTGACCGTACTAATTCCGTAATAGGCAACTTCCGGGTCCGATCGATCCGAACATAAGAAATCCCCTTGGCATCGGTTTCGTATTCTAACCATGCCCCTCGGTTAGGAATGAAGTTAGCGCCAAAATTAGACCGACCATTCTTGTCAGCTTCTTGACTGAAGTATACCCCTGGTGACCGCACTAATTGAGAAACAATTACCCGTTCGGCACCGTTAATGATAAAGGTCCCCTGGTCAGTCATTAATGGGAAGTCCCCAAAAAAGACATCTTGAGACTTAATTTCACCAGTTTCATGGTTAGTAAGCCGCAAAGTTACATGCAAAGGTGCTGAGTAGTTAGCATCATGTTCCCGGGCTTCATCCACCGTATATTTAGGTTCTAATAATTGATAATCAACGAATTCTAAGGAAAGTTTTCCTTGAAAATCATCGATCGGCATAATGTCATTAAACATTTCCCGGAGACCGGTATCCATAAACCAATTATAAGAATCGGTTTGGATCTCGATCAAATTCGGCAAGTCTAAAACTTCCCGAATCCGAGAGTAACTTCGCCGTGTACGGCGCTTACCATACTTAACTAAATGTCCAGCCAAACTGTTCACCTCTCTAATTCGCTAGTCGAACTCACGCCAAATATTACATTTTGATTACATTTTGTATAATCACCTGATTTTTGGCAAAAAAAAGCCAAAAGCAGTTGAACACTGCCTTTGGATTTTTATAAAGACGCCGGTGGACAATAGATCACCGACCTCACTGAGTCCTAAATTACATACAGATTAATTGTACTCAGTTACTATTCAAATGTCAATTCTACCGAGCAATAAACCCATTTAAAATACAATCAAGCAAAACCCGCTGCCGTTGCTCGGGACTAACGGCATGTCCTCCCAGCGATAAAACCGTTCCATGTAACGGTTGAAGCTCCGCTAAGTATAATTCGGCGGCTTCACGCGGTCTAACATCGGGTCGCAGATTAACGATATCTTGCGCAAAGTATTGTGCCAACGGATTAATATAATCCATCGTAAAAATAGTATCTAGCTTTCGACGCGAGCTCAATGATAATTGACGACGAGCCTCTTGATAATAGCTATATACACTTTGCGGATGCAACTTAAGATACACATTCGTGATCTCTTGTAATTGTTGTTTAATATCTAAATTTTTATTACGAAGTACCCGTTGGATTTCTTGGCGAACTCGGGTTCCATGCTCATTCATCACATCCAGATATAAGACTTCTTTATCCTTAAAGTGATGATATAAAGCCGGTTGGGTAATGCCAATTTGTTTAGCAATATCACGCGTGGACGTTTGGGCATAACCACGATTTAAAAATAGTTTGGTCGCCGTTTTTAAAATCGCCTTATGGGTCCGTTCTAATTTTTCTTCCCTTTTCATTTCTATACCTATTTTTAACTAGTTTTAATGCTTAACGGAATTGTATTAGAAACCGTCCATTTTAGCAAGATTATCGATCATTAAACCGTTACAAGTTGACCATTTTGTTTAAAGTCTAGTTGGCCTTTATGGGCACCAACCGTAATCTGATCGCCCGCTTGAATATCCCCGTCAAGAATCAGCATACTCAAGGGATTTTCAACCAGTTTCTGTATTGACCGCCGTAACGGTCGTGCTCCATAAGCTGGATTATAGCCGTCCTCTGCAATCGTATCTAAAGCGGCTGTCGTTAATTTTAATTTAATTCCTTGGTCAGCTAAGCGGTGGATTAATTGGCTCGCCAGCAGCTTAACGATTTGACGTAATTCAGGCTTGGTTAATGAATGGAAGACAATCGTTTCATCAATTCGATTTAAAAATTCCGGTCGAAAAGCTAATTTAAGTTGTTCATTAACCGCAGCTTTCATCGCCGCATAATCCTCATGCACATCTGTAGCGCCAAAGCCAACCGTTTTAGTGTCTTGAAGTTGAGTAGCGCCTAGGTTCGAGGTCATAATTAAAATCGTGTTACGAAAATCGACACGCCGTCCTTGCGAATCCGTTAAGAAACCATCATCTAAAACTTGTAATAGTAAATTAAAGACATCTGGATGAGCTTTTTCTACTTCATCCAATAAAACTACTGAATAAGGATGGCGACGAACCTGTTCCGTTAACTGGCCACCTTCTTCGTAACCAACATAGCCTGGTGCGGCGCCAACTAGCCGACTGGTACTGTATCGTTCCATGTATTCAGACATATCAATCCGAATCATTTGATCACGCGAACCAAACATCTCTTCAGCAAGCGCTTTTGCTAGTTCCGTTTTCCCAACCCCGGTTGGACCTAGGAACATAAATGAACCGATCGGCCGTTGCGGGTCTTTTAGACCACTTCGACTCCGGCGAATAGCTTCTGAAATAACCCGAACGGCCTCTTCTTGTCCAATCACACGTTGATGTAAGTTTTGCTCCAAGTTCACTAACCGCTTACTTTCCTGCTTTTGTAATTGCGTTACCGGAACACCAGTCCATTCTGCAACCACAGTTGCCACATCATTAGCAGTAACTTTCAACCGATAGTGACCATCATTGGCAGCCCGTTGGCGTTTGGCCTCGTATGTTTCTAATTCGACCTTTAATTTTAATTCGCTTTGCCGTAAGTCCGCAGCCAAATCAAAATTTTGTTCTAATATAGCCTGTTCCTTTTGGTTTCGAACCTCAGCTAATTGTTGGGACAATTGAATATCTTTATGGGGATGATTTTCAGCATTAATCCTAATAGTAGCTGCTGATTCATCCATTAAATCAATCGCCTTATCTGGCAGATAACGATCATTAATGTATCGTTTTGATAATTCAACGGCTGATCGCAAGGCATCATCAGTAATTTCAACTTGATGATATTGTTGATACTGTTCGCGCAACCCTTCCAAAATCGTTAAGGTTTCTTCCGTTGACGGTTCTTCGACCATTACAGTAGAAAAGCGCCGTTCTAAAGCTGCATCTTTTTCAACATATTTTCGATATTCATCAAGGGTGGTGGCCCCAATTAATTGAATTTCTCCTCGAGCTAGAGCTGGTTTCAAGATATTAGAAGCATCTATTGCCCCTTCCGCTCCTCCAGCACCAATCAAGGTATGAATTTCGTCGACAAATAAAATAACGTTCCCGTCTTCAGCAATTTCATTGATCACTTTTTTAAGCCGGTCTTCAAATTCACCCCGGAATTTAGTTCCTGCAACTAGCGAGCCCATATCCAAAGAAATCAAGCGCTTATTTTGCAGCGTTTCGGGCACTGACCCCTTCACAATGCGTTGAGCCAATCCTTCGACTATCGCTGTTTTCCCGACCCCAGGTTCACCAATAAGAACGGGATTGTTTTTGGTTCGCCGACTTAAGATCTGTAAGGCTCGTTGGATCTCTTTATTTCGCCCGATGACTGGGTCAACATCTTTCTCGTTAGCCAACTTAGTCATGTCGCGACCTAGTTTATCAAGTGTTGGCGTCCCTTCAGCTGGCTGATTATTCTGTCGATTAGACCGGTTCATGTTTCGTTCCGAAACTCCTAAGCGCTTCAAAAGTGCCTTTCGAGCAGTTTTGGGATCGGCACCTAAATTATAAAGAATTCGCGAAGAGAGGATCGAGTCATCACTTAATAAACTTAGTAACAAATGTTCCGTACCGATGCGACTATTTTGCAGACGTTGAGCAATGGTTGCGGCCCGCCGCAGGACTTCACGTAATTTAGGTGAATTTGGAACATAAGTAGATGGATCGACACTTTGAACGCTACCGTAACCTGTAAAACGTTCAATTTCTTCACGAATATCATCACTTTTTACGTTGTATTGATTCAAGACATTAGCAGCAACCCCTATCTCTTCCATACTCAAAGCTAATAAAAGGTGCTCTGTCCCAACAGCTTGGTGGCGAAACATACGCGCCTGTTCTTGAGCAACCTGCAAGCTATTTCGGGCGCTTGGGGTATACAAATATTCATCCATCAGTAAATCTCCTCTTAACTCTCATACCGTAGCCGGTTTAACAACATCTTCATCACGTGAGCCCGAAAGCGTTGTTGATCATAACGATCTCTGATAATCAAAGTTTGTTTTGAAATCATTGTCATCATCAAATCGCCTTCACGACGAGTAATCAACTGTTCTTGATATAAAGTCTTAATCACTGCAGCGGCATCTCGTTCTGTTAATAAATCACCAATTCCATTAATTAGAGTTTCTAAAACATCAACCCCATCTAATAGACTGACCTTTTCAATCCGAATGTAACCACCGCCGCCACGCTTACTTTCAACAAAGTAACCACGTTGAGGGGTAAACCGGGTTTTAATTACATAATTAATTTGTGAAGGTACCACATCAAAGTGATCAGCAATTTCTGAACGACGGATCTCAATTTGAGAAGCATCACCCAAAACAGATTTTAAGTATTGTTCAATCACATCAGACATACTTTTTTCTTCTGCCATTTTAGGAACCTCCTTACATCTGACTATTATTGACCTTTATTTTAACATATCTAATTAGCGCTTGCCGATTAATACGCTTTCTCACCTTTTAAAAACAGGAGTGACAATTCCACCAAGGAAAGTCACTCCTGTTTTATTAACAGCGAATACGCTTGTTTATTTCTTCTTTTTCGATCGCTTGATCCCCGCCAATGTAGCAATACCCGCCATTATAAGTCCAATTGTAGCCATCGAACTCGAAGCTGTATTACCAGTTTGCGGTAATTCTTCAGTTTGTTTCGTCGCGGAAAGGTTGTTTACATTATGTTTGATAACCTGATCTGCATCCTTCCAAGTGTAAACTCCGGAATGATATTGAATATCAGTTACTCGTGACATGGAAAGTGACAGACTAGTTGATTGACTTGAGCTTTCGTTCATTGAAGTGCTCAAGGATTCACTCGTTGATGCGCTCAAGGATTCACT
>NZ_AZFN01000010.1 GCF_001434365.1 Limosilactobacillus gastricus DSM 16045 | reverse complement strand
TTACAACCTATTAAAACATTACACTACCCTACCCAGAAATACCCAATCTGACAATGATTTTTAAAGGTGACCCACTAAATAAAATTAAAAAACTTTAATTTATAAGTTGACATTCAAAAATAAGCGCTCTATACTACCTTCAACAATTAAATTTCGATTAGAAAACGTTGACGGAAATTGATGAGTAATCACGCTATTTCAGAGAGCTGATGGTTGGTGTGAATTAGCAATAGCGATTAACATCATATCCTTCCCGAGTTACCGGCTGAATTAAGTAAGCTCAGGTTGGCTACCACCCATTACAATGGTCACAGATGATGGTCTGTGATTGAGTGACCCCATTTTGGAGTAATGTAAGATGGTACCACGCGCAAGCGCTCTTACTGTAGGTAAATCCTACAATAAGAGCGCTTTTTCTTTTCTTAATTTAATTAATTCTTATAACTTTTTACGATACCTGGAGGAATTGATTATGACAGAATTAAACACACGCCAAGAAGAATTTGCTCAAGCTTTAGTTAATGCATACAAGCACAACACAGCTTTAAATGAAGAAGATTGGAAAGATGCCGTTAGTGATTTCGATACGGCCTACGCAGTTCAAGAACGGGTCATGACTTTAAAAGGCCAACCAACGGCCGGCTACAAGGTATCCTTAACCAGTGAAGAAACCCAAAAGATGTTCGATACTGATGCTCCTTTGTATGGTCAACAAGTTGCCGAACGTTTCTTAAAGGGACCAGCTGATGTCAACGTTGATCATATGAACGAACCGCTTTTAGAAGTTGAACTTGGCTTCCGGGCTAAGGAAACTTTGTCGCCAGATGACTCTTTAGAAGACTTATTACACAAGACCACTGTTTGTGGAACGGTAGAATTACCAGATGCCCGTTTCGTTAACTGGTTCCCGGCACTAGGTAAATACAATGTTTTATCCGATTGTGCGGTTGGTGGTGCGGTTGTTTACGGGGAAGAACGCGATGCTGATCAAGTCTTCTCATCAGTCGAAGACGCAGCCACCGTTCACGTGGGCCTCTACCACGATGGCGAAAAAGTGAGCGAAGGTGATTCTTCTGAAGTCCTAGACAACCCCTTAAACTCCCTACAATGGTTGGTTAAGAAGTTAGCCGAACAAGGTAAGGTCTTTGCTCGTGGTCAATTAGTATCTTCAGGAACCTTCTTATTGCCTCCTCACTTAACGGCCGGAAAGTGGGAAGCCAAGTTTAATCACGACTTTGGAACGGTTACGGTTGATGCCCACCCTACGGTTTCTAAGCTCTAATTGGAGGAAGGCCAATGAAAGTCCTGGTTGCAGGTGTTGGCGGAATGGGAACCCGTTTTGCGCTTTGCCTAGCACATACTGGCAATGACGTCGCGGTTGCTGATGGTTGGCAAGATCGTCTTTCCTATTTAAAAAAAGACGGTTTAAAGGCCAAATTCAACGGCCAGGAGGTTCAGGTTAGGGTCCCCGCTTATGCGCAAACGAAAGTCCCTACTGATCAACACTTTGATGTTGTCTTATTTCTTTGTAAATCAATGCAATTGGATCAAATGGTCCAAGATGTTCTACCTGCTTTTGATGACGATACTTTCGCCCTTTGTTTAATGAACGGTGTGGGGCACGAAAAGACCTTGGCTAAATATGTTGATCCTGATCGAGTTCTTCTTGGTAATACCATGTGGACTGCACAAATGACGCGACCTGATCATGTTTTTTTGGGTGATGACGGATCATGTGAATTGGGTAGCCCAAATGGTAATCCAGATGCCCAAGAAATGGCTAAACAAGTAGTTGAAGTCTTTAGTCAAGCCGGGTTAAAGGCCCACTACCTTGACAATCCTCGCTACTCAGTCTTTCGTAAGGGGTGTGTCAATGGAACCTTAAATACTCTTTGTACGCTTTTAGAATGTAATTTAACCGAATATAGTCAAACTCCAGGAGCTCATGATATGGTCGTTAAGATTGTGGATGAATTTGCGGCCGTTGGTGAAAAAGAAGGGGTTAATCTTGATCGACAAGAAGTCGTCGACCACGTCGAAGCCTCTTATAATGTCATTGGTGATCATTACCCTTCTATGTATCAAGATTTGATTAAAAATAATCGTGTCACCGAAATTGACTACATGAACGGTTATGTTTCCACTCACGGTCACAAATATGGATTAGCAACTCCCTATTGTGATCTCTTAACCGACCTTGTACATGCTAAAGAATCGGTACGGCATGCAAATAGGTCATAATAATAGACGCTTAGTTTTCGGCTAAGCGTCTTTTTTATAGGGATTTTTAGGTTATGTCATTTTAATTTACAGTAATAAAGAGTAAGGGCTTTGCAGGTAGTCAACCACTGTCCCTAAAAATTCTGCTGCTGGCGCCCCGTCAAGAACTTGATGATCAAAAGTCAAACTAAGTGGTAATTCCGTGCGTTCAATAACTTCGCCATCATCACCAAGGGCTAAATTCTTTTGAAGGGCTCCAACGCCAAGAATTCCTATTTCTGGTGGATTTAAAATTGGCGTGAAGTACTCAACTCCTTGGGCACCCAAGGTTGTTATTGAGAAAGTCGACCCAGCATAAAGACTCGAATCTAAAGTTCCTTTACGGGCCTCACCAGCCAGGTTTTTTATCGTTCGGCCCAGTTGACCCAAGCTTAACTGATCAGCATTTTGCACAACAGGCACCACTAGACCATCACTTAAAGCGGTCGCAATCCCGATATTAATCTGACTTTGTACTTGGTAGTCGCCTTCAAAGAACCAGGCATTAACAGCCGGGTGTTCTTGCAAAGCCTTAATCACCGCTCGCGTAATTAAAGCCGTTAAGGAGATTTCGCCATTATCGAGTGGCTGTTCAACTTTGGATTTTAATTCTTGGCGCATTGCCATTAAGCTAGTTACATCAACTTTTCGATGCAAGGTCAGTTGCGCACTATTATGAAGGCTGTTCATCATCCGCTGAGCGATAGTTTTACGCATTCCCGTTAGGTTAGACCTAGCTGGCTCGCTCACAACTGATGTTGCCGCTTCCTTAACCGGGGCGAAACCTTCAACGTCGCGCCGAGTTATGCGACCGTTACCGCCCGTCCCTGGAATATCTTCTATTCGATAACCTTTTTCTGCCGCTAACCGCCGCGCTACCGGTGTAATTAAGATGCGACCGGTTGATCTTGGTTTTGTTGGCTCATCGGTCGATACATCATTTACTGCAACTGGTTGCGATTCAGTAACAGGAGCTTGCGCTGGAGAAGCAGTAGAAGATTCGTCAACGGTTTCTGATGCATCACCAATAATCGCCACCGCTTGTTTACAAGGTACCGTGTCCCCATCGACATACAGTAATTTAAGGACGGTGCCCGCTTCAGGAGATTCAACTTCACTGGTTAATTTTTCAGAACTAATTTCTAAGATTGGTTGACCGGCCGTAACTTGATCACCAACTGCCACCAGCCAATGATCGATGGTGCCTTCCGTCATCGTTAGGCCCAATTTTGGCATTACAATTTCAGTAGCCATGGTTGTCCCTCCTTTCTAGCTTTTGAGATCATCAATTATTTCACTAGCCGTCTCGATTACCCGCTGCGCATTTGGAATGTATAGTTGTTCCAAATTGGTTGCAAACGGAACGGGCGTGTTCGGTGCCGTAACCCTCTTGACCGGCCCATCAAGATAATCAAAGGCCTGATCCGTCACAACGGCCGCAATATCAGTTGCCGTATTGTTATGTGGATTGGATTCATCAATAATAATTAAACGTCCCGTCTTTTTAACCGAATTAAGGACAGTTTCTTGGTCCCATGGGGCAACCGTTCGTAAATCAATTACTTCTGTCGAGATGCCATCTTTAGCTAATTGATCTGCAACCTCGTAGGCAACATACAGCATTTTACCGATAGTAACAATCGTTAAATCTGATCCTTCTCGACGCACTGCCGCTTTTCCAATCGGAATTGTGTAATATTCTTCGGGAACTTCGCCCTTCATTCCATAAAGGGTTTTATCTTCTGAAAAGATGACGATATTGTCTTCTTCAATGGAGGACAAAAGTAATCCTTTCGCATCATATGGGGTTGCTGGTACAACCACTTTTAACCCCGGGATCGATCCAAATAAACCATAATAAGTCCCCGAGTGTTGCGCCGCAGCCGAAGCCCCCGCCCCGTGCATAGTCCGAACAGTCATTGGAACTTTGGCCTTACCACCAAACATATAGCGCATTTTTGAACCTTGCCCCAGCAAAGCATCAAAACAAAAGCCAATAAAATCATTGAACATTAATTCTGGAACCGGACGTAATCCAGTTACGGCCATCCCCACTGATGATGACATGTAACCATGTTCTGAAATTGGGGTATCAATCACCCGTTCCCGACCATATTTTTGCATTAGGCCTTTGGTGACCCCCATTACGCCACCCCAAGCATCTTCGTTTTGTTCTTCTAAGTGTTTTACTTCTGCCCCACCGGCAATATCTTCACCCAGGAGGACTACCGTTTCGTCTTTTGCCATTGCTTGGTCTAAAGCTTCATTGATCGCTTTCATAAATAAAATTTCGCGAGCCATTTTTGGATCCTCCCATCTTTAATCGGCAAAAACATCGTCCAATAGTGATTCCGGTTCTGGAATTGGACTGTTTTGGGCAAATTCAATCGCTTCTTTAACAGCTTGTTCTGATTCTTGCGCTAACTGATCTAATTCTTCAGCGGTTAGCAATTCATTCTCAATAGCATAGTCATAAAAGACTTGCATTGGATCAACATCAGCCCAAGCCTTTTCTTCACCATCAGGGGCCTTATACTTCTGTTCATCACCTTCAAAGTGGCCGTAATTCCAATAAGTAACGGCTTCAATTAAGGTTGGTCCTTCTCCATTACGAGCCCGTTCAACCGCATCTTTAGTAACTTCGTAAACAGCAATGATATCTTTCCCATTTACTCGAACTCCCGGCATGTTGTACACCGCAGCTCGCTCAGCAATCGTTCCCGATCCGGAAGAATACCATTGTGGCGTTGATTCAGCGAAGAGGATGTTTTCATTAACAAAGATTACTGGTAATTTCCAAATGGAAGCCATATTAAGACATTCATGAAAATTCCCTTCATTCGCTGCCCCATCACCAAAGAAGCAGACAGCAACATCATTAGTATGTAAATATTTATTCCGCATGGCTGCCCCGGTAGCTAGTCCGAAACCACCACCAACCATCCCGTTGGCGCCAAGGATTCCTTTATCCAAGTCGGCAATGTGCATAGAACCACCTTTACCTTTACCAAGTCCGGTCGAGCGTCCAAAAATTTCAGCCATCATTCCTTTCAAATCGCCACCTTTAGCAACACAGTGACCATGTCCCCGGTGAGTACTCGTAATATAGTCACGGTCAGTTAAGTTGGCACAAACACCAGTAGCAATCGCTTCTTCCCCTGCATACAAGTGGACAAAACCGGGAATTTGTCCAGCAGCAAAGAAGCGGCGGGCGTTTTCTTCAAAATTCCGGATATTCCACATCGTTTTGTACATTACTTGAGCTTGTTCCGAAGTAATTCCTTCCACTTCCACATCCGTCGAAGTATGAACTTGCAAATCGACTAATGGAGATACCGCTCCTTCATTGCGAGTTTTCGTTAATTCTTGTGGTAATTCACGGTAATCTGTCATGATCGTGCTCCTTTCGCAATTACTTGTTTCGCCACATCTTGAATTAATTCCGAAATTGTTGGGTGAGCATAGACACTATCGACAATTTGATCTAAGGTTCCTTCAGCATTCCTGAGTAAAATTAGCTCTTGTAATAGATCAGTAGCGTGATCCCCAACAATCAAAGCGCCTAAAATCAAATGATACTGTTTTTCTGAAATTAACCGAATGAAACCGTCCGTTTTCGCCGTCGCAATCGCGCGTCCGTTGTAAGCAAAGGGCAGTTGTCCCGTTACAACATCAAAGCCGGCCGCACGTGCCGCTTCTTCATTCATCCCAAAAGAAGCTACCTCAGGACTTGTATATAGGGAACGGGGAATTGCATCAGCATCAACTGGTTCCTCAGCTTGCCGACAAATTGCCCGTACAGCTTTAATTCCTTCTGCACTGGCCACATGCGCTAACATATAAGTTGGCAAGAGATCCCCAATCGCATAAAAATGGGCTTTCGAACTTTCATAATATTGATCAACTGCTACAAAACCACGATCCGTTAATTTAAGCCCAATTGCTTTAGCAAGATCAGTATTTGGTTTTCGTCCAGTTGCCACTAATAATTGATCAAACCTTTGTGGACTTTCGCCTACAAGTTCAACCTGCTCTGGTTTAACGTTTTCGATCTGAGCCCCTTCAAATATCTGTACCCCTAGGTCTTTTAATTTTTGTCGGATGATCTCGCGCGCTACTGGATCTTCCGTTAATAAGATCTCGGGAGCAACTTCAATCACGGTCACTTCCACGCCTAAAGGTCGCATTGCAAAGGCTAATTCAATTGCGATGACCCCTCCACCTATGACTACGAGCCGTTTTGGTAAGGTAGCTAAATCAAAAAATTCGTCAGTTGTCAGATAGTTCACCTGATCAATTCCGTTAATTGGGGGAACGAACGGGTGACTACCGGTTGCTAAGATCACGTCTTTACCAGTTATTTTTTCACCCTCAACTAGGAAGGTGGTTTCTTTTAAATATTGAGCTTCGCCAGCAAAGTAGTCGATCTTAGCCTGTTTAAAGGTAGTCCGAATCCCATTTTGCAAACTGGCAACCACTTGATCTTTATGTGCGTGTAGTTTCGCAAAATCAAGCTGTTGAACCTGACTTTCAATACCATACTGACGAGCCTGATCAAAGGTCAGTAGCCATTGACTATGTTGCAAATAAGTTTTGGAAGGGATACACCCTACATTTAGACAAGCCCCACCGATCGCCTTTTTTTCAATCACTGCAACCGTTTTTCCTAACCGGGCTGCTTCTTCGGCTGCTACATAGCCTCCAGGGCCTGCGCCGATCACTAATACATCATAATTCGCCAAAAGTATCACTCCCTTTATAATCGGGAGAAGCAATAGCTTTTAGTTCCTGAAGATTAGGTTATTTTTACTTAATTTTCTTTTGCCCCATTTAACTATTCCATCCAAACTGATCAATTCTTCTTCTCACCCCATTAGGGTTAATTAAGTTATTATGCCTAATGAACTTAGACTATTTGCTTGTGCACCGATCTGCTAATTTCTTGAAATAAGGGTTAAATCATCAAAGAAAACGCTTTCTACACCTTGAATTATATCAACTAGTTTGTGAAAAATAAATAGTTTTTGTGATGTTATATAAATAAAATCCGTTGATATGTCATGTATATCAACGGATTTTAAATTTGCTTCACTTGTGAAACATAACAACTATTTTTGGTTGATTGTGAACCGGTCTTGATCTTGGGTAATGTAATAGGTTGAAGAATCATCCGGCGCTTGTCTAATAATTTTATTTGCTAACGGCGTTTCGATCATTTGAACAATCGTTCTTTGTAAAGGTCGGGCCCCAAAGACCGGATCGAAACCGACTTGGGCTAGATAGGTAACGACAGCCGGATCAAATTCAAGGTTAACATGCTGATTTTGCAGCCGTTCGGTTAATTCGGCTAGCATTAACTTAACAATTTGCTCGGCATCAATACTAGTCAGCGGATTAAAGAGAATAATATCATCAATTCGATTTAAAAATTCTGGTCGGAATTGATGTTTTAAGTCTTCTAGAACCGAATTTCTGGTAGAAGAAACGAGTTCCCCATTTTCTTCTAAACTTTCCAAGATTTTCGTTGATCCCAAATTAGAAGTCATGATCAAAATCGTGTTTTTAAAATCAATCGTCCGACCTTTAGCATCAGTAAGTCGACCTTCATCAAGCAGTTGTAAAAGAAGATTAAAGACATCTGGATGCGCCTTTTCAATTTCATCTAACAGAATGACTGCTGACATCCGTTGACGGACTGCTTCCGTTAACTGTCCCCCTTCTTCATAGCCAACATAACCTGGTGGTGGACCGACTAGTCGAGCCACCGCATGTTTTTCCATGTATTCCGACATATCAATCCGGATCATTTCATTTTGGTCGCCATACAAAACTTCAGCTAAACGCTTTGCTAAGGCCGTTTTACCGACCCCAGTTGGCCCTAAGAAGAGGAAAGAACCGATTGGCCGCTGAGGGTTTTGAATCCCTGCCCGCGACCGAATGATCGCATTGGCAACTTTTTCGACCGCCTCATTTTGGCCAATAATTTTAGCGTGCAGCATCGGCACTAAGTTTAATAAGTGATCCCGTTCCGTTGCCATTACTCCACGCACTTTCACCCCGGTATGACGCTCAACAATATAAGCTAAATCTTCAGGGGTTACTTCTTTGGACCCATCATTACCTTGCATGGCGCCCGCTTCATCTAATAAGTCCAAGGCTTTATCGGGTAAAGCCCGTTCACTCAGGTATCGTTTGGACAAATTAATTGCTACCCTTATACAATCCCCTTGATAACTGACCCCATGATAAGCAGCAAAACGGTCCTCCCACACTGCTAAAATCTCAGTTACTTCCCGTTCACTTGGTTCTTCAATGGGAATTCTTTGAAAATGACGCGCTAAAGCGGGGTCGGGATCAAGACTTTCGCGAAACTCGGCATGAGTCATCGAGGTAACTAACTGGATTGTGCCCGCTTCAAGAATCGGTTTAAGCATTTCA
Source organism: Limosilactobacillus gastricus DSM 16045 (assembly GCF_001434365.1). Lineage (GTDB taxonomy): Bacteria > Bacillota > Bacilli > Lactobacillales > Lactobacillaceae > Limosilactobacillus > Limosilactobacillus gastricus. The sequence continues at coordinate 74,108 of NZ_AZFN01000010.1, read as the reverse complement.
GCCGCACTAATGGCGCCATCTGCCTGACCAATGGTCGTTAATCCCGGTAAGTCATCAACGTAAAGAATAATTTTTTCATCCAGGTCTTGCAAATTATTCAGCAGCTTTGTAAAGCGCTCTTCAAACTCGCCGCGATATTTAGTTCCGGCCACTAGCTGACCTAAGTCTAGTCGATAAATTTTGGTGGCCTTAGTCTGATCCAAATGTTTGATTAGGTCTCTGATAATCGTCCGTTTACCAACGCCCGGGGGTCCCACCAGGAGCGCGTTGTTTTTAGTTTGTCGATTCAAGACCCGAATTAAATCGGTTAGTTCACTCTGCCGACCGATTACAGGTAGATCAGAATCAGCTTGTAATTCTTGCAGATATTTGGGTCCGTTGTCGGTTTGATTATTGCTTAATGGTTTGGACTTATTTAAAGCCGCTATCAACCGATCTTCATTAACCAATTGTGCCCGCAAAAAAATGGTGATGGGATTACTAGCTTGTTGATTTAAAGCTAAAATCAAATGTTCAACCATTAATCTTTCATCCGCAAATTCTCTTTGATACTGTTCAGCCCGATCCAACAAACGTTTCAAGCGTTGACTGTAGGTCTTACCATAACGGGTTGAATCGCTTTGCTCAAACCGCGGTAGTTTGTCTAATTCTTGATCAACGATGGTGCGAAGTCGATCAAGATTAACGCCTAAGCCTTGATAAAAATCGGCTGCCGAATAATCTGGTTGGATAAGTACTGACCAGAGATGCGGAATGTCTAATTGATAATTTTGTCTTGCTACCGCTAATTGATGAGCCTCATTTAAGGCTTGATCAACTAAGCGATCATTTTGTCTTGCCATAAGTTAGTCCTCCTAAAACTGTCCTACTTTCTTATGACAATTAACCCTTATTTATGGTTAGTATAGCATAATGAAAGAGTTTAAAAAAAACATCGACCCATGTCAAGGTAGATCGATGTTAATATTAAAAATCAAATAAACTTAACTGATTTTCGTCTGGTAATGCATCAAGCACATGATTTTCTGTCATAAACTCAATTAAGGTATTGGAAACCTTCCCCCGCTCCTTTAAATCTTGTTTCGAGAGAAATTCTTTTTCCTCACGTGCCGCCACGATCTGTTTTGCAACGTTGATCCCTAAACCAGGAATGGCTCTAAACGGCGCAATCAAGGTATCATCACCATCCATTAACCAATCAGTGGCATCCGAACGTTCTAGGTCAACCATCTTAAACTTGAATCCCCGTTCCAACATTTCGTTAGCTAATTCTAGGATGGTTAAGAGCCCCTTTTCCTTAGCAGAGGCATCATTCCCCTTATCATTAATTTCCTTCATGGCAGCTTTAACCGCTTCTTTGCCTCGCGACATGGCAACAACATCAAAGTCATCCGCCCGAACGGAGAAGAAAGCGGCATAGTAAACCAGTGGGAAATAAGTCTTAAAGTAAGCAATTCGCAGAGCCATCAACACATAAGCAGCTGCATGGGCCCGTGGGAACATATACTTAATCTTTAAACATGAATCAAGATACCATTGGGGAACGCCAACTTCCAGCATTTTTTCTTGCCACTCATCTGGAATTCCCTTTCCTTTACGGACATGTTCCATTACTTGGAAAGATGTTTCCGAATCAAGACCATAGTGAATTAAGTCGGTCATAATGTTATCCCGACATCCAATCACATTAGCAATCGTGGCCGTCCCCTTTTGAATTAATTCTTGGGCATTTTCCAACCACACGCCAGTCCCGTGGGATAAACCGGAAATTTGTAATAATTCCGAATAGTTCGAAGGATGAGTATCTTCCAACATTCCACGGACGAACCGGGTCCCAAATTCGGGAATTCCCAGGGTCCCGGTTTTACTGTTAATTTGTTCTTCGGTCACGCCCAATTGCTCAGGACTTGAGAAGAGACTCATCACCCCAGGATCATCCATCGGTATTGTTTGAGGATCAATTCCTGATAAATCTTGTAAGGCCCGAATCATTGTAGGATCATCATGTCCTAAAATATCCATTTTCAAAATATTATCGTGAATCGAATGGAAATCAAAGTGTGTGGTTTCCCAAGCAGCACTTTGGTCATCTGCTGGATATTGGACAGGCGTAAAATCATAAATTTCCTTATCATCCGGCACAATCAAAATTCCGGCCGGGTGTTGCCCAGTGGTTCGTTTAACCCCCGTTGCCCCTTTCGCTAACCGATCTTCTTCGGCTTTACGGAATTGAATTTCATGATCGCGCTCATAGCCTTTGACGTAACCGTAGGCCGTCTTATCCGCCACCGTACCAATCGTTCCGGCTCGGTAAACATTGTTTTCACCAAAGAGCACTTTCATATAATTATGAGCAATTGGTTGATAGTCCCCCGAGAAGTTCAAATCGATATCGGGAACCTTATTACCACTAAATCCTAAGAAGGTTTGGAAGGGAATATCGTGCCCGTCACCGATCATCGGGGTCCCACATTCTGGACAGTTCTTATCGGGTAAATCAAAGCCCGAACTATACTCCCCTTTAGTGAAGAACTCGCTGTGCTGACACTGCGGACAACGATAATGTGGGGGCAACGGATTGACTTCAGTAATCCCAGTGAAGGTTGCCACCACACTAGAACCAACCGATCCCCGCGAACCAACCAAATAACCATCTTTATTGGATTTGGCTACTAACCGTTGAGCAATTAAGTAGATTACAGCAAATCCATTGCCAATGATACTATCAAGTTCAATCTTAATCCGCTCTTTGACGAAATCCGGCATGTTTTCACCATACCATTTTTTGGCCGTTTCCCAGGTCCGGTTATAAAGTTCATCATTAGCCCCGGGAATGTTCGGTGGATACAGTTTATCTTGCACTGGATGGATCCCATCATCTACCATTTGGGCAACTGCTTGGGTATTAGTAACCACAATCTGCTGAGCCGTTTCCTCACCTAAGAAATCAAAGAGCGCTAACATTTCATCAGTCGTTCGGAAGGGTACTTCAGGACGTTGGGTCCGGTTCAGTTGGTTAGCTCCCCCTTGCGAACTAATTAAAATCTTCCGGTAGATAGCATCTTCTGGATTCAAGTAATGGGCATCACCCGTCGCCACTACTGGTTTGTCCAATTCTTGACCCAACTTCACCATATTCTTGATGATGTCTTCAAGATGACCCTCATCCGCCACCATCTGTTGTTCAATTAAAGGCATGTAATTGGGTTTAGGTTGAACTTCCAAATAGTCGTAGTAACGCGCTTTTTGTTTTGCCTCGGCATAACCCTTTTGCATCATGGCCGTAAAGACTTCCCCATTGGCACATGCGCTTCCTAACAATAAGCCCTCACGATATTGATTTAAAACACTCCGTGGAATTCGTGGGACCCGATAGAAGTAATCAACATTGGACATCGAAATCAACTTATAGAGATTCTTTAAGCCGGCTTGGGTTTGCGCAATAATCGACACGTGGAAGGGACGAGCATGCCGAAAAGCATTATTATCCGCCATGTGCTTGTTTAGGTCATCCACAAATTGAATCTGATAGCGTTCTTCTGCTTCTTTTAAGAAAATATGTAGCAGATGACCCGTTGCTTCCGAATCAAAGCTGGCCAAGTGATGGTGTTCCAAAGGAATTTTGAACTTCTTACTTAGGGTATTCAAACGATACCCCCGCAAATCTGGATACAAGAAACGGGCCAACGGTAATGTATCAATTACTGGCGCAGAAATTATGGACATGTGAGCCCGGTCATAAGCCGTATTCATAAATCCCAAATCAAAAGAAACGTTGTGACCAGCAATAATTGCGTCCCCACAAAAGTCCCGGAATAATTGCAGCACTTCTGCTTCCGTCTTGGATCCTCGCACCATTTCATTGGTAATACTTGTTAATTCGGTGGTTTGGGCTGACAAAGGAAAACCGGGATCGATGAATTCATCAAAACGATCAAGGACTTCGCCGTCTTGCATCTTCACCGCCGAAACCTGAATCAAGCGATCATAGATTGCCGACAATCCCGTGGTTTCCACGTCAAAAATCACGTAAACGTGACCAGCTAAGGCGGTATGGTCTTCGTTATAAACTAAAGGTACCCCGTCATCAACCACATTGGCTTCGACCCCATAGAGCATCTTAATCTTATCCTGTTTCTTCTTACCATCATAAGCGGTATTAAAAGCTTCTGGATAAGCTTGAACGCCAGCATGATCAGTGATAGCGATCGCCGGGTGCCCCCACTTAATCGCCTGTTTAACGTAATCTCCGACCGAATTGGTCGCATCCATGGTACTCATGGTCGAATGTAGATGCAACTCAACTCGTTTTTCACCTTCGGGAGCGGTATCTTGACGTTCTTGGTGGGAAACTTGATTAATGTCATAAGCATTAATGGTAAGGTCATTCATGTAGGTGTCTTCTTGCACCGATCCACGAACTTTGACCCACATTCCTTCTTTCAGGGCATTAAATTGAGCTTCATCATTTTTATCACGAGAAAATTTCTTCACGGCAAAAGAGGAAGTATAGTCCGTAATCTCAATTACCATCAACTGACGACCCGAACGTAATTCGCGAATTTCTTTAGCAAAGACATAGCCTTCAACAACTACGCTCCGTTCTTCTTCCACAATGGTCCGCATCCGTTGCAACTCAAATTTAGGATTGATTTCCTTACCAATTACCACGGGACCATCAACCGGCTCAAGGGCCTGGCTTTGTTCCTTATGTTGTTGGATTTGTTGCATGGCTTGAGCCATTAACTTTTGTTCTGCCGCCTCTTGTTTAGCCTGAATAGCCTCCCGTTTAGCAACAGACGCATCTTCATCCACAAAGGTTTTAATTCGAAAGGCCGGGAAACCTACCTCTTGGTAGCCGGTCTCAATTAAGCCTAGTAAGCGCCGTTGAACAAATTCTGCGACTTTCGCATTTTCTAAGGTTAATTGAACTTGATTATCAACGACCTGGGGTTCCTTGGTTTGACTTAATTCACGAGCCATTCCAGTATCGCCAGCAACCATTTTAATAACCCCTGACCAATAAGCGCCCACGAGTTGATTATCTAAACTGGTAGTCTCAGTCGCAATGTGAATTTTAACATTGGCTTGCGCCAAATGTTGAAAGCTCATCACCATGGCCTGATAAAACTGTTGGAAAACTGGATATGGCAACACCTGATCTAAATGAATATATAATTCCCATACCCGAGATTTTTGGTGAACCGTTACTTGAGTTAATTCCCCATTTGATAAGGATGGATCGGTAAAATTAATTTGTTGAAGTAATTTATTAAATTGTTCTTTTGAACTTAAAGCCATTACATTTCTCCATCTTGAAAGGCAAAAAGGTCGATGCCAAAGACATCGAACCCATTACTAATCTTCACTTGTATCGGCAGCTTGCTTTAATAAAATTCCAATATTGGTAACCAATTCTTCTGCATTAACTTCCAAGGTTTCGCCAGTTCGCCGCAGTTTAATTTCGACAATGCCTTCTGAAGCTTTTTTACCAACAGTCACCCGAATTGGTAAGCCAATCAAATCCGCATCCGCAAATTTAACGCCGGCGCGTTCCTGACGATCATCAACTAGAACTTCGTAGCCTGCGGATTCCAATTCTTGGGTTAACTTTTCGGCAAGTTCCATTTGATCCGTCTTCTTAGGGTTAACTGGAATTACATGGACATCAAATGGTGCAACACTATCGGGCCAAACTAATCCCTGCTCATCTGCATTCTGTTCCGCAATAGCTGACAATAATCGAGAAATTCCAATCCCATATGATCCCATGATCACGTCAGTTTCACGACCGTTTTGATCAAGCACTTTCGCACCAAGGGTTTCTGAATAGCGGGTTCCTAATTTGAAGATATGACCAATTTCAATTCCCCGCGTAAACTTCAAAGGCATACCATCGGGAGCTAATTCACCTTCTTGAACATTCCGGAAATCTCCAAATGCATCAACCCTAAAATCACGATCTAAGTTAGCATTCCGATAGTGATAACCATCATCATTTGCACCTAGGGCCATATTGACCAAGACCTTGACATACTCATCTGCCAAGATCGTGACATTTTCACCAACCCCAACAGGACCTAAGGAGCCGGGATGTGCACCTAACAATTGTTCAGCTTCCTCTTCCGTAGCTAAGCGAAGTTCATCAGCTTTTAGATGACTAGCAACCTTAACTTCATTAACTTCGTCATTTCCCCGCATTAACACCATGATCGGTGATTCTTCACCATCAATCGTTGCCATGTAAAACATTGATTTCAGCACCTGACTAGCCGGCAAGCCTAAACTTTCAGCAGCCTCGTCAACCGTATGAGCTCCAGGGGTAGCTACTTTTTCCATGGTTTCAGTAGCGGCCGTTTGTTGAACTCCGGTGAACTGACTCTTAGCAATTTCAATATTAGCTGCGTAATCACCATCTGTATATGCAATGGTATCTTCACCTACCGCAGCTGGAGCTGAAAATTCTTGTGACCCATTTCCACCCATGGCACCGGAGTCGGCATAAATGACTTTATAATCCAAGCCAACACGGTCAAAAATGTTCCGATATGCAACGGCCATTTGATCATAGACCTTATCCAAACCCGCCTGATCAGCAGTAAAGGAATAGGCATCCTTCATGATGAATTCTTTTCCCCGTAAGATTCCGTACCGAGGTCGATCTTCATCCCGTAATTTATCTTGAATCTGATATAAGACCAACGGCAACTTCTTGTAGGAATGAATAGAATCACGAATAATTTCAGTAAAGGTCTCTTCGTGCGTCGGTCCTAAAATCATATCCCGCGCTTTGCGATCTTTAAGCTTGAATAAATTGGGACCATACGATTCATATCGTTGGGATTGTTGCCATAACTCCGCTGGCAATAAGACCGGCGTCATCATTTCAACAGCCTCAATTTTATCCATTTCCTCGCGAATAATCTGGTTAATCTTTTTGATTACTCGGTCCGCTAAGGGCAGGTAAGCCCAAACCCCGGCCGAAACCTGATAAATATAGCCGGCGCGCACCATCATTTGGTGACTAATCGCCTCCGCATCACTTGGCGCTTCTTTCAGCGTCGGCATTAAAATTCGTGATTGTTTCATTCTGATCTCCTTCTACATAAAGTAACGTTGGATGTCATTCCAAGTCACTAGAATCATTAATAACATTAAAAAGGCAAAACCGATTAAATTAATGGCTAATTCAAATTTCTCTGGTATTGGCCGCCGAATAATCGCTTCGCAGATATTCAATAATAATTTACCACCATCTAAAGCGGGAATTGGTAATAGATTGACAATTCCTAAATTAATAGAAAGCATCGCTAAAAAGCTTAGGACTCCCGTAACCCCAAGTGAAGTTGCTTGAGATGTCCCCGCATAAATCGCGACTGGTCCACCTAAATCGTTTAAGGAGAAGCCACGGGTGAACATGTGGCCCAAAGTCGTAAAGATTAACGTAGCTGAGTAGGTAAACATGTGCCATCCATAGCCCAAACGAGCCTTAAAATTGGTAGTAGTCTTTTCGGTAATTCCTAGTTGACCATAACTTTGCCCATTTTGAACAATCTTTTTCGTGGTGGCACTCGTATGGTGGGTAACGCCATTCCTTACGTAAGTAATTTGCAACTTCTTTCCCGGTTGATCGGAAATGTATGACGACATCGTGTCCCAGTTCTTAACCGTAGTAGAATTAATCTTGGTAATTTGATCATTGGCCTTTAAGCCAGCTTTAGCAGCCGGTGAATTATCAACGACCGATCCCAAGCGATTACTATTAGTCGGAATCGCTGCTACCATAAAACCTACAATCACAAACACCACCAGTGATAAGATGAAATTGTTCATGGCACCAGCAAAGTTGGTCATCATCCGTGCTGGTAGACTGGCCGAATTAAATTGAACGTCTAAAGGAGCAATCCGAACTTCCGTGCCATCCTTTTCGATGATGGTAGCATCATGATCTACATCATAGCGTTTAACTTCTGTTTCATCATCACTCAAGTAGCCACTAATCCAAAGGTCCTTTTCCAGATCAAAATCAACTACCCGCAAGGGAACTCCTTGAAAGAGAGTTGTTTGATTGCTGGCATTAATCGTCGTAACTTTCCCTTGATCGTTTAACTGTAATGAAACAGCTAAACCAGGTCGCAACGAGTCACTATCATCATCCATTCCGGCCATGCGAACATAGCCACCTAATGGTAAAATCCGAATCGTATAAGTGGTCCCATGGCGTCGTTTCCACCAGATTTTTGGCCCCATACCAATCGAAAATTCACGAACCAAAATTCCGGCACGCTTAGCAAAGAAATAATGCCCGTATTCATGAACTAGGACTAAAATTCCGAAAATGATAATAAATGCAATAATCGTAATTATCAAATAACTTACCTCGTATTAAAGTATTCCTAAAATATACATTGCTGGCAAGACCACTAACATACTGTCAAAGCGATCTAAGATTCCACCATGCCCTGGCAAAATCTTCCCAGAATCTTTTACTCCGTAATAACGTTTCAGGGCAGATTCAATTAAGTCCCCAATTTGACCAATGATTGATAAAACCAGGGTCATTAAAATCATCATGAACACATTATGATAGCCAACTGGGAAAATCAACAGATAAATAGCTAATACTACGGTAGCAATCACCGTACCGGCAATCGAACCTTCCCAAGTCTTATTAGGACTAACCTTGGGTGCCAACTTGTGTTTACCAATTTTGCGACCACAAATATAAGCAAAACTGTCCGTTAACCAGACAATCAACATGCCATATAGTAGAGTTTGAAAATTAACGGAACGAGCAATGACAAAAGCATTGAAACCAAACCCAATGTAGATCATCCCCAATACTAATACCCCTGTGTCTTCAAAGGTAAAGCGTTGGCGATGGAAGACGGTGTGGGCGAGTAACAAAATAACAATAATGTATAAAAGAGACATCCGCCCCAGCTGATCTGGCATCCAGGCGACCCAAGAAGATGGCATGGCTACCACCAAAACCCCTAAAAAGCTTAAAATAGCCGCAAACGATGTCAAAAACATCTTTTTCATCACTAATAATTCACTCATAGCGATCAATGATAAAGCCATTGCGAAGATTGTTAAGGGCAAACCACCATATAAAATAAAGGGAATAAAGACAATTAAGGCAATTACTGCCGTTATAACACGTGTTTTCAAAAGACACCCTCCTACTTATTAACTAATCCGCCAAACCGACGATGCCGATTTTGGTACACGGCAATTGAGCGCCGCAGTGATTCACCATCAAAATCCGGCCAATGTTCATCAACAAACACAAATTCACTATAGGCTAATTGCCAAAGCATGAAATTGCTAATACGTTCTTCTCCACTAGTCCGAATCAATAATTCAGGATCAGCATATTCGCCTAAAGATCCAGTCATCATTGCCTGACTAAGTATGTCTTCATCTAGATCGTCAATGGTTAATTCATCACTGGCAACTTGTCCAGCTAGATATTTAGTCGCACGCAGGATTTCATCTCGTCCGCCGTAATTTAGGGCAAAGTTCAAGATCATCCCATCGCAAGCCGCCGTATCGGCAATGGCATCATTAACCGCTTTTTGGGTGGCCTTTGGTAATTGGCTGATATCCCCCATGACCCGAACCTGAACGTTATTTTTTACCAAATCGGGCACAAATGTATTAAAGAATTTGATTGGTAATTGCATTAAGAATTTAACTTCTGCACCGGGACGCTTCCAATTTTCGGTCGAAAAAGCATATAAACTTAATACCTTCACCCCTAAATCGCTTGCGGCTTTAGTAATAGTTTTCACGGTTTGCATTCCTTGTTGATGGCCGGCTACTCGCGGGAGATGCCGTGCTTGGGCCCAACGTCCATTACCATCCATGATAATTGCAATATGGTTTGGGATTCGTTCCAAATCCAAGCTTTGGTTTGAATTATCCATTATTTTTCTCCGTTAATTATAAAATTCACACACTATTAATAATACCAGAAAATGGCAGTGACTACTATTACAATCGTTTTTCAAGCTTCAAAAAGGCTGGTGAGAAAATTTTTCTCACCAGCCTTTCAACTGACAAAATTTCAAAGCATTAGTCTATCACGACTTGCTTATACTTCTAAGAGTTCTTTTTCTTTAGCTTCGGCAATGGCTTCAAGATTCTTAATTCCTTCATCAGTTTCAGTTTGAACTTGTTTTTCCAGATCATGGAATTCATCTTCATTAAAGTCGCCCGCTTTGTTGCCCTTTTTCAATTCGTCCATTGCTTCACGACGAACGTTTCGAACAGCAACTTTCGCATTTTCTAGTTCGGCTTTGACGTCCTTAACCAGTTCTTTCCGCCGTTCTTCCGTCAATTGTGGAATCACTAACCGAATTGCTGTCCCATCACTTTGGGGGGTCAAACCTAAGTTAGCAGCATAAATTGCATGCTCAATGTCTTCCAAAGTAGACTTATCAAATGGAGTTACTAACAATTGACGAGCTTCTGGAACACTTATGGAGGCTAATTGATTTAATGGTGTCATCGCCCCATAGTATTCAACTTGAACTGGGTTCAAAACACTCGCATTGGCCCGACCCGCCCGAATATCAGCCAAAGTCCGCTTTAAAGCGTCTCCTGACTTGGCCATCTTGTTCTTAGCTTCTGCTAAGATTTCTTTTCCAGTCATATCTATTCTCCTTCGATGGTAGTTCCGATATTTTCACCCTTAACAACTTTTAAAATGTTACCTGGAGTATTTAAGTTGAAGACCACTAACGGAATGTCATTGTCCATTGATAAGGTACTTGCCGTGGAATCCATAACGTGAAGTTTCTTCTGGATGATGTCCATATGCGTCAACCGCTCATACTTAACCGCATCATCGTTAGTCTTGGGATCCGCTGAGTAGACCCCATCCACACCATTCTTGGCCATCAAAATAGCATCAGCATTAACTTCAGCCGCCCGTAAGGCAGCCGTCGTATCAGTTGAAAAGTATGGGCTCCCGGTTCCACCGGCAAAAATTACCACTCGACCCTTTTGAAGATGCCGAATTGCCTTGCGCCGAATGTAAGGTTCAGCAATTTGACGCATTTCAATGGACGTTTGGACCCGGGTTGGCACATCAAGAGATTCTAAGGCATCCTGTAAGGACAAGGCATTCATAATGGTTCCCAGCATCCCAATATAGTCAGCTTGCGCCCGTTCCATCCCCAATTTTTCACCAGTGATACCACGCCACATGTTTCCACCACCAACGACAATGGCGATTTCAACCCCGAGTTCATAGACCTCTTTTAATTCCTTAGCAACCGTTTGAATCTCAGGTGGGTTGATTCCAAAACCTTGTTCGCCTGCTAGCGCTTCTCCGCTTAGCTTCATTACAACTCGGTTGTATTTAATGTTTTCCGTCATATTTTCCTCCTCCAAGTGATTACTCGAAGAAAGGGGCGTCCATTGTTTCTTCCGGTACGCCCCTCCCACATAAATTACTTGTTAAGTTGTTCGCTGATTTCTTGAGCGAGGTTGGTTTCTTTCTTTTCGATTCCTTCCCCAACTTCATAACGAATAAATGACTTCAACTTACCGCCCTTTGAAGCAACAAATTGAGCAACGGTTTGATCAGAATCCTTAACGAAGTCTTGGTCTGCCAAACAAATTTGTGATAAGAACTTGTTTAAACGACCTTCTACAATCTTGTCAACAATATTAGCTGGCTTGCCTTCGTTTAAAGTTTCTTCAGTAAAGACTTCCTTTTCATGAGCTAAACGTTCAGCAGAAACGTCTTCACGGGTCATGAATTCAGGATTAATTGCGGCCACGTGCATTGCAACGTCTTTAGCAGTTTCTTCGTCTGCACCTTCAAGGACTACTAAAGCAGCAATCCGACCACCTTGGTGTAAGTAAGCGCCAAAATTGTCACCATCATTCTTTTCGACAATTTCAAACCGGCGTAAGCTAACTTTTTCACCGGTCTTTTGGGTAGTGGCAATTAAGTCATCATTTACCGTTCCGTTAGCAGTCTTAATTTGAAGTGCTGCTTCAACGTCAGCAGGCTTGTTTTCTGCGATCAAAGTTGATACTTCAGCCAATTCTTCTTTAAATGGATCAGAAGCAGCCACAAAGTCAGTTTCTGAATTTAATTCTACGACTGCAGCCGTGTTGCCATTAACCACAATGTTAGTTAAACCTTCAGCAGCAATGCGATCGCTCTTCTTAGCGGCCTTAGCAATTCCCTTTTCACGTAAGTAATCCATAGCCTTATCCATGTCACCATCACTAGCAACAAGGGCCTTTTTGGCATCCATGATACCGGCACCAGACTTCTTACGTAATTCCATTACTAATTTAGCACTAATTTCAGCCATTTTATTTCTCCTTAATTTTCAAAAAAAACTGTTTTGCACTCAGGCCAGATGGTCCTTCCTGCAAAACAGCCTAAGTATTAACCATTTTGTTTAGTTGTTGCCTTCAACGCTGTCCTTAAGATCCTTCAATGAATCTTCAGAAACTTCCCCAGCTTCTTCAACTGGAGCGTCTTGGTCATCTTCACCTTGCTTACCTTCGATCACAGCATCAGCCATGGTTGCAGTAATCAAACGAACGGCCCGAATTGCATCATCGTTTGATGGAATAATAACATCAATATCGTCAGGGTCACTGTTAGTATCAACCATCGCAACGATTGGAATATGAAGCTTTTGAGCTTCACGAACTGCAATTTGTTCCTTGTGTGGATCAACAACGTAAAGTACGTCTGGGATCCGTGGCATATCTTCAATCCCACCAAGGAAACGTTCAAGCTTTTCGCGTTGCTTAGTTAACACAGCAACTTCCTTCTTAGGAAGACGATCAAAAGTGCCATCTTCAGCCATTTCCTTTAATTCCTTAAGACGCTTAATCCGTGATTGGATCGTCTTCCAGTTGGTCAAAGTACCACCTAACCAACGATGGTTAATGTAGTATTGACCAGCCCGCTTAGCTTCTTCTTCGATAGAATCTTGGGCTTGTTTCTTCGTACCAACGAATAAAACGATTCCGCCGTTTGCTGCAACATCTTTTACATAGTTGTAGGCTGAATCCACCATCTTAACCGTCTTTTGTAGGTCAATGATGTAGATCCCATTCCGTTCCGTAAAGATGTATTCAGCCATCTTAGGGTTCCAACGACGTGTTTGGTGACCAAAGTGGACACCAGCTTCAAGTAATTGCTTCATACTTACAACAGGCATGAGTAATTTCCTCCAAAATAATTAGTTTTTCCTCCCCGTTGTTCTGCTGGCAATAACACCGCAAGGCACAATCATCACCATCACAATCGGGTGCGATTTTGGTTTTGACACCGACAAATAGTATACATAAAAAGGCTTGCATGTGCAAGCCTTTCAACTATAAAGTTTTCGCCATGTAAATGACGTCATCCATTGGATTATCATAGTATGGTGCGCATTCCGCAAAACCGATTTTATGATACAAGTGGATAGCTGCTTTTAAAGGTTCGATCGTATCCAAAACCGCTTCTTGATATCCTGCTTTTTTAGCATACCCTAAGATTTCTTCTAATAATCTTTCACCGGCATGATGCCCGCGATAAGTTGGCCGAACATATAAACGCTTAATCTCACAGCGCGTATCTGAGAGACGATGGTAAGCGACCATTCCTTGCACGATCCCTTCATCAATAAGTACCAGGATTTCGCCTTCAGGTGCCAAATATTTAGCCGCAATATCAGCTAATTCTTGATCCAGGTTTTGAAATGACAAATCACGTCCTAACCACTTGGTATACTCCTCAATTAATTCTCGGACATCACTTAAATAATTTTTTCCATCAACAATTCTCATTTATCCTTCTCCTTTTTATATCTAATTTGAAATAGATTGAACTTTAAAGTTATAGGCATCAAATACCCATTTCATAATTGGGCCACTCCCAATAACAAAAATCAAACTACCTAGTCCAGCCGGTCCACCAATCAACCAACCAATGAGAAATGCTATTCCTTCCGAACCAATTCGAGCAAAACTAATTGAAATTTTGAGTTTAGTCACAAGTAAACACATTAAACCGTCCCGAGGACCAAAACCTAATTGGCAAGATAAGTAATAATAACTCCCAAAAGCCGTAAAAATCATACTTATAAGGCTCATGACAATTCCCTGCTGAAAATTTTGCGCATATGGAATAACGTTAAACCTAGCAATCAGATCAATTAGTAGGCTAGTGACGGTGATATTCAAAATGGTACCCCAGCCGACCTTGACTTTCCCAATTAATATGACAGAAACAATAAACATACTTATCAGAATAGACGCTAAACCATAAGAAAGATGTAAACGGCTTGCAAGGCCCTGATTTAAAATATCCCATGGTCCTAAACCTATTTGAGCCTTAATTGCATATTCAATTCCAATGGCACTAAAACCGAAGCCGAACATTAACCTCCCCAACTTCATAAAATTATGATCTTTCATAGTTATCGCTCATTTTCTTTACTAGCTCTTCTAAGCCTTTGATTTCTTCTTGGCTGAAATTTTTGAAGCCATCAGCTATCTGACGATTTTCATTTCGAATTAGTTCAGGAAATACTGTTTTCCCCCGTTCGGTTGGATACAAACGAACAGCTCGTCGATTAGACTGATCGATTTCTTTAATTAAATAGCCCATTTGAACCAGTTTTTGAACTGCCTTACTCGTTGTTGACTTATCAACGTTCATCATGGCAGTTAATTCATTCGCATGAATGCCTGGATGCTCACAAACTCGGACTAAATAGCTATTCTGACCATTTTTTAAACCAAACTGCTTAAAATCATGATTCGACTCAGTATTAATTATTCGCGATATTTTCCCGATCATTCGTAAAATTTGACTATTAACTTCCAATTTCATCTACCTCTAACAGTTGAACTTTCAACTATAAAATACATTTTTAGTTGAAAGTTCAACTAAAAATGTAAAAAAAAACTGAAAACTAAGGATAATTCCCTAATTTTCAGTTTTTATTACTGATTTATTAAATTATTTAGTCAAACTTAACTAACTTGTCAGATTCACCAGTTTCAATCAAGTCTTTGTTAGCTGAAAGACTGTATTGAACCATGTTCTTAACTGCAACGTCCGTATAGAAAGCCGTGTGTGGTGAAATCAAGACGTTGTCACGAGTATTTAAGTTCCAGAATTCTGGATAGTCCATATTTTGGCCAGCCATGTCATGGTTGAAGACCTTGGTTTCATCTTCAAGCACATCTAGAGCTGCTCCGGCAACCTTTCCTGAATCTAAGGCATCAATTAAGGCCTTTTCATCAATCAATGGTCCCCGTGAAGCATTAACCACGAAGACCCCATCCTTCATTTGATCAAAGGCTTCTTTGTTTAACATATGTTCAGTGGTTGGGAACAACGGAATGTGTAAGGTCACTACTGTTGCTTGCTTGTATAATTCTTCCAGCGTATCAACGTAAAGGCCTTCCTTTTCTAATTCTGGGTTGTGGTAAACGTCATAAGCAATAACCTTCGCCCCAAACCCTTTGTAGATGTTGATGGCAACTTGACCAATATGACCAGTCCCAATGACCCCAACAACTTGGTCATTTAATTCGTGAGAAATTTGTGGTGCCCAACGGTAATCGTTGCGTTCGAACTTGTGGAAGTATTCCTTCGTCCGCCGGAGCAAGTTTAGCAATTGGGTAACTGAAAATTCAGCAATTGCAGCTGGTGAGTATACCGGCACATTCGTAACCTTCATATCATACTTCTTAACTGCTTCAGGGTTCATGTTATCAACCCCAACGTTTCGCAACGAGACATTGTGGATGCCATATGAAGCCAACTTTTCAAAAACGGTGTCAGTATATGGAAGTTGTTGGTAGACATCAACGCCATCAAAGCCTTTAGCCCATTCTACGGTTTCATCAGTAATTAATTCTGGTACTGCTTTAACCTCAACATCTGGGTTTTGCTTTTCCCATTCTTCTAAGAATGGCTTTTCGTCATCACGAACACCATAAGCTAAAATCTTCATAATCGATTTCTCCTTTTCTATCAATTAAGATTACGTTTTCATCATACACCTTTTAGGTCAGATTGTGAAACCATTCACGCCATGTTCACGTAAAAATTTTTCTTTTTGATCCCGACGTAAATGTTTAAATTGATACTCCGCTTGTAGGGCAGCTTGTTTCGTGGCAAATTCGGCTTGATAAAGTAATTTTAAAGGATGACGTTTCGCTGGTCGGGTATACTTAGCCCCCTTGCCAGCCTCATGAGTGGCTAAGCGTCGTTGGACATCATCAGTAAAGCCACAATAAAAGGTTTTATCCGCACACAACAAGACATACATAAAATAAGGCTTACTTTCTGTCACCGTACAATAACTCCTTCATTGCTGGTTGATACTCACCGTTTTCATCAGCCACCACAAATTCTGGCAGAACTTTTAATCCGCCTGGGCGACCATCTTTAATGGCATCAATCAGGACCATGTTTGCTTCCCATTGTGGTTTTGGGCAAATGAATTGCAAACGTTTCGGCACTAATCTTGACGCTTCCATGGTGGATAAAATTTCGGTTAAACGATCCGGTCGGTGCACCATATAAGCATGACCATTCATTTTTAAAAGACCACTCATTCGATCTACGACGATCGCTAAATTAGTTCTTATTTCATGCCGCGCGATAGCTAAATACTGATTAGGATTTTTTTGACTGTGTTGATCATCCTTAAAGTACGGCGGATTACAGGTAACGATATCAACACTGTCTTTTGGTAGATAATCATAAACATTGGCTAAATCATCATTAATGACGTGGTAGCGGTCACCTAAATCATTAAGAGAGATACTCCGTTGGGCCATATCAGCTAAGCGGGCTTGCAGTTCAACTTCCCAGATCTGACCACCAAGATGTTGATTTAAAAATAAGCCAACTGCCCCATTTCCAGCACAAAGATCAACCGTTTTTAAATGTTGACGATGATTTTCAGGCACAAAATGGGCTAATAATACCGCATCGAGAGAAAAGGCAAAGACTTGGCTGCTCTGAATAATTTGAACTCCTTGACTACTTAATTGATCAATTCGTTCGTCAGCTTGTAATGGAACCTGCATTGATCTTCTCCTTTTGACTTGCAACTTTTTAGGTAATTGTTCATACTGATCATGATAACATTTTAAGTGAGGAAACAATATGCTTTATCGGCTGGTCTATTATATTTTTGCCCCTTTGCTTGCCTTAATCAACTTACGTCAAAAGGTTTATAACAAGGAAAACTTACCCCAAGGAAATTATGTATTAGTAGCCCCTCATCGAACCTGGATGGATCCACCTTTACTGGCTTTGGCGGCTTACCCTAAACAGTTTGGCTTCATGGCAAAACAAGAACTCTTTAAAAATCCTGTTGGATCTTGGATTATTCGCTCCTTACATGCCTATCCAGTCGATCGTAAAAATCCTGGAATGTCAGCCATTAAAGGTCCGGTTAAAATGTTAAAGGACACCGAATTATCGACAATTATTTTTCCAACCGGCTCCCGTTATTCCAAAAAGATGAAGGGGGGCGCCCTTCTAATCGCTAAGATGGCTAATGTCCCCGTCGTTCCGGCTGTGTATCAGGGACCAACAAATCTAAAAGAATTATTTTCATGGCGGAATCGTCGCCAGGTTGCTTTTGGTCAACCAATTTATATTGATCGTAAAACCAAGCTTACTGACGAGGTCCAGGCCGATCTTGAAGCCCAAATTCAAGCTCAATTTGATCAATTGGATCACCAGATTAATCCGAATTATCATTACCAAATCCCAAAAAAATAGAGTGACGTCAATCGCGTCACTCTATTTTTGGCTATTTACCGGATTTTTTAGCTTGTGCCTTCATCGTTTGCATCATTTGATGTAATTTTCGATCAGATGGCTTTTGACCCATTTGCATCATCATTGTTCGTAACATATCTTCTGAGATTGGCGGGTTGTTACGTAAGTAGTTTTCCATGTACTTACGTGCACCGTAAAAACCAGCGATGGCTCCAACCAACAACGCAATGATTGCTACTGTAATTGTAATTCCCACGGTTATTTCCTCCCTTCTCAATATACGTTGATCTATTATACACGATTTAGCCTAATTTTTGAATAAATTCTTAATCATCACGCAAACCACGTTTCCGTTGAATTTCTTTAATCTTTTCTGGGGTGACTTCTTTACCATTGTCATCATAAATTTGCATTAATTCAATATTACTCCGAAAAGCCTCCCGGAAATTTTTTAAGTATTGGTCACGTAACTTTTTTCGTTCGGCTTTTTCGGCCGGCGTTAAACCTTCCGCCTTATTTTTATGAGCAAGCTCATTAATTCGTTTTAAAAGTTCTGTTTGTTCCTTTGATTCTGGCATTTTTAATGTCCCCTATCTCTTTTGTTCTGCCATAAGTTTACTCAACCCCATCCGTGATTTCAAGTAATGTCACGTTTTTGCGAACGTACGTTTACAAACGTTTGTTCCTATGATAAACTAAATTTATTCTAACTAGAGGAGACAATGATCATGCCACGACAATCCATCGATAAACAAATGGCCGTCTTAAGTTATATCAACAAACAAGTTGACGCGCACGGATATCCGCCAACGGTTCGTGAAATTTGTGCGGCGGTTGGTTTATCTTCGACTTCAACTGTTCACGGTCACATTAATCGCCTCATTGAAAAAGGATATTTACATAAAGATCCTGCTAAGCCACGGGCCTTAGAAATTACCCAACAAGGTTTAAATGCTCTAGGAATTACTCCTGAAAAAACTGAAATTCCCCTTTTGGGCGAAGTTGCAGCTGGGGAACCTATTTTAGCGGAACAAGATGCGACAGATTTCTTTCCAATTCCCCCTTCAATTCAAGACCATAATGATCTCTTTATGCTAACTATCAAAGGAACCAGTATGATCAAGATGGGGATTTTGAACGGCGATAAGGTCATCGTTCGTCGGCAATCAACTGCTAACAATGGTGATGTCGTTATTGCCATGACTGCTGAAAATGAAGCCACTTGTAAACGATTCTATAAGGAAGACGGCTACTATCGACTACAACCAGAAAATGATGATTTGGAACCAATTATTCTTGATCAAGTAGTAATTCTTGGTAAAGTTGTTGGTCTTTTCCGCGATAATATTTTCTAAAGAACAACTAAGACCCTTGCGCCATTTTGGCGTCAAGGGTCCTTTTTTGCATCTAATTAATTGTCTTTCTTCTCCAAATCAGCGTAAAGATCGCTGAGATAATTAACCAAAGTAAACCAATTAAGCTCACATAAATTCCTACTTTAAGGCCTGGTACATGATACCGTAAAACAATATGATGGTGGCCTGTCCTTAACCGTAGACCGATAAAGGCATTATTAGTACGGACCAAGCGCACCGTTTTACCATTATCCGTGGCTGTCCACCCACTAGAATATGGAATTGATGAAGTTAAGATTCCCACCTGACTAGTAGTAAGATTCCCACTAATCTGATTCTGGGAGATCTTTAAATTCTTCAACCCGTGGGCTTGGATTTGACGAACTTCTTGACGATACTTAGTCCCCAGTTGTTCCGCCACTAACTGATAAGAAATCCGATATTTTCCTAATTTATTCGTAGTTAAGGTCACTTGAGATGGTAAATGTTTGCCGTAGGCGCCTAGATTTAAAACACCACTGGTGACCACCTTAAAGAAGGAAGTTTTACTTTGCGCTGGTTGCTCTAAAGTTTCATCACCGTATTTATTGCTTGCTGTTAAAAGATAGCTCATATCAGGATAACCTTTTAAAAACAGAGAACGCCAATTTTGATAATTAGTAAAGACTTGATTAATCATTGCCCCTGGTTCAAGGGTTGTTTCCCTTAGATGATCCGCCATTAACTGCAAGGTTTTCTTCATCGAAAATGGTTGGTAGTGTATTGATTTAATATCCAAATGCAATTCGTTCTGCTGCGCACTTGTTTGTTTTTGGAGTCGTAGGTAATACTTGGCATCGGGATCGGTAACCGTCACCGACTGACCATTCATTTTTTGTAACCGATTATTCCACAACTGGGTGGCAATTACTTGAACGTTTCCCGACAGGTTGGCTTTTTTCATGCCAGTGGTCCATTTTTTCGCTGCTGAACTATTAACGACCACCCCACTTGCCAAAGCCCGTTCTTTAGCAGTCGCCGACAAATGACGATACGTAGCTGGACTAATATAAGTATTTTGCCAGTACAAAAGCGGAAAGGCATTCTTGGTCGTATACCGAACTGTTTGGGTCGTTTTTAAATCCGATGTCTTAGTAGCGTCAGACGATTGGCCTTGATCATAATTAATCGTTGGCTCCGTGGTTTGATCTACAAAGTAACCACTTGGTACCTTCGTATCATCATCCGTGGTGGTCTGCGCAAAAATATACTTAACCCCTAAGAAATTGTTCAGTACCGTCCGATCATCAACTTGTTGTAATGGAATATTCGTTTCATATTGTGAATTTCCTAAGCGCTGGCTAAAAAGACCTAGATACTGATTCTGTAATGAAAAATAAGAACTAATCGAAGCTAAGCCGGAAGTAAGATCATTATAGGTCTTTTCCTGCCCTGTCGTTTGATTGTTGCTAATCGTACTAATTCGGTAAGTTAAGGACCGACTAAGGGATTTGTCGAGGCCCCCATAACGCTGCTTAGCGATTTGCTGGTATTCACCCTTGGTCAGCATTTGGTTTGCAAAACTCCCATTAAATGGTAAGGCTGCATAAATCGCATTAAAACCCACGTTTAATAAGATTAAACCAATCATCCAATTGAGGGGATGCGCTACCGCTTGATAATAGGCCGCCCCCGCAATTAACAAAGACAATAATAAAAAGATCACCGGGACAAAAAGATCATCATCATTTTTAAACATATAAGTGGCTACGACGGCCACTAAATATACAAGGCTGATGCCAATCATCCATTTAAGCGTCGCACGATCAATCTTCGTAAGATGCTCTAACAAGATCATAATACTAGTTGCTAAGGGCAAATAGATCAAAAGCGTCCATCGATTGGATGGTGACATTCCACCATTAAACAGAGCTCCAACCGCCGGGATTAACATCATCAATAAACTGGCGCCCAGACTAATGGTAATCAAAGGATACCGTTTCGCATGACGATAAACATACACAAGAGCAACTACAATCACACTAGCCATTCCAAGCGCTGACCAATACATAAAGTCCCAGTCATCACCATTTATTAATTGTTTGGCTAACAGGACATAATAATATTGAGGATAAGTGGTCAAACCATTCGCAAAGGCAGAGCCAATTCGCGTTGAAGAACGTACGGCAATAATTTCTGGAATTAGCATGACCGCTGATACAAGCAAGCTAGTAACGGTCGCGAAGGCCAGTTTCCAAAGTGTCCGCCCATAATCAAGCTGATGCCGATAAAAAGTGATCACCCGTAAGAAAAGATAAATAATCGCCCCAACGCCTAAGATGAAAGCTAAATAATAGTTATTAATCAGCATCCAGATAAAAACTAAGGTTAATGGCCAGGCTGAGCGCCCTTGTAAAACCCGTTCAATTTGAATGATAATTAAGGGAAAAATAATAAAAGTCGTCGTAAAAAAAGGTTGGGCAACGTTGGCATATAGCAAGTAGGAATTTACTAAATAAGTCGCCGCCCCACCCCAGATAACCAGTTTTCGAAAAGGTAAGTGTTGGGCAAAATAAACAAAAGCTAAGCCGACACAATACATCCGTAGAACGATCGTAAGTTGATAAGCTAGGGTAATTTTAGCCGCTGGAAACAGTAGGGCAATATATGCAAAGACGTCACCAATCGTGTAGTAAGAAAAAACCTGAAAAGTATCGGTTCCCAAGCCCCAACTAAAGGACCAAAAATTGGGTGAACTAAAAGGATGCAAAAGCCAGTGCCAAACCAATTGCCGATACTGAGCTAATAAGGGTAGATGCTGATTGAAGGCATCCGTATCCCAGATTAAAGTCTTTCCTGCAATTAGATATGGACAATATAAACAGGCCGCAATAAATACAAATAAAATCGTATAACCTAAATATAATTGTCGTTTATCAGTCCGTGGTGCAAACGAAAATTTCATTTTACTATTCTCCACCAATATTCTGCGTCCAAACCTTAAGGATCGTTTGCCAAAAAGCATTAATATATTCAAGCTCTTCTTGAGACTGACCGCTTAACTGAAAATCTGCTAAACGCTGCAGCATCAACTGCACCACTTTACCCGAGCTAATAAAAGCATTATCTTCATTCCTTTGAACCCAGGTTTCAACCGCTCGCATCGCTTGATTAATTAACCCCTGCGTATCATCAATCGCTTTATGCATTTGAGCCTGATCTTCAAAAGGAGTTAATTGACTAACCTTAGCCGGTGCTTTCTTAACTGACTGCCACCATTGTCCAGTCGCCTGCCAATACAAATTAGCCGCCTCAGAGCCGACAACCAATTGGCTACTAGTCATTTCTGTCCACTGATCAGCAAGATTTAATAAAAAATTTTCATCCAAAGTAAGATAAGCAAGACCCGACTGTTGAATAAGTTGCTCTAATTGAGCTTGCATTTTATTTGGTTGAATTGTCATCTAATCCCCCATGACTATAAAAGCGAACGGCTTGGATGGCTCGCTGCCACCCTTGATAGCGTTGGTTAGCATCGGTTGCCGACATTTTCGATTGGTATTGTTGCCCAGCATGACTCAAACTTACCAACTCTGCTTGATCTTCCCAAAAGTCAACCGCTAATCCAGCTAAAAAGGCCGCCCCGAGGGCCGTCGTTTCTTCAATTTGGGCGCGAACAATAGTCGTTTGTAAAAGATCGGCTTGGAATTGTAATAAGAAGTTGTTTCGGGATGCTCCACCATCCACTGCTAGACGTGATAAAGGTAATTGGGTTTCCTTAACCATCGTATCAACCACATCGCGAGTTTGAAAGGCAATGGCCTCCAAAGTCGCCCGAATGATCTGAGCGCGACTTGTTCCCCGGGTTAAGCCAAACATGGCGCCGCGGACTTCTTGATCCCAATATGGTGCCCCTAGTCCCGTAAATGACGGAACTACATACACTCCACCGGTGGATTCCGCCTTGGTAGCTAATTTCTCTGAATCACTGGCATGTTCAAAAAACGCTAGACCATCTCGTAGCCATTGAATGGCCGATCCCGCCACAAAGATACTACCTTCTAAGGCATAATTAATCTGTCCATTTAAACCGTAAGCGATTGTCGTTAAGAGCCCACTTTGGGAAAGCGTTGGCTTTATCCCCGTATTCATAACGGTAAAAGCTCCTGTTCCGTAGGTGTTCTTGACATCACCTTGTTGAAAAGCAGTTTGACCAAATAAGGCTGCTTGTTGATCCCCCGCAATTCCCGCAATCGGAATTTGAACGCCATAAAAATGGTAATCACCGGTATAACCAAAGATCGCCGATGATTCTTTCACGGTCGGCAACATGGCTCGCGGAATATCTAAGAGATCCAAAATATCTTGATCCCAGTCTAAATTATGGATATTAAAGAGCATTGTACGACTAGCATTCGTGACATCCGTAGCATGAACTTGCCCCCCTGTAAAGTTCCATAATAACCAAGAGTCAATCGTGCCAAATAACAATTCACCCCGTTGGGCCCGCTCCCGAGCGCCTTCAACATGATCAAGTAACCATTTAATTTTGGTGGCGGAGAAGTAGGAATCAATGACTAAGCCAGTTTTTTGATGAATTAATTCAGTATAGCCATCCGCGATCAATTTTTCGGCCAAGTCACTGGTTTGCTTCGATTGCCAAACAATGGCATGGGCAATTGGCTGCCCAGTTGCTTTATCCCAGATAACGGTAGTTTCCCGTTGGTTCGTGATCCCAATGGCTGCAATTCTATATGGTTTAATCTGGCTCTTGATCATCACTTCCGAAACTACTGATTGAACACTGTCCCAGATTTCAAGGGCATCATGTTCGACCCACCCTGGTTTGGGAAAGTATTGTGGGAATTCTTGTTGGGCAATGGCTACTTCTTGTCCTTGATGATCAAAAATAATAGCCCGCGAGCTAGTAGTCCCCTGGTCAATCGCTAGAATATATTGTTCGTTGTTCACTGGTCTGCTCCAAGTCATAAAAGAAAGGCTAGGAATAAATTCCCAGCCCCTACAACACTAAAATATTAATCATTACTTGCCGTCGGCCATTTTGCCAGCAACACTGTAACGATCTTTCCGCATTTCATTTAAAACAATATGAACCCGATCAGCAGGAACATTAGCGTTCTTTGAAATGGCTTCTGTAACATCCTTAACAAGGTTGCGTAATTGTTCGTCACTCCGACCTTCAATCAAATCAATATGTACTAATGGCATAGTTTGCGCCTCCTGGAATTTACTATCAATATACCATAAATCAGTTATCTATCGCAATTTGATTTCTTAATTTGGTTGGCTCAAAGCTTGACGAATTGCAACTACATCGCGATGATGTTTAGCCGTAAAGATCAGACGATCACCATATTCAATCACCGTCGTCCCATGAGGAGTAATCCATTCTTTGCCGCGGCGAATTCGACTAATCGTCATCTTATCAATGAATGGCAAGGTCATTAACTGTTGTCCAGAATACCGATGATCCCGAATCTCGACTTCAAAGATTCCGGCTTCATTGTCTTGCAACATTTGAATTAGAGATGGTGACTCAATCCATTCCCGCAAGAAAGTTGATTGAACTTGATAGAGATTAAAGACTTCAATTCCCGCTGCAGCTAATTTATCAAACACCTGATCAAGATATTCACGATTTTGGAAGCTGGTAATAACGCGGGCATTACTGTGCTCCTTTGTCGCTAATGACAACTTCGCATTCAGCTTATCATCACGAAAACCGTATACGATCACGTCAGCATCTAAAAATCCTTGATCCAATAGTTTATCAGCTGAAATCTCTTCAATTAAAGTTAGATTATCAAATTCACTATCATAAACCTGATAGTTTTCTAACTTGTTGGTGACCATCCGAACATCATACCAATTACTGGATAATTGCTGGGCAATTGGAACGGTCAAAATGTTGGTCCCAATAAAAACGACCCTCTGTTTGATCTTGTCGGCTTTCTCTAGCTTAAAAGTACTATTAAAGATAATGGGCGAAATAATACATACCACAATCGCAGCTAAAGTCACCGCATCAGATTGGGTGGCACTAATCATCTTGAGATTTCTTGCGACCTGAAGTGATGGTAAAACCAAGGTAATCGTTGTGACAGTTAAAAAGGCTGCCGCAAAAGAATTACGGTTAGAAAATTGGCGACGTAAAACCAAGAAACTAAATATCTTAGCCAGAATGAAACTCGCCACCATCACCGGAATCAAGGCGAGCGCATTGGGATTTGCAAATAAAGAACGTAAATCCAACTTCACCCCGGTCATGATAAAGAAAATTGGAATAAAGAAACCATAGCCAATTGATGTTAACTTATCCATCGTAGCTTCCGATGGTTCCAATAATTTCATGACCATCCCCGCTAGGAAGGCCCCGAGAATATTCTCTGCCCCAACCCGTTCTGCGACAATCACCAAAGTAAAAATCAAGAAGAAAGCGAGCCGAATATCCAATTGGGTGGTGGCTTTGGTCATTTTAGCAAACCATAGATAAGGTTGCTTAAACCGATTTAACAGAATAATTGCCACAATTAGTGGTAAGACAATCAACCAGATGCCACGGGCATTGCCGCCATTAACCGATCCATAAACCGTCAGCATAAACATGGGGAAAATTTCACCAAACACAGCTGTTAACAGAATCGTTTGCCCAACTGGACGACTTAAAATTTCTTTTTCTTTTAGGGTCGCAATGACCACACCTAATGCCACTGTGGTAAAGATAATCAGTGACAAGAATAAGTCATTAAAGAGTCCCGTGAACTTTAAAATAGTGGCAATGATTAAAGCCATAACCACATTCATCAAAAAAGCACCGGTCGCCAATTTAACCGGATTGGCCCCTGACTTTGGTTTTTCCGCTCGTTTAAATAAGGAAAAATCGATTTCCATCCCTGAGAGAAACATTAAAATAATCACACCGAGGGACGATAAAAGAGTTAAGCTACTGTTAGTCTGGACCCACCCAAATCCACTCTGCCCTATTAACATCCCAATTACAATTTCTGCAATGGCAGTGGGTACGGCGGTAACCTTAAACCGAGCCATTAAAATTGGGACCGCTAAAGCTACTGCCATGACTATGAAAATAGATAATTGCATCTTTTTGCTACCTTCTCTAAAATTAATATCAAATCTTATTATAACGTATATATCTGAGGAAACCTAAATGAATGAATTATCTGCTTGTACTAGTATTTTAATTGGGAAAAACGCCACGATTGACCATTCAATCATTATCGGGCGAAACGAAGATTCAAAAGCCTCCTGGCCAAAACACTTTATTGTTCACCCTCATGGTGATTTACCTGCCGAATTTATCTCAAAGGATACCGGAGTAAAGATCCCACTGCCACAACCATCTTATCGATATTCAGCCACTCCAGAGTGGACTGATCAAGCAGGACTGTTTGAAGAAGATGGCATTAACGAGTTTGATGTTGCTATGAGTGCCACCGAATCGGCCTATTCTAACGACTTAGTCTTGAGTGCCGATCCCTATGTTGAAAATGGCGTTAACGAAGAAGCCATGGTTACCCTAGTCCTCCCCTTTGTGAAATCAGCGCGAGAAGGAGTCCAGCGTTTGGGAGATTTAATCGCTCAATATGGGACGGGCGAAACGAATGGTATTTTGTTTGCAGACAACGCTGAAGCCTGGTATATGGAAATCGGGTCTGGTCATTACTGGGTCGCACAACGAATCCCTGACGATGCCTATGCCGTCGCAGGTAATCAATTAGCCATTCAAGAAATTGATTTTAATGACTCGACTAATTTCATGTACCATCCTGAGATTGTTCAGTTCGTTAACCAACATCAACTCAATCCCCACCCTGATTCTTTCAATTTTCGCCAAATTTTTGGAACGGCCACGCCTGCCGATGCTATTTATAGCACGCCACGAGTTTGGTATGGTCACCACTTATTTAGTCCTCAAGCAGCCACAGTTGAACATCCAGAAGATCAGAACCTGCCCTTCATCATGCGACCAGAAAAACGCTTATCTATCTTGGATGCACAAGAATATCTTAATTCTCATTTCCAAGGAACCATTTATGATCCACTCAATAGTGCGGATCAAGTCGCCAGTCGTCGCTATCGACCAATTAGTTTAGCCAAAACGCAAGAGTCTCATCTCTTACAAATGAATCGGCCGAGCGCAAATCTGCATTGGCTATCGATGGGCGTGGGGGCGCAAAGTAACTTTATTCCCTTTTATAATGGATTAACGCAAACCCTCCCTGCATATCAAAAAGGAAGCCTACCAGCTTCCTTGGATTCTGCTTATTGGGTCTATAAACATGTCGGGGTGCTCGTTGACCACAACCTCAAAATCGGCTGGCCCTTACTGAATGAAGTACAACAAACCGTAACTACACAAGCATTGACTTTTATTCATGAAATGGATCAATTGCTTAATACAACCCCAATGGAAGAACATTCATCATTGATCAACGAACGGAATAATCAATTTGCCGCTTGGGCCTTGGAACAATATCAAAAGCTAGCGATGCGCTTATTAACCGACTTAACTGATGACAGTCCTTTAAATTTCAATACCGATGCTAATCTTTAATTATCATCGTAACCAACTAATTTTTGGTAAATTGGTAAGTCGATAACATGATTAACCGTGCCACCACTAGTTAAGGTCCCGTTATTCGATTGAACAATCACTGCATTTTGCCCGTCAGCCGAAATTTCAACAGCAGTATCAACCCCAGATTGGCGCCCATGCATATGATAGGTGGCCTGATTTTTGATTAATTGTTGACCAACATGATAAAAGCCGGCCGTATAAGTAGTTCCTGACAAATATTTACTGGAGTACAAGTCTTGGGCATTGCTAGTACCAATTAATTTTCCAGATAACATGGCGGCTAACACTTTATATAAATCTTGACCGGACATTGCGATCGTTCCAGCACCAAAGGACATATACTGGCTGGGTTTTCCTGGCTTGCCGGCGGCTTGATAGCGACTTAAACCGCGGTTGTAATATCCCTGGGCAACCTTGGAACTGAACTTTGTGACAAAACTATAATTCTTAAGTCCTAACGGCTTAGCGATCACTTGTTCAAAATATTGCTGATAGCTTTTTCCAGAAACCTGTTCGACAATCCCCGCCAGTAAATTATAGTTAAAGGACGAATACTGCCACTGGCCAATCTTGTTTGTCTGAATGGTTGCATGAGAACCTAGATAGTTTAAATAGGCCTGTTGGCTCTTAAAAGAATGCAGTGAAATAGTTGATGAAACTTTCAAACCTGAAACCATGTTCAGTAACTGGCGCAGGGTGACTTGGTCTGCATTCTTTATCTTGGGATAGTATTTACTTAATTTGTCATTTAAGGATAACTTCTTTTGACTGGCGAGCTTGGCGATCATTTCGGCGGTCATCGACTTTTGAATTGAAGCAATTTGATACTGATTTTGACTGCGGTTAGGTTGCTTCTTTACATAATTGGCATAACCCCGACTAGTTTGAATAATTACTCGGCCATTTTTAACCACCGTAATCGTCCCCGAAAAGCCTTTTTGCTTAACCAATTGGTTAATAGTCTGTTTGATTGTCTTGGTTGAGGCAGCTTGCGCCTGTCCCCAGCATCCGAACCCGACCACTAAGAGTGTTAAAATAAATAAACCAATTTTCTTTTTCATATATCATATTCCTCTGCCCCCATCATAATGAAATCTGCATCGCAATTCATGAAGTCGATAAGTTTTTTTATTGAAGTTCATGAATCTTAATTTACAGCTTTAAAAGCAGCCGGAAGGTCATAACCCTCAGGCTGCTTTTTTTCGGTCATTTAACGGCTATTATTCGTGCCCCGATTAGTATCCATCAGATATTGTTCAATCATCTGGATGATCTGACGATTTTGTGGCAAACTTGAATGTTGCGCATTATCGCCGGAAACCGTCAAGGTCGTATATGACTTAGCCTGATTCTGGTAAACATACTTTCCGGCTTGAGCACTCGCTTCCGGCACTAAACCATCCGAGGTAAAGCTCTGCGTCCCGATAATGGCAAAGACATTTAAATCAGTGGGAATTTTACGCCGATTTTTGATGAAATCACTTAACATTTGCGTTGGCCGTGACGTAGATGTTTCATCAAAGTTATAAGGGGTCCCAACAGTCATCAAGGTCTTTAGCTCAATCTGATCGCTATAATCTGCATAATAGGTTTCAATCCACCGAGTCCAAATTAAGCCCCCATTGGAATGGCCAAAGGCCTTGAAGTTATTAAAATGATAACGCGTGGATAAGCTCTTAAAAGCCTGGTTCAACATGGTGGCCTGCTTTTTAATATTAGAATAGCCATCATGATTATTTTCGAACCCCACCACAATGATGGGCTCCCGATCATTTTTATTAATTTTCCCCGTATACTCCAGTTTCCCGTTATTTTCAACCTCAACCTTTAAAAGACTATGTTTCCGATTAGTGTCCTGATTTAGTAAGGAAACTAAGGAATTAAAACGGTTAATAGAGGCCGAACTTCCCGGAACCATGATAATCGGGGACATTCGAGAATTATAACGGTCATACATCACCTTATGATTCGTTTTCGTCCAAAAATAAGTCGGAATAAAGAGCATGATTAAAACTAAACTAACCATGGTGATTATTAACCGATTCTTTTTTCGACTAATATTTTGATCTGAAAAGAGTTGTCGCCATTTCATTGCTGGTCCTCCTTTAGATCAAGTTTGATAATCTCATTTTGCATTTCAATGTAGGTTCGGACGACTGGTAAGTACATAATGATATCTAAGCAGAATAATAGGATTGCAAAAATCACCGAAGCCCAATTCCCGTTAGTTCCAATAAAAGACACCAAAAAAGTCGGCGTTCCATTAGGATAATCAAACACTGGGGTTGGAATTAAATGAATCATAACAGCCCCCGCCGCAATCAGCATGTTGATGGTTGTAATGATAATCATCGCCAGCAAGAAGATGGGGTTTAAAATTACGGGCAAGCCAATGAAAAAGGCGCCGCTATTATTAAACAAGACGGGAATCATATTCCAACGGGCAACCCGTAAATTCTCTAATCGCCGACTCACCAATACAAAAGCAATCAATAAAGCTAAGGTACAACCGACCCCGCCAAAAACTGCGTATGAAGAATATAATTCAACACCAGATAAAGGATAAGGAACATGATACATGGAATGATGGGATAATACATAACTTAAATTAGCGTTCCATTCTGCTGAATCACCGGTTGTGAACCACGTACTAGTTGGGTCATAAAGTCCCAACCATTGTAAAAGACTGATCAGCATCATAACCAATAATTTTATAATGAAGTGCGAATCACCAGCTCCCCAATCACTCAAGGCTGTAATAACACTATCGCTAATGGCAAAATAATTAGCAAGATTCATCCCAACTCCTAATACGATCCCAATAATTAACGAAACGATAATCGGTTTTAGATTCCACTGGGCCCGACTTTGAATTTCAAGGGTATGCGGATTATGCGTTGCTGAAGTTGCTGGACTCAACCAGCGAAAGACTTGACCAATCAAATAGCCAATGGCTAGGGACAACAAGAGATTCTGTAAAGACAACATTCGCCAATTTAAAGAACTATAAAAATTCCCGGTCCGATTACTAGCTTGAAAACTGGCCATCAGCATCACAACAATCCCCGTAACTCCAGCAAGCTGTTTTGCACGCTGATATAGTTGAGCGGTATAATAAGCCGCCAAATAGACGACATAAATGCCAATAAAGCCTAAGAGAATATTTTGAATAAAAGTTGCCACGAGCCGAAGTGGTCGTAACCAAGTCGTACTCGTCCAGTTTGCCAGGTAAAGAACATTATATAAAAACCCATCTGGTTGTAATAAGTTCGTATTAATGATTTGAATCCAAATGCCAATCAAAACAAAGGGAAACAAGGTTGCAAAGGTCCGATAAGCAACGCGAATAAACGATTTACGTCGATAGGCAATTGCTAGATCTAAAATTCGTTTTTTCATTTATCCAAGTCCATATAATTAATGAAGCGATTTTTGAAATGCTTGATATTGTTCTCGATACCGATATTGCTGATTCATTTGATCAAGTAGTGGTTGATTATGGGTATCCACTCGACCGGTATCAATCATACGTCGGTATAACTCTATATATGGAAGTTTAGCCGCAACCGCCCGCTGATATTCAACTTCACGATCATAATAAACGTGGCGGTAATTCAGACTAGCTAACCCGTAATCATCGATTTCCATAATTAAGTAGTATGCTCGCAGATCCCTTTGTAATTTCTCATGATGATTAAATGGTTCCCCGACTGAGCCCGGATTTAAAATGATTCGTTCATCGCTTCCATAGCGCAAAAGTTGATGGTGAACATGGGCATAAATTGCAATATCAACCTGTGAATCAGTTAATAATTGATCAAAATTAGTCACGTCGTTTGTCGGAAATAAGGCCTGACCTAAATTTTTCTCCGGCAAATTATGACTTAAGGCAAAATTAAGTGGGCCAACCGTAATTGTTTGATGGAGGGGCCATTTTTCCATGATCTTAACCGCACTCGCGCCACCTTGTTCGGCTACATATTGGCCTAGTCGGGCAAAGAAAATTCGCGACGGCTTGGTTAAGTCCCCTTCACCGCGACTTGTATGAATAGCTAAATCATCCCAATTTCCACGCACACAAAGACTTGGTTGCATTTCTTGCAGTAACTGCCAAACTTCCATCACGCCAGGGCCTGGCATTAATAAATCACCTAAAAACCAATATTGATCCACGCCCTGTTTTTGGCTATCTTCGTACATCGCTTGGAGCGCAGTTAAATTTCCGTGAACATCCGCCAAAACGGCAATTTTTTGCTTCATCTAATCACCTCATTCTATCCTAATTTTATCAGTTTTCATCTAGTTTTCAATTTAAGAAAATTGCTCTTTTCTTCTAAATATATTCGGTGTAAAATTTGTGGTGATTGTGACTAAGGAGATTAGCATCATGGAAAATACACTAAACGAACAAACCCCTGAAGGTTGGCATCAAACTTTCATTACCCTTTGGATCGGCTGTTTTATCACCGGAATGGGCTATTCGATGACCATGCCCTTTCTTTCCTTATTTATTGCTGAATTAGGTAATTTTTCCCGTTTTCAACTCAATATCTATTCAGGGCTAGCCTTTGCGATCACTTTTCTATCCCAGGCGGTCATTTCACCCTATTGGGGATCATTAGCCGATCAAAAAGGACGGAAATTAATGTGTTTACGGGCCTCTTTTGTCATGTCGATTACCATCTTTCTAGTTGGTTTTGCGACTAACGTCTGGGTCATAATCTTACTCCGCTTTTTACAAGGCCTTTTTTCTGGATATATTTCAAATGCCACGGCACTGATGGCTAGCGAGACCCCCCACAGCCGCTCCGGTTGGGTCATGACCTCCATGATGACTTCTGGGGTGACGGGAAATCTAGTGGGCCCCCTGCTCGGTGGGACCCTTTCGGGCTGGTTTGGTTACCGAATTCCTTTCTTTATTACTGGGATCTTAATGTTTTTAACTTTTCTAATTACTTTCTTCTTAGTTCACGAACATTTTTCACCAATTAAAAAAGAAGAATTAAAACCGCTGAAGGGCATCATTGCTGAACTACCGAACGTCAAAATTATCGTAATCATGTTTTTTACCACCATGTTTGTTCAAGCATCCGTCATGTCCATTGATCCGATCGTCAGCTTATATGTAAAAGAATTAATGCATGGGCAAGGAAATATTTCTTTTGTCGCGGGAGTCGTGGCAGCTACGCCAGGACTCGGAACGCTCATTGCTTCTTCTAAAATTGGCCATACCATGGACCATATTGGACCGCAAAAAATCTTAATTATCGGTTTAGCAGTGGCTGCTGCACTATTTGTCCCGATGACTTTTGTTTCTTCTCCTTGGGCGTTAGCCTTTTGGCGTTTTATCCTCGGCCTTGCTAATGCCGCCCTGTTACCGGCGGTGCAGACTATTTTAACCCTAGATTCTCCTGCAGATGCTTTTGGTCGGATTTTCTCCTACAACCAATCTTTTCAAGCCGCTGGATCAGTTATGGGATCGCTTGCTGGTTCAACCATTTCAGGAGCCTTTTCATACCAAGCAGTTTTCATCGTTACGGGGATCATGTTGTTGTTCAATTTTATTCTCGTAATTTTCAATCGTACAAAATCATTATCATGATCTAATTAGGAAGCCTGGTCGTCAGGCTTTTTTTTGCGCATTAGTCTGCTATAATATAAATATCTTTAATTTTAAATATGAAAGGATGAACTTCATTTAAATGAACGTTGATATCACTAGTCCGATTGTCCTTGTGATAATTATTTTTATTTTAGCCATCGCTGCCTTATTCACCTTAACGGAGTATTCTCTAGTTAAGGTTCGTCCAACCGAATTAAAAGAACTACCCCAAACTCGGAAGGTCAAAAATGCCCTTAAAATGATGGATCATTTGACGGAATATCTCTCAACTGCCCAAGTTGGGATTACGATCACCTCCTTGGTTTTAGGGTGGATCGGTGAAGGTTACATCACCGCATGGTTAGAGAAATTAAACATTTTCCCTAAAAATGTCAGTGAAGGAGTTTCTTCGGTGATTGGGATTCTGATTTTCACCTTCTTACACGCTGTCTTTACTGATTTGGTACCAAAGAATATTGCCATTGACCAACCGGTTAAAGTGCTTTTATTCATCGTTAACATGACGCGCTTCTTCCACGTGATTTTCTACCCATTAATTTGGATTTTTGATCGGGTTGCCATCATGGTGACTAAATTACTCGGCTTTAATGCCCACCCTGATGAAGATATCTATTCTGAAAACGAAATCATTTCGCTTTCTAAGGAATCTGAAAAGGCGGGAGAATTAGATCGTGAAGATGTTGTTTTTATGCAACGTGCCTTTAAAATGAATGATAAGGTCGCCAGTGATATTATGGTTGACCGTACCCAGTTAACGGTCATTGATATTACCGATACGATTGCCGATGCAGCACAAATCTATTTTGAAAAGAAATTTACGCGGATGCCCGTAGTAGCAAATCATGATAAAGATCATATCTTAGGTTATATTTTCTCTTATGACATCATGCGGCAAAATCAAATCAATCCGCAACAAACGATTCGAGTGATTCTTCGACGGATGCCAATTGCTTATGAAAGTCAACCAATTACCGATGTTCTACAATTAATGATGCAACGTCAAGTGCCAATTGTCGTAGTTCAAGATGAATATGGTGGGACTTCAGGGATTATCACTGATAAAGACATTTATGAAGAACTTTTCGGGACAGTTGGTGAAGAAATTGATCATATTTCAGACAGTATGATTGAACAATCGGAAACCGACTCACAAGGAAATCCAACCTATTTAGTTTCGGGTAAGATGCCATTAGATGATTTTATGCGGTATTTTGAAGTCCAAATTCCTCAATTTGAAACCGTTCAAGTAACCACGCTAACTGGGTTCTTCCTGGAACAACAATATGACATGAAAGTTGGTCAACCTGTACGGGTTGAGGACTTCTCCTTTACCCCTACGGACATTGAGAACCAATATGTCAACGAGTTTAAGGTTACCCATATCAAACCTAAGAAACAAGAATCCGAAAATGATGGTGATGAGCATTCATCAGATAATGATGATGAAGTTAATGAATAGTCAAACCGGGAGTAGTGAAAACAATTTCACTACTCCCGGTTTTTCCTGTACTTTTTACTGAAACGCTGATTCTAATTGCAACCAAATTGCTTGACCCATTAATTGGCCTCCATATGGCGATAAATGTAAGTTATCCCCAAAGTCAACTTCTGGTTTACGATTACCTTCATCATCAGTTATAGAATCACAAGTATCAATGACCCAAGGATTAGATCGTAACCACGCATTTAACGATCGTCTTACCTGATCAATTTGTATATCATTCGTAGTCCACGGTCCCGTCTTCCGAGGAAGTCGAATCGGTGGCAATGTTAAGATCTTAACTTCACTCTGCCGACTTTCAATAATTGACTCCAAGGCACGGTAGCCGATTTTTAAACGATCTAGTGACGGTATTTGCTCCTGACCAAGCGGATTATCAAATGGTACTAGTAAATCATTAGCCCCAATTGAAACCAAAGTAAAGGAAGGTTCATATGGTCGGTGACCGAGTTGTCCATAGCGATGTAGCAAACTTAACCCATAGGTTCTTTCTGGATATTTATTCTGGGGAGCATCTGTTAATAAACGATTGCCTGAGATGCCAGTCACCAACCAAGTTATTTGTTCTGGCTTTTCAACAATTGTTTTTTTGAATAATTCAGCCGCAACCATTCCAGTTTCAACAAGTGAATCACCGGTAAACTCAATTACTTGTGGTTGCGCTTGAGTCCAAACTTCCATCATAGAAAGTGAGACCCAGCCATGACCATGTAGCCATCGATCATTCAATGGTGGTTGATGATTAGCATGACGACCCATACTAGCATTCACCCAAGTAGGATCATAGGTAACCGCAAAGTCACAATAGATTTGCGCTTGGTTTGCAATAACCTTAATATAGACTGATTGACCGGCTTGTACTGTAAATGTAACCGGATCCGTCACCTTCGCTTGACCCGCAGGAATCATCAATTCAGACTGATGATTTATAGTTACCTGGACCGCATGATCAAAATTGTCATTATCGGCAATTAGAATCTGATCAAACTTGAGGGTTTGCGAGCCATAAAAATTCGTAAAAGTTAAACGGAGCTTACTTCCTGATAAGAATGAGGTAAATTTTATAACCTGATTTAATTCGGGATATTGAAAAGCCATGGCCCTTAAATCATGTGTTAATTGATAATATCCGCTTTGCCACTGCATTAAAGTTCCCTCCTAACCTTCCCTAAAAACAAAACGGCTCCTGAACATCTTCCGATCTTCGAGGAGCCATTTTTAGATAGTAGATCCACTACTACACTATTCTTGAATTGTTAGTAACTGAATAACTTCATCAGTATCACTACCAGCAAAGTACTTTTGTAAGTCAAGCTGGTTGAGTACTTTAGTCATTGCTTCCGGACTATATTCAACTCCAGTCAAAGCTTCTTCGACTTCGTGAACATCTCCTGTTCCAAAGAAATCACCATAAATTTTCAGATTGGCAATTTTTCCATGCTCAATCAAGAACCGTGCATCAATGGTTCCACTAGTGAAGTGACGACGCTTCTTAACCGTAAACTCTGGTGACCGACCGTAAACCCAGTCCCAATTTTTGTACCACTTATTTTCAATTTCATCAATTGCAGATTCATCTGCAGCCGTTAATTGATATTCATTGACTTGGGCATCTTCAATTGAGTCAACTTTCCAAATTCGCTTGATTAATTCATCACGGAATTCTTCTGTCGTTAGATTTTGGAATTCTGGCCGTAAGTATGGTCGAATATTCGTAACCCGAGACCGAACGGATTTGATTCCTTTAGATTCAATCTTATCCTTCGGTACTTGCAGTGCATCCGCTACGGTATCGGTATTAACATTGTACATCAGGGTTCCGTGAGAGAAGGTTTTCCCGTGACGGCTGTACATTGCATTTCCCGAAA
The DNA here is from genome assembly GCF_001434365.1 of Limosilactobacillus gastricus DSM 16045. Taxonomy (GTDB): domain Bacteria; phylum Bacillota; class Bacilli; order Lactobacillales; family Lactobacillaceae; genus Limosilactobacillus; species Limosilactobacillus gastricus. Next base: position 37,377 of record NZ_AZFN01000010.1, on the reverse strand, counting down.
ACTTTTTACCGTCGATCGTGATATCGTTACGACCATTAACTTCAGCACCAGTCGCTCCCATATCGTGAAGAGCATCAACTACTGGTTTAACCAGTTCGCCAAAATCACCAAATTTGACTTGATCAGCTGGTACTACGAAACTAAAGCACATGTTCCCCATGTCTTGATACATGGCACCACCACCAGACAAACGTCGGGTAATCGTAACATGATGTTCTTCGCAATACTTTTGATTGATTTCTTCCAAAGTATTTTGATTACGTCCCACAATAATACATGAGTCTTCAATGTAGAATAACATGAACGGTGGCTTAATCTGATCACTATTCATCAAATATTGTTCAGTTGCCAAATTCCGTCGAATATCATGAGACTTCATTGCTACGTATTGCATAAAATCACTTCACTTTTTTTATTAAATATTAGTTGGGTAACCTAACGCTACGTCAGCGGCATCCATAACTGCTTCAGAAAGAGTTGGGTGCGGGTGAATTGTCAAAGCAATATCTTCAACGGTGTTACCAGATTCAATTGCTAAGGTTAATTCAGAAATCATATCCGAAGCGTTGTTTCCGATAATTTGAGCACCAACAACTTGTTCGTTATCCTTAGTGAATACTAAGCGAACAAATCCTTCATCAGAATGCATTGAGACTGCCCGACCGTTAGCACTGAATGGGAACTTAGCAGTTTTAACATCCAATCCTTCAGACTTGGCTTGGTCAGCAGACAATCCCGTCGTTGCGATCTCAGGATCAACATAACATACAGCTGGCATTGCTCGGTAATCAACTACTGAGCTTTGTCCGGCAATCGCTTCAGCAGCAACCTTACCTTCATAAGAAGCCTTGTGAGCCAAAGCGGCACCCGCAACAATATCTCCGATGGCATAAATGTGTTCAACATTCGTCCGTCCTTGTGCGTCAACCTTAACAAGACCACGATCAGTAGTTTCTACCCCAGCAATATTTAATCCAAGATCATCAGTGTTTGGTTTCCGACCAACAGCTACAGCAACATAATCTGCCGTAACGGTCTTAACTTCACCATTTAATTCGTATGATACCTCAACACTATCACCATTATCCTTAGCTTCCTTAGCCATTGCACCAGTGATAATGTCAATGTCCTTCGCCTTAAAGCGCTTTTCAATGATCTTAACCATATCTTTTTCGTAAGCGCCCAAGATGGTATCAGTTCCTTCAAGAATTGTTACATGGCTACCGAAGTTAGCATAAGCAGCTGCCAATTCAGAGCCGATGTAACCACCACCGATAACAACTAATTCTTTTGGTAAAGCTGGGAGGGCTAATAAACCAGTAGAATCAATAACCCGACCACCAAACTTAAAACCTGGAATTTCAATTGGATGACTACCAGTAGCTAAAATTAAGTTTTTGAAAGTGTAAGTTTGGGCACTGTCGTCATTAATTACCCGTAAACTATGGTCAGACTTCATGAAAGCAGTCCCGTGAATCACATCAATCTTGTTCTTCTTGAACAAGTAGGCAACCCCGTTACTCATCCGATTAACGACTTGTTTCCGGTATTCTTGCACCTTGTCAAAGTCTAACTTAACATCGCCAGTTTCAATTCCCCGGTCAGCACCATCTTTTGCTGTTAAGTATTCATGTGATACTTGGATCATCGCCTTAGATGGAATACATCCAACGTTAAGACATACTCCACCAAGAGCATCATAACGTTCAACCACGGCAACCTTTTGACCGAGTTCAGCAGCATGAACAGCTGCAACGTATCCACCAGGACCTGAACCAACTACGATTGTATCTAAATCAATTGCGTAATCACCAACAACCATTTAAATCACCCTTCCATTAACAACAATTCTGGATCTGCCAACAATTCTTTCATCCGGTTCATGGCCCGTTGTGCCGTAGCACCATCGATAATCCGGTGGTCAACAGTTAATGATAACTTCAAGACCCGTGCCACTTCAACATGATCTTCAACCACAACTGGCTCAGATGAAATTTTACCCATTCCGATAATCGCTACTTCTGGCCAGTTAACAATTGGGGTAAAGTGACCACCACCGATTGAACCGATGTTAGTAATCGTCATCCCAGTGTTACTCATGTCAGCTGATCCTAATTTACCATCCTTAGCCTTTTCAGTGTTAGCTGAAATAGCCTTGGCAATGTCAAAGAGGCTTAAGCGATCAGCATGCTTAACGTTTGGAACATACAAACCATTATCGGTATCGGTAGCAATTCCAACATTGACGTAGTCACGATAGTTGATTTGCTTGTTTTCCATGTCAACCTTAGCATTGAATTCTGGGAATTCACGCATAATAACCGCTAAGGCCTTCGTCATATAAGCCATGAAAGTCAAGTGAACACCACGTTCGGAAGCCAATTCCTTGTACTTCTTCCGGTGATCCCAAAGCTTGTCAACAACCACTTCGTCAAAGACCGTAATCATAGGAATTTCATGACTAGCAGTGGTCATTGCCTTAGCAGTAGCCTTCCGAACTGGAGACATCTTTTCAGCGTGTTCTGGCCAACCTTCTGGTGCTGTAGGAACCGCCATTGGAGCTGGTTCAGCGGCTGGAGTTGGAGCACTCACTTCAGCTGCTGGAGCTGCAACCGGAGCACCGCCAGCTAAGAAGGCTTCGACATCACTCTTTAGAACTTGGCCATGACGACCAGTTCCAGCAACTTGGTTTACATCAACTCCGTTGTCACGAGCGAATTTCCGAACTGCAGGCATTGCTAAGACTGGTAAGCTATGATCAGCAGCCGCTGGTGCAGGAGCAGCAGGACTTGCTGCTGGAGCAGGTGCAGGAGCACTTGTTTCAGCGGTAGCTGGGGCAGCTTCTTCAACCGGAGCAGCTTCTTCTGCTGATTCATCAACGTTCCCTTCACCATCAGCAACTTCTAGTTCGATTAATGGGTCACCAACATTAGCTAATTCACCTTCAGGAACAATAATCTTGGTAACAGTCCCAGCAACTGGTGATGGTAATTCTTCTACCGACTTATCGTTTTCGATTTGGACAAAGTCTTGATCTTTTTCAACTTGATCACCAACGGCCACATGCCATTCGCCGACCGTTCCTTCGGCCATCCCTTCACCAACGTCTGGTAACTTAAATTGATATTTACTACTCATTACTCGTTCACCTCACTAGAAATTAACTGTCTTTTTAACTTCATCAATGATGTCTTGCTTGTTAGGTAACCAAACACCTTCGGCATCACTAACTGGGTATGGAGTATCTGGTGCAGCCACCCGACCAATTGGTGCGTCTAATGAGAGAACTCCTTGTTGGGCAATTAAGGCCGCCACTTGACCACTAACCCCACCTTGGAGTGGTGCTTCTTGAACTAATACTACGTGCCCCGTCTTCTTAACGGTTTCTAAGATGGCATCTTCATCTAATGGTGAAATTGTCCGTAAGTCCAGCACTTCCACATCAATGCCTTCTTTAGCAAGATCTTCAGCTGCAGCTAAACTTTCCCGAACCATGTATCCATAAGTAATGATTGAAACATCCTTACCTTCACGTTTAACCGCTGCCTTGTCCAATGGAACAGTGTAAGCTTCATCAGGTACTTCTTGACGGAAGGAACGGTAAAGCTTCAAGTGTTCAAGGAAGAAGACTGGATCATCTGAACGAATTGATGAGATCAGCAATCCCTTTGCATCATATGGATCAGATGGAACAACTACCCGTAAACCAGGAATTTGAGCTAACAAACCAGAGAAGTCATCCGAGTGCAATTCAATTGCGTTAACCCCACCACCATAAGGTGAACGAATGGTAACTGGGTATGTCCGTGACCCAGAGTGACGGAAGCGTTGCCGTGCCATTTGACCAGCAATTTCATCAAAGGCTTCGAAAATAAATCCACTAAATTGAATTTCAGGAACAGGACGAAGACCTTGTGTTGCTAAACCATTAGCTAAAGCAATGATTCCTGATTCAGCTAAAGGCGTGTCGTATACTCGATCTTCACCAAATTTTGCTTGGAGACCATCAGTGGCCCGGAAGACACCACCGTTTTTACCAACGTCTTCACCAAAGACTTCGACATTTTCATCGCGGGCTAATTCTTCATCTAGAGCATCAGTAACCGCTTTAACCATTGTAATTTTAGCCATGATTACTTGGCCTCCTTTTCTTCATACTTCTTGATTTGCTTTTGGATGGTAGCTGGAGCATCAACGAATTCAAACTTCAACATTTCTGATACAGTTTGAGCTGGTTGTGATTCAAGTTCCTTAACAGCTGCATCTACTTCAGCATTCACTTCATCAACGTATGCATTTTCTTGTTCTTCAGTCCAAAGGCCTTTCTTGGTTAAGAAGTTACGCATCCGTTCAATTGGATCTTTTGCATGCCATTCAGCTTCTTCATCGCTTGAACGGTAACGTGAAGGATCATCACCAGAAAGGGTGTGAGCTCCATAACGGTAAGTTAAGGTTTCAATTAAGACTGGACCATTGCCTTCAGCAGCGTAATCACGAGCTTGCTTTACAGTTGCATAAACAGCTAAGGCATCCATCCCATCTACTTGGAAGCAAGGTAATCCAGCGGCAACCCCTTTTTGAGCCAAGGTAGGAGCAGCGGTTTGCTTTGCCCGTGGAACTGAAATACCGTATCCGTTATTTTGAACAATGAAAACTGCTGGAGCATGGAAGGCACCTGCGAAGTTAATCCCTTCATAGAAGTCACCTTGAGAAGTACCACCATCACCAGTGTATGAATAAGCTACGTTCTTAGTCCCCTTCTTCTTCAACCCCAGGGCAATCCCAGCGGTTTGAGCATATTGAGCACCAATAATAATTTGTGGTGGAAGAGCCTTTAATTCTTCTGGGAACTTAGTCCCGTTGTAGTGACCTTTTGACCACATAAAGGCTTGTGCTAATGGAAGCCCATGTTTAACTAATTGTGGAATATCACGATAAGCACCAGCTAAGAAGTCATCCTTTTCCATGGCATAATTTGATGCCATTTCACTAGCTTCTTGGCCTTGAGTAGGGGCAATAAAACCTAACCGACCTTGACGATTCAACTTGGTTGACCGGTCACCAACAACCCGTGACCAAATCATTTCTTTAAACAAATCAACCAATTGTTCATCAGTCAAATCTGGCATTAAGTCCTTATCTACTACTTCACCATCTTGACTTAAAACTTGAAATGGTTTTTCGTCGCCAGTGTAGTACTTAAGACTTTCAAAGTCTAACTTTTTCATTATCATAACCTCCTATAAATCCCTGTATTACAATAATGTTATCGCTTACAAGGATATTGTAGCACATCAAATCTATTTGTAAATTTTGAGAATAATTTCACATAAAATTGGATGGTATCTAGTGGCCGTAAGTGTTACTCACATTTTTTAGTAAGCCCTTACAAAAAATTTACTAAAATTTTTGAAAAAATTGCAAAATAAAACGAGAGTAAGTCCCCTAAACATACTCTCGTTACTAATTTAAATTTTTACTTAAAGACAAAGTTAATCAGCACAATATAAGCTACAGTCCCTAAAATCAATGAGGTAAACAAACTGCGCCATATTAAATGAACGATCACCGTTACGATCCCAGCAATTAGATCCGGTAAACCATGACTGGCCCCTAACCAATTAACACTGCGATAACAATAAACTACCAACATTGCCATAATGGCGGGCGGTAAAAACTTTCCTAAGCCATCAATATATGGTGACACATGCCCATTTTGATCCCGAAAAATTTTAAAGGGAACAATTCGGGTCGTCATATTGGCAACGGCCGCAATTAAAATTGTTGCAAGTTGCTGAATTAAAGTCATTTGTTACCCCCTGCTCGTCTTTGTAAACGTCGATAGAGCCAAGTATATTCGATCACCATTAACAACAAGGCTAGTAATAGAAAATAGGTTTGTCCAATTGCTAAAAGACAAATCGCCGTAATAATAAACCCACTGATGGAACTAATGTGATTACTTTCTTTTAAGATCTGTTCGAGGGCCAAAACAATAAATAAAGCGGTCATAATGAAATCCAACCCATTAATTTGAATAGCCAATTGTTGACCTAACACACCGCCGAGTCCGGCCCCAAATACCCAGGCCAAATAATCGTAAATACTAATATATGAATAGACTAATTGCTGGTCTAAATGTTCCGGCACTTCCACTTCAAGGTTAACGGCAAAGGTCTCATCCGATAAACCTAAAATTTGGACCCATTTTTGCCAACCTTGGCCATGATAGCGATCTAACATGGCAATCCCATAAAAAAATTGTCGAAAACCAACGACCAAGGTAATTAGCAAGACGGTGACCGGGGCAAACTTCAACAAAAGCATATTAGCAATCAAGAATTCGACCGATCCCCCATATATCGTCGCGGCCATCAATAAAGGAAACCACCAATCAAAATGTAAGTTATGCATATACAATCCATAACTAACCGCCAAAATGACATAACCAATCATGACTGGAAATGATTTCTTAAAAGCATATTTCCATTCCAATTCAATTCCCTCTCTCATCATATCTTTACCGAATGTTAATGTTTAAGATTGTAACATATCCCGATAATCGTTGATATAGCAAAATGGTAGTTTCTTACAAATAAAAAGGTTTAGCAAAATCGATCAAAATTTGCTAAACCAGATTTATTATTGATTTTCACGAATGTTCTCGTAGACATAGGAAATTTCATTGGGCCGGTAAACCCCGTGGAGGGTCCCCACCCGATGGAAACCATACTTTTCAATTAAATGTTGCATTGGTGCATTATCTTCATGCGTATCAATGCGGATTGATAAAATTTCGGGGCGTTGCTCTTTAATATAATCAATTAAAGCTACAAACAAACCAGAAGCATAACCATGACCTGCATGCTCTGAATGGATAGCTACTCGATGAATGACCACATATTGATCCGTTTCAATTTTCCATTGACCATCTAAGGCATCATAGGTTTGGTCTGGAGCTGGAACCATCGCAAAGGCCCCAACTGTTTCATGATCATCTGAATGAACTAAATAAGCATAGCCATTTTCGATATCTTCCTTAATATGATCTCGATTAGGGTAATCACCTTGCCATTGGTCGATCCCCCGTTCAGCCAGTTGGTTCCGTCCATCTTTTAAAATTTCAATTACTCGTTCTAGATCATTTAATTGTGCTTGTTCTAAATGCATCATTTTTCTCCTCTCTCATTAGACAGTTTTTCCAATTTAGCACACTGAATTACAAATGAGCAAGTTTTAATGATGATTAAAGATTGCTTACAAATTAGCCTAAGGAACAAGAAATGATTTAGCATGATGAAAAATCACTTTTCACCATTATGAATAAACTTAAAAACAGTTGAAGATGAAAGGCCCGCATCAAATTGATATCCCGCTACTGAAAAATCCTTCACCGCTTCGATTGTAGTCACATCACGTTCTACTAAATCACGCACAAAAAAGCCTCGCGCCTGTTTAACGGCGGTTGATGGTTGGGTTAACTTACCTTGTTTATTCGTTAATAACTCAATCGTAATTAACTGATCGTCGGTTTGTAAGTATGGACTTATCGCCCGACTATATTCTTTAGAGGCTAGATTGAGCACGACATCATGCTCTTCAAAGAGTTTTTTATATAGTCGTTGTCCCCAAAAATGATACAGATCTGGTTGCGCTGCAACTGCTAAACTGGCCTTCATTTCTAAACGATAGGGTTGAATTTCGGTAAAAGGGGCGACTAGTCCATACAATCCCGACACGATCCTTAATCGGTCCGCTAATCGCTTTAATTGCTCCTCAGTCATTAAATCAGGTGCCATCGCTTGATATTGTATTCCTTGGTAGGTTAAAATTGCGGGGCTCCCTGGTGCATCTAGGGATAATTTGTGGACCCACTCATTTGCATCATGAGCTACTCGATCGCTACAGGCCCATAAATCCTGACGTTGCTGATCGGTCAATGCTTGTAAGCTATTGATAACTTCACTAGTAGCCTTTGGAAATAATAATTCTTGTTGTAAACTCGTGAAATTTTCCCCTGGTTTCATTTTCATGGAAGGCGAAATAAAATATTTCATCATAGATTCCTCTAATTATAAAAAGGTAGGACTACTTCCTACCCTTCTGATCTTTCTTTGGTTTTGATAAATTAATCTCGACTGATCCTGATGGTGGTACAGGCGGTCTTAAATCTTCAGTATAGGTTCTCAGCCATCCCGTCAATAACGGCAAGCCAATCACGACCAAAATGGCAATGATCAAAGCTGGACCCGTCATCCGTGTTAAATAGATCATCCATAGACTAGTCCGATAACCAGCTAGATACCAACTCATCCCACCGGCCAGTAGGATCGACCAAATAAATTGTAAACTACCACTAAAGAGACCTAGTGAAATCAATTGGTTACGGTTTAAATGAACATTTAGTGGAATGTGACGTCCCATGATTAACCACATCACTAAGGCTACTAGAATCATCACTAATCCCATTAACCAGCTCCCGGGATTGATGATCAAACTAATAACCAGGCCGATAAAGGCCACTATACTCCCAGCCTGCTCACCAAGTGCAAAAAAAGCTGATAAACCAATTAAACCTATTAGCTGAAAATTGATGACTAGACCGTTAGCAAAAGCAAAATGCCATTGGAATTGGCTTAAAATTATCATTAACAGTACTAAGGTAATTGCAATTAAAGTGTGTTTTTGAAGTATTTTTAACATTATTGTAGTGCTTGTTTATCGGTATCTTGCATCCAAACAATGGCTAAGGCTCCTGATCCTAAGTGGGTACCAATTACTGGGCCAAAATAAGTTAAATCCCAGCGAATATCAGGATACTTACCCTTTAAGTCAGCTAACCATTCCTCACCAGCGGCTTGCGCATTGGCATGAACCACCATTGCACGAACTGGATAATCTAATTGCTTCAAATCAGCCGCGAAAATCTCTTCACACCGTAACTTGGCTTTTTTCATGGAACGGACTTTTTCAAAGGCTTCAATGGCATAATTTTCCGTATGTATCGTCAATAGCGGTTTTATCTTTAAAAGCGAACCTACAAAGGCGCTCGCATTTGATAAACGGCCTCCCCGAACCAAGTTTTGTAAATCATCCACGACAAAGACATTGTTGAAGGTATCGCGATATTCGGATAATTTTTTGATAATATCGTCTAAATCATCATGTTGCTCGGCTAATCGAGCCCCCTCGATCGCTAATTCCCCCATCATCCGAATCGTCAAATGTGAATCAAAAGGAATGATTTTGATAGTATCAGCAAGTTGCTCAGCTAACTGGGTAACGGTTGCCATTAACCCAGAAATTGCACTGGTTAGGTGAATGCTGATAACGGCATCGTAACCAGCTTGCGCTAAACGCTCATAAGTTTCCATGAGAACCCCAATTGATGGCTGGGAAGTACTAGGAAAAACATCCCCCGTTTTTAATTTAGCATAGAATTCATCATTGGTGAGGTTAACGCCTTCTTCATAAACTTGATCACCAAAAATAACCGGAATTGGAACGACCGTAATCTGATATTTTTCAATTTCGTCGGGTTCCAAATAAGCCGTACTATCGGTTACGATAGCAATTTTCATAAATCTGCTCCTCCGTCGGCATGTCAAAGTTGTTACTATCATACCTTAATTAAATTCATAACTCAAACTAGTTAATTTTGATGCACTATTACAGTATAATTGTACTGACGTACATTTGTTTGGAGGATGATGAAATGGCTTTTGATGGATTATTTACGCATGCCATGGTGCATGAATTAAACGCAACTCTTGCTGGAGGGCGAATTGCGAAAATCAACCAGCCTTACCCACTGGAACTATTAATGGTAATTCGTGCTAACCGTCACAACTACCCTTTATTACTCTCCGCCAATCCTGCTTATCCGCGGGTTCAAATCACCCAAATTCCTTACCAAAATCCTGCTAGCCCATCTAATTTCACGATGACCATGCGTAAATATCTGGATGGCGCAATTATTGATGAAATCAAACAGATCGATAATGATCGAATTATCCAAATATCTTTTCAGCATCGTGATGAATTAGGTGACTTACAAACTTTAATCTTACAAATTGAGATTATGGCACGGCATAGCAATATCATTTTATTTCAGGCTGCCGATCACAAAATCATCGACACCATTAAACACGTTGGGAGTGATCAGAACCGGGTGCGAACCTTATTACCCGGTGCAACTTTCATCATGCCTCCCAAACAAGCTCGGACAAATCCTTTTTTACCAAATCAACACTACAGTGATCTGATTCGCCAATTCAAAGATGATCCTAGGGAATTAGCCAAGGCACTTCAAAATCAATATCAAGGCTTTGGCCCTGATAGTGCCCTGGAATTAGCTCACCGACTCTTAACAAGTGATCATTTACCTAGTACTTATGAAAGATTTTTAGCGACCTTTAACCAAACTCATGCCACTTTATATGAAAATGAGCGGGGGAAACTGAATTTTGCTGCATTCACGCCAACGATAAATTTTAGACATCCGCGATCATTCGAATCCCTATCAGACCTTTTAGATGCTTTTTATGCTGACAAAGCTGAGCGTGATCGATCCAAGGAACTGGCCGGTCAAGTCATTAAAGTAATTAATAATATCTTGAAAAAAGATCGCCGCAAAGTAAAGAAACTACATCAAGAATTAGACGATGCTAAAACTGCCGATCAATATCGGATTAACGGTCAAATTTTAACCACCTATTTACATCAACTCCAACCTGGGATGACCGAAATTGAATTACCTAATTTCTACGCCAATAACGAACCAATCACAATTAGCTTAGCACCGGAACTATCTCCTTCACGAAATGCTCAACGTTATTTTACGAAGTATAACAAACTTAAAACTTCGGTCGATTTCGTCAATGAACAATTAGCGCTTACTAATCAAGAAATTGATTACTTAACTGCTGTTCTTAGTCAGATCGACCTAGCTGCACCAGCCGATATCCAAGATATTCGGCTGGAGTTGCAAGAACAAGGGTATATCAAACAAAAAGGTTCCAACAAAAAGCAACGCAAGACCAAACCGAGTCAACCAAGCGAATACCAGACTTCGAGTGGGGTTCCGGTTTTAGTTGGCAAGAACAATCGCCAAAACGACCAATTGACTTTTAAAATTGCTAATAAAAACGAATTATGGTTTCATGTTAAGGATCTCCCTGGTTCCCACGTGGTCTTGAGATCGACTTCACCGTCAGATGAAGAAATTCAAGAGGCTGCGGAGATCGCTGCCTACTTCTCCAAGGGACGCGATTCTAGTCATGTCCAGGTCGACTACTTACCTATTAAATCGATCCATAAACCAAGTGGCGCTCGTCCCGGCTTTGTTACTTTCCGCGGTCAAACCACCTTAACAGTAACCCCCAAATTACCATGAAAATACGTAAAAAAGAACAAAAACGACTCATCATTACTTACCAAATTACGATGGCCCTCCTGGCGATTGTTTCCATCTTATTGATCGTAATGGATCTTTCCCGGACCATAACAATTACCGCTTATCCGTATTCTCTGGTTGATAACCTAATCTGGGGAATTTTCACTCTTGATTACTTGATTCGACTTGGGCGGGCGAAAAATAAGAAAGAATTTTTTGTCCATAATATTTTTGATCTTTTATCAATTATTCCTGTCAACCTAGCTTTCTCGATCTTCCGAATTAACCGTTTGGGACGATTATTTGTTGTTATTCGTCTCCTAAGGCTGACACGTTTAGTTGGACTGATCGGGCGGTTGCGCTATTTTTTAAAATTTAACGGATTAATCTACTATTTATATATTTCCATTTCTGTCTTAGCAATTACCTCAATCATGTTCTCAATTGCAGAAAATCGTTCTATTTGGGCATCACTATGGCTTGCAATTACCACTAGTACGACTGTCGGTTATGGCGATATTGCTCCCCATACCGTTCTGGGAAAGATTTCCGCGGTTTTTGACATGCTGGTTGGAATTGGTTTAGTCGGGGTAATCACAGGAAATATTACTGCTCTGTTCTCCCGGCGGTCCCCACGCAATGAGCATTCTCTCAAAAAGTTACATCATGAAAATCAAGCCATCTTAAAACAAAATGCTGATTTGATTAAACAAAATCAAGCCATCCTAAGCGAATTAAAAACATTAAAAGATCAACTCCAAAACAAACAAGATGACAACTAAAAAGATCCGTTTGTAGGACTCACTTTCCTGCGAACGGATCTTTTATGTTAACTAATTTTCGACCTCAACACCTGCTTCGGCAATTGGTAGTACCATCACGGGATCAACTAAACCATTAGCTTTTAAAGCTTGTACGAATTCATCCACAGATGCATCTTCAGGTAATAAGGTCATTACCGTTGGCCCCGCTCCACTTAAATAGGTAGCTAGCGCCTGATGTTGGTGCGCGATTGCTCTCACTTGAGCTAATTCTGGTACCAACTTGCTTCGGTAGGGTTCATGAAACATATCGGCTTCCATCAATTCCCCTACGGCTTGATAATCTTGGGCAAACAAGGCGGCTGCCAGGGTATTAGCAATGGCGCTAGCTTGCGTTGCCTCATGAAAACCAATCATGTTTGGTAAAGCATTGCGACTATCACTGGTCTTTAAATTATAGGCCGGCACGTAAGCCACAAACTGATAAGGCATGGCGGGAGCTTTTACGGCAATAAAGTGATCATGTAGACTAGTTCCAATCACCGTTCCCCCTAAAATGGTTGGGGCCACATTATCGGGATGACCCTCAATTTGACTGGCGATTTCGACCTTTTCTTCCGCCGATAAATGTAGCTTCGCGATCTGATTAGCTAGTTCGATCCCACCAACATTACAACTTGAGGAACTACCTAAACCATGTGCTAAAGGAATCGGAGAATTGACTACAATATGGTGAGGCGCCAAGTCCGCCTTTACTTTTAAGGCGGCCCGAACAACCATATTTCGTTCATCATGTGGAATTTGCTCCAAATCATGATCAACTACCCAATGATCCGTTGGTTCTAAGACATCAATCGTTAAATATAGGCCTAGCGCCATCCCCATTGAATCAAAGCCAGGTCCTAAATTGGCACTTGATGCTGGTACCTTAATTCGCATTATTTCTCCTCGCTTACGATGGTAATACTTTATATGCAGCGTCAAGTTTTAAGGTTTCACTTTCGGCTACTAATTGTTTTAATTCAGCCAATTGTTGGTTCGTCATCGCATGGGTAATAACTGCCACATCCGCTAACTTATCTTCCCGGTTAGTTTGCTCAATCCGTTCAAAACTAGCCCCAACCTTCGTCATCAAGGTGGTGAAGGCTAACATTTGCCCCGAAACATCTGGCATCGTCATCGCTAAATAATAACTGTACTTAACATCCGCCGGATCAGCTAATTGCCGCTCATGTTGATAAGAATTAAAAGACTTCCCCGTTGTCTGCAAAGTAATATTTTTAGCTTCCGATGTGATATCACTCAAAACACTATTGGCAGTCGGCAAACCACCAGCCCCAGGCCCGTAGAATAAGGTATCACCAACCGCCGCTCCGGTAACCATGACGGCATTGTTTTCGTTATCAACCACCGCCATCGGGTGACTCTTTGCTACTAAGGTTGGCGCAACTTCAACAAAAAGCTTTTCGTTAACCAACTTGGCGACCCCCATTAATTTGATAACATAGCCCCATTGACCGGCTTGTTTGACATCTTGATCTGTAATATTTTCGATCCCGGAAACATTAAACTCGGATAACTTAATCTGGGTTCCAAAGGCAAATAAACTTAAAATAATCATCTTGTAGGCGGCATCAATCCCTGCTACATCATTGGTCGGGTCAGCTTCCGCAAAACCTAATTCTTGAGCCCGCTTCAAAGCATGGTCATAGGACCATTGTTTTTCCCGCATTTGCGTCAAGATATAGTTGGTGGTTCCGTTAACAATCCCCTTAACTTCCAGGATTTGGTCCGCCGTAAATGAATTGGTAATCGTCCGTAAGATCGGAATCCCACCAGCCACACTTGCTTCATACATTAGATCGCAACCATTCGCGTTGGCGAGAGCTGATAATTTTGGTCCATTAGAAGCAATTAAATCCTTATTTGCCGTAACCACGTTTTTACCAGCTTGCAATAACTCTTCAATGATTTCATTGGCGGGATGAATGGCTCCCATCACTTCAACAACGATGGAAATTTCAGGGTCTTTAACGATCTCATCCACATCCGTCGTCACATTGATGCCGGTTGTATCAACGGGCCGCGGTTTATTTGGATTATGAACGACAATGGTCTTAACTGCCAATTTACGTCCAATCGTATTTTCAATTTTAGCTTGATTCTCGGGGTCCGAAATAATTTCTAAAACTCCAGCACCTACTGTTCCTAGACCGATAAGGCCAATTTTAATTGTTTCCATGCTGATCTCCTCAAGTTAATTTTTTATTAGTTTATCATAAACCACTTTTGATATCAGTACAATTAGGATATAATACTTAAAAATAGTTCGTATTAATTCGCATTTTTGGAGGAATATTATGCAATACCGAAGTACCCGTGGCACAACTGACCAGACCTTATCTTCTTCCCAAGCGGTGATTCAAGGCCTTGCTAATGATGGTGGTTTGTTTGTCCCGGTCGACTTTCCAAAACCGAACATTAATTTATCAGAATTTGTTAAGTTAACCTACCAGGAACAAGCTCGTCAAGTACTTGGTTGGTTTTTTGATGATTATTCAGCCGAACAATTAGATCAAATTGTCGCCGCAGCTTACGGTGATCACTGGGATGACCAAACGATTACCCCAGTGAGCGACGACCATGCTGGTCAATACTATTTGGAACTATTCCATGGCCCTACGCTCGCCTTTAAGGACGTCGCTTTACAAACATTGCCTCACTTAATGACGAATGCTATTAAACTAGAAAAGGTTGATCGCAAAATCGTCATTCTAACTGCTACTTCTGGGGATACTGGAACAGCTTCCATGTGTGGTTTTCAAGATGTTGACGGAACGCAAGTAATTGTCTTTTATCCACACAACGGGGTGGCCCCAATTCAATTAAAACAAATGTTTACTCAACCTGGCGATAATCTTAATATTGTCGCCGTTGAGGGTAACTTTGACGATGCCCAAACCTACGTTAAACAGATCTTTAACGATCCGGATTTCCGGGAACAATTATTGATTCATCATGATCAGTTCTCATCTGCTAACTCGATGAACATTGGTCGCTTAATCCCGCAAATTACCTACTATTTCAACGCTTATACTCAACTAGTGCAGCGTGAAGTAATTCAAGTAGGCGATAAGGTCAATTTCAGTGTCCCAACTGGGAACTTTGGAGATATTTTAGCTGGTTACTATGCGAAAAAACTTGGCCTGCCAATCAATAAGCTAATCTGTGCTTCCGATTCCAACAATGTATTAACTGACTTCTTTAAAACTGGTGAGTATGATAAACGGCGTGATTTTAACGTTACAATCTCACCTTCTATGGATATTTTGGTCTCAAGTAATTTGGAGCGTTTATTATTCGACGCCGCTGATCAAGATTACGAATTAATTAGCCAATTAATGGATCAATTAACGACGGAAAGTCATTATCAACTACCTGCAAAAGTTTATGATCGACTTAGCGATTTTGCGGCTGGCTTTGCTAGTGAAGATGAGATCCGTGCAGAAATTAAACGAGTCTTTACAGCCGATCACTATGCGCTTGACCCCCACACCGCTGTTGGATCATATGTGGCCCATCAATATCAAAAGGAAACCGGTGATTCGACCCCAATGATCGTAGTGGCAACAGCTAGTCCTTACAAATTCCCAGAAACAGTTTACCAAGCTTTAAATGATCATGAAGTTGAAGAAGCCGGCTTGCCTGCCATTAAACAACTTGAGAAATACTTACAAACGACTCCTCCAGCCGGGATTCAAACCGTCTTTGGCCCTGATCACCGGACGGAAACGGTTGTTAAACCAGCAGAAATGAAAGCCAAAATTAGCGATATTTTAGATCTAAACTAATAAAAGCGCCCGTTGGGCGCTTTTATTATGCCTTTAAAAACTCTTTAGTAATGGCCATCATCTGATCATTGTCAGCCGACAAGCCAATGGTATTTCTTAACCAATGTGTCTGGAAGCCACGTCGAATTTGATACCCTTGGGATAATAAGGCCTCGGCTAAGCCTTGCTCATCATCCACCCGATAATAAATAAAATTGGTTTGACTTGGGAAATACTTTACACCCATTTGATCAAAAAAGTCCATCCAACGTTGCCGTTCAACCCGGTTTTTAGCAACCACTTGATCGACAAAGACTTGGTCAGCAAAGGCTGCTTGCGCAGCAATTTGCGAGACTGTCGGGATATTATATGGCAACCGAATCATTTGCATATATTGTGCTAACTGCGGAGCCATGGCGATAAAACCAACCCGAAAACCGGCCAGACCATATGCCTTTGAAAAAGTCCGTAAAACAGCTAAATTTGGATACTGACTCAACAATGGAAAACAGGTCATATCCTGAGCCCCATCAGCGAAATCCATATAAGCTTCATCAACTAAAACTAAAGTGTCAGACGGAACTTGATCAAGGAAAGCTTGGATATCTGCCCGACTTTCGATGACTCCAGTCGGGTTATTAGGATTACAAAGCCAGACTAATTTAGTTTGTTGAGTAACGGCCTTGGTCATGGCAGACCAATCATTATGGCCCGTCTCTGCATTAATTGGAACTTTAACCACCTTGGCCCCTTCAATTTCTGCATGTAGAGCATATTCAGAAAAAGTTGGATCGGGAACCACTACTTCATCGCCTGGCGTTAAAAAAGTCCGCGAAATCAATTCTAAAATTTCATCTAAACCAACGCCAAAAATAAGTTGATCCGGTGATAAGGACCAATAATTAGCAATTTGATTCCGTAAAACCTTTGATTCCGAATCAGGATAGTAATTACCATCAAAGCCCCAATTTAAAATGGCTTCCTTAACCTTTGGTGAGGTCCCATATGGATTTTCATTTGCTGATAAGCGCACGATCCGATCCAAATGATATTCTGCTTTGACCTCTTCTACCGACGTTTCTGGTTCATAGCTCTTGAGATGTTTAATACTTTCTTTCATTAATCACGCCTCCCATTTTCTAGTATTCTTTAATTTCTCGCCGTTCTTGAGTTTTGGACATTAAACCTTCTCGTGATGCTAGTTCACGCTTAATATCGTCATATGAAACGCCTTGTTCTACTAACAACACCATCAGATGATACAGTAGGTCCGCAGTTTCATATTGCAATTCACTCTTGTCAGGATTTTTGGCGGCCACAATGACTTCGGTCGCCTCTTCACCAATCTTTTTAAGGATCTTATCTAGTCCTTTCGTAAATAAATAGTCAGTATAGGAACCGACTTGGGGATTATTTTTCCGGTTTAAAACTAATTCATATAATTGTGCTAAATCTTGCATCTCTTAAGCCTCCACTTGATTAAAAAAACAGGAACGAGCTCCCGTATGACAGGCTGGGCCTGCCGGATTCACCCGAACTAATAAGGTATCACCATCACAATCGAGCGTCATCGAAACAACGGTCTGAGTATTGCCGCTAGTCGCCCCCTTATGCCATAGTTCTTGGCGAGACAGCGACCAAAACCAGGTTTCATGGCTCGACAGAGTCAACTGATAACTTTCTTCATTCATCCAAGCCACCATTAAGACATCACCAGTGGCATCATCAACAACCACGGTAGTTAATAAGCCATCCGTAAATTTAGGCTTCATCTCATCACCACCCCTTGGGAACGAACATAATCTTTGACCTCTTTAATATTTAATTCGCCAAAATGAAAAACAGATGCCGCTAGCGCTCCGGTAACCTTTGACTGTAGGAAAACTTGGGCAAAATCTTCTACTTTACCGGCACCCCCAGAAGCAATCACGGGTACCTCAACGGCCGCCGTCAGTTGCCGATAGAAATCAACATCAAAGCCCTGTTTAGTGCCATCATGATCCATACTGGTCACTAATAATTCACCAGCACCACGTTGCACCACCTCTTTTGCCCAAGCAATAGCTTCTAAATTGGTTGCTTGTTGACCACCATGTGTATAAACCAGTTTTTGGCCACTTTGGGGATCGGTCTTTACATCAATGGCGACCACAACACACTGATTCCCAAAGCGTTGAGCCGCTTGAGAAATTAAGTCTGGATTCTTGACTGAGGCAGAATTAATCGATACTTTATCTGCTCCGGCCCGTAACAAGGCTTGGATATCATCCAAGGTATTTATTCCTCCACCAACAGTAAGGGGCATGAAAACCTGTCGAGAAACCGCTTCAACGGTTTCGGTAATTGGATGACGATGTTGATTGGTCGCAGTGATATCCAAAAAGACTAGCTCGTCAGCTCCCTGTTGTTCATAGGCGCGCGCAATTTCGACTGGATCCCCAACATCGGTCAAATTAACAAAATTAACGCCCTTTTTGACTCGACCATTATCTACATCAAGACAAGGAATAATTCGTTTAGCTAACATGACGGTTCACCTCTGCAATCTCCGCGAGACTAATCGTCCCTTCATATAGGGATCGACCAACCACACTATCATGAATCCCTTGCTTTTGTAATTCCTTAATATCATTTAAATCCCGAATTCCTCCAGAAGCAATAATGTTTGCCCCCGTAAAACGAGCTTGCAAGTCAGCTAATAATTTCACATTGGGTCCTTGCATTGCCCCATCGCGACTAACGTCAGTCACAATAAAGTGCTTGGCACCCGCTGCCACCATTTGACCAATTAAATCCCCCATGGCAACTTGTGATTGATCTAACCAACCTTCCGTCGCCACTTGACCATTTTGACCATCAACACCGATCACAATTTTTTCTCCACCGTATTGAGCTAAGAGATTTTTGGTTAAATCCGGATCTTTTAAAGCAATCGAACCTAAAATAACTCGGTCAACCCCTATCTCGAAGTAGCTTTGAACATCCTTAACCGTCCGAATTCCGCCTCCAATTTCAACTTGACCGGAAAATTGATGAGTAATCGTTTCAACAATTGCTTGATTAACCGGATGACCGACTTTGGCTCCATCAAGATCAACCAGATGAATGACGCGAATGCCGGCCGCCTGATATTGATGAGCTTGTTGTAAAGGCGACTCATTAATTAAGGTTTCCGCCGCAAAATCACCTTGGTAGAGACGAACGCTTCTCCCATTTTGCATATCAATGGCTGGAATAATCATTTTGTCACCACCTTTTCCACAAAATCTTTCAGTAACTGTAAGCCAACTTGACCACTTTTTTCAGGGTGAAATTGCATCCCAATTACTTGATCATGTTCCACAATCGCTGGCACTTGAACGCCATACTCAACCGTTGAGGTAATATATTGGGGATCAGTTTGGGCATAATAAGAATGAACAAAATAAGTATACTGATTCGCCACTTCTTTGAAGACACTCGATGAATTATGGAGAATTTGTTGGTTCCATCCCATTTGCGGAACCAATAAATCGCCATCGGGAATCGCTACAACCTTGCCGGGAATCAAACCAAGGCCAGCAGTCTGACCATACTCTTCTGAATAATTAAACAGCATCTGCATGCCCAAACAAATTCCTAGCAAAGGTTTGCCATTAGCCACTGTAGTTTTAATAATTTCGACTAGGCCAGCCGCTTGTAAGTTATCCATTGCCGCTTTAAAAGCCCCCACTCCAGGTAAAATTAAAGCCGAAGATTGATCAATTACCTTGGGGTCACTAGTTAGTATGGTTTCAACCCCTAAAAAATCAAAAGCTTTTTGAACATTAAAAGTGTTCCCTGCGCCGTAATCTATAATGGCAATCATCAGATCACCCCTTTCGTGGAATTAACACCCACGATTTCGGGATTAATAGTAACGGCCTTGCGCATTGCCCGCGCAAACGCTTTAAAGAGCGCTTCAATTTTATGGTGCGTATTTCGGCCATATAAAATACGCGCATGTAGATTCATTTCGGCCGCAAAGGCGACGGCTTGGAAAAAGTCTTCCGTTACTTCGGTTTCATAATCACCTAACCGCGGATTTTCAAACTCGCTATCAAAAACTAGGTAGGATCGCCCACTTAAGTCCACCACTACTTGGGCCAATACTTCATCCATCGGGACCCATGCGTCACCATAACGTTCTATCTGGGATTTGACGCCTAAAGCCTGCTTAAAACATTCTCCAAGTACAATTCCCGTATCTTCGACCGTATGGTGAGCATCAACTTCTAAATCTCCCTGAGCCGTGACCCTCAGGCCAAAGCGGCCATGCTTAGCAAATAAATTTAACATGTGATCGAAATAACCGATCCCGGTTTGGATGGCTACTCCGGTTTGCTGATCTAAATTTAGTTCAACCGTAATTTTGGTTTCACCAGTTTGACGAGTAATCGTGGCTGTCCGCATTGCCGTGTCCTCCTAATCCTTAAACCTTGCTTCAATTGCCCGCGCGTGTGCTTCAAGTCCTTCCGTACGTGCAAATTTTGTGACTTTATCAGCAACATTTGCCAATTGTTCGGCTGAATATTGTAAGAACTGCGTCCGCTTCACAAAATCGTAGACGCCCAAGGGCGAAGAAAAACGAGCCGTCCCGCCGGTTGGTAACACATGATTGGGTCCTGCTAAGTAATCCCCAAGCGGTTCTGTCGAAAATCGCCCTAAGAAAACCGAACCGGCATTTTCAACCAAACCTAAATATTGACTCGGGTTATCAAAGGCGATTTCTAAATGTTCTGGTGCAATGGCATTCATTAAATCAAACATTTCCGTCACTTTTGGCATAACAGCAATAAAGCTGCGATCATTGATGGCGGCTTGGGCAATTTC
This sequence comes from Limosilactobacillus gastricus DSM 16045, assembly GCF_001434365.1. Lineage (GTDB taxonomy): Bacteria > Bacillota > Bacilli > Lactobacillales > Lactobacillaceae > Limosilactobacillus > Limosilactobacillus gastricus. Next base: position 16,540 of record NZ_AZFN01000010.1, on the reverse strand, counting down.
CTGACGGGGTAGGGTTGTCAACTGCTGATCAACCTCTTTTGAAACTGCTTGTGCTAAGTCAAGGCTATCCGTTACCAACATGGCTCGTGCCCGGCGGTCATGTTCTGCTTGGGATAATAAATCCGCTGCCAGTTCACTTGGTCTAGCATTGGCGTCAGCCAAAATACCGATTTCTGAAGGGCCAGCTACCATGTCAATTGCGACTTGGCCAAAGACCTGTTTTTTCGCGGTCGCAACAAAAATATTTCCTGGCCCCACAATTTTATCGACCGCCGGAATCGTTTCGGTTCCATATGCTAAGGCCGCAATTCCTTGTGCTCCACCAACCTGATAAACGGCATCGACTCCCCCAATCTTAGCTGCCGCTAAAACTGCCGGATTAATACCATCCTTTTGTGGAGGCGTAATCATCACTAATTCTTGAACTCCCGCAATTTTAGCTGGAATTGCATTCATCAAAATCGTGGAAGGGTAAGCAGCTGTCCCACCTGGCACATATAAGCCCACTCGTTTAAGAGCGGTTAGTTTTTGACCACGTACAATTCCGGGAGTTGAGACATCCACAAAGCCCGTTTCCTTTTCTAATTCATGAAAGGCCGTAATATTATCCTTAGCCGTTAAGAGCGATGCCTTTAGATCGTCATCAATGGTGCCGTAAGCCGCTTCTAATTCGCTGGGCTCAACCAATAACTTATCTAAATCAACTTGATCAAATTTTTTACTGTAATCTTTCAGCGCTTGATCACCATTTTTAATTACATTTTGGATGATAGTTTGGACAGTCTGTTCAATTTCAAAGTCGACCGTCTCTTGTGTGTAGTCATCAACGATGCGTTTCATGGTGGCTAAATCTTCTTGATAAATTTTCATTCGGTTATCCTCAACTTTCTGGAATGACGCTAGATAATTCGTGCATAAAATTTAAAATAGCGGTTTTCTTATGTCGCAGGGCCATCGTATTAGCCACTAATCTGGTTGACACCTTAGTTAAGCGATCATAGACCACTAAATTATTTTCCCGGAGGGTCGTCCCGGTTTCCGTAATATCAATAATGGCATCCGTTAATTGAATTAACGGCGCTAATTCAACTGAACCTTCAATCTTAATTATTTCGACATCTTGGCCCAATCGATCAAAATAGCGGGCCGCCACTCGGGGGTACTTAGTGCCGATGGTCTTTCGACCTGGCGCATTAACATCAAACCCAGCTACCGAAGCTAAAATGAATTGGCATTGACCTATTTTTAGATCCATCAGTTCGTTTTTTTCATTTCCCTGCTCCATTAACAGGTCAGATCCGACAATACCTAAATCAACCACTCCTCGATTAACGAAGGTCATCACGTCCGGTCCTTTGGCCAGGATAAATTGATAACCAGGGAGATCGATAATTAATTTCCGTTGTTTATTTCGAAAGGGGGTGATATCAATCTGCAATTTTTCGAGCAATTCCATAAATTGTTCTTCGACCCGTCCTTTAGTTAGTGCGATTTTCAAGATCATTTATTAATTCTCCCTTTTCATTTAAAATCATCAGTTGACGCTGGTGTTGATGGGCTAATGATCGGGCCTCTCTTAAGCTATCGGCTAACGACAATTCATAATTGACATGTTGATTAACTAATTGTTGAGCTGCAAATAATTGATCTTGCTGACAATAGATCTCTACCCGCGATGCTGGAGTGGTCGGGCTGATTAGCTCCGCCATCATTTGAATATTAATTCCCATCCCGACAGCAGGAATATTTTTAGAATTAACATTGGCTAATAACTGATCATATCGACCACCACTGATCACATATTGATTACTTTGGGCGGTATAAGCTTTAAAAATCAATCCGGTATAGTATTTTTGCGGTGCCTTACTGGCTAAATCAATCATGACCGATTGCCCCGGTAAGTTAGTTATGAATTGGGCAAAGGTAATGATCTGCTGAATGATTTTCTTGACTGGAGCTGGTAATCCTGAATCTTTGAATAGTTCTTCAATTTCGGCACTTGAGCCAAATAACCACGTCCATTCTTTCAAAAAAGTACCAATTGGGCCAGATGAATAGGGCTCAATCAATTTTTCGTAAACCGGTAAGTTTTTTTGAAAAAGGGCTTGTTTAATGACACGGCGCTGATCGTGGTCCTTCGTCACCTGATCTAACACTACCTCAGCTAGGTCAACACTCCCTAACTCAATTACCAACGAATTATCAAACCAATCCTGATTAATCTGATTAATAATTGTCAGACATTCGAACTCCGCTTTCGTGGAAGGATAACCAACTAATTCAATTCCGGCTTGGGTCTGTTCACGTTCGAAACCTTGGTATTCACGATGACGCTGCATAAATTCGCCCACATAAGAGAATTTATTAGGCAATGCTACATTAGTCGTTGATAAGAAACGAGCAATTGGTAAGGTCAAATCAGGCCGGATAGTCAAGACATTGCCATCTGCTTCCAACACCCGATAAAGATCTCGTGACTCGGTTTCGTATTCAGCAAAAACCGGTTCGTATTCCAGTAAGGGTGTCTGAATCTTATGATAACCAAGCTGGTCAAAACGTTGGAAAAGATAATGTCGTAATTGCTCCTTGGTGTCGAGACGACTGCCATAATAGTCTTTCAGGCCAACTGGTAAACGATATTGATTCATAAGGCCCTCCTTTCTTGATAAAAAAATACGCCCCCTGCCATATGGCAAGAGGACGTATGATCGTGGTTCCACCTCAAGTTCATCCATTCCTCACAGAATGGACCTCAGTTTGAACAAATAGTTCAAGGGGGATAACGAGCCGTTCGAATTAGTCTTAATCAACTAATCAGTCTTCATAGGTGTGGTTCGGTTGAAATGTTCACCCCGTTTTCAGCTACTCGGGAACTCTCTGGACAACTTAGATCAACTTACTCGTCTACTCATCACTTTTTTCTAATCGATATTTAATTTATGTCAATATCATATTAGTTAACTATTCAAATGTCAACAAATATTTCGGACTATTTAAAAGCCTCATAAAGATGATAACCATGCCCAACTTCTTTAATACTGTGCGCATCGGATCCATAGACCATTGACACGCCTAGTTCCTTCGCTAATTTTGCAATTCGAGCCCCGGGGTAAAAGTCATTACAATATTCTTTATACATACCAGCTAAATTAAAATCTAGTTGCCGCCCCTGATCTTTTAGCAAAATTAAAATATTCTTAATTAACCGCCATTCTTGTTCATTATAGTCTTGCGGCAATGCAAAGTAATCTTGATATTTCCGCATTAAAGTCAAATGACCCAAACGTTGCGGCTGATAGTCCCCTAAATCAGTTGAGATGGCCTGTTTAATCACCCTTAAATAACGCTGATAAAAAGCGTGCGGCTGATCTTCTAGATTCGTAAAACCCATTTTTAACTCTTCAGGAGAATAATCAACTCCATAAATCAAACCATCCGCCCCACGTAGGTAGTGTACTGACAGGATATTTTGATCCGTTCGTGGACCATAGGTATCTAGGAATTGTCGAATTTCAGCTTCAAAACCTTCTACATAATCAACTTCAAAACCAACATGCAGCTTAATTTGATCTTGATACTTAGCCTGAACTTGATCGACTAAGTTAAAATAACTTTCGACTTGTTCATACGCTAATGAAGCTGTCTGCCAATCATCTTCAACTCCCCCAAATTTCGCTACAAAGCCATGCGGTAAGGGGGCGTGCTCAGTCACACAATAATCTGTAAAGCCCATTTGAATGGCTTTTTTCACCATGTCTTCAAGACTATCACCTGAACCGTGCGGACATAGTTCCGTATGTGAGTGTCCCTCTATTTTCAACTTAATCACCACCATTTTTATTTTTATCCTACAAAAAAATCAGCCATCTCACAATGACTGATTTTCCATATCATTTCAAATATTCGATTTTAGCTCCCATACTAGTCAGCTTTGACGGCTGTTGTCCATGTAAATGAAGTGATTTAAATGGAAAAACATCTTGATAATGTAATGATCGAGTATCATTACTTGGTTGCCATTGATCAAATTCGGCTTCTTCAAATTTTCCTAAGCTTAATTTGGTAGCTAGGCCAACAATATCTAGTTTTAAGGCCTTTGCGAGCATCGCAATGTCGGCCGCGGGAATTGGTTGGACCTTAATCAATTGGAACTGATCATGATCCTTCGTAAAGATTAATTGATAAACTCCTGGTCGATGATTGCGACCCATTTCTTGATCACAAAGCTGGTTCAGCTTTAAATGCTGATCGGCAGTTAAATCGCTCGGATAAATTTTGTCGATGCCTAAATACTCACTTCCATCAGCTGTTGGTAATTCTTGATTGACGCCTAAATGGTAGGTAACCTGACCATCAAATAAAACTTGGGCTTCATAAGTTGGTTGGCTTAATAAAATCCGAACCGGACGATCAATCATCCGAATTGGTAATAAGGTGAAATTAAGATCTAATTGTTTCAGATGGTCAATTATTTCGTGAGCTAATTGAGGAACAAATACCACTTCCGGTTGTTCCAAATAGGCCACTTCATTCACTAACTCACTGGTCCGCGGTTCTAAATAAACCTTATCAGCAATTTTAGATGAAAGGGTGACCGAACTAGGATTGTCGTTAATAACAATGACCTCATATCCTGCTTCTTTAAGCGTTTTTAACATCTTCGCAGTTACGTAATCATCAGCCGTCCCATTTCCAAGACCGCGGGGTCCAGGACCAATAACTAAAGCCCGCGGTGCTCCCCCCGCCACACTCTCATTTTCCATCTCAAAAGTAGCATAAAAAGTCCGAGAATGTTGTTCAAACTCACCTGCTGCCGGATCAATCTCTTTAAAGGTTCGATTAATCTGAGCTTGTGAACGGAATTGACTAATTTCATCCAAATTTTTTTGGCTCAAACGCGCAATCGTCACATCTGGCAATCCCCAATACTTAGCCTGACGAAATAAATCAGCTGTCAATTCTTGGGTCTTCAATTGATGTTCTAAACGAACAATTAATTTAAATTGATTAAAGTAATAAGGATCAATTTGGGTTAATTCGGCTAATTCGTCACTCGTATACCCTCGTCGTAGGGCCTCAACTAGGGTATAGAAACGATTATTTTGAGGATGAATCAGTAACTGATCTAACTGGTCATCGGTTAATTGTTGAACCATAGCTAATCGTTGGTTACCCATATCCGTTTCTTGATAGGTTAAGGCCTTTAAAACTGCTTCGACCAAACTCCGTCCAATCCCAATCGCCGAACCAATCGATCGTTTTTGTGTCCCTAACCGCCAATCAGCGGTTGGTAATTGCGAGTTGGGAAAGACGGGAATTCGTACTGCCGTTGCATCCATCAAGGGCTCCGTTAAAGCCGTTAATGGGACATAGTGTTCGCCAAGATTAATCTCACGTAAGCGTTCGCCAGTGTATAACAACCCTACTACTTCACATAAAGGATAACCCGTTGCCAATTCCACAAAAGATGAAATTCGGTCAAAATAGGGACTCACCTTCGTTACATAAATGCGGTTATGAGCCCGATCAACCGCAAATTGGAGATGGTTAACCCCCACAATTCGTAACCGCCGCGTAATCTTAAAGGCCAGCTTTCGAATAGTTTGAATTTCCCGATCAAGCAAGGTTTGGGCCGGCGTCACTGCAAAGGAATCCCCGGCATGAATGCCAATCGGGTCCATATTTTCTACTGTCGCGATCTGCATTAACGTCCCTGATTGGTCGCGCACCACGACGGTTTCAATTTCCTTGAGGCCTTGCAAACTTTGTTGAATGGATACACGGCGGATTCGGGATGCTTTTAAAGCTTCAGCAAAGGTTTCTTGGAATGATTGATCATCATGGACAATATGACGAAAACTATGCTCCCGCGGTGATAAAGACCGGACAATTAATGGAAAGCCATACTGTTCCGCCATCAGATAAGCATCTTGATAATTATCGACCACCTGGACGTTTTTCATCGGTACGTCAATTTGTTTGAGCGTCCGCTCTAATTTTGAAGGATTATTGGTCTGCTGAACGGCTGACCAGTTAACTCCCGCCAATTTCGTATTAACCTCTTCAAAAATCCCCGTTTCTGACAGAGATTCCATTAAGTCAAAAATCCAGCGTCCCCCAATAGTCGGCACAATCAGATCTGGTTGATACTGATGAATTAACGCCACCAAATTACCTACTGTTAAGGGACGGATCTCTGGATAATCAATGTATTCTTGTGCATCCAGACTATAGGAAAATGGATTGTTATTAACGAAGATGGTTTCCCATTGCCGAGCTTTGAAAGCCGACGCAATATTAAGCACGGTTAGATCCAGCTCATCTCCGCTGTACATATTATCTGGTCCTGAACCAACTAATAGCGCACTTGGCATCCTAAAGCTCCTTTCGTTTCGTTAACAATTCAACAAATTCATCAAATAACGGGTTAGCGTCATCTGGCCCGGGAGCCCCATCAGGAAAGAATTGGACCGAAAAGGCCGGATAATACTTATGGCGTAGGCCGATGACACTATCCGTTAATAGATCAACATAGGTAATAAATAGGCGTTGCCGGTTAACTGCTGAACGTTTAATTCGGTAACCCATGGTTTGTTGCGCATAGATAATATGATCCGTCACAATTTCTTGAATTGGGTGATTATTACCGTGGTATTCAATTGGCAAACGTTCACTATCCGTTTCATTGGCTAAAGCAAACAACTCATGCCCTAAACCAATTGCAAATAATGGCACCGTTGCTTGAATTTTTTGAATCATTTCAATCACACTGGACTTAATTGCATGCGGATCTCCAGGGCCTGAACTTAAAACCACCCCGGCAGGATCTAGTTGCATGATTTGTTCAGCAGTCACATCAAAGGGCAAGACGGTTACGTTACACTTTCGCCGACTTAGCTCCCGTAAAATCCCATTTTTTAAGCCAAAATCAATCACAACCACACTGGGACCCACATCGGGATTAGGATATGGTTTGGGCGTTGAAACCTGTGCTACTTGTTGGTTGGTTAACACTGTGGCATTTAATTGATCAAAAGCGTGCTCATCAGCGACCGGGACTAAACTCCCGCGAACTGGACGCCCTAAAGATCGCAAATGATGAACCAGAGCGCGCGTATCAATATCCGTAATTCCAGGGATATTATGACGTTTTAAATAATAATCTAAACTACGTCGATCATCAGGATCAATCATCCCCGCATTCCGGACCACCACTCCTTTAATGGTTGGTTCAATTGATTCATAAATATTCGACTGAATTGGTAAATTACCAACATTTGGCTGGGTGAAAACAACAATTTGATTATGATAAACCTGATTGGTAATCAATTCTTGATAGCCAGTCATACTCGTATTAAAAACCACTTCTCCAAAAGAAACGGCCGGTGAACCAAATTCGCGACCATTAAAAATAGTACCATCCTCTAAAATCAGTGCTTTCTCTGGCATGTTTTCGCCCCCTTTCGTTTATTGAACGGCGTCCGTCCGGTCTAAATACTGAATTATTTTTTCAAACCAATCTGGTAATGGCGCGGAAAATCGCATTAATTTACCCGTAGTTGGATGAACAAAGCCCAACGTCCTGGCATGCAAGTATTGCCCATTTCCCGGTAAGGTTTTACGGGGTCCATAGAGTGGGTCACCAGCTAAAGGATGGTTAATATATTTCATATGAACCCGGATTTGATGTGTTCGCCCGGTTTCAAGGTGACATGAAATCAAAGTATAATGTTGATAACGTTTCAAAACTTTGAAATGCGTCACCGCTGATTTCCCATTAGCAACAACCGCTTGTTGCTTCCAATCTTTTAAGGACCGACCAATTGGCGCGTCGATTTTTCCTTCATCTTCTTTGATTACCCCGTGCACTAAGGCTAGATACTCGCGCTCATTCGTTTTAGCTTTTAATTGTGCTGCTAACGACTGATGAGCATGATCATTTTTCGCTACCATCAAAAGACCTGAGGTATCCTTATCAATTCGATGGACAATTCCAGGACGAAACTCGCCATTAATCGTCGATAAAGGAGAATGGTATAAAAGTCCATTTACCAAGGTGTGGTTAGGATGTCCTGCCGACGGATGGACCACCATTCCTTGGGGTTTATTAACAACGATGACATCATCATCTTCATAAACAATATCTAAATCCATTGCTTCTGGCGTTAGATCAATCGTTTTGGGTTGAGGTGGCGTGATCTCAATTTGATCGCCTACAAGTAAATTATATTTAGCTTTAACCTGCTGATGATTGACTGTTATCAGTCCTTGATCAATCCAGTTTTTGATTTGTGATCGGGATATATCTGTTAAATGTTGAGCTAAAACTTTATCCAATCGCCCCTGCATCGTCGAATTGGCAACGATATGTTGTGGTGCCATCTTAATCCTCCCGTAAGATAATCACTATATAAATCAAGACCCCAAGCGTCAAACAACAATCTGCGATATTGAAGATTGGGAAATTAATGAAGGTTAGCTCGAACATATCAACAACGTAACCTTGCGCAAAACGATCAATAAAATTACCAAGAGTGCCCGCTAATAATAAAGACAGGGCCACCATCTTGGCTTTTTGATGCCAGTTACGTTTCATTAACCATAAAATCACCCCAATCGCGATTAAGGCAATCACAACAAAAAAGGTGTGTTGGCCTTCTAACATGCTCCAAGCCGCCCCATTATTATGAACATTGGTTAAAGCTAACCAACCTGGGATAAGGGTAATCGTATCACCTAATTGTAAGTTGCTTGCTGCCCACCATTTGATCGTTTGGTCGGCTAATACAAGCAAAATTACTAATCCCCCGTAATACATCGTCTAAGCCTCCTTTGACTTAGCCATCAGATTATTCAATAATGTTTCTAACGAACGGATTGAGCGCCGCGACATACTAAAAGTCATAACCTCACCATGAGCCGTAAAAACAACTGTATTTTTACGAAAGTATAAATGCTTAATCGCCGATAATGGAATTTCAGCATAATCTTGTTGTAAGACCCGATTTAAAATTAATCGATCTTCAGTTACAATCATTGTTCGACGGAAAATTGCTAATGCACTAATCACCACAAAGACAAGCAGAAAAACAGCAGTAATCCAATTAAATGTAGTTACTTCTAGCCAAATCACGACGCCAATAATTAAAATTAAGAAAGTCCAACACCAGGCAATAATTGCCGTTGTAATATCTGGTTGATAAAAGTATTTCTTTTTTTCGGTCATTTTGAAACCCTCACTTTGAAAGGATACGTATGATAAAAATTTATTCAGATGCTGCTGTTAATGGTAATCCCGGTCCCGCTGGCGCCGGTTGCCTCATCATCATTAATGGACAACAGCATCAATTTAGTCACTCACTTCCAGCTACCGATAATCATCATGCGGAATTTATAGCTGCTAGCTGGGCCTTTGAACAACTGGCTCAATTCAAGCCCAATGATCAGATCATTTTCTTTTATACCGATAGTCGATTAGTCAGCGATGCCATTGGTAAAGGTTATGCTAAAAAATATGCTGCCGAATTAAGTCAGTTATTAGAGCTTATCGACCAATACCCAACCGTCGTCACCGAATGGATCCCCGAAAAACTAAATCACGGCGCTCATCAATTAGCTTTGCAAGCCTTGCATCAATCACACACGTGAATATTATAACAAAAATACGGACTCGCGATTTAAAATCTTATCGAGTCCGTTTAATTTTAGCAAAAATTTAAAGTCAACTTATCGTTGCTTCTTTCCCCAATATTGGAACAAGTCCGTGCGCAAGGCACCGTTATATAATTTTCGTTTTTTCGTAGCGGGAGCCCCATAAAATTTCTCAAACTCAAGATCAGCCGTCAAAATATATTTACTCCAAGTAGTCATTGGTCGATAGAGCTGGCCCATTTGCCGGTATAATTCTCGAACGTTAGCCTGATCACTCAACCGTTCCCCGTATGGTGGATTCGCCACAATCACCCCGTTCAGTTTATCAGTCCGCCAGTCCTTTAAGGCCAATTGTTTAAAGGTGATATCCTGACTTAAACCAGCCGCGCGCGCATTTTGTTGCGCAATTGCCACCATTAATTGGTCAATATCATAACCCGTGATGTCTAACTCAATATCATAATCAGCTTGGGCATCGGCTTCATCGCGGACCTCATCTAATAATTCAGCCGGGGTCAGGTTTAACCATTGCTCCATCATAAAATGCCGGTTAATTCCTGGGGCAATATTATGACCAATTAACGCTGCTTCAATCGGAATCGTTCCGGAACCACAGACCGGATCTACAAATGGGTTATCAGGAAACCAATGTGCTAACATCACTAAAGCGGCCGCTAAGTTCTCCTTCATCGGTGCAGCCCCTTTAGCCTGACGATAGCCACGTTTAAAAAGACTATCTCCCGTTGTATCTAAAGTTAATAAAACACGATCTTTGTCGATAGCCACTTCGATCGGATATTTGCTCCCAGTCTCCGTTAATCGAGTCCGCCGATGATAGACCATACTTAACCGTTCTACAATCGCTTTTTTGGTGATTGCTTGGATGCTAGGCACTTTATGTAATTGGGAATGATGACTACTCCGGCCTGAAACCGGAAAGTTAGCATCAATCGGTAGTAATTCTTCCCATGCTAAAGCTTTAGTCTGTTCAAATAAGTCATCAAATGTTTTGGCATCAAATTCGCCCACAATAATTTTGACCCGATCAGCCGTCCGCAACCACAAATTAGTTTGGGCGATCGCTTTGATATCACCTTGAAACCGAACGCGACCGTTTTCAGTTTGCGTTTGATAGCCAAGGTCCTTTAATTCACGATTAACTAGGGCTTCAATTCCCGCAGCAGCCGTAGCTAGTAGTTTAAATTCTGTCACTTATTCATCCTCTTTTTCCCACCAAGTCGGCAGTTGTACTTGGCATTTTTCGATTTGTCCGGTTAGCCCATGAATGATTGCTTGACCCGTTGGTAATGTTTGATAAGGAGTGTTTGCCAATAAACTGTGCCACTCTTCTACACTTCCTAAATGGTGGATCAGCTGATGGGCAAATTGCGATCGTAATACAGCAGGTAAATCTAATGGTGATTGGGTCGTTAAAATCAATCCGACTTGTACCTTCCGACCCTCACGTGCTAATTGAAAAATTCCATTATTAGGCAAGTCCTTAACGTCTGTTGGTAAGTAGCGATGAGCTTCATCTAACACCACTTGCACAGGGAAACTAGCCCCTTGACTCAACCGATATTGCAAAATTTGTTTAAATAGCACTGATAAAACCACCTGTTGGCTCACTGGTAGATATTTTAATAACGATAAATCAATCACTAAGGTCCGATGATGACTGGGGTGTTTTAGAAACATCTGCAAAACAAAATTTAACTCATATTGAAGCTGTTTTCCGGATTGCGTGGCGAACAATTCTTGAAAGATGGTTTCGCCTAATTGAGTCCGTAAAGTTGTAATCAAGGGCCACAGTTTTTGCAACTCTTCTCGGGCATACACTTGCCCCATCAAGTGATAGTTCGGTTTTCCATTCAAAGCCGGTATAACTAAACATTCAATGATTTGATCAGCCAACAGGTTAATTTCGTAGTGCCCACTCCAATGGCCTAATTGTTGCATTGCCCTTTGCCATTCTTTTACTGGTCGATTCATAAATCGATAAGGTTGTGCCTTATTAGCAATATTGGATTGGTATCGTAAGGCAGTAATAGCCTCTTGCAACAAGTGTTTCGTGGATGCAGGCAGGTCTGTTAATTCTAATAAGGCCGCCAGTTCTTCAATTGACAATTGACCGACATCAAGATAAGCATTGTCACCAAAACGATAAGTAATCGTATTCGGCAGTTTGCTATATTCTCCCGTCGGGTCAAAAACAATCGTTGTTTGGCTACCTTGCTGTAAATCACTTAATAAAGATAAAGTGGAGGTTGTTTTACCACTACCAGTTTGTCCTACAATTAATAGGTGACGTTGAACTAACTGTTCAGCAGTTATCGAACGCACATTAGCTGATGTTTGAAACATCTGTACTCCTCCTCTCACTGATTCATCCCGATTTTATCATATGACCAATCACGAATGAATTAAAAAAGACCGGTGAAGAAAATAATTTCTTCCCAGTCCCACCTGAATGTAAGCTTCTGTAGGCCATGTTTTGTCAAAGTATCATTGCAGGTTCAATCATACCGTGGTAATCATCTATCTCAGTATCAAAGATACTCCCCTGGAATCACTTCAATTCGTTATCCAAAGCTCCCCTACCAATGTTTGGGTTTACCGCTTGAGGGGTTTACCGCGTTCCACTAGTAAGGTTTCCCTTACTACATCGTCACTGTGGCACTTTTCAGGAATACTAGGGCATAGCCAAAGCCTTAGCCGGTTTTCCCGCCGTCACCCAAATGGGTGCCCCGCCTTATTTTTTCAGCGAGCACAAACACTACAGGCATCGCAGCCTGTGCGAGCATGGACCTTCCTAACGTAACAGTTGCTACGCTCGATTACCCAAAGCTTACAAAGAAAGATTATAATACGAAATTAAAGCAAATGCGAGTCTTCATCGCCATTGTTTAATTGGGAACCAAATACGCGCCGTTCCAAATTCGACAAACGCTTCAAAATATCAACGTTCGTGGCCCCAGAAAGCGGTTGGGTATCACCCGATGCTACACCACTTCCACCAGCTTCAACCTGACGAGTCAATTCGTCGACCTTGGTTTTTAAGCGAGCATTCTCGTCTTGAAGACGATTGATTTCCTTTTCAAAGGTATTGTAGTCCTTAATAATGTCATCAAGGTAAGAGTCTACGTCTTCTCGATCGTAACCTTTTCCAATACTCTTTTCTTGGAATTGTTTTTGTAAAATATCTTGTGGAGTAAAGTTAATGTTATCCAAAATTAACACCTCGCTTAAATTTTAACTCTTTGTTAGTTTACCAAAGTTTTTATTAAATACCAATGATATTAACATAAATCTCTAAAACTTACCTTTTAAAATTCATCGTGATCCTCTGCTTGACGCTGCGCCCATTCTTCCGCAGCATCTTGCAATTGATCCATGGTCACCAAAGTAATTTGATAAGTAGGTTGTGTCTCTTGATATTTCTGGGCCGCTTGATAATCCCAAAACGGTTTACTGTGTCGATCTGGATTTAATTCTTGTTCTGGATCAAAGACCAGAATTAATTCATCAGAGTGTTCGAACATAAATCGTTGATAATTACGAAGTTGCTGCGGTCCCTGATAAGGTTGATTAGAAACTACTCCTTGATAATCCATTTGCTCGCGAATCGCACTTAACCGCAGTTGATTATCCTCATTCCAATTCGACCCAAAGTCAGCAAACGGTAATAACATACTAACGCGAAGTTGTTCGTAATCATTTTTTAAAGCAATAGCAGTTTTTAATCCCCATCGTTCGGTTCCCATTTGCGGACCGCTAATAACCCAAGTCTCCTCATCAGACTGATTTAATCGGTCCTGGATCAATTGGCTTAAAACCGTTTGAATTACCAATTGCTTCGGATCGTCTTCTTGAAAGGCCCCTAATTCATACGCGCGATATCCCGTAATCCACACTCTTTTCACATGCTAACCCCCTTTAAATCGGCGTTTTTCGCAAATTAAATGATTCTTTGGTATAATATATCACATAGTTAATGGAGGAACTAGAATGGCGATTAAATATCCACAGGGTCAACAACCACTGCGACCAGCTCAAGAGCAACCTCAGCAAGCCTTAGGTTCGTCTGCTGCAAAGCGGGGCATGACCCTGGAGCATGAATTAAATCTAAGTAATCAATATTATTTAAGCGTTGATCGCGCTGTCATTCATAAGAAGCCGACGCCCATCCAACTTGTTAAGGTTGATTACCCCCGGCGAAGTGCTGCGGTTGTCCGAGAAGCCTATTTCCGGCGACCATCTACTACTGATTATAATGGCATTTATCAAGGTCATTACATTGACTTCGATGCTAAAGAGACTCGTAATAAGAGTTCTTTCCCATTAAAGAATTTTCATGCTCATCAAATTGAACACTTACGCCATTGCCTAAAGCAAGGCGGTATCTGTTTTGCGATCATTCGCTTTACCAATCTAGGCCAGAACTATCTTTATCCGGCGTCCAAGTTAATTCAGGCTTGGGACCAGCAAGACACTGGCGGACGCAAGTCCATTCTATTAACCACTATTCAAACTGATGGTTTCCCAATCGCACTTGGTTTGCAGCCACGGTTAGATTATTTAGCAGCTGTTGATCAGCTCTTAGAAACTATCAAACATAAAGGAGTCGATTATGAATAATAATCCCAATACCTCTGGCCCATCGTTTTGGCGACGGTTAGGCTACTTCCTAGTCGATCATAAAGCATTGTGGAAACGCATCTTTTTATGGCTAGTTGGTATTTTTGTTTTGCTGGTAATTGCAGGTGCAGCCCTCTTCTTCTACTATGCTTCGAGTGCTCCAACAATTACCAAGAGTGATTTACAAAGCCAAACTGGAACCACCATCTATGACGCTAATGGGAAAGTTGTTTCTCGTTTGGGAGCGCAAAAGCGTCAGTATGCTTCTAGTAGTGAACTTCCTAAAACCCTTAAAAATGCGGTCGTCGCGGTTGAAGATAAGAACTTCTACCATGAAAAGCTTGGGATCTCGCCTACTCGGATTGTGAAAGCCGCCTTCTCTAATGTTTTCCACGGCACATCTGATGGGGTTCAAGGGGGGAGTACGATTACCCAACAATTGATCAAACTATCGGTTTTCTCAACTGCTAAGTCTGATCAAACCTTTAAACGAAAGGCTCAAGAAGCTTGGCTAGCCTATAACATCACCAAAAAATTCTCTAAAGATCAAATCTTAACTTACTACTTAAATAAGGTTTATATGGGGAACGGTGTTTATGGGATGAAGACCGCCGCTCAATACTACTATGGTAAAGACTTGGACGAATTGTCATTAGCCCAAACCGCCATGCTAGCTGGGATTCCCCAATCACCTTCTGTATACAATCCTTTAGCTAACACCACCTATGCAAAGGAACGTCGGGACGTGGTCCTAGACGCCATGCAAACCAATGGTTACATTACCGCTAGTCAAGCGGCCGCTGCCAAAAAAGAGAGTGTGACTAAGGGACTGGATTCATCTCACGGGAATGTTGAATCATCAAGTTCTCAAGTTGATGAACCAGTGGTCGATGCCTATATCAAACAAGTTATTGAAGAACTGGAAGATAAAGGTTATAACCCCACTACCGATAGTCTTAAAGTTCATACCAGTCTGGATACAGATGCGCAACAAGAACTTTACGATGATGCTAACGAAAATGTTTCCTTCCCGAGCGATAATGTTCAGGTCGGGGTTGCCGTCGTCGATCCTCATAATGGACAAGTGATTGCCATGTTGGGTGGTCGGAAGCTTGATAGTAATACGGTTTATGGTTATAACCGGGCCGTTCAACAAACCCGCTCTTCTGGTTCGACGGCTAAACCACTCATGGATTATGGTCCCGCCATTGAATATCTTCACTGGCCAACCTTCCATGTTTTGTCAGACACTGCCATGACTTGGCCTGATGCAACGGGTACTATTAAAGACTTTGATAACAAGTACCAAGGGAACATCACTATGCGGCAGGCCCTAGTCCAATCACGAAACGTTCCTGCGATCCGGGCCCTACAAGCTGTTGGGATTAGCAAGGCCACTAAGTTCTTAAAGGGACTGGGTATCTCCCAAAAGAAGGCTTATACCTACTCAAGCGGGATTGCCCTTTATATCTCTCCACTCCAAGAAGCTGCAGCCTATGCTGCATTTGCTAATGGCGGAACATACTACGAACCTTACTATGTTACTTCAGTTACTACTCAAGAAGGAACAACTACCAACTTCAAGAAACAGGGTAGTCGGGCAATGACCAAGGGAACTGCCTTTATGATTACTAACATGCTTGAAGGAGTCTTTACAGGTAATGGTAGTGGGACTTTGGCTTACCTCAGTGGCGTTAACCAAGCTGGGAAGACTGGGACAACCAACGCTTCTGATAATAACAACAACAGTGGAATCCTGGATTCCTGGATGACCGGTTACACTAAGAACTACTCAATTTCGGTATGGACCGGATATGATGACAACAAGAACACCTTAACGGATTCTGGTGCCTACTCAGCTCAATACTTGTACAAGGCCCTGATGTCATATCTTGATGGTGAAAACCATGCAAGTAATTGGACCATGCCAAGTTCACTTGAATCAGTTAGTGTTCAAGGGGTGACCCAATACATGTTCAAGGCCTATCCATTCAGCATCGAGTATGCATCTGGAAGTTCAACATCATCTACTAGCTCTTCATCAAGCAGTAGTGATTCTTCAAGTTCTTCATCAGAATCAACGTCCAGCGCTTCAAGCTCGATGTTATCAGAATCGGTTCAAACGATTACACAAAATTCGCAATCAACCACCGATTCTAACACTAATAATGCTGCTTCTAATAGCCAATAATTGATAAAAAGGCTACCGAGGAAATTTTTCAGGGTCTAGAATTTCTGGTATTGATTTACA
>NZ_AZFN01000001.1 GCF_001434365.1 Limosilactobacillus gastricus DSM 16045 | reverse complement strand
ACAACCTATTAAAACATTACACTACCATCTCATGCGCCCATTGATTAATAGTCGCTTTATGTGCTTGTTGATCCTGATCAGTTAATTCAATGATTAAAGTATCCCCAACCTTCAACTTCGTATCACCACGAGGAATGATCTGTTCTTCACCCCGCCAAATGCTTAAAATTAGGCAACCAGCTGGCCATTCAACTTCTTTAATCATCTTGTCCACTAAGCGCGAGCCTTCATAAATGGAAGTTGTCATCTGGGTCATCCCTTTAAACATAATCTTTTTATGTTGTAAAAAGTTTTGCAACATCTCATTATAAACCGGTTGGCCATTCAATAAATCAACGACCAAATAGGCCACCATTGAAACTACCGCCAAGGGCATTAAATGAGCTAAAGAACCAACCATTTCAGTAATTAATAAAATGGCCGTAAAAGGTGCTTTACTAATGCAGGCAAAATATCCCGCCATTGCGTAAATAATAAAGTTAGGTAATAGATTTTGGGGAAAGCCCATAAATCGAATCATGAAAGCCCCATAAAATGCGCCGAGTACGGCTCCAAGGGTCAAAATGGGCAAAAAGATCCCGCCTGGAATTTCAGCCCCGTATGAAATCATTGAAAAGACGAAGCGTAAGACGAACAACCCCAAGAAGAACCAAACCGAGACCGGTAATTTCGTTAAATTGACAATTAACTCATTGCCGCCCCCTAAAGTGATGGGTAAATACCAGGCAATGGGAATCACTAACAGAAAAGGAACAATTGGATACCATTGGGGTTTAAACCATTTTACTAGTCGACTCCACTTCCCTAAGCGGACAACGACATACTGATATAAGCGTCCCATGACCCCCAAAACAATTCCTAACAGGAGTAATTGCCAATACTGACCAGCCGGTAACACAGCTTCATGAGCAACATCTAGATCCGGACGTAAGCCAAAAAATTGCATGGAAACAAAATTGGAACACAAGGCACTAATAAACACTGACATCCAGACTAAGGGCGAGAAATTATGATAGACCTCTTCTAAAATAAACATCGCGCTCGCCATGGGAGCATTAAAAGCGGCTGACAAACCAGCGGCCGCCCCACTAGCAATACCAACTCGACGTTCAACTGGAGTCAAGGTCCGTCGTTCGACAATTCCTTGGCCAACTGTAGCACCTAATTGAATGGACGGACCTTCACGCCCTAAAAACAAACCAGCGCCAATGCCAAAGACCCCGCCAAGAAATTTTCGCCATAACACGGGCCACCAGGCTTCTTCGTATTCGCCCATTAGTTGACCTTCCACTTGTGGAATCCCCGACCCCTTAATATCAGGATAATTTTGACAAAGCCATCCTAAAAAAAGTGCCATTAGCACACTGATAACTGCCCACGGAATCAACCAGATTGGCTGATGATGAAAGAACTCGAATAATAAAAGGACTAAATTTAAGGCCTTTTGGATCAAAAGGCGAAAACAGCTAACTACTAATCCAGCCAATAAACCAATCACGATCGCTAAACCGATTTGCCGGAAATTATTATATTTTAAGGTTACTAAACGTTGTTCTTTCATCATAGCCTCCGTTACGAGAATAGTTTAGCACTTCCAACTTCAACAAAAAAGGAGCGATTTTTCGCTCCTAAACACCGCCCATTTTAATCATCAGGTCAGGATTTATCAAGATCCGGATGACCATCCTTACCATAACGAATTAAGTAAACTATCGTTGCCACAATCAGAACTAATGCACCCACAATAACTGAAATTCGCGTATCTGGATTGACGAACATAAAGATCACAATCAAGGTCAACATTGCAAAGGCAAAATAATTGGACAATGGATATAAAGGTAATTTAAATGGATGCGTCGCCATAATTTCGGGATTATTACGCCGGAACCGCATTTCGGCCAGCAAAATTACGAACCAAGGAATCATTCCTGGTAACACCGATGAACTGAAGACCACCACAAACATATTGGAAGTCGACTTATTAAAGACCGTAGCCAAAATATCTAAAATGAAGCCAATTAAGATCCCACCAGAGATTCCTAAGATCGCGGCATCAGGAATAATCCGTTTGGAAATACGGCCAAAGATCTTTGGGGCGTCACCTTCATGCGCTAATTTAAACAACATCCGACTGGAAGAATAAATTCCGGAATTGGCACCTGATAAAGCTGCCGTTAAAACCACGAAATTAATAATCGAGGCCGCCGCTGTAATCCCAACTTTGGCAAAAGTTGAAACGAAAGGCGAGCCAACACTCCCCAGTTGATTCCATGGATAAATGGTCACAATTACAAAAATTGCTCCCACATAGAAAATCAAAATTCGAAATAAGACAGATTTAACGGATTTAACAATCGCTTCTTGCGGATTAGCTACTTCACCAGCTGAAATTCCCAGTAGTTCAATCCCTTCATATGAACCAACGACAATCGACATGGCAAAAAAGAAACCAGTCCAGCCACCCGTAAAGAAGCCACCGTGTGACCATAAATTACTAAAGCCAGTCGGATGTCCACCATTACCAAAGCCGAAGAAAATAACCATAAAGCCTAGCAAGATCATTAGGATGATCGTGACCACCTTAATCATGGCAAAATAAAATTCCATCGTTCCATAGGCTTTCACACTCACTAAATTGGCGAGAGCTAAGAAGAGAATAATCACAATCCCTGATACCCAAGCTGGTAAATGCGGCCACCAATATTGTAAGTATTCCGTAGCCGCCACGACTTCTGACATCCCAACAACTATGTACTCAAACACATTGGCCCATTTAGCGAGATAACCAAAAATCGGATGCACATACTCGGCAGCATAATCGGCAAACGATCCAGTTCCGGGATTAATATAAATCATTTCACCCAAAGCTCGCATCACGACATACAAGACTATCCCGACTAAGGCATAGGCCAAGATAACTGAAGGACCGGTCCATTTAATCGTTGATGTCGATCCCATGAACAACCCCACTCCAATGGCACCACCTAGAGAAATCATTTCCATTTGTCCTGCCGTCATCGAACGGGACAACTCAGGCGCACCTGATGATTTATTACTCATCACAAACCTCCGTATCTTTTTTCCTCACAATCATGAATTATATTGCAATCTGGAGTCATTCGCAAATTTAATCCAAACAAAAAAGAGGTTCCGAACTAAAATTGTTCGGAACCTCTTTTTTCACAAGCGCAAATTACTTGTTTTCAATTTCTTCACGGGTTTGTTCACTCAAGTTGTAGAATGAGTTGATTCCCTTGTATTGAGCAACGTCACCAAGGTTGTCTTCAATCCGCATTAATTGGTTGTACTTTGCAAGACGATCAGTCCGGCTCATTGAACCAGTCTTGATTTGACCAGCGTTCAAAGCAACCACTAAATCAGCAATCGTTGTGTCTTCAGTTTCACCAGAACGGTGAGAAACGATAGCAGTGTAACCGGCTTCCTTAGCCATTTCAATAGCTTCAACTGTTTCAGTCAAAGTACCAATTTGGTTAAGCTTGATCAAGATTGAGTTAGCAGCCCCCATCTTGATCCCCTTAGCAAGGTATTCAGTATTAGTAACAAAGAAGTCATCACCAACTAATTGAACCTTCTTACCAAGCTTATCAGTAATGGTTACCCAGTCATCCCAGTTGTTTTCGTCAATTGGATCTTCAACTGATACAATTGGGTACTTTTCGATCAAGCCAGTTAAGTATTCGATCCATTCTTCAGTGGTGTATTCTTCACCAGTTGACCAACGAAGCTTGTACTTCTTGTCTTCGTCGTTCCAAAGTTCGGAAGCAGCCACGTCAGCAGCAATAGCAACGTCCTTACCAGGCTTGTAACCAGCAGCTTCAATCGCCTTGATTAAGTATTCAAATGGTTCTTCGTTGTTAGCAAAGTCAGGAGCAAAACCACCTTCATCACCAACCGCAGTAGCCTTACCATCAGCTTCCAAGGCCTTCTTCAAAGCGTGGAAAGTTTCGGAACCCATCCGGATTGCTTCCCGGACACTCTTAGCACCGACTGGCATAATCATAAATTCTTGGAAGTCAACCTTGTTATCAGAGTGAGCACCACCGTTGATAACATTCATCATTGGTGTTGGCATCAAATGTGCATTGAAACCACCAAGGTAGTTGTAAAGAGGAACTTCTAATTCGTCAGCAGCGGCCCGAGCAGCAGCTAATGAAACAGCCAAGATTGCGTTAGCCCCTAACTTACCCTTGTTTGGAGTTCCATCAAGAGCAATCATAGCCTTATCAATGGCAACTTGGTCAGTAACTTCCATACCAACCAATTCCTTAGCGATAACGTTGTTAACGTTAGCAACGGCCTTTAAAACACCCTTCCCGCCAAAACGGTCTTTATCACCATCACGAAGTTCAACCGCTTCGTGTTCACCAGTTGAAGCACCAGAAGGAACAATTCCCCGTCCAGCACCACCAGCTTCAGTGTAAACTTCCGCTTCGACAGTTGGGTTACCACGTGAATCTAAGACTTCACGAGCATAAATATCTGTAATAAGTGACATTTATATAGATCTCCTCTATTTCTTTAATTCCAAGCAATTTGCTTACAGTTTCATTGTATTATTTTGTGCATCTTAAAACAAGGATTTTAGTCATTAAAATTCACGAGTTCCAAGAAGGTTCGCGGATCTAAACTCGCCCCACCAACAAGGACGCCATCAATATCTGGTTTCGCCATCATTTGCTTAATATTATCAGGGGTAATGCTACCACCATAGAGGATCCGCGTCTGTCTAGCCACCGTTTCATTAAACATATGCCCCAAGGTTTGGCGAATTAGGTAACATCCCTCTTCGGCCTGGCTAGGATCGGCACTTTCTCCTGACCCAATGGCCCAAGTCGGTTCATACGCAATCGTCACCTGCTCAGCTTGTTGAGCGGTAAGTCCTTTTAGATCATCCAAAATCCGTGCTACCACCCACTCGACGCGTTGACTAGTGATTAAGCGGCCCATCGTCTCATCACAACAAACAATGGGGCAAATTCCTGCTGCAATTGCCGCCTTAATTTTCCGGTTGATGAGTTGGTCATCTTCATGAAAAAGTTGTCGCCGTTCAGAATGACCCAAAATAACATGATGAATCCCCGCCGCATACAAAGCAGTCGGACTTGTCTCACCAGTGTATGGACCACTGGTTTGATAATAGCAATTTTCGGCAGCGATCTTTAACGGGCTGCCCTGTGCAGCTTCTAACATAGCCGTTAAAGCAATTGGTTGCCCCGCAAGCGCGGTTTCCAATTGCGTTGCTGGGGGCAAGGCCGTTTTAATCTGCCTAACAAACTCCACCGATTCGGCAACGGTTTTATTCATTTTCCAATTTCCTGCCACAATTGGAGTACGCATCTTAAACCTCCTCATACATAAAAAGGCTAGGTGTCCCCCAGCCTCTTATTTAATCATTATTTGTCAGAAATTGCGGCAATTCCTGGTAAGGTCTTACCTTCAAGGTATTCCAAGGAAGCCCCACCACCTGTAGAGATGTGAGTTAATTTATCCGAAATACCTAATTGTTTAGCGGCTGCGGTGGAGTCCCCACCACCAACAATCGTCGTAGCATCCGTTAAGGTGCCTAAGAATTCACCAACTTCAAGTGTCCCTTTAGCAAAGTTTGACATTTCAAAGACACCCATTGGTCCATTCCAAACCACGGTTTTGGCATCCTTTAACACGTCCTTAAATTCTGCAACTGACTTAGGACCAATGTCTAAAGCCATGTAGCCATCATCAATGTCGCCTTCAACCACTTTCGTGTCAGCATCATTAGCAAACTTATCAGCTTCAACACTGTCAACTGGCAATACTAACTTATCGCCCGCCTTAGCCATAATTTCCTTAGCAACATCAATCTTGTCTTCTTCAACTAAGGAATTACCAATTTTAATTCCTTTGGCAGCATAGAAGGTGTAAGTCATACCACCACCAACAATAACCTTATCAGCCTTGTTTAGTAAGTGATCAATAACCCCAATCTTGTCAGAAACCTTAGCTCCCCCAAGAATTGCAACAAATGGGTGAACTGGATTATCAACCGCATTCCCAAGGAATTTAATTTCCTTTTCCATTAAGAATCCAGCGGCCGCTTGCTTACCATTAGCCTTCATTGCCGTTGCAACGCCGACATTGGAAGCGTGTGAACGGTGAGCTGTCCCGAAGGCATCATTAACAAAGACATCACCAAGAGAAGCCCAGTATTCGCCAAGTTTTGGATCATTTCCCGATTCACGCTTAACGTATTCACCATTAACCACGTCTTCGTACCGGGTATTTTCAAAGACCAATACTTGACCATTTTCTAATTGATCAATCGCCGTTTCTAATTCAGTTCCCTCAGTTGCTGGAACGAATTGCACAGGCTTACCAAGCCGTTCTTCAAGTTTAGCAGCCACTGGCTTCATTGAAAGACCTGGCTTGTCATCTTCTGACTTAATCCGACCCAAGTGTGAGAACAAGACCGCACGGCCACCATGATCAAGGACATAGTTGATCGTTGGCAAAGCGGCCACGATCCGGTTATCGTCACCAACAACCCCATCCTTAATTGGCACGTTAAAGTCTACCCGCATTAAAACTTTTTTTCCTTCTAATTGAAGGTCTTCAACTGTTAATTTAGCCATTCATTTCCCTCCTAGTGAAAAGGCGGGCGGATTGCTCCGTCCACCTTTCATGAGACTACAATATTCGCATTAAAGAGTTGCGAAGTGTAACAAAGTACGGATCATGTTTGAAGTGAAACCGTATTCGTTGTCATACCAAGCAACCGTCTTAACTAATTGCGTGTCACCGGCAGTCGTAACTTCAGTTTGTGAAGGATCAAATACTGAACCGAAAGTTGAACCAATGATATCACTTGAAACGATTTCGTCTTCAGTGTAACCAAAGGCTTCGTTATCTTCAGTAGCCTTCTTCATAGCTTCGTTAACTTCTTCAACCGTAACCTTCTTGTCTAAGACCGTTACCAATTCAGTTAAGGAACCGTCAACAACACCAACCCGTTGAGCGTGTCCTTGAAGCTTACCATTTAATTCAGGAACAACTAAACCAATAGCCTTAGCAGCCCCAGTTGAGTGAGGAATAGTGTTAACACTAGCAGTCCGGTTGTTACGCATCTTGCTACCACGAGGTCCATCCAAGATCATTTGAGTTGAAGTGAAGGCGTGGATAGTAGTCATGGTACCAGCCTTAACACCAAAGTTCTT
Source organism: Limosilactobacillus gastricus DSM 16045 (assembly GCF_001434365.1). GTDB lineage: Bacteria > Bacillota > Bacilli > Lactobacillales > Lactobacillaceae > Limosilactobacillus > Limosilactobacillus gastricus. Next base: position 119,443 of record NZ_AZFN01000001.1, on the reverse strand, counting down.
GTTCATGAAGTAAGCCATTGGTGCAAGACAGTTAGTCGTACATGAAGCAGCTGAAACGATCTTGTCATCAGCAGTTAAAGTGTCAAGGTTAACACCTGGCACAACAGTCTTGATGTTACCAGCAGGTGCTGAAATCAAGACACGTTCTGCACCGGCTTCAAGGTGAGCACTAGCCTTTTCTTCTGAAGTGTAGAATCCAGTACATTCAAGCACGAATTGAACACCATCGTTCTTAACCCAAGGAATATCCTTTGCATCGCGTTCTGCGTATACAGGGTATTCCTTGCCATCAACAACGATCCCAGTTTCGGTAGCACTAACTTCACCAGGGAAGGCACCATGAGTTGAGTCATACTTAAGTAAGTATGCTAACATTGCAGGAGTAGTCAAGTCGTTGATTGCAACCACTTCAATATCCTTAGCGCCTAGTTCGTGAATCCGCCGGAAAGCCAAACGACCAATCCGACCAAAACCGTTAATACCAATCTTTACAGTCATACTGTAAGTTCCTCCTTTAGGAAAATAATTTACATGTATAGTCTAGCACTCTTGTTCAAAAAAGTACAAGCGAAACACTGCCTTTTTTACAGAATGCAAACTTTAAACAACATCTACTATTCTATTGGTTTTATGATCAAATGTCCATTGCAATATAAATGATTTATTGTTGGATAATGGTTGATCTTTCAGGCGCGGTTATGTATAATTGGAAAAGTTGATTATACGAAATTAAAAAGGAGGCACATTCCAATGCGTAAAGCACATCCACATGGTGTACAAGGACGTCGTCCAATTGCTTCAAAGTACAAGCAAACTCAAAAGCAAAAGAAGATTGATGCTATTCGTAAGTGGGCTAAGGAAACGCCTGCCGATGAAAAGTAATGTTTAAGGGCCAATGACAAGCTAACCGGTTTGTCATTGGCCCTTTTTTTGAACTAGGAGGTTCTGATGTTAAACATCGCTTATTTAGGTAATGGAAAAAGCACTAACCGTTACCATCTACCCTTTATGCTGAAGTCAGGGAAATTTATCCTTAAAACAATCTTTGCCCGCCACTTTGATGGACCTTGGGAAAAACTTCCACAGGTCCACTATACGCAAGATCTCAATGATTTGTATCAGGATGATACTTTAGATTTAATCGTCATCACCACACCACCGGAATTCCACTATCAATATGCTAAAAAATGCCTTGATCATGGTAAAAATGTGCTAGTGGAAAAGCCGTTTGCTCGGACGAAAGCTGAAGCCGAAGAATTGTTCCGATTAGCCAAGGAACGCGGACTCTTTATTCAGGCCTATCAAAATCGGCGTTTTGATAGTGATTTTCTCACTACGCAAAAAGTGATCGAAAGTGGTAAATTAGGTACCCTACTGGAAGTTGAAGATAATTACGACTATTATCGACCAGAGATTCCGGTAAATTCGACTGATTTAGATTGGACTAGTAGCTTTCTTTATACCCACGCTTGTCATACTGTCGACCAAATGATTTCCTATTGGGGACAACCACAACAAATTAATTATGATGTCCGTCAATTATTAGGCGCCAACAAAATGAACAATTACTTCGATCTGGACTTTAACTACCAAAATCTCAAGGTTTCGATTCGATCCAGTTATTTTCGCATTAAAGCTCGCCCCACTTTTGTGGCTTACGGGACTAAAGGGATGTTTGTTAAAGAAACCGAAGATCGGCAAGAAATTGATTTAAAACATTTTACTTGCCAACTAACGATCATCCGGATTTTGGACTTTATCAACCGGAACACTATGGGGCCTTGACCTACTATGATGATCTAGGCAACTACCATGAAGAAAAAGTGGTGTCTGAAGTTGGGGATTATGCACGGATGTATGAGGCCGTTTATGAAAGTATCGCCAACCACCAGCCGAAAGTAGTTCAAGATTGGGAGACCATTGCTCAAATTGAGATTTTAGAACAGGCCTTTGGTAAGCTACAGTAATTAGTAAAAGACCAACTTCATTTTACCAATGGAGTTGGTCTTTTTCATACTATTCTATATGCCCCAGGCAGGATTCGAACCTGTACATGGTTACCCATACAACGACCTGAACGTTGCGCGTCTGCCAATTCCGCCACTGGGGCAACTGTTATACCTTAAGATACAACAAATGCGCCCCCGGGGAGTCGAACCCCGATCTCGAGAACCGGAATCTCACGTGCGATCCATTACACTAAGGGCGCATAATTATTTGCTTTTTACAACAGAAATCATGTTACACGATTTAGCCATAAAAAGCAAATATAAAATTAAAATAAAATCAAACGATTAGGCTTCATCCTCCATCAAGGAGAAGATTTTCTTCGAGATTAATAATAAACCAATCCCTAAGACAACACTAACGGCCCCAATTGATAAGAAGTATGGAACTTCTGTCCCGGTACTGTAAAACTTAACAATTTGCGCATTAATTGCTTGGGCCGCCGCATCGGCTAACAACCATAAACTCATCATTTGTGAACTATAAGCCTTCGGAGCAAGTCGAGCAGTTACTGACAAACCAATTGGTGAGAGTAACATTTCCCCGATCATACAGATGAACCAAGAACCAACTAACCAGAATGGACTAACCTTACCTGCAGTTGTTCCATGGATAATCCCTGGCAAGGCCATCCAAATATATGAGGCCCCCGCAAAGATCAATCCACCAGAAAACTTCTTCGGTGAACTAGGTTGATTCTTCCAGTTATTCCATAGCCAAACAAAGATTGGCGTCAAGATCATGATGAATAATGGATTCAGGACTTGGAAGTTAGCAGCTGAGTAATGCCAACCACCAATATGTAGAACAGTCCGTTGTGCTGCGAATAAGGCCAAAACAACGGATCCTGATTCTTCAATACTCCAGAAGGCTACCGCAGCAATCCATAATGGAATGTATGCCTGAACCTTCTTCTTTTCTTTGGACGTAACTTCTTTGCTCTTCAACATGATGACAAAATAAGCAATCGGCACAATAAAGGCTAAAACCGTCACCATGTTAATAATGTTCTCAATATTAAGTTGACCAACTAGGAAGAGGCCACCTAAGAAGGCTAGCACAACCACCAGACCAGCAACAATCCAAGTAACCACCCGCCGTAGATTTTCCTTTTCGATTGGCTCCGTTGGAACTAAACTTTGAGGTGAAATATATTTTTTCCCATCAATTAAGTATTGGACCAAACCAATAAACATCCCGATCGCAGCCAAAGAAAAACCGGCATGGAAATTTTGGTGAGCACCAAAGGCGTGGAAACCAAATCCACCTGCAGCCCATGGCACGGCAATTGGAGCAATAAAGGCCCCAAAGTTAACCCCAAAATAGTAAAGTGAAAAACCAGCATCACGCCGGGCATCTTCTTCAGAGTATAACTTCCCCACCATGTTGGTAATATTCGGTTTCATTAGCCCAGATCCCACCACGATAAAGGCGATGGAAGCATATAAAGCCCCCTGACCAAATGGTAGTGATAAGGAGATGTGACCAAACATAATCAGTAAAGCACCATAAAAAACGGTCCAATAAGATCCAAAGACCCGATCTGATAGCCAACCACCAACGATACTGGATAGATAAACCAGCGAACCATAGATCGACATCAATGAAGCCGCCGTGGCTTGGTCCATGCCCAAACCACCTTGACTAACAGCATAGTACATATAGTACAGTAAAATTGCCCGCATCCCGTAGTAAGAGAATCGTTCCCAGGTTTCCGTGAAAAACAGGGTTGATAAACCACGCGGTTGCCCGAAGAATGCAGTATCAAGATTTCTTGATTTTCCCATGAGTAGGCTCCTTTATTTTTAATAAAAAATTAAAAGTATTTTATAACGATTATAGGATGCTGTCAAATTAACCAAAAATATAAAAGTTTTAACTTCACTGACATATTATTTGACCTTTTTTGACCAACGGCGTAAACTATTGGCATACGTTAGCAAATAACACTAACGAGTGCTAAATATAAGGAGGCCGCATTATGAACTTAGTGCCAACTGTCATTGAACAATCGTCACGTGGCGAACGTGCTTATGACATTTATTCTCGGTTATTAAAAGACCGGATTATTATGCTTTCGGGTCCAATTGAAGATGATATGGCTAACTCAATCGTTGCCCAACTACTCTTCTTAGATGCCCAAGATTCTACCAAGGATATTTATTTATACATTAATTCACCTGGTGGGGTTGTGACTTCAGGAATGGCCATTTACGATACGATGAATTTCATCAAATCGGATGTTCAAACGATCGTAATCGGAATGGCTGCCTCAATGGCTAGCGTCTTGGTATCATCGGGTGCCAAGGGCAAACGATTTGGATTACCACACTCTCAAGTCATGATTCACCAACCTTCTGGTGGAGCACAAGGACAACAAACGGAAATCCAAATTGCTGCAGAAGAAATCTTGAAGACTCGGAAGATGATTAACGAGATTTTAGCTAAGAATTCTGGACAACCATTCGATAAAGTGGAACAAGATACTGAACGTGACCACTACTTAACGGCCCAAGAAGCTGTGGAATATGGCTTACTTGATGGTATTATGGACAGTAACGAATTAAAATAATTGGATCCAAAAAACTGAGGCTGGTGAAGAAATTCTTCACCAGCCTCAGTTTTTTTATGCTTCCGCCCGCAATTGATCAGCATAGTCATTAATTTTTCGCAAGCGATGGTTAACGCCTGATTTTGAGATTGGCCCGCCTGGCACCAATTCACCAAGTTCTTTTAAGCTCACTTCTTGATGCTGTAATCGCGTTTCAGCAATTGCCCGTAACTTCTCAGGTAGGTTCCCCAGACCCACTCGAGCATCAATATATTTAATGTTTTCAATTTGCTTATTGGACGCATTGGCAATTTTATCCAGATTTGCATTTTCACAATTAACCAAGCGATTCACCGAATTGCGCATATCCCTTACAATTCGGATATTTTCAAATTTCAACATGCTGGTTGTGGCCCCAATTAATTGTAGAAAATCAGCAATCTTTTCAGCCTCTTTCAAATATACAATGTAACCACTCCGACGATTCGTCATCCGAGCATTTAAGCCATATTGATTAATCATTTCAGCAATCATTTCATTATGCTCTTCATATAATGAATAGATTTCTAGATGATAACGCGAAGTTTCGGGATTATTAACTGACCCCCCGGCTAGAAATGCGCCACGCAGATATGAGCGAATCATTAAATCATCCGCTAATAATTCAACGGGCACCCGTTCCTTAATCTGAAAATCTTCCAAGATCCCTAGATCGCCTAAGATGTCTTGGGCATGGTAATTTAAGCGGACCACATAGGTATTATTCTTTTTCAATTTCATCTTGCGTCGCACTGAAATATCGCACTCCACCTGATAAAGCTGGCGAATTAAAGAATAAATACGGCGGGCGATCGCCGGACTTTCCGTTTGGATATTAAGCGTCATTTCATGATTAGCAATCCCCAGGGTGCCATTCATCCGAATTAATGCCATTAACTCGGCCCGCGCGTTTTGATCCCGTACCTCAATTCCGGTTAATTCTTTTTTTACTTCACTGGCGTATGACATTTGTCCACCGTCCTTTGACTGCCTATTTGTTATTAATGAACATCATGAAGTCGATTAATCAATTCGTCCACAATTAAATTCTGGTTATGAAAAGCCCCATTGTCACGTAACCGTAAGAAATTCGATGAAATAACCCGGCAGTCTTGATCTCGCAATCCTTGGAAATCGTGACCAACTGGGGAAGAAATCTCATTCCATTCTTGGAAATTAATGTAATCCTCGGGAACTCGTTCACTATTGACTAAGATGGTATCAATAAAATGATATCCTAAATGATAATTTAAAACTCGAACGTGATCGGCATCCGTAAAGCCGTCAGTTTCCCCTTTTTGCGTCATAATATTACAGATGTAGATAATTTCCGCCTTCGTAGCTTTCAAAGCAGCTTGAACGTTTTTTATCATGAGGTTGGGTAAAATGCTGGTGAACAGGCTTCCTGGCCCGATTACCACTTGTTCAGCTTCTAAGATCGCATCAATCACCGCTGGTACGGCCTGCGGTTCATGGTCGTCTCCATCCGTCGTCACCCAAACTCGCTTAATGTTCTTATGGGCGCGAGTAATTTCAGATTCTCCTGCCATTTGCGTGCCATCAGTAAATTCAGCATTTAATACTAAAGGCTCATTAGCAACTGGATAAATCCGTCCATTAACCTTCATCAGATCAGTCAATTCTTGAACCGCTTCAAAAATCCCGCCCTTCATTTCCGAAAGGGCCGAAATAATTAAATTTCCAATCGCATGTCCGGCAAAAAAACGGTCCGAACTCTTAAAACGGTATTGAAAAATATCTAATTCTAAATTTGATAACTCAGACAGGGCGGCCATTGCGTTTCGGATATCACCAGGTGGGACCACGTTGATATAATCACGAATAATTCCTGACGAACCCCCATCATCGGCGACGGTCACCACAGCCGTAATATCCACATTATGATCACGCAGGCCACTTAAAACTACTGGCAATCCAGTCCCCCCGCCAATCACCACAACTTTTGGTTTATGAAACATGACAAATCCTTCCTACTGTGCTTTTTCTACATCACGGTGATGGACGCTAGCTTGATAGCCGGCTTCACTTAAGGCCGTTGATAAACGATTCGCCATGGTAACTGAACGGTGTTGTCCACCAGTACAGCCAATAGCGATGGTCAAACTACTTTTACCTTCTTTAATATAACCTGGAAGAGTAGTCATCAACAGCGCTAGAAAATGACGATAAAAAGCTTGGGCTTCGCTAGTTTGCATAACGTAATCTTGAACTGCTTGATCATTACCGGTCAAGTGTTTTAATTCTGGTAAATAAAAGGGGTTGGGCAAAAAACGAACATCCATCACGATATCTGCGTCTAAAGGAAGCCCATATTTAAAGCCAAAGGACATCACATTGATATAAAATTGGTCAGTTTCCCCATCGCCAAAATAATCCTGGAGCCGCAGTCTTAGTTGACGCGGAGTAAGGGTGGTCGTATCTACCACTAGGTCAGCTTCACTTTTCATGGTAGCCAATAATTGCCGTTCCCGTTGAATTCCTGACATCACCCCATCATTTTCGCTAAGCGGGTGCTCACGCCGGGTTTCTTTATAGCGAGCCACTAACTTGACGTCATCAGCATCCAAAAAGAGTAAGTGCATGGTAATGTCTTCGCGAGCACGGAGTCGATGAATCAAAGGCAAAATACTATCATAAAAAGATTGTGAACGAGCATCCATCACCATAGCAATTTTTGAAAATTGATGAGATTCTTCAATCACATCAATAAAGCGTGGTGCCAGACTAGGTACCATATTATCAATCACAAAATAACCGCTATCTTCAAAGCTCTGTACCGCGACGGTTTTGCCGGCACCACTCATCCCAGTGATAACTACCACTTCTAATTGCTGGTCCATCTTTCTTCCCCCTCACAATTCTTTTATTAGTTTAACATACCGGGTGTGTCATTAATAGTTAGGCATCCTTGCTTTCTAAAAATGAGGCTGGGAAGAACCAACCTCATTAATTTTTTATCGATTAAAGAACCGATATCCACTTAGCAGCAGTTCGTCCAAGGGATTTCGTTGTAACTTAACTTGTGACGACAAGGTCGCTTTCACAACTTCTTTCGTAAAATCAGGTACCTGCATCGTATCCATCTCAGCTAGAGAATAAAAACCATAGGCATCATTTTCTGAATTCAGTCTAATTTTCCCACTTAGATATTCAACTTGAAAAGTTACATAAACATTATGAGCATTTTCGCGCGGTTGATCACCGACCATCACAACCTGGTTAGCTCTAACCTGAATTCCCAATTCTTCAGCAAATTCGCGAGTCACCGCTTCGTCTAAGTGATCAGTTTGCTCCACAAAACCGCCGGGATTAATCCAATTCCCTTTGCCAGGATTTTGGGTCCGCCGGACTAACAAAGCTCGATCGTCCTTAAGCAAAACACCTCCGGCGCTAATGGTACAGTCATTCCAATGGGTATAATCTCCTTGTGGACACACATCTCGTTGAACGTTATCAATTGTCACTTGTTCTAATGGATGACCACATTTCGGGCAAAAATTATATTGCATTTATTTCCCCTTCTCTATGCGTGCTTGATCGCGATCAAGCATTTCTTTGAGATATTGACCAGTGTAACTATTGGTAACTTGGGCAACTGCTTCCGGCGTCCCAGTGGCCACCACTTGACCACCGCCAGCGCCACCTTCTGGGCCAAGATCAATTAACCAATCTGCGGATTTAATCACATCCAAATCATGTTCAATCACGAGGACGGTATTACCAGCATCAACTAGCCTTTGTAAGACCGCTAACAGACGTTTAACATCATCCATGTGCAACCCAGTGGTTGGTTCGTCTAAAATATAGAAACTCTTACCATTTGATTGACGATGTAATTCAGAGGCTAATTTCATCCGTTGGGCTTCCCCTCCTGACAAAGTCGTTGCCGGTTGACCTAACGAAACATATCCTAAGCCAACATCTTCAATCGTTTGTAACTTCCGTTTAATTTTTGGAATGGCACTAAAGAATTCTAAAGCTTCCGAAACCGTCATATCGAGAATCTGGGCAATATTCTTATCCTTATATTGAACCTCGAGGGTTTCTGAATTATAACGGGTCCCATGACAAACTTCACACGGCACATAGACATCGGGCAAGAAATTCATTTCAATCTTAATAATCCCGTCACCCTTGCAGGCTTCGCACCGTCCTCCTTTAACGTTAAAACTAAAGCGTCCTTTATTATAGCCTCGTAATTTAGCTTCATTCGTCTGTGCAAATAGTCCCCGGATGTCATCAAAGACCCCGGTATAAGTAGCGGGGTTACTCCGGGGAGTGCGTCCAATTGGTGATTGATCAATATCAATCACCTTTTCGACATTTTTTACTCCGGCTACGGATCGGTAAGCTCCTGGTTTATCAGATGACCGATTTAATTGTTGGGATAAGATCCGCTTTAAAATCGTGTTGACTAAGGTGGATTTCCCGGAACCAGAAACACCAGTCACTACTACAAATTTACCCAATGGAAAATCAACGGTAATATCTTTGAGGTTGTTTTCATGGGCCCCCTTAATGGTGATCTTTTTCCCATTGCCGGACCGACGAGTCGTTGGAACCGGAATGGTCAGCTTCCCAGCTAAATATTTCCCCGTTAGCGATTTACTAGAACGCATTAATTGCTTAGGCGTTCCCGTTGCCATCACTTGACCGCCCTTTTCTCCGGCTCCTGGACCAATATCTACAATATAATCTGCCGCCAACATGGTATCTTCGTCATGTTCTACCACAATTAGGGTATTGCCGAGATCGCGCATCTTCTTTAATGAAGCAATTAAACGATCGTTATCACGTTGATGGAGCCCAATCGAAGGTTCATCAAGTACATACATCACTCCTGATAAGTTAGAGCCAATTTGAGTTGCTAACCGAATCCGTTGAGCTTCCCCACCTGAAAGAGTCCGTGCCGCCCGACTTAAGGTCAGGTATTCAACACCAACATTTTGCATGAAAGTAAGCCGATCAACGATCTCTTTTAAAATTGGTCTAGCAATTGCCATTTTCTGTTCACTTAATTCCATATCAGCAAAAAATGGTAATTCTTCACTAATTGGCAATTCCGAGATCTCACCGATATTATGATCAGCCACTTGGACACATAAGGCTTTCTCGTTTAAACGATAGCCATGGCAGTCAGGGCAAGGTAATTCGGCCATATACTTACGCATCACTTCACGGGTAAAGTCCGAATTTGTTTCCCGATAACGTCGGTCAACATTGTTCATCACCCCTTCGAATTCGACATCAACATCCCGTACCCCACCAAAATCATTTTCGAAATAGAAATGAAATTGCTTATCGCCGTTACCATATAATAATTGCTGTTGTTGATGTTTGGAAAGTTGTTTAAAAGGCGTATCTAAATCGATTCCTTCACTCTCACAAAATTGTTCTAACAAACTAGGATAGTATTTTGACGAAATCGGGTTCCATGGTTCAAGTGCCCCTTCTCGCAAGGTTTTTGTCCGATCTGGAATCACTAAATCAATATCAACTACTAATTTAGAACCCAGGCCTTCACAAGTTGGGCAGGCTCCTAACGGCGCATTAAAAGAAAATAAACGTGGTTCTAGCTCGCCCACGGTAAAACCACAAATTGGACAAGCATATTGTTCGGAGAAGGGAATGGCTTCGCCTCCGATCACATCAGCAACTGCAAAGCCATCACTCAAACGTAGCGCAGCTTCAAAAGAATCAAAAAGGCGGGATCGAACTCCTTCTTTGACCACGATCCGATCAACCACTACGTTAATATCGTGTTGCTTGTTTTTGTCGAGTTCAGGAACTTCTTCCAAATCATAGGTTTGACCATCAACTTGCACTCGTACAAAACCATCTTTTTTGATTTTTTCAAAGATCTTTTGCTGGGTTCCTCGTTTCCCACGGACTACTGGTGCCAAGATTTGCAATCGAGTTCTTTCTGGCAACGCAAGCACCCGATCAACCATTTGTTCAGGGGATTGACTAGTAATTGGAATGTGATCATTGGGACAAATCGGGGTCCCCACCCGAGCCCATAATAAGCGCAGGAAGTCATTAATTTCCGTCACCGTTCCGACCGTTGAACGCGGGTTATGCGAGGTCGTCTTTTGGTCAATGGAAATTGCTGGTGAAAGACCTTCAATAGAATCTACATCCGGCTTATCCATTTGACCTAAAAACTGACGAGCATAAGCTGATAAACTTTCCACATAGCGTCGTTGGCCTTCGGCATATAAGGTATCAAAAGCGAGTGAACTTTTCCCCGAGCCTGATAATCCGGTAACCACAACTAATTTATTTTTAGGAATATCAACATCAATATTCTTCAAATTATGAGAACGTGCTCCCCGAATCTTGATTTTATCGTTTGTCGCCATTTTGTCTCCTACTTTTTCATCTTCGCGGTTAATTCCATCACGGTATCCCGTAAAATCGCCGCCTGTTCAAAGTCTAATCGTTTAGCTGCTGAACGCATTTGCTCATTTAAATCATCCAGCATCTTTTGCTGATCAGCCTTACTTAGTTGCATAAAGTCTTTTTCCGTAAATTCTGCCGATTGATCTTCTTTTGTATCTTCAACCGGTTTAACCGCACTAATCGCTTCTCGGATTGGTTTAATGATCGTTTGTGGCGTAATCCCATGTGTTTGGTTATAGGCCTCTTGAATCGTTCGCCGCCGTTTGGTTTCAGTAATGGCAGCTTGCATCGAATCAGTAACTGTATCAGCATACATAATTACTGCTCCGTTAGCATTTCGTGCTGCCCGACCAATGGTTTGAATTAATGATCGCTCATTCCGTAAAAAGCCTTCCTTATCAGCATCTAAAATTGCCACTAAAGAAACTTCTGGAATATCTAGCCCTTCCCGCAACAAGTTAATCCCGACTAAAACATCAAATTTACCTAGTCGTAAATCCCGAATAATTTCAGTCCGTTCCAAGGTTTTAATATCACTATGTAAATACTTGACCTTTAAACCAGCATCTTTCAAATAATCGGTTAAATCTTCTGACATTTTCTTAGTTAAGGTCGTTACCAAAACTCGCTCATTTTTCTCCACGCGAGTATTAATCTCACCAATTAAATCATCAATTTGCCCCATTACCGGTCGAACTTCGATAGTTGGATCCAGCAACCCCGTTGGCCGAATGATTTGTTGCACCACGTCTTGGGTTTGTTCTTCTTCATAAGGGCCGGGTGTGGCTGACATGTAAATGACTTGATGAACATGTTGTTCAAATTCGGCCAGTTTTAAGGGCCGATTATCCAAAGCACTTGGTAAACGGAAACCATAATCAATTAACATTTCCTTTCGCGCTTTATCACCATTGTACATCCCGCGAACTTGAGGCATTGTTTGATGAGATTCATCGACAATTAACAGAAAATCCTTTGGGAAGAAGTCTAACAATGTGTAAGGTGGTTCGCCGGGCTTTCGCCGATCCATATAGCGCGAATAGTTTTCGATCCCATTGGTATAGCCCATTTCGCGCATCATCTCAATATCATAAGTGGTTCGTTGCTGAATCCGCTGGGCTTCAAGCAATTTACCTTCTTTGGTGAATTTGGCAACCTGTTTTTGCATATCGGCTTCGATTTCTGGCAGGGCAACCTCCATCGTTTCTTCACTGGTCATAAAGTGGGTAGCCGGGAAAATTGAAGCATGTTCCCGGTCACCTAAAACTTCACCAGTTAAAGCATCCACCTCGCGAATCCGGTCAATTTCATCACCAAAAAACTCAATCCGTAGGGCCCGCTCTTCTCGTGAAGCAGGAAAGATTTCAACCACATCGCCCCGGACCCGAAACCGTCCCCGTTGAAAATCAATATCATTGCGGTCGTATTGAATTAAGACTAGTTCTCGTAGTAAGCGATTGCGGGAAATTTCTTGACCAACCCGTAAGGAAACTACGTGATTTTGGTATTCTGCTGGCGATCCTAAACCAAAGATACTAGATACCGAAGCCACCACAATGACATCATTACGTTCAATCAGAGAACTCGTCGCCGAGTGCCGCAATTGATCAATTTCATCATTTACTGAGGCATCTTTTTCAATATAAGTATCACTCGATGGGACATAGGCTTCTGGTTGGTAGTAATCATAGTAACTAACAAAATATTCTACCGCATTGTTCGGAAAGAATTCTTTCATTTCCCCATATAATTGGCCAGCTAAAGTCTTATTGTGTGACAAAATTAAAGTTGGCTTATTAACATTGGCGATCACATTAGAGATGGTAAAGGTTTTTCCAGTCCCTGTAGCTCCCAACAAGATCTGAGCTTTCTCACCAGCTTGAATACCATCTGTTAGCTGTTGAATGGCTTCCGGTTGATCACCGGTCGGCTGAAACTTCGAAACTAGTTCAAATGGTCGGTCGGCTTGTCGATAAATCATGTCCATCCTCCGTACTATAAAAGGCTAGGATCATCCTAGCCTTTTATTCAATAATTATTCTAATTTTAACACACGAACATGCATTCCCCTAATCAGGTAAACCTATTTATTTTCTGATTGTTCCTCTTGGCGCATTTGCATCCGTGTTATCCATGCAAATTGATAGCTAGCCGCTACTACATAAAGTAGCAAACAAATAATCATCGGAATAAATAAGCGCATCACTAAGAGCATCCCCGCCACAAACATGGCTAAATTACTCAAAATTGGAATTAAGGTTGGTAAAGATCGTTTCATTGATTTAGGCTTCCGCAAATTCAGTTAAATCCTGGACAAATTGGTCTAGCTTTGCCACTGCTGCAGCTTGTGATTTATCACTGGTCCCAACATAATATTTTAATTTCGGTTCGGTTCCAGATGGTCGAATCGCAATCCAAGTCTCATCATCAAAGACATAACGTAAGACATTGGAATTTGGCATTTGTAATTCTTCGACCGTTCCATTAGCTAACCGCTTCGTGTTATTAGAAAAATCATCGGCTTCCACAATTTGGTGGCCAGCTAATGAAGTTGGAGCCCCCTCACGGAACTTCGTCATGATCGCAGCAATCTTCTTAGGTCCCTCGATTCCCGCATAGGTCTTAGAAATGGTCTTTTCTTCAAAGTAACCATATTCTTCAAAGAGTTCCTGTAACCCATCGTACAGGTTCATCTCACGACTCCGATAGTAAGCAGCAATTTCGGCTAAGAGCACTAAGACTTGAATAGCATCCTTATCCCGGACAAAGGGCTTAATTAGGTAACCAAAACTTTCCTCAAAGCCAAACATAAAGGTATGGTTATGTTGTGTTTCGTATTGGTGAATTTGATCGGCAATCCACTTGAAACCAGTTAAGACATTGACCATGCCAACCCCGTATGATTCAGCCACCTTCGTTGCGAAATTGGTGGAAACAATTGACTTAACGGCCGTTGCATTAGCAGGTAAATCACCGGCTTGCTTATGGGCTTCCAAAATGTAATGAAACAAAATTGTTCCGATTTGGTTACCTGTCAAAAGTTGATATTCACCATTTGGTTGACGAACGGCACAACCTAAACGGTCGGCATCAGGATCGGTTGCAATTAACAAATCGGCATCGATTTGTTTACCTAAAGCCGTCGCTCTCACAAAAGCTTCTGGAAATTCGGGATTAGGATGTTCCAAACCTGGGAAATCACCGTTAGGGCTGGCTTCTTCTGCCACTAATTCATAATTCGTAAAACCGGCTTGTTGTAAGGCTCGTTCACCAAGCATTCGCCCTGTCCCACAGAGGGGAGTGAAAACAAACTTCAGATCCTTACCATATTCTTTAGCCAAATCTTGATTAACAGTCACGGTTTTCGCATTGTCTAAGTAGGCTTGGTCAACAGCTTCGCCAATAACTTCTTCAATCCCATCAGCTAGTAATTGACTTTCGTCAGCTAACTTCACGGCAAAAAGATCTTCAATTTGACGAATATAAGTCGTCATCTGATCAGACTCTTTTGGTGGCATTTGTCCCCCATCTTCACCGTAAATTTTGTAACCGTTGTATTCTTTAGGATTATGGCTGGCGGTAATCATAATTCCAGCATAGGTATGTAAATGACGAACGGCAAATGATAATTCTGGAGTTGGTCGTAAATCATCAAAGATGTATGACTTAATCTGATGAGCTCCTAACACCCGAGCTGCCTCATGGGCAAACTCCCGGGAATTATTCCGTGAATCATATGAAATAGCAACCCCCCGTTGCTTCACTTCATCACCTAAGCTGTCCATCAACGTAGCTAACCCTTCTGTCGCTTGACGAACCGTATAAATGTTCATGCGGTTAATCCCAGGGCCCATCAACCCCCGCATCCCGGCTGTTCCAAATGACATTGGTTGATAAAAAGCATCTTCAAGTTCTTCATCATCGGTTACTGCAGTTAATTGATTCTTTAAGTTTTCATCTAAATCTGCATAATTTAACCATTCTTGATAAGTGTCTCTCCAAGTCATGCTTGATCGTCTCCTTTGCATAATCTGTGGATATTATAACTTATTTTCAATCAAATGAATACTTGTTCTAACCGAAAGTCACTTTATTAGAGTAAGCGCTCCATTATCCTAGCTACCCCATCGTTATCATTCGTGTCGCCTACGATATCTGCCTGCATTCTAACCGATGGGGCAGCATTAGCAACGGCCACAGATATCCCCGCTCGTTTAAACATTGGAAGGTCATTTTCGTCATCACCAAAGGCTACAATTTCTTTGGGTGCAGCCAAATGATGCTCTAATAAGTATTGGGGAGCGAGTCCTTTATTAACACCTTGTCCAGTAATAGTTAGATAGCCATCTCCTGAATTAACCACCTGAATTTCAGGAATAGCTGTTTGTTGTAGGCATGTAAAGACCGCTTTAAATTGGTCCGCATCTGGAATAACTATCAATAGTAATAACGGGTCATTTAGTGGCTGATTCATCCCGATTATATAGTCATCTGCTTGGCAATATTGTAATTCCGGAGTCAAATCGACCGTTAAGCGTGGGAGATACCATTTCTCTTCATCCATCCAAGTTACCGGATAGTCTGGAAACTTTTTCCTCATCAGCTCCTTAATTTGCTGATAAATGGATAGCGAAATGGCATGTTTAGCTTGAATCCGACGATCTCCCCCGATCCCTTCAAAAACCAATGCTCCATTTAAGGCGACTTGGGGACCTGTTAAGCCTAATTGCTGAATAAAGGGATCCATTTGTCTTGGCAATCGTGCCGAGCATAGCATTAATGGTAATTGATTGGACTTGATTACTCTAATCGTCTCTAGACTTAACTTGGCCTGCTCATTTAATAAGGTGTGATCTAAATCACTAATGAAATATTTCATCCGGATGCCTACTTTCCCTTGGGGATCGAGATGAAATAAACTATCCCGATACTAATGGATAAGATCATTAACACAATTAAAGCATGTTGGGTCCCGATCGCCGTAGTCCGTGCCATTTGACTAGCGGTATCGATCTGACTAGCAGCCACAATCATCGAAACTAAATTGGTCCCTAAGGCCCCCGCAAACTGTTGTAAGGTGGTCATAATGGCGTTGCCTTGCGTTTGTTCGCCATGGCCTAGCTGACCTAAAGCACTAGTCATCACGCAGCCCATTCCAGCACCCATCCCGGCCATGTAGCCGATATAGATAAATAAGATTAGTCCATTGGATAAGGACTGGCCAAACCAACTAAAGGCGATCAAAGATAAGATACTAAAGCTAATCCCCGTTAAAATTGGGGTTCGTGGTCCAACATGATCTAACCAAGAGCCAGCTAATGGAGCGCAGATCGCCCCCGCAAAGCCTGCTGGTAATACGATCAAGCCGGCCAACATAGCGGAATTCCCGTTGACTAACTGGATATAGTTAGGGAGTAAAAAGGCGAGCCCTAACGAAAGTATTTGCATCATAAAGAAGCCATACAGGTGCCCACTAAAGCGTTTGTTTTTCAATAAACCGAGCCGTAAAATTGGATCAGCAATACGTAACGACCGCACCACGAGGATGACTAAAGCAATTAGGCCGATGGTTAAACTACCGGCTACTGGCATCGACCAAAAAGCCGTTGCACTCATCTGATTAATTCCAATCATTAAGGCCGTGAAGAAAACAATAATTAAAGCAAAAGACGCTCCATCGAAGCGATGAGCTTGCAAGCTTGATCCTTGGCGAATCCCCCAAACGCCAAGGACTAAGGAGACTAGCAATAATGGTAATAATAAATAAAAGACCCATCGCCAGCCCAATTGGTCGACCACCACGCCCCCAAAGGTCGGTCCAAGTGCTGGAGCAATCCCCGTAATTAAATTGCCTAGGCCCATCATCATCCCAATCTTACTTTGTGGAACTTGCTCTAAAATAATGTTAAACATTAACGGCAAGGAAATCCCGGTCCCAATCCCTTGAATTGCCCGACCGATCAATAACCAGACAAAATTACCAGCTAAGGCATCAATGATAATCCCTCCGATAAAAAGGCTAATCGCCGTCAAAAAGAGGGTCTTCGTCTTAATGGTGGCCTTAAAGTATGCTGAAAGGGGCACAATAATCGCCACTAAAAGCAGGTAAATTGAGGTCATCCATTGGACTGTTCCAGTATCAACCTTAAAATCATTCATCAAGGTCGGAAAAGTAATATTCATCGCAGTTTCGACGATCACCCCACAAAAGGACAGGAGACCCGTCGCGATGACTGCTGCAATCACATGTCGATCAATTTTTTGTTGCATAACACACTCCTAAATTTCAGAATATACGAGTATAAAATGAAAAAAGAAGCCCTGTCAAGGACCTCTTCATTGAGAATTAAGACTGTTCTAAATAATGATATACTTGTTGCCCAGCAATCGCCCCATCTCCAACGGCGGTGGCAATTTGGCGTAGGACTGTTTCACGAACATCCCCAATAGCAAAAATCCCCTCAACCGGAGTTGCCATCTTTTCATCAGTCTTGACCCAACCTTGTTCATCTATGATTCCTAGATCTGCAAATGGTTGTGTCATCGGCGTATTACCAACATAGATAAAGACCCCATCCACGGCAAGGTCACGATCAGTATTGGTCAGGTTGTCGTGGAGCTTAATGCCAGTCACTTTATTATCATCCCCGATAATTTCTGTGGGACTAGTATTAAAAACAAACTCCATCTTGTCATTTGCCTTCGCCCGGTCTTGTAACATTGGTTGTGCCCGTAATTTATCCCGCCGAACAATTACCGTCACTTGATCTGCGAATTGAGTCAGGTACATTCCCTCCTCAACTGCTGAATCGCCACCACCAATCACGGCTAAATGCTTCCCCTTAAAAAAAGCACCGTCACAAACCGCGCAATAGGAAACTCCCCGGCCTCCATATTCTTCTTCGCCAGGAATTCCTAAATGTTTTTGTTGCGTCCCTGTCGCAATTACTAAGGCACGGGCCGTAAAGGTTTCATCCATATCAGTCGTCACGTGTTTTAAGCCATTCTCATCCACCGTGACTTTGGTTACTGAACCATAGGCATAATTAGCCCCAAATTGGGTGGCCCCTTGATACATTTGTTCAGCTAATTCCGGTCCCTGAACAGTTTTGAAACCAGTATAATTCTCAATCGTCCCTGTATTGTTAAGGTTTCCCCCGTAAATCCCCCGATCCAACATTAAGACATCTAAATCTGCTCGGGAGGCATACATTGCCGTCGTCATTCCACCAGGGCCAGCCCCGATCACGATGACATCATAATTGGTTTTTGTTGCTTCTACCATCTTTTTGCTCCTCGTTTTTTGATAATGATATCTTAATGTTTTTTACTGAACTTGTCGAGCAAACCGACTTATCCCACCCTAAAACAAATCCCGAAGGCTGATTTTAACCTTCGGGATAGTTTTTAGGTTTATTTTTTGCTGGCTTTGCTGTCTTCTTTAACAAACTTAGCCCCTAATTCTTTAATGTATTCGCGTAATTCAGTTTTCGTTTCTGGGTGATTCAAACCATATTCAATGTTCGTTTCAATCCAGCCAAACTTATTACCCACGTCATAACGCTTTCCCTTGTATTCATGGGCAAAGACACGTTGGGTCTTATTTAAAGTATTAATGGCATCCGTTAATTGAATTTCGTCCCCTTTGCCCGGCTTCGTGTTTGCTAACACGTCAAAAATTTCGGGGGTAAAGACATAGCGTCCAATGATTGCTAAATCACTAGGAGCATCTTTAGGAGCCGGTTTTTCAACAAAGCTCGTGACATTGAACAAGCCTGGTTTAACTTCAGCACTTGGATTGATAACCCCGTATTTGGCTGTGTCTTCATGTGGCACCCGCATTACTGCTAAGGTGGAAGCGCCCGTTTCTTCGTAAGAATCAATTAATTCTTGCGTTAATGGCTTACCATCGTTATTAATGTTGTTTAAATCGTCCCCTAACATTACAACAAATGGTTCATCCCCGATAAAAGCTCGCGCCGTCAAAACCGCATCACCTAAGCCCCGTGGATGCGATTGACGAATAAAGTAAATGTTAATATCAGTCGTTTCTTCTACCAATTTAAGCATTTCATCTTTATGCTTTTCGCGTAGATTGTCTTCCAATTCAGGGTTGGAATCAAAGTGATCTTCAATGGAGCGCTTGTTCTTCCCATCAACAACGACAATGTCTTCAATCCCTGACTTCCGCGCTTCTTCAACAATAAATTGAATGGTTGGCTTGTCGACAATTGGTAACATTTCCTTGGCTAAGGCTTTCGTCGCAGGTAAGAATCGCGTCCCCAACCCTGCAGCTGGAATAATCGCTTTGCGTACTTTTTTCATATTAGTCCTCCGTACGGTACGTACTTTGTTATTGCATTTTGAATGCGTTATCATTTTAACACATTTTATTCAACTTCTGAAGTTCCTTCTCGCGTCATTAAATCAGCTAAGACTTGTTGAATGTCTTGCCCATTATAAACGACCTCATAAATCGCTTCGGTAATTGGCATCTTCACCTGCCGTTTTTGGGCCAGCTCATGGGCCACCTTAACTGTCGAGAGTCCTTCAATCACCATTCCCATCTCGGCAACAACTCGGTCTAAAGGCTTACCTTGACCTAACTGATAGCCAGCTCGCCAGTTTCGCGAATTTTTGCTGGTAGCCGTAACTACTAAATCACCGACCCCCGATAGGCCAATAAAAGTCATTGGATTAGCACCAAATGATACCCCTAACCGACGAATTTCCGCTAGTCCGCGGGTAATCAAAGCTGCCCGGGCATTATCATGATAACCAAGCCCGGTCAAGGCGCCCGAACCGATCGCGATCACATTTTTAAGTGCCGCACCAAATTCGGCGCCAATCACGTCATCATTAGTATAAACTCGGAAATAATGATTCATGAATAGGCCTTGCACAAATTTTGCCGCTTGTTCATCGCTGGAAGCTGCCGTCACAGCGGTCATATCGTGGATTGAAACATCTTCAGCATGACTCGGTCCTGAAAGAACCACGATCCCTTGACGATTTGTGGGAGCGATTTCTTCTTGAATCATTTCCGATGGTCGCTTATATGAGCCCTGTTCCAATCCCTTGGTCGCATGAGCAATCACTGGACCAGCTCCACTGGCGCTTAGCACCTGGGCTAAATGATGGGCCACTTCCCGTAAGCCCTTCGTTGGAATCACGATTAAAACTAAACTAGCATCTTTAACTGCTGCGGCCATATCAGTAGTTGCTTCCAGCCCTGCTTGGTAAGTCAAATTGGGTAAATAGCGATGATTTGTATGATCTTGATTCATCTCTTGAACCTGATCAGCATTCCGCGACCATAGTTTAACCTGGTGGCCATTCTCGACTAAAACATTTGCTAAAATGCTCCCCCACGAACCAGCACCTAAAACTGCTACTTTTTCTGTCATAATTTTTTCTCCTTGATTATTAAATCCGAATACCATGGCAGGTTAAAATGACGCCGCCGATAGATAACAATTATCACTACCGCAATCAATATCACGACTGACAGCCACTGAGAAACCCTTAACTGCCCCAACATCAAGCTGTCCGTCCGCATCCCTTCAACTATCATCCGCACCACTGCATACCAACCTAAATAACCACAAAGAATCTCTCCTTGTTTAAGCCAATGATGGTGATGCCGAATAATAATAAGAATAACAAAACCAAGTAAATCACCAACCGATTCGTATAGATAAGTCGGCACCCGGTAGGCCCCGCCGATATACATTTGATTAATGATCCAGGTTGGCAAATGTAGAGCCATCAGATGGGCTTTCGTCGTCACCAGCCCATAAGCTTCCTGGTTCATAAAGTTCCCCCAGCGTCCGATTGCCTGCGCCAAAATAACACTCGGAGCTAACACATCTAAAAAGCGCCAGGCATCCAAATGACGATAGTGGCAAAAGCAAAGAATGGTGATTAAGCCACCAATCAAGGCCCCATAAATTGCAATTCCGCCATCCCAAATGGCGATAATCTCGCTAAGATTATGCGAATAATATGACCATTGAAAAGCCACATAATAAGTGCGGGCACAAATCACCGCAATCGGTAGTGACCACAATAAGACATCATAGAAATCATCTTCGGGGATTCCTAAACGGCGCCCCTCTCGAATTGATAACCACAAGGCTAGGATAACCGCACTCGCAATAATAATCCCATACCAGTGGACCTTAAAAGGCCCCCATTGCAGGGCAATCGGATTAATAGCCCCATTAATTAATTCAATTTTCATGCGATCTAGTTACCTTTTGAGTTTTGCTTAATTAATTGGTGAAGGTTATTATCAAAGGTCGTCGTCGCATCATAACCCATATTTTGAGCCCGGAAATTCATCGCTGCCGATTCAATAATGATCGCCAGGTTTCGTCCACTTTTCACGGGAAGGGAAATTTGTGGCACCGCGATGTCTTGAATCGTTCGGGTATCTCCACGATGCCCTAAGCGATCAAACTTTTTATCAGGCGACCACGATTCTAGATGAATGATCAAATCAACTTCGTCTTCATCCAATACAGCGCCAGTCCCGAAGAGAGTCATCACATCAATGATCCCAATTCCTCGAATTTCCATCATGTGTTTTAGGATAGCTGGGGCTGATCCAACTAAATCCCGTTCATCACGTGCGTACACTTCTACTCGATCATCGGCTACCAACCGATGCCCCCGGCGAATTAATTCCAAAGCGGTTTCACTCTTTCCAACTCCCGAATCACCTGTCAACATGACCCCAGTGCCGTTAATATCAACCAATACCCCATGCACTGATTCCCGTGGTGTTAATTGACTCCAGAGATAAGCTGACATATTGCCAATGGCCCGCGATGAGGTCAAATGCGTCCCTAAAATTGGAATATTAGCCTTGGCCGCGGCAACCTTTAGTTCTGGTAAGATCGGCAAATCGGAAGTAATCACAAAGCAAGGGGTCTCCTCACAGCACATCCGCTCGCAATACTCAGCCAATTTCTCGTGGTCGACCTCATCGGCAAAGGCATTTTCGGTAATCCCTAATAATTGAATCCGTTCGGCCGGATAATGGGTGAAATAACCAGCAAATGGTAATGCCGGCCGACAAATATTTCCCGTTACAATAGGACGATCAATATATTCAGCCCCCTGTAAAATTTTCAACCGAGCATTATTAATGAGCTCTTCGACGGTCACAGAAGTCTTACTATCAGTCATGATTTACTCCTTTTTATCTTCATCATTGGCATCTTTGACGTCTTTTTCCTCCACGTCATGCAATTCTTTCCGCTTAAAATTTAAGCTATTGAAATCAAATTCACGGATCTTTGGAATTTGATCGCGTAAATAGGACCACATATCTTGTTGCTGGGGATCAGCTGGCATGGTGACGTATAAGACAATATAGATCACAATTCCCGGTAGGAAAGAAGTCAGTGCCGTCACGATTAAATATAAAACCCGTAAAACATTGGCGTTCCAACCTAGATAATTAGCAAAACCTCCTAGGACGCCCCCCAAGACTCGATTATCAGCCGAACGCGTTAATTGTTTTTGCTTTCGTCGCTTTTTCATAGTGTCCTCCTTTAACCAAGTTTATTGGGGATTTTTCTGACTTAATTGCCATTTCAAAAAAGCATTAATAAAAGGATCCAAATCACCATCTAAAACCCCTTGGGTATCATGAGTTTCATAACCGGTCCGGGTATCCTTAACTAAAGAATATGGGTGCAAAACGTAAGAGCGAATCTGGGACCCCCAACCATTCTCCAGTTGTTCTCCTGCAATTTTAGCCCGCTCCTCAGCCTGCTTTTCTTGCTCTAATTCATATAATTTAGACTTTAACATCCGCATTGCCGTTTCCCGGTTCTGGAGTTGCGACCGCTCCGCTTGTGATGAAGTCACAATCCCTGTTGGCAAGTGGGTGATCCGGATTGCTGAATCAGTCTTGTTGATATGCTGTCCCCCAGCCCCGCTAGACCGGAAAGTATCCACCCGTAAATCAGCCGGGTTAATATCAATCTCGATGCTATCATCCATCTCGGGCATGACATCAATCGAAGCAAAAGAGGTATGCCGTCGATTGGCTGAATCAAACGGAGAAATCCGCACTAGCCGATGAACCCCTTTTTCTGGATGTAAGAATCCATATGCATTATGGCCCTTAATAATTAACGTGACACTCTTGATACCCGCTTCTTCACCGGCTTCATAATTCGCGATTTCAACTTGATATTGATGTTGTTCCGCCCATCGAGTGTACATTCGCAACAGCATTTCACCCCAATCTTGGGCTTCCGTCCCCCCAGCGCCTGGATGAATTTCTAAGATCGCATTATTCGCATCATAAGGACCATCTAAAAGTTGATTTAATTGGTACTTTTCCACCTCAGACGTGGTTCGCCTCAAATTGTTTTCCAACTCGTTTTCTAGGTCCGCATCCGCTTCTAGGCTTAATAAATCTCTCAAATCAATCAGGTCATTCACTGCAGTTTGCAAGGATAAAAAGGTATCCCGACGACCTTTCAATTGGTTAGTCTCATCAATCAATTTCTGGGCCTGCTGATTGTCATCCCAAAAACCTGGTACCGTCATCTGATTTTCGTGTTCTGCAATCGTTTCGTTTAAGGCATCTAAGTCAAAGAGACCTCCCGAAGCTAGCTACCTCGTTTTGGAGCGCTTCTATTTGTTTATTAATATCACTGATTTCCATAAAGACCTCATTTAAAGAATAAAAGGGGAGCTGAATCCCTCCAGCCCCCACAAAGTGTGTTTATCTTGTTACGTTTTGCCGAATTTCCGACTTCATGAATAAGCGCGTTGCTTCATATTCAATATCCGTGATCATTTGTTCAAACATTTGGTAACCCGCCATTTGATATTCAACCAAAGGATTACGTTGTCCATATCCCCGTAATCCAACGGATTGGCGGAATTGATCCATCATATCAATATGATCAGTCCAATGGGAGTCGACTACCCGTAAGATGACGACTTTCTCAAATTCAAGCATTTGAGCAGCATCATAAAGTTGGTCCTTCTTTTCGTCGTATACTTCATTAGCTAAGGTCATAAGTTTTTCCACAATCTCCGTCGTGGATAGTCCTTCGAGATCAGCTACCTGAAGTTTCTCTGGCTTGGTGATCACTTCGCTAGCAAAATCAACAATCCGATTCAGATCCCAATCCTTTTGATCACCCAAGGTATGTTGGTCCACTGCTCGTTGGACGGTCCGTTCAACCATTGGCATTAAGACATTATCAAGGGATTCGCTTTCGGTAATCACTTTTTGACGTTCTTTGTAGATAATTTCCCGTTGTTCCCGCATGACGTCATCGTATTGTAAGACGTTCTTCCGAGAATCATAGTTATTACCTTCAACCCGTTTTTGGGCCGATTCAACTTGCCGCGTCAAGAACCGACTCTTAATTACAACATCTTCATCATCATCATCAACTTGAAGCCGTTGTAAAAAGGCTTTGATCCGGTCGCCACCGAACCGCTTCATAAGGTCATCTTCCAATGATAAGTAAAATTGTGATAAGCCCGGATCACCTTGCCGACCCGACCGGCCTCGTAATTGATTATCAATTCGCCGTGATTCATGTCGTTCGGTCCCAATCACCGCTAAACCACCAAGTTCACGGACGCCAGGTCCTAATTTAATATCAGTTCCCCGACCGGCCATATTGGTGGCGATGGTCACAGCCCCAACTTGACCTGCGTTCTTAACGATTTCCGCTTCCTTAGCATGGTTTTTTGCATTCAAGACCACGTGCGGAATTTTCTTTTCATCCAACAGATGTGAAAGATATTCAGAGGTTTCCACCGCAACCGTCCCAACCAGAATTGGTTGACCCTTGGTATGTAATTCATCAATTTTACGGACGACCGCATGGAATTTACTGGTTAAGGTTGGATAAAGTAAGTCCGGTTCATCAACCCGGGCAACAGGCATGTTCGTCGGAATCGAGATCGTATCCATATTATAAATTTCACGGAACTCTTCCATTTCTGTCCGCGCCGTCCCCGTCATTCCGGAAAGCTTACTGTACATCCGAAATAGGTTCTGGTAAGTGATGTTAGCCATCGTCTTGTTTTCTTCTTGAATTTCGACATGTTCCTTGGCTTCAATCGCTTGGTGCAACCCATCGGAGAATCGGCGACCTTCCATCACCCGTCCGGTAAAGGAATCAACGATCAAGACTTCACCGTCACGGACCACATAATCCTTATCTAACATCATGATGTAATTGGCCCGTAAAGCTTGGTCCAAGTGATGCGTTAAGGCTGTATTATCGGTGTCGTATAGGTTGTCCAGATTAAAATATTGTTCTGCCTTTTTAATTCCATCATCAGTTAAGGAAACGGTTTTGGACTCCAGATCAATTTTGTAGTCATCTTCTTCCGTCAACTTTTTCACAAATCGATCGGCTTGTTGATACAGCTTGGAAGTGCCCGTTCCTGGTCCAGAAATAATTAATGGGGTCCGTGCCTCATCAATAAGGATCGAATCCACCTCATCGACAATCGCAAAATTCAGCCCGCGTTGTACTTGATCTTCTTGGTAAACAGCCATGTTGTCCCGCAAATAATCAAACCCGATTTCGCTATTAGTTGAATAGAGAATATCAGCCGCATAGGCAGCCCGCTTTTCATCTGCCGTTCGTTCAGCCCCATTGACCCCAACAGATAGGCCTAGCCAATGATAGAGTTGCCCCATTTCTTCAGCATCCCGTTCCGAAAGATACTCATTAACGGTAATAACGTGCACACCCTTGCCGGCAAGAGCATTTAAATAAACTGGCATGGTGGCGGTTAAGGTCTTCCCTTCCCCCGTCTTCATTTCGGCGATATTCCCACCATGCAAGACAATTCCTCCCATGATTTGAACGTGGAATGGATATAAACCTAAAACCCGTTTTGCTCCTTCCCGAGCAACCGCAAAAGCTTCCGGTAAAATATCATCTAAAGTTTCCCCATTGGCCAAGCGTTCTTTAAATTCTGGAGTTTTGGCTTGTAATTCTTCGTCTTTTAGTGATGCCATTTGATCAGCATACTCTTCAACCTTCCGAGCTTGCCGAGCAATTCGCCGGAGTTCCCGTCGATCACTTTCGACCCATTTTCTTAAAATGTTAGCCATCTAAATCTTTTCCTCCAATTTAAATTGACCACCTATTGGGATTTTTACTAATAGCTGGTCTAATTGTTAAACATAATCTTTGTTATTCTACCATGATAGCGCCGTTAATGCGAATTATGACAACCTTTCACCTAAAATTTATTGACTTACCAACAATTAGAAAAACCCCGGAGCAGATTACTACTCACGAGGTTCAATTCTGAATTTACTTTTGCGTACTTTCAATAAAGTAAATCAAAGTTTGTAATTCGTTAGTTAAATCAATATTTTGGACTTGTACTTCCTTAGGGACTGACAGCCGAACTGGCGTAAAGTTCAGAATCCCTCGCACTCCGGTTTCTACTAGTTCATCCGTCACCTTTTGAGCCTGATCTCCCGGCACCGTCAAAATCACAGCGTCAATTTGTTGCTCGCGCAATTGCTTTTGCATTTCAGTGACTGGATAAACCGGAATCCCACTTTGAATGGTATTAGCTAATTCTGGTTTGGGATCAAAAGCACACGAGATCCGCAGATTAGTATTTTGATGGAAATTATAGTTCATCAAAGCCCGTCCAATATTCCCAACCCCCACTAAGGCGATACTGGTCAATTGGTCTTGATTTAGGACCCGCTTAAAAAAATTAAGTAATTTTTCAACATCATATCCGTAACCACGTTTCCCTAGTTCCCCAAAATAAGAAAAATCACGCCGGATCGTAGCTGAATCGACTTGCACCGCTTCAGATAATTCGGTCGATGATACCCGCTTTTTGTTGGCATTTAATAAGATGTTTAAGTAGCGGTAGTATACTGGCAAGCGCTTGGCCGTAGCCCGAGGTATCTTACGATTTGGCATCTTTCTGTATTACTCCTAATTAATCATTTTTCTTTACCTGCTAATCATAACAAGTTTTCCAATGTTTGTGAAATGTTTTTCATTATTTTGCCAATATTTTACTAAATTTTGCGAGATATGCTACAATCAAATAGCTTATAAACCTTTCTATATCACAAAGGAACAATTATGTTATTATTACAAACCAATAATGTTGAGCGACGCTTTGGAGCCGACACATTATTTCACAAGATCAATCTACAAATCAATGACCATGCCCGAATTGCCTTGGTTGGGCGAAACGGTGCCGGCAAAACCACCCTACTTCGAATAATTGCCGGAATTACGACGCCCGATGAAGGTGAAGTTACTACCGTGCGGGACTTAACCATTGGTTATCTTGCCCAAGATCAAGGCCTAGATAGCCAAAATAGCATCTGGGCTGAAATGGATAGTGTTTTTGCCCCTCTCCATCAAATGGAAGCAACCATTCATGATTTGGAAAGCCAATTAGCCACGATTGATCCTACCAGTGACGATTTTGCTAGCATTACGGGCCAATATGATCAATTACAAACTAAATTTCAGAGTCAAGGTGGTTATGAAATTAATTCTAAAATCCGGGGAGTCTTGACCGGTTTTGGTTTTCCTGAACAAATGTATGATCAACCGGTAACTGATCTTTCAGGTGGGAAAAAAACCAAATTGGCTTTAGCAAAAATTCTGTTAGAACGCCCTCAATTATTAATCTTGGATGAACCAACCAATCATCTTGATATGAATGTACTAACCTGGTTAGAGAGTTATTTGAAGACTTATCATGGGGCCCTTCTCATTGTGTCTCATGACCGCTATTTCTTAGACCAGGTAGTTAATGAGGTTTACGATCTCGATCAAAAAACGCTTCGCCACTACACCGGAAACTATAGTCAATTTGTTGATCATAAAGCCGACTGGTTGCAAAGTGAAATGAAACATTATGACCAGCAACAAAAAGAAATTGCCAAATTAGAGGACTTTGTTAATCGTAATCTGGTACGGGCATCAACCACCAAGCGAGCGCAATCACGACGGAAACAATTGGAAAAAATGGAGCGCATGGAGCGGCCCACGACCGATGATCGATCCATTCATTTTCAATTTCATAGCGAACATGAGAGCGGCAATGAGGTCCTTGCGGTTGACCAACTTTCTATCGGTTACCATGATCAAAAAATCGCCGGCCCCCTCTCTTTTACCGAACGAAAAGGACAGCGGTTGGGGATTATTGGACCCAACGGAATCGGTAAATCGACCCTCTTAAAAACGATTTTAAATCTGCTCCCCCCCATTAGCGGAACGGTCAAACTTGGTGCCAACCTTGAAATTGGTTATTACGACCAAGAGCAACAACAGCTCCATCCCGAAAAAACTGTTTTAGATGAAGTTTGGGACGAGCATCCCGAAGTCGACGAAACCGAAATCCGGACCCTGCTGGGAAGCTTTTTATTTATCGGTGATGATGTCTATAAGCAGGTTAAGGACCTCAGCGGGGGACAAAAAGCCCGGTTAGAATTAACCAAACTTTCCTTCCAACCAATGAACTTCCTAGTGCTAGACGAACCGACGAACCACTTAGACATCGACAGTCGCGAAGTCTTAGAAGCCGCCATTAACGAATTTACCGGCACGGTGTTATTTGTTTCACATGATCGATACTTTATTAATCAAGTTGCGACCCAGCTAGTAGCCATCCACCCTGATCATGCCACTAGTTATGAAGGGGACTATGATGATTATTTAGCGACACTTGATCAAACTTCTGCTCAAGTAAGCGAAGAGACAACTAATGAGATGGCCAAACCAAAGCAAGGATCTTATCAAGCTACTAAAGAGATTCAACGGGAGCGGCGGAAACTTCAACGGAAAGTGGATGAATACGAAGAGGCGATGGAAAAACTTGATCAGCAAATTGCCAAGATTCAAGAAACCATGAATCAGCCGGAAGTCGCTTCAGATATCGCAAAGTTAACCGATCTCCAAAAGGAATTGGACCACTATCAAGCCCAAGCTGATGAAGCTGAATTAGCCTGGACTGAAGCCGCGGAAGCTTTAGAATCTTTTGATCTGGATAACTAAAAAATAAGCTGAGGATCATTCCTTCAGCTTATTTTTAGTTACCATTTAACTTTAGTTACTTCTCCACTATCAAAAGTTCGCAACTTTTGATCAGCAACCTTCAATACTAGGGCTCCTTGATCATCAATCCCGTCAACCAACCCGGTCACTTGTTCACTTCCACACACTAAAGTAACTTGGCGACCAATCAATAATTGACGCTGCCGATAAGCAGGTAAATAACATCCACTGCTATAAGTTGCATTTAAGTTACTAAAGCGATTCAAGAAGCTCGCTAAAAACTGATTTCGATCAAAATCGACTACCTGCAAAGATGCCACTTGGTCGTGGAGTTCTGCGGGAAATTTGGTAGTTGATAAATTAATTCCAATTCCTACAATAATTGATCCCCACTGGGGATTATCAACATCCAAAACTGCTTCCGTTAAAATCCCCGCAATCTTTTGTTGCCCCAAGTAAAGATCATTAACCCACTTCACTTGAAGCCTTAATCCAGGAATTAACCTTTCTAATTCCTCACTTATTACCACCGCAACACTCGTTGTTAGTAAACCAGCTTTGGTAATCTGTTCAATTGGCTGTTGGGGAATAACCACACTAAAATATAGGCCCGTTTGAGCTGGCGAATAGAATTTCCGTCCTAACCGTCCATGACCCGCGTTTGATGATTTGCGATTACCGCGATGAATCGATCGTCAGATTCATTTGCAATGATTTCTTTAGCCCGATCTTGGGTCGACGTAACTTCATCCCACACTTCCAACTTCCACAGAGTCGACGATTCCATTTGGCGTTGAATCAATTGCCGGCTTAAATGCTTGGTCCCCACAAACCGGTATCCCTTGGCATGATCAACCGCGATCTGATAACCACTGGCTTTTAATTGTTGAATGGCCTTAGATACGCCTGCTCGGGTTACCCCTAACTGACTTGCTAACTCGTTACCATTTAGCCAGCTTTGATGATCAATTAAAGCTGTTAAAATTTCATCCTTTAACATCGCGATCTCCTAATCAATTACCTTGGATTTTCGCAAACGCCGAGCAATTATGACCGACAGACAAACCTTAATCGTATCACCTGGTAAATAAATCATCATTGCCCCTAAGGTAAAGGATAAGGAAAAGTGCATCCACCATGACAATAAAAGGCCGCCCATCAAATCAACCAGCACAGCTCCCGTTAACCAGACAATGATTAATTCAGACCACCAATGCTGACGCAAAAAATTAATTCTCAGTAGCCATCCCATGATAAATGGGGCGATTATCCACATAATCAAATAACATCCTGAGGGTGATAATAAGACCTGCAAGCCACCATGACCACCCGAAAGGATAGGTAACCCAAGAGCTACCATGCCCAGAAAAGTGATCATAGTCCCGGTTCCCCACCAAGGTCCTAAAATTTCTCCTGCCAACATCATCCCTAAATTCTGGAGGACAATTGTGACGGGAATAATCGCTAAAGGAATCCCAGGAAAAAAACCAAAAATGATCGTTAAAGCTAAAATAACTGATGCCTGGGTCAAATGACGTAAATTCTGATGATTCAAATTCATAAACACTCCTCGTCAACTAGTTTTATATTTTAGTTGACCAAACTTGAAAATAAAATCTTCCATCAGTAACTTTCAGGAAGATTAGTAGTTATTAAATTAAATGGACACCCTTATCAACGTAAATCACGTCACCAACTACCCCAGTTGATAAATCACTCATTAAGAAAGCACAGGTTCCCCCTACTTCTTCTTGAGTGGCATCCTTCCCATCAACTGTTCGTTCTTGCGACATCCGCAATAAGTCTTTGTGTCCTTGAACCCCGGTAACCGCTAAAGTCTTGATTGCTCCTGCCGAGATCGCATTCACGCGTACACCATACTTACCCATATCACGAGCTAAGTACCGTACATTCGCTTCTAGAGCGGCTTTAGCAACTCCCATTACATTATAATTAGGAATTGCCCGTTCTGCGCCAAAGTAACTCATCGCCACAATACTAGCCGGATCATTTAGGATCTTACGACCATTTCGCGCGACCGCAATTAAAGAATATGCGGATACATCTTGAGCTAAATTATATCCTTCCTCCGTTACATCCATGATTTCACCACCCAAATCTTCTTGGTTAGCAAAAGCAATTGAATGGACGATCCCATCAACCTTACCAAACCGGTCTAAAATTGTATTAAAAGCTGCTTGAATACTAGCTTCATCGGATGCATCACATTGAATCAAACGGTTGTCATCATCAACTAGCTTTTTAATACTCTTTAAGGTCCGATCACGATTATAGGTATAGATAAGCTCCGCACCTTGTTCTGCCATCACTTTGGCACAACCCCAAGCGATTGAACGCTTGTTGGCGACTCCCATAATGACAATCTTTTTATTTTCTAAAATGCCTGACATTGCTTCTTCCTTTTAAAATTTTCGATAACGTTGGTGACGTTGACTAAGTAATTCTTCGGGGGTTAACTCTTGTAACTTCGGTAATTCCCGCTTGAGAACGGCTTCAATCTGTGCCGTCGTAACTTGATGATCAGTTGATTCTGGTATGACACCTTCAATAACCTGTTTTTTCAAAAGGGCTTCTGGAGTCATTTGCATCACTTCAGCTGCTTCATCCGCGCGACTGCTATCTTTCCATAAGATTGAAGCAAAACCTTCAGGAGATAAAATTGAGTAAGTACTATTAGCAAGCATCCAAACCTGGTCACCACAGGCCAATGCGAGCGCCCCGCCGCTACCCCCTTCACCATAAATGATGGTGATGATGGGCGTTGGAATTTGACTAATTGCTAAGAGATTTTCCGCAATTGCTTGGCCTTGACCATTTTCCTCAGCGGAACGTCCCGGATAGGCCCCGGCAGTGTTAACCAGCATCACTACGGGACGATGAAACTTACCCGCTTGTTCGGTTAATCGTAAGGCTTTGCGATAACCACCAGGTTCAGGACTGCCAAAATGTTTAGCCACTCGCTCAGCAATACTCTTCCCACGATCCGTCGTAATGACCGTAATTGGTTGACCATTAAAGGTCGCTAAACCACCAACAATCGCCGGATCATCACTTCCTCGCCGATCACCATGAAGTTCCATGAAATCCGGAAATAGTTGTTGAATAATTTCCACACCAGTGATTTTTGATTCACTGCGGGAGGCTTTGACAATTTCAGCTGCTGTTAACTGACTCATGCTAATGACCTCCATTCTGCAACAACCATTCTAAGGTCGCTTTTTCATCCTGACGTTTGACAATTTGGTCAATAAAACCGTGATCCAAAACATTTTCAGCCTCTTGTAAATTGGCTGGAATCTTTTCATGCATGGTCTGCTCAATCACCCGGCGGCCGGCAAAGCCAACCATCGCATGGGGTTCAGCTAAAATAATATCCCCTAGCATGGCAAAACTTGCGGTAACCCCACCAGTCGTCGGATCAGTCAAAACCACAATATATAACAAACCGGCTTCGCTGTGTCGAGCAATCGCACTGGAAACTTTCGCCATTTGCATTAAGGAGGTGATCCCTTCTTGCATTCGTGCTCCTCCCGATGCCGTGAACAGTACTACTGGCAATCGGTCTTGCGTTGCATCTTCAAACAAGCGGGTAATCTTTTCACCAGTTACCGAACCCAAAGATCCCATAATGAAGGTTGGATCCATAATACCAAGATTAAAACTGGTTTGATTGATTACCGCCCGCCCGGTCGCAACCGAGTCATTCAACCCGGTTTGCTGCTGGGCTCGCTGAATTTTATCTAAATAACCCGGAAAATCCAAAGGATCAGCTGTTTGTAAATCCGTATCCATGGGTTGAAAATCATCCACCAGCCACTTTAAACGATCCTGAGCCGAAATCCGAAAGCCATAATCACATTTCGGGCAGGTCACGTATTGATCTAATTGTTTCATAAAAAGGGCAGTCTGACATTTCGGACATTTCTGCCACAAACCATCAGGGACTTTTTGATTAGCAGCTGGGTCAGCTTTAATGTGGTGTTCGCTTAAAGTGTTACTTTTACGATACAGTTTCACTACGAACCTCTCCCTTCCAACGTGGTAAAAATTCTTGTTCAAGATAATTAGTTGTAAAGGTGCCGGCAATAAATTCCGGATCGTTCAGAATTGCAAGGTGAAATTTTTGATTAGTGGTAATTCCCATTATTACCATTTCATTAATTAATCTCTTTAACTTTTCAATGGCTTCCGTTCGATCGTTTCCTAAAGCAATGACCTTAGCAATCATGGAATCATAAAAAGGGGTTACGACAGAACCTGGATACAAGGCCGTATCAATCCGCATTCCTAGATTACCAACTGGTAAGTAAAGATAGGAAACCTCACCTGTCGATGGCATAAAATTCTTTTGCGGATCTTCAGCATTGATCCGACATTCGATCGCATGCCCATTCAATTGAATATCGGCTTGGCTAAATGGCAATGGTTCTCCTGCGGCAACCGTAACCTGAGCCTTCACAATATCAATTCCCGTTACCATTTCGGTGACTGTATGTTCAACCTGGATCCGAGTATTCATTTCCATAAAGTAAAAATGATGATTTTGATCCATCAAGAACTCTAAGGTTCCCGTATTCCGATAGTCAATCGTTTCAATCGCTCGCAGGGCAATTTCACCTAATTCTTGACGTTGTTCCTCAGTAATCAGCGGGCAAGGGCTTTCTTCAATTACCTTCTGCTTATTCCGTTGTAGCGAACAATCTCGTTCTGGAAAATAAACAGCATTATTGAAATCATCACGAAAAACTTGAACCTCAATATGTTTCACGTTTTCCATAATTTTTTCTAGATACATCCGGTCATCATTAAATGACACCCGTGCTTCACTTTGGGCTTCATTAAAGGAGCGCTCTAATTCTTGGGACGATTCAATCCGTCGAATCCCTTTTCCACCACCACCGGAAGCGGCTTTCAATAAAACAGGATAACCGATTTGACCCGCAACTTGTTTAGCCTCTTCCACGGTCTGGACATAACTATCACTCCCGGGAATTACTGGAACATGCCCCTTGATCATTTGTTCCCGAGCATGTTCCTTATTACCCATTTGATCAATGGTTTCTGGACGTGGCCCAATGAACTTGATCCCGAGGTCTTCACACATTTCCGCAAATTCAGCGTTTTCTGAAAGAAAGCCGAATCCAGGATGAATTGCTTCGGCACCTGTACCAATCGCAGCTGCCAAAATATTATTCATATTTAAATATGAATCCTGTGGACGTTGGGTGCCGACACAAACAGCTTGATCAGCTAATTGAACGTGTAAACTATCCCGATCAGCAGTTGAGTAAATCGCTACCGACTTAATACCTAATTCCCGTAAAGACCGAATAATTCGAACCGCAATCTCCCCACGATTAGCTACTAGTACCTTTGAAAACATTTTTGTCTCCTATCCAATGAAAAAGGTTAGTTCAGCCGTACATGCTTTTTTGCCATCAACCCAGGCAATTCCTTTCCCTGAACCAATGTTGCGTTTAACCTTATCTAAAGTTACTTCTAACTTCATCACATCACCCGGCCGGACAACCTTGCGGAATTGGGCAGACTTGATTCCACCAAAGTAAGCTGTTTTCCCCTTAAATTCCGGTTGTGAGAGTAAAGCAACCGCCCCAGTTTGAGCTAGTGATTCGACAATTAGAGCTCCTGGTAAGACTGGGTTTTGCGGAAAATGTCCATTAAAGACGTTTTCATTAATCGTGACATTCCGCGTTGCTACCGCGCGTTGACCAGGTTCTAATTCTTCCACCCGATCAATTAATAGCATTGGGTAACGGTGCGGCAAAATCTTTTGAATAGCTGTTGAATCTAATAATGGTTCTGACATTTTAGCCCTCCGTAACTGTAAAGAGTGGTTGCTCAACTTCCACTAAGTCGCCATTTTGAACATTAATTTCGCTAATGGTTCCCGCAACTTCACTCTTAATTTCAGTCATCATTTTCATGGCTTCCACAATACATACAACATCGCCAACTTTAACTTGACTACCAACTTCAACATAAGCTGGAGTATCTGGCTTTGGTTGTAGATAAACCGTTCCAACTAAAGGCGATTTAATCAATTGACCAGCTGATTTCACTGGTTCAGCTGGGGTTTCTTCAGCACCTTTTGTTGACGGGGCTGGAGCTGCTGAACTAGTTGTTGACGGTTCTACAGACCGAACCGACTGTTCATTTTTGCTTAGATAAAGATGAAAATCACCATCTGTTAAATCCATTTCTCGCGTGGTCGATTTTTCAAAAGCCGTCATTAATTTTTGAATATCTTTAAATTCCATCTTAATCACTCCACTTCCGGAAGGCTAAAACGGCATTATGGCCACCAAACCCTAAGGAATTGCTCAAGGCATATTCCGCCTTTGGTTGGTCTTGATTAGCTTTTGTTACCAAATTAACTTGGCATTCCGGATCTTGTTCAAAGCAACCAACATTGGCTGGTAACTTCCCTTGTAATAAACCAGCTACTGTTGCGACGGCTTCAACTGCTCCAGCCCCACCAAGTAAATGGCCGGTCATTCCCTTGGTACTACTTACCAGCACGTGATTATCTTCGCCAAATACCCGGTTGATGGACTTGGATTCACCACTATCATTAGCATGGGTCGCTGTACCGTGTGCATTAATATAATCAACTTGATCCGGCGTGATTCCCGCTTCTTTAATAGCTTGCTGCATGGCCCGAGCGGCACCTTTTCCAGACGGATCTGGTGAGGTGATATGGTAGGCATCACCGGTTGATCCATAACCAACCACTTCGCCAAGAATCTTGGCTCCTCGTGCTTGGGCATGTTCAAGACTTTCTAATACCAGAGCGGCCCCACCTTCACCTAAAACGAAACCATTCCGGTCTTTATCAAATGGTAATGAAGCGTGTTCTGGATCTTCATTTGTTGAAAGGGCGGTTAAAGCCGCAAAACCAGCAATTCCAATTTCATTAACTGCTGCTTCAGAACCACCAGCAATCATCACTTCTGCCCGACCTTCTTTAACTTGCCGATAAGCATCACCAATGGCGTTCGTAGCCGTTGCACAAGCTGTCACAACAGAACTAACCATATTTTGTGCATTAAAGCGAATCGAAATATTACCAGCAGCCATATTAGAAATCGCCATTGGTACAAAAAATGGCGAAACCCGCCGTGGGCCTTTTTCATGCATCTTAATAATTTGTTCTTCAATGGTTGTCAAACCACCGATCCCCGAACCAAAGATGACGCCCATGTCTTCAGGATTAGTGTTTTCTTCATTAATCCCGGCCATATCAATCGCTTCTTGAGATACTTGGATCGCATATTGAGAATATAAATCCATTCGCCGGGCTTCTTTTTTACCAACCACTTGTGCTGGATCAAAATCATCGATCTGACCAGCAACCGTAATGCCAGTTTCACTTGCATCAAACTTGGTAATCTTCTTAATTCCAACTTTACCAGCTAAAGTATTTTCGACAAAAGTTTGGTAGCCATTTCCGTTTGCGGCAATCGCTCCCATCCCTGTAATCACTACTCGAGTCATTTGGACCTCCTAAATAGTCATTCCACCATCAACCACGATCGCTTGTCCCGTGACATAATCATTTTGTGCCAAGAACAATGCTGCTTGGGCCACTTCTTCAGGGTCACCCAACCGTTTTAATGGAATCTGGTTTAATAGTTGTTCTTTAACCTTATCTGACAAAACTGCCGTCATATCACTTTCAATCATTCCCGGTGCAATCGCGTTACAACGGATCCCACGCATTGCCCCTTCTTGAGCCACGGTCTTCGTCAGGCCAATAATGCCACCTTTACTAGCAGCATAGTTAGCTTGACCGGCATTCCCATGTAGCCCAACAACACTAGCTAAATTAACGATACTCCCTGAACGTTGTTTGTTCATTTTCTTCAAAATAGCTTGCGTCAACATAAATGGTCCTCGCAAGTTGACGTTAATAACTTGATCAAAGTCATCTAACTTCATCCCAATCATTAACTTATCGCGAGTGATCCCGGCATTGTTAACTAATACGTCCACATGACCATAGGTATCCCAAGCAGTTTGAGCAAAATCCTTAATAGTATCTGGATCAGCAACATCCGCTTGTAAGAAAGTATATTCAGTATTTAACGCCGTTAGTTCATCCGTCAATTCACTCGGTAGCTCATGACGGGCGTTCAGAATTACTTTACTGCCAGCTTTAGCAAAAGCTAAGGCCGTAGCAGCACCAATTCCTCGCGAACTTCCGGTGATTAAGACTACTTTATCCTTGAGTTCCATTTTGGATCTCCTTTACAAATTCTTGATAATCAGCCAAAGTTTCAATATGATAACGAGTTAATCCTCGATCAACTTGCTTGGCAAATTGTGACAAGGTCTTACCTGGTCCGATTTCCAAAGTAGCATCGACTCCTTGGTGATCAATCATATATTGCAGATCTTCACCAAAATGAGTTGGAACCGCCAATTGACGCTCCATGACTGCTTTAATTTCATCAGCATGGAGAGGTTGAACCGTCGTATTACTAATCATCGGGACAACCGGTTCCTTAAAATCAACACTTTGTAACCGGTCATGCATTTTAGCCCGCGCCCCATTAAAGAGCGGCGTGTGAAAGGCCCCGTTGACCTTCAAAATTACTGCTTTTTTGGCGTAACCATTGGCCGTAATTTGATCCACCGCCACTTGTAAATTTGGTAGAGTCCCACCTAAAACCACTTGAGATGGTGAATTATAGTTAGCGACGTATACCGGTTGACCGTTCTTTTGGCTTGCTTCGCAAATCGCTAACACCTCTGGTAAATTAGGCTTTACAATCGCTGCCATTGTACTGGTGACTGCATCAGCATCAGCCTGCATGTACTTCGCCCGATCAGCTAATAAGCTAATGCCAGCTGTCAGGTCAATTGCCTGACTCGCGATCAAGGCGGCATATTCACCTAAAGATAGACCGGCCATGGCCGCAATAGGCAATTCGGGTACATCCCGTTGCAACATTCGATAGATTCCGTAGCTAAAGGTGACGAGTGCTGGTTGTACGTTAATCGTTTGGTCCAACTCACCATTTTCACCACGAAGAATCGTTTCAATATCAAGGCCACTAGCTTCACTAGCCGTTTTTACAGTTTTTAGAAAAAGAGGATCGGCCAAAAGGTCAATCCCCATTCCCGGCTTCTGTGAGCCCTGGCCACTAAACAGAATCCCTAAACGCATTTAATTAAGCCTGTTCATCCATTTGCTTCTTAACGAAGTCAACAACGTCACCAATCGTTTGTACGTTTTCATCAACATCAAGTTGAATATCAAACTTGTCTTCCAATTTGTTCATGATTTCAAAAACATCTAGACTATCAGCATCTAGGTCTTCTTTGATCTTTGCGTCTAAAGTAACTTGGTCTTCATCAAGATCTAATTCTTCAACAACAACTTCCTTAACACTGGCAAAAATTTCTTCTTTAGTCATTTTAATATCCTCACTTTTTATATTTTAATACTTAATAATCATGGTTCCAACGGTTAAGCCACCCCCGAAACCACTCAGGGCAATAATATCCCCGCGTTTTACAATCCCCTGATCAACACATTCAGATAAAAGGATTGGTTCACTGGCCGCTGAAGTATTTCCATATTCATTAATATTGATAGGAAATTTCTCTTGTGACACGTGGAGACGTTTAGCAACCGACCTTATAATTCTAGCATTAGCTTGATGTAAGATAAAGTGGTCAATTGCATCAACATCAATTGACGCTTGGTTAGCGGCCGTAATTATTGATTTGGGCACTTGATGAGTCGCAAAGCGATAGACGCCGTGCCCATCCATATAAAAGGGCTTTAAATCAGTGACTGGCCCTGGGAATTGGTTGGCAACCTTGGTATAACCAGCCGATAAGGCATCATGTTGATCGCCAAAGGTTTGCCAATTCTGACCTAATAATATAGATGTAGCGGACGCATCTTTTTCTAAAAGCACGCCACCTGCGCCATCACCAAACAAAACAGCCGTCGTCCGATCTTGCCAATCAATAATCTTAGACAAGACTTCAGCACCAATGACCATCGCCCGATTAACGGTCGGCATTTGTAAAAGTTGCTTAGCTACCATCATGGCGTACATAAAACCTGAACAAGCCGCTGATATATCAAAGGCAACGGCATGGCTGGCACCCAATTCTCCTTGTACGATGGCCGCTGTAGCAGGCGTATACGCGTCTGGAGACATGGTGGCAACAATAATCAAATCAACTTGATCAAGCTGGTATCCACTCTTGGCGAGCAGGCTTTGTCCAACTTTTATCGCTAGATCTGAAGTGTTCTCACCCTCACTAATGTGGCGCTGGCGAATTCCTGTCCGCTCCGTAATCCATTCATCAGAAGTGTCCATAATCTGTGATAAGTCGTCATTAGTAACTATTTTGGACGGAGCATATCGAGCCGTCTCAATAATTTTGATTGCTTCCACGAAGATGGGTTCCTCTTACTATCTTAGGTTTACATTTAAAAAATCTTCTAAGTTCGCCAAACTCTTCTTGATCACCCCTAATTGATCGTCGTCAACATCCTTTAAGAAACTATTGGCCAAACGATCATGAAAGGCCCGTTGCGTTCGATATATTAACCGACCCTTCTTCGTTAAAGTGATCCGAATTACCCGCCGATCATGCTGGTCAGGCAAACGCTGTGCATAACCTTTCCGACATAAGCGATCAATTGTTGCCGTAGCCGTCCCCGGCGCAACATGCAATCGTTCTGCGAGGACCGAGGCTGTTGGCTGATCATACATCGTAATTGCATCAATTGCATGTAACTCTTTTAAGGTCAAATCATTAAACCGACTTTTCCTTAATTCCTGCTCCTCGATCCAAGTAATCGCGGTATTAACTCGCGTCAAAGCTTGGGCGATTTCTCGATAATCATCATTCTTCATGTGCGTCCCTTTCCTTTGGAGCTAAATAACACTCTAGAATGATGGTCTCATTAAATCTTTTCTTCACGATCAGCCACGATAAAGGTTAATTCTGCACTGCAGACCTTCTTATCGTTAACTGTCGCCACTGCATCCACAATTCCCATCCGAGATCGGGTTTTTAGCATCTTAATGTGTAACTTCATCACATCGCCTGGCTTAACCATACCTCGGAACTTGGCGTTCTTGACGGCGCCTAAATAGGCCGTCTTTTTGTAAAATGATGGTGATTTTAATATTAAAATCGAGGCCGCTTGGGCTAAAGTTTCAATAATTAAAACTCCAGGCATTACTGGATTTCCGGGAAAGTGTCCACGAAAGAATGATTCATTAATGGTTACATTTTTCGTGGCCACAATATTTTGATCCGGCTCCATCTCATCAACATAATCGATATAACAGATTGGAAATCGGTTAGGAATTAAATCCATGATTTCCTGAGCTGTCATGATTGCCAATTGTGTCACCTACCTTGCATTTATTTCGAATATCAAAAGATTCGACTATCAAATTATATTTAATAACAACGTAAAAGTCAAACTAATTCTCACCACAGCAGAAATTAAAATTGGTTTGCGATAAACTTTACTTCCCGTTTCATTAATTCATAGAGTTCGTCAAGGCTTTCTTGGCAACCGTGTTCTACCCATTCTTTTAAAGTTGCATAGGCAATATAAGTGAGCAAGGTTGTTAAATATGACAAATCCTTATTCGAAAGTTGAATCTGAAGTAAGTCCATGATCAACTTTTCGTTCGATCGAGTGGCCGCAACTAACAGTTCACGCCGATCACTCTTGATAATCGCTGTAGTTAAGGTTGGATTTTCAGTTGCAATTTGTAGTAATAGTCTTGCAAAACTCACCGGTTCATATGAATTGTCAGCATAATTTCGAATTGATTGCTGGAATAATTGATCATATTGATACATTAAAACATCGTCTAAAGTATCGAAATGACGATAAAAAGTCGTGCGTGCAATGCCATTAATCTTGCATACTTCCGAGATGCTAATATCTGGATAATCTTTCTTTTTGAGAACCATCGCTAGCCCTTCTGAAATCAGCTGAGCCGATTGGATACTTCGTTGATCTTCTTTAATATGATACATCTTTAACCTCATTTGTATCTTTAGTTCCCTTGCCATTGTATCACGAGCTAATATACATTAAGATCAAAATACAAAATTCAGATATCATTTTAGGAGGTTATAATGTCAAAAATTAAAAATTGGTTGACGCTTGAAGATGATTATTTACCTTCAATGCGTACAGTGTCCTGGATTGCATTTAGTTTACTCATTGTCTCAACCCCATTTTTTGCTTTCACAAGTGGAATGGGGCAATACTTACGAGAATATCTTGGTTTAATCTGGCATTTATCGATGTTCTTCTTCATTAATAAATTACCAGTACCGGATTGGGGTAAAAAGGCTGGGACCTATTGGATTATCTTAGATGTTTTAAGTGGTCTCTTATATTTAAATAATTTTTATGGGATCAGCGGTAATCTTAGTCTAGGGATTGCCACAGTCAGTCTCACCATGCCTAATACCGTACGATACGCCGCTCATATTTTTGAAGGGATCTGGATGATTTCTTCATCCCTCACTACTAAAAACCGCGTTATTCAAGTTTGCGGAATTCTGACAGGTATCTTAATTGCTGGCTATAGCTTAGTATGTCCTTTCGCCCCCAGCTGGCTACTAGCACTTAATTCACCTTTTATGTATGTTTGGTTTATTTGGATTGTACGAGGAAAATATTAAATGAAATTAATAAGTTTAGAAGAGCATTGGTGCCCCCGCGAATTATATGAGGCACCCGCCAGTCCTGGATATCAAAGTATCCAAGCAGTGAAACGGATGCGATCCCCCCAAGAATTCCAAAAAATCACGGCAGCCATTTCTGATTTAGACCCCGACCGAATTGCCTTAATGGATCAAAATAACGTTGATATGCAAATAGTTTCTTTATGTGCAGCCAATATGGAATTATTAGACCAGCCTTTGGCTCAACATTATGCTCGATTAGCTAATGATCTACTATTAACACGTATTCAAAAATATCCTGAGCGCTTTCGAGGCTGGGCAGCGTTGCCAACCGTTAATCCGATTACCGCAGCAGAAGAACTAAAACGCTGTATGGAAACAGGCTATTTTGTTGGGGCGATGATTAATGGACACATCAACGGACATTACCTTGATGAACCTCAATTTGAACCTTTATTAACTATGGCCGAGAAATTAGATGCCCCCATTTATATCCATCCTGCTGTTCCACCTCAGAAGGTATTAGACGCCTATTATCAGGTTGCCGATCCATATGCGAAAAATGTGCTAATCTCTGGCGGATGGGGATGGCATATTGAGACTGGCACCCATCTGTTAAAAATGGTAGTGACCGGGGTTTTTGATCGCCATCCTCAATTAAAAATTATTGTTGGACACTTAGGCGAAGGGATCCCATTCTTTATGGAGCGATTAAAAAATGCGACCGGTGCAAATTTGAATCATTGCTACCCTTACTACTTACAAAACAATGTATATTACACAATATCCGGTTTCCATGATCCTGACTTATTTGATTTCGTCTACAAAAAAGTGGGGGTTAACCATTTGATGTTCTCTGCCGATTATCCCTTTAATCCATTAAAACAAGAGATTACCTACTTTAATTCACTTTCGCTACCAGAAAATGAACGAAGGATCGTAGCCGGGTTGAATGCTACCAAACTATTTAAACTTTAACCTCACACCCAAAAAACGGATCCCTAAATTAGGATCCGTTTTTTATTATCAAGAATTAGCATTTTTATAGCGATAAGCCAGGTTGAGCATTTAAAGACCAATCCGCCCGATCACCATATTGATAACCAACATGAGCAGCCGCTCCAATCATCGCCGCATTATCACCGCATAGTTTTAAAGGGGCCTTGAGTAAGTCAACTTCAGGATGAAATTTTTCTAGGTCCTCTTCCAAACGAGACCGCAATCCTCGATTAGCAGCAACTCCGCCGGCTAAAATCAATTGTTTAACCGGATATTGATCCAGCGCCTTGATAGTCTTTTCAACTAAAACATCCACCACGCTCGCCTGAAAAGAGGCTGCTAAATCATTAGCATCTAGTTGTTCTCCTCGTTGCTGAGCATTGTGCACCGTATTAATAAACGCACTTTTTAGTCCTGAAAAAGAAAAGTCTAAATTGTCTTCTTTTTCCATGGCTCGAGGAAAATGAAAGGTATCAGTTCCTTGTAAAGCCATTTCATCAACCTGTTTCCCAGCTGGATACGCAATCCCCATCACTCGCCCAATCTTATCATAGGCTTCGCCGGCGGCATCATCCCGGGTCTCACCAATAATTTGATATTCGTGTGGCGCCGCCATGTAAACTAGCTCCGTATGGCCGCCAGAAACCAATAGTCCCATTTGTGGATAGGAAAATTCGTGTTCAAACCGTGCCGCATATAAATGACCAGCCATATGATTTACTGGCACTAATGGCAAATGATGGGCCCAAGCCACCGCTTTAGCAGCGGTTACTCCAATCAATAATGATCCAACTAAGCCCGGCCCATAGGTAACTGCCACCGCCGTTAAATCGTCATAGGTTACTTGAGCCTCCAACAAGGCATCATTAATACATGCCGTAATTTGTTCGATATGATGACGGCTGGCCACTTCAGGTACCACGCCCCCAAAACGCTGATGACTAGCAATTTGCGTTGCAACGATGTTGCTTAAAATTTTATGCCCATTTTCCACTACGGCTACGCTGGTCTCATCGCAACTGGATTCGAAGGCTAAAATTAATTCTTGTTTTGCCATCCTTTTCCTCCCCTCATCGGCAAGCTAATTACCATTTCTAAGGCATCATCCCCATCATCTCGATAGTAGTGATGTCGTACACGCAACAATTCAAAATTTAATCGTTCATACAAACGTTGAGCTCCAGGATTATGCTGTTTCACTTCCAAAGAAACTGTTAACATTCCCTGTGTTTGAGCAACTTCCAATAAGTGTTGAATGACTTTGGTGCCAATTCCTTGCCCTTGGAAATTTGGCATGATCCCCAGGTTAGTAATATGAGCATCTAATTGACGGCGATTAAATGACATGCCTGCGTACCCAACCGTTTGTTGATTAACCATGATGGCTAAATATAAGCGTTCTCGATGATATAACTCATTTAAAAAGCCCACACGTCCCCACGGTGAAGCCTGATAAATTTGCCGCTCAATAATTTCGAAAGCATCGGCATCCTTAGCATATGCTTGGCGAAATACCACTTGATTCTGGATAACTTGCTCTTCAACCGTTCCAAAACTAATTGGTTCAGGAGCGTCAAATCGCTTGTGTAACCAGTCTTTAAACCCGTTGAACATAATCGTGATCCAT
The DNA here is from genome assembly GCF_001434365.1 of Limosilactobacillus gastricus DSM 16045. Classification (GTDB taxonomy): domain Bacteria; phylum Bacillota; class Bacilli; order Lactobacillales; family Lactobacillaceae; genus Limosilactobacillus; species Limosilactobacillus gastricus. The sequence continues at coordinate 75,012 of NZ_AZFN01000001.1, read as the reverse complement.
TCCCTCTGGGTGGGTTTGCAACCAATTCATTTCCGCTTCGGTCCGCCGTAAATATCTTGGGACCACCGTATTGACATCCGCTACTGGTTTCTTTGCTTTCCCTAATAAAGCCAGTTGATAAGCTGACGGTAAGGCTCTAACGGCGGTCATTAACCGAATTCCTTGCGGCAAATCAGCTAACAGCGTGGTCAATTTAGCTGTCACTTCACCAACCAAGACAACTGAAGCGGAGCACTTTGATAATTGGCTGATTAAGTCGGCCATTTCAAGATGCTGATCAGCTTGTATATTTAGCAAGGAACCATTTTGCCATTGGTATTGACCAGCGAAAACCGTCCCCCGGCGCGCATCAAAAAAGGGAACAATAATTTCGTTCGTCAACGGCGGGATATTAGCTGCCAAGACTTGCAAACTCGAGACAGTAACCAAGTTAATCCCTAACGTGTCCGCTAAGACCTTGGCGGTGGTAACCGCGATTCGAATTCCAGTATAAGATCCTGGGCCACTGGCAACGACAATCTGATCCAAATCCTCAGGAGTCCACTTAACTATTTCCATCAATCGATCAATCGTCGGCAAAACATAAACACTATGATTTTTAACCATTTTTAATGTCGTCGTCGCCATTAAATTACGATTTTCAACTAAAGCGATTGCCATCGGCTGGTTAGAAGTATCAATAGCCAGTATTTTCATTGTTTCTATCCTTTCAATTAATAATCTGTACAATCTTAACATATTAGCCGGTAGTCTGTTAACTTCAAGGCAAGGATAAAAAAATCACACTATGGAATCCCATAATGCGATTTAAAAAATTAAATTTAATTCCGATCGTCGTAACCCTTAGGATGAGTTGAGTGCCATTGCCAAGCCGTTGCAATGATATCGTGCACATCATCATATTTGGGTTGCCAGTTTAATACTTCCCGAGCCTTATCACTAGCGGCTACTAATGAATCTGGATCGCCGGGACGACGAGGCGCAATCTTTGCCGGAATTTCTTTACCAGTAACTTCACGGGCTGCTTCAAGCATTTCCTTATTGGAGAAACCAGTTGATGACCCTAGGTTAAAGGCATTGCTTGGATTACCAGCTTCCAGATACTTCAAGGCTAAGATATGAGCATCCGCCAAATCCATCACATGAACATAATCGCGGACGTTGGTACCATCTGGGGTGTTGTAATCATCACCAAAGATACTCAACTCAGCTCGTTTTCCTTGTGCCACTTGCATAATAATTGGTACTAAGTGAGTTTCTGGACCATGATCTTCACCAATCGTACCATCCGCAGCTGCTCCCGCCACGTTAAAGTAGCGAAGGGCAACAAACTTAATGCCATATGCTTCATCAGCCCAAGCCATCATTTTTTCCATCATTAATTTTGATAAACCATATGGATTGATTGGTTGTTGTGGATCGGTTTCCTTAATCGGCATCGTTTCTGGAATCCCATAAGTTGCTGCCGTTGATGAAAAGACAATGTATTTAACTTTAAAATCTCGCATGGCTTCCAATAAAGTGATCATCCCACCTGTATTGTTATCAAAATACTTTAAGGGCTCTTGCATCGATTCAGGAACAATCGAAAAAGCTGCGAAATGAACCACGGCCGTGATATCTTCGTTCACAAAAATCCGATCTAAGAAGGCCCGGTCGCGAATGTCACCATAATAAAACTTAGCCTTAGGATTAATAGCCTTTTTATGACCAGTCGAAAGGTTATCGGCCACCACGACCTCTTCGCCTGATTCAACTAATTGTTTCACCATGTGGGACCCGATATATCCGGCTCCCCCAGCAACTAAAATGGACATCTGTTCATCCTCCAATACATAATTGATTCATCTACGAGTTTATCACAAAACCGCTTTCATGCTCTTAAAATTTCATTTTTCAAGCGGAATCCAATAATTTTCGCCCTTCGCACTAATTTCCCCATCTACTTCAATTAAATGTTGCGTCATTAAGCGCCCATCTTCCAATGGGGTAGGGATACTAACGGAACTGGTGATAATCTCATCCATCCGAACCTCTTTAGCAAAAGTAATTCGCATGGCAACTAAATGGTGATGACTTAAAAATTCTCCGCCTAATGGATCTAACATCCAATCAAAATAATGGGCGTTATTAACATGACCATTCATGTCAATGTCAAAATACCGGACCCGGTAGGTCTGTTGATCCCACTCCGGTGACCGTTCAAAATCACCTGGTTGAGGAAGGCGTGGTAAGCGACGGACTGGATCCATATCAAAAAGATCAATTACAGCTTGAGGAATAGTCATTATCTTACGCTTAACCAAGTCCATGAAGACAAAGGTGCCCTTAAATTCAGCATAAATTTGATCATCAGGCCCCTTAACATAGAAATCTCGAATAATAAAAAATTTATTATAAGACTCAACCCGTGTGCCGATCTTTAATTCTTCTTCTTTGCGAGCGGTATGGACGCTTAAATTACCGGCATAATTGATAATAACCCAACCACCACCAAATTGATTAACGGTGGCTAGGCCCACCCCATTTACTTGATTGTCGGCTTCAGCGGCTAATACAGCCAAATTAATCAGAGTACTTAAGGTGGGATGACCAGCGGGATCACATTCATAATAATTTAATTGATGTTTAATTTCATAAAATTCCACAATATCAGCTCCTAAAGGTTATGAAATTCTCGATAAAGCGCTTGTCGATTGAGGCCGCGTTTTTTAGCTACTAATTTAATAGCGGTGTTCACTTTCTCGCCTTGATCAATTAAGTGCTTAATCTGCTCAATTGGATCCTCAGTCATCTCTGAACTCTTATCATCCCCAGAATTCCCTGCTAATAAAATTACAAATTCACCGCGTACCTGGTCGGTTTGGGCCCAGGCTAAAACCTCTGCGAGACTACCTCGAATAAATTCTTCGTATCGTTTAGTAAGTTCTCGCGCTAATACCACTGAACGCTCGGGGCCAATAACCGCTACCATATTTTGTAAAGTTTTAGCTAGCCGATGTGGCGCCTCATAAAAAATGATCGTTTCCTGACGCTCTTTCAGCGCTGTTAACGTCTCTTGTTGAAGCGAAGTTTTCCGTTCTAAAAAACCATAAAAATAAAATGGTTGCGGAACTAATCCCGAAGCAATTAATGCTGTTAAGCCTGCATTGGCTCCCGGTAAAGGGATTACCGGAATATTCGCTTGAACACACGCCGCCACCAGTTCTTTCCCTGGATCAGAAATTGATGGCATCCCTGCATCACTACATTGAGCAATTGATTCACCATGATTTAGACGTTCTAACAACTGCGGGATCCGTTGTTCAGTATTATGTTCATGAAAACTAATCATGGGTGTATCAATTTCAAAGTGATTTAATAATTGTCGGGTATGGCGAGTATCTTCAGCAGCAATCAAATCCACCTCACGAAGGACTTTAATCGCACGAAAAGTCATATCATCCAAATTGCCAATTGGGGTTGGGACTAAATATAATCGTCCATTTATTGATTCTTGAAAGCTTGAAATTGCTTGCATGATTATCACTTGCCTCGCTGATCATTAAAGATGACATCTAAACAAAAAGTACATGACTCATCATCTTCTAGTCGCTTTCCATAATATTCGTTACAAACATGGAAGCCTTCTTGATATAGCTTTTGCAAATTTTTCCGTGAATCCGATAGTCCTTCATCAGCTTTTACATTTTGTTGGGCCAACATTTCACGTAAATGATTATTTTCAATTGTAAGTTCCGCATTTTCTTTTAAAACGGAATTCATTTGCTCTTGGAGAATTTCCATATTTTCTACCAGAGCTTTTGTTTGTTGGGTGATCATATTTAATCGATCATATAAATTCCCTTTATCCACCCGTTCTGTCATCTTAAGCTCCTCTATGGTATCCGCCTAATCGTGTAAAGCATTGTAACACAAACTGTTCTAAGATATTTTGAAAATTGATATTTTGATCTAGTTGGTGCCGCAGTCCTAGGGTTCGTTCACTAATGAATAAAATTTGCTCTGAACTCAAGCGATTAACCACCTCACTTAATGGTTGATACCATTGTTGGAAGTGAATTAAGTTAGTTGCCACCCCTTGTTTAATAAAGAGCAGATCACGAACCACCAGCATGATCAGATCAAAAATTACTTGTTGATGTGCTCGATCAATTGCCAGAGGTATCCACTTGGTTTGCACTTCAACAAAAGCTAGCCAATCACCACCGGCCAACTTCTGCACCCAAGGGACCAATAATTTAACAACTTGGCTTAACCAATCATTCTCCAGTAGTTCCTGGGCTTGATCGACTGACTTAGTTAAGCCCCAAATAACTGGTTGCAAATAGTCTGGAATCTGAGCTTGAGTCATCAACTCCCGACCGACTTCATCACTGACCGGTTGAAGCTCGATTACCTGGGTCCGTGATTGAATAGTGGGTAAAATCGCATTTTTATTCGTTGTTAATAAAAAGATATAGATATCTGTACCCGGTTCTTCAATAAACTTCAACAGACTATTCGCGGCATTAACGGTCATTTTCTCAGCATCCTCAATGATGAATACCTTCTGCCGGCCTTCGACTGAACTTTTTGAAAACTCATCTTTTAAGTGCCGAATCTGGTCAACTTTAATTTGTCTACCATCTGGCTCAGCTACCACTAAATCAGGATGATTATTAGACAAAATCCGCTGGCATTCATCACAGGTTAAATCTGGTTGCGAATTGACTGGCGATAAACAAAAAAGCCGCAAAGCGACCCATTGTGCCAACAATTTCTTTCCGGATCCACTTGGTCCCACCAATAGGTAGGCATGTGCTAACTCATTATGATCAATTAAGCCTTGCAGACGCTTTACTAGCTGGGGTTGCCGATCATTAGCTGTCAACAAACTTTCCGTCATTTTGGCTCCTACTTAAAATTGTTCAAATTGTTCCACTGGGAGTACAAACACCGTCGCTCCACCAACCTGGACATTCACCGGCATGGTCGAGCGGCCTAAATCGGTGGCAGCTGGCGATGAAACAAATTGGTCACGGGATTGTGCATGCTCCCGAATTATTTCCATCACCATTGGAATCTGGGGATCAACTACCCCAATTAAAAAGGTCACATTTCCTTCACTCAAAAAACCTCCGACACTGGCAAGTCGGGTTGAACGAAATCCCGCTTCAATCAAAGCTGATTGTAAATGATTACTGTCCTTTTTTTGCACAATTGCAATTACCATTTTCATGATTAAGCATCCTCATTTTTTAGTTCTGGCCATCGTTCTGCCATTTGGTGCCAAACATTCTTAACGACTGCTGTTAGCTCTTGACTTGCATTAACAACGACGATCCGTTGGGGATCACGCTGGGCTTGCTTTAAAAAGCCTTGGCGAACTCGCTGATAAAAAGTTAAGGTTTCTTCATCTAGCCGGTTAATTTGGTCTGTGCGGTGTTGCGCAATCCGTTGAAGTCCTTCTTCAATTGGCAAATCAAGGACAAACGTTAAATCAGGCAAGCAATCACCAACCGCCGCTTGATTTAGCTCCCAAATCTGATCGAAACCAAGTTGACGGCCTTGTCCCTGATAGGCAACCGAACTATCTACAAAACGATCGCATATAACAATTTGATTGGACTTTAGCGCTGGCTTGATCTTTTCAACAACATGCTGACGTCGTGATGCGGCGAATAAATATGCTTCCGTCCAACCGTCCATATCCACCGATTTAGATGATAATAAAAGGTCACGAATTGCTTCCCCAATGGGAGTTCCCCCAGGCTCTCGGGTTAAAACCACTTGATTAGCCAACTTTACGTCAGCTAACCGGTCAACTATCGCTTTAATGACACTCGTTTTTCCGGCCCCATCAGGTCCCTCAAAAGAGATAAACTTCCCTGTCATGGATTGCTCCTCTTACATTTCAATCCGTCCTTGGACGGCTCTAAATAGCGTTAATTCATCAGTATAATCAATATCAGCCCCGGCTGATAAACCATGAGCCAGCCGCGTGACTTTGATTCCTGCTGGCTTTAATAACTTAGCTAAATATTGGGCCGTCGTTTCCCCATCCATGGAAGCATTCGTCGCAATGATCACCTCTTGTACTTCAGGATGTTGCTTTAAACGGTCAATCAAACTAGGAATATTAATATCCATTGGTCCCGTGCCTTCACTAGGCGAAATGGTCCCGTTTAAAACATGGTACAATCCATGATATTCATTCATCCGTTCCATTGCCATAATGTCTCGGGCGCGTTCCACCACTATAATTTGGCTTTGATCACGAGTTGGATCTTTGCAAATGGGACAGGGATCATCTTCCGTGATATTGCCACAAATGGTACAAAAATGTAGATCTTGTTTCACTGCTTGTAAAGCGAGCGAAAAATCTTTCACATCATCATCGGCCATCCCCAATGTATAAAAAGCTAAGCGAGTTGCGGACTTTTCACCAATTCCTGGTAGTTTCATATAACTGTCGATTAACTTAGCAATTGGTTCTGGATACTGCATCCGCCTTAACTCCTACATTCCTAACCCACGCGTGTACTTGCCCATCTTACTTTGGGTCGCTTGATCTACTTTTTCCAACCCATCATTAATGGCCGTCAAAACCATGTCCTGAAGCATATCGACATCATCGGGATCCACCACGGCTGGTTTAATTTGTAAATCTGTTAACTTCTTATCACCCGTAAAGGTCGCCACGACCATTTCATCAGGGGCCTTGCCCACAAAGGTTTGTTCGGCTAATTCTTGTTGTTCAGCCATCATTTGTTTTTGCATTTTTTGTGCTTGCTTCATCATCTGTTGCATATTCATTCCACGCATCATTGTTGTTTACCTTCTTTTCTTGTTAATCATCTTGTACAGTAATATTTTCTTGACCAAATAATTGTGCCGCTTGCTCAACCACTGGATCGGTCGCCGGTTTGTCTGCTGACTCAGCTGACTTTTGATAAAAGCCATGGTTAGCCAAATAATCATGACGAATTTCAGGCCACTTGGCTTTAGGAACAAAGGCCACTTTTCGTTCATTCCCCGTTAACCGCTGTAAACTGGCTTCCATATTTGCCCCCAAAGTACTCTCGGAGGCTTGTTGGAACAAAAATTGGTTATCAAAAGCCACGACCACACCAGAAGGACTAGCCGCTACAGGTTCGGAAATATGGATTAAGGACCGTTGAGCCGGTTCTAACATATTCAACATATCTCCCCAAAGTTCTTGGAGACTGTCTAAATCTTTCCGAGTGGCTTGACCCAGGATCTCATGAATAGGCGCTAAATTAAATCGTTTCGCTGATTTTTTTGGTTTTGGTCGATGCGATTCTTTGGCTAGTGCAGGATTAGTTGATACTCGTTGCAACTGCATTTCCAGTTGTTCAACTTGCTTTTGTAACTGTGCAAGCCGCGGATCTTCTTTGGCTGGCTGCGGATTAGTTTCCACTAGTTTAGTCTGACTTAAACGAACCGTTAAAACCTCTAAATAGACATCGGGATGTGTCGTAAATCGCATTTCATCTTGAATTTGATTAATGACATCAATCATTTGGTAAAGCTGATCAGCCGAAGCATTTTGACTCATCTGATCAAAGTCATCAGCCTCCAGCCCCGTTGTTGCTGGATCGATCAAATCTGGTGATTCTTGATAGAGTAGCACATCTCGTAATAGAGAAATTAAATCCTCTGTAAACCTTTGCCCATCCTTACCAGCAGCTAAAATCTCGGTCATGGTGGTTAGAGATTGCGCACTTTCGTGATTCGTTACTTGCAAGTAATATTGCATCAGTAACTTACGTGTAATGCTGCCCGTCACTAACAAGGCATTATCCACATCAACATGGTTATCCCCATAAGAGATCACTTGATCTAAAATACTCAGGGCATCCCGCATTCCACCTTCAGCAGCATTAGCAATCACCCAGAGTGCTTGTTCATCATAAGTGATCCCTTTTTGTTCCAGGATATATTGCATTCGTTTAAAGGCATCTTGCGAAGAAATCCGCCGGAAATCAAACCGTTGTACCCGCGAAATAATCGTCAGCGGGATTTTATGCGGTTCCGTTGTAGCTAAGATAAAAATGACGTTAGCTGGTGGTTCTTCCAATGTTTTTAATAAGGCATTAAAGGCCCCAGTTGAAAGCATATGCACTTCATCAATGATGTAAACTTTATAATCCGCTTCCGTTGGTGCATATTTAGCCTTATCTCGAATATCACGGATTTCCTCAACCCCATTGTTAGAAGCCGCATCAATTTCAATGACATCGTTTAATTGATTCTTCGTGATTGCTCGGCAGGTCTCACATTCGTTACATGGTTCCCCATCAACTTTATGATGGCAGTTAACTGCTTTGGCGAAAATTTTAGCGGCCGAAGTCTTTCCCGTCCCCCGCGGCCCAGCGAACAAGTAGGCATGGCTAATCTGATTCGTAATAATTGAATTTTTTAAGGTTTTCGTGACCACTTCTTGACCCACAACGTCCATGAATCGTTGCGGCCGCCAAACCCGATACAAAGCCTGATAGCTCACAGTTTGTTCTCCCTCATTTTCAATTTACTAATCTCCATTATACCGACCTTTAATTAAATAAGAAAGGAGATCGAAAAATTCCGATCTCCTATTATTAACTATCTAACATAAAGCACAAGAAACATCAAACTTAGTGCTGCTTCCTTCCAGACCTGACACGATTCGTAAGCGTCTCCTTGCTTTATGACCTTTCGGCATTAACTATCTTACACTATCCTCATTAAAAAAACTAGTTATCTATTCGGCTTTTGTTTCAATATTTTTTTACGACGACGAATTGCTCGAAAAAAATCTTTCAGTAATTGTTGACAGGGCGCCTCCATAATTCCTGCATGAACTTCAACCTGGTGATTTAATCGTTGATCATTCATCAGTTGGTATAAGCTATGAACTGCTCCCGCTTTCGGATCAGCCGCTCCGTAATAAACGCGAGGAATTCGGGCATTAATAATGGCTCCACTGCACATGATACATGGCTCTAGGGTCACGTATAATTCGCAATTTTCTAACCGCCAACTTCGTAAAGCTTGATTAGCTTCATTAATGGCCAAAATCTCTGCATGATAGGTTACATCTTGGTAACGTTCTCGCATATTATGACCTCGTCCAATAATTTGACCGTCATGAACAATCACGGCCCCGATTGGCACTTCATTCATTAACGCTGCATCTCGAGCCTCTTTAAGGGCTTCTTTCATATAAAAAGTAATCTCACGTTCCGTTGCCAAAATAACACTCCGTTAATTTTTACCTCATTCATTTTTGAGGCTAACTTCACTTAGTTTTATCATTTTAACATAAGCCCAAAGTCATTTCTTGTTGGTCAAATCTCGTAGCCGGCAAAGAATGAAAGCCTTCTCTCTAACCCTATATCTAGTAACTAAAAATACAAAAACACAAGATATTGTGTTTTTCTACTTGATTTATACTTAAAAACGACTATACTAATATCATCAATTAAACGGAGAACGACTCGAGGGGGTATTACCAATGGTAACTGTATTTTCAAAAAACAATTGTATTCAATGCAAAATGACAAAGAAATTTTTAGAACAACATAACGTGGCTTTTGTTGAACACAATATTGACGAACAACCTGAATTCGTTGATGAATTAAAGGCCAACGGATTCATGGCAACACCAGTTGTTCAATTACCTGACGGAAATGCCTTTTCTGGTTTCCGTCCTGACATGTTACGTGGTTTAGCATAATCACTTCAATTAATTCGGTTATTGCTTAATCGAAAATCGCATACACCGTTGAACGAATGATTACCTATATTTCATTTAAACTTCAACGGTCCTTGCGGGGGCGAGAGGACGAACTAAATTCCATAAAATTTAGTTCTATCTCGCTCCTTTATTTTGCCCAATTTACGCAGAAAGAGGTATTTCACATGGCATTATCTGACCTAGATATGACACAAGTTAAGTATTTTGATCTTAATAATGAGATCAATATCCCTAAAAATGGTCAAATTCAATTAGAAAAAGATCACGAAGCATTAGTGGACTTTATTGAAACTAACGTTAAACCAAACACCAAACAATTTGCTTCAGTCGCCGAACGCTTGGATTGGCTAATTGATAATGACTATATTGAAGCGGGCTTTATTCGGCAATATCCAATCGAATTCATTGAAAAGCTATATGATTACTTGAAAGCACAAGATTTCCATTTCAAGTCTTTTATGGCCGCTTATAAGTTCTATGCCCAATATGCTTTACGGACCAATGATAAAGAATACTACTTAGAGAACTATATCGATCGGGTCGCCATGAATGCCCTCTTTTTAGCAAATGGTAATCAAGCGTTAGCTCAAGACCTCGCCGATGAATTAATTCATCAACGCTACCAACCTGCCACCCCAACCTTTTTAAATGCTGGTCGGAAGCGACGGGGAGAATTTGTATCTTGTTTTGAAATCCAAGCAACAGATGATATGAATTCTATTGGGCGGACAGTTAACTCCGCTCTGCAATTATCCAAAATCGGTGGAGGGGTTGGAATTAGTTTGAACAACCTTCGTGAAGCAGGGGCGCCAATCAAGAAGATTAAAGGCGCTGCTAGTGGAGTAGTTCCAGTGATGAAATTATTAGAAGATAGTTTCACCTACTCCAACCAACTTGGCCAACGCCAAGGTGCTGGTGTTGTTTACTTAAGCGTCTTCCATCCTGACATTATCTCCTTCTTAGCGGCTAAAAAAGAAAACGCCGATGAAAAAATTCGAATCAAGACTCTCTCACTCGGTATTACAGTTCCTGACAAATTTTACGAACTAGTCGAAAATGATGAGGAAATGTTCTTATTCAGCCCTTATGATGTTGAACGCGTCTACGGCGTCCCATTCTCTTATGTCGATATTACCGCTGAATACGATAACATGGTCGCTAATGACGAAATCACTAAATATAAGATCAACGCACGGGATCTGGAGGACGAAATTAGTAAACTCCAACAAGAATCTGGTTATCCCTATATCGTCAATATTGATATGGAAAACCGGGAGAACCCCATTGATGGCAAGATCATTATGAGTAATCTTTGTTCCGAAATTGCCCAAGTTCAGTCTCCTTCAATCATCAATAACGATCAATCCTTTGCTAAACTCGGAACTGATGTGAGCTGTAACCTAGGTTCCACCAATGTGGCCAACTTAATGGAAACTCCAGATTTTGGTCGTTCTGTCCGGGCAATGACTTATGGACTTACCCGGATTAGTGATTCTGAATCCCTTGATATTGTCCCATCAATCCAAAAAGGGAATGATGAATTACACGCCATCGGCCTTGGTGCCATGGGGTTACACGGTTACCTTGCTAAAAACCATATTCAATACGGCAGTCCCGTGGCCATTGAATTCACCAGCGTTTACTTTATGCTCTTGAATTACTGGACTTTGGTAGCCTCTCACGAGATCGCTAAAGAACGGCAAACGGCCTTTTATAATTTTGAAAAGAGCACCTATGCAGACGGCTCATACTTCGACAAATATGTTACCAAGGACTGGGGCCCTCAATCAGAAGCGGTTAAGAACCTCTTCAACGGGATTTTTATTCCTGGAATTGAAGATTGGCAAGCTTTAAAAGCTGACATTATGAAAGACGGCATCTACAATGCCTACCGGTTGGCAGTCGCTCCTAACGGCTCGACTTCTTACATTGGTGATTCAACCTCAAGTTTACATCCGATTATTAACCGGATTGAAGAACGTCAAGAAAAAATGATTGGGAAGATCTATTACCCAGCCCCATACTTAAACAATGACACCATCAAATACTACAAGTCAGCTTATGACACTGATATGCGTTCGGTCATTGATACTTACGCGGCGGCGCAACAACATGTTGATCAAGCCTTATCAATGACCCTCTTCATGCGCTCCTCCATTCCTGAAGGTCTCTATGAATGGAAGAATGGTCGAACTGATAAAATGACGACACGGGATCTAAACATCCTACGTCACTATGCTTACCAAAGTGGCATTAAGTCCATTTACTACATTCGGACCTTCACCGATGATGAGGATGAAATTGGAGCAAACCAATGCGAAAGCTGTGTCATTTAGTGTATACTATTCCTAATCTAATCAATAATTGAAGGAGAATTATCATGAGTTTAACTCACTACGATGCAATCAATTGGAACCAGGTTTCCGACATGATTGATAAAGCAACTTGGGAGAAACTAACCGAACAATTCTGGTTAGATACCCGGATCCCAGTTTCCAATGACTTGGACGATTGGCGCCAATTAGACGATGATCACAAATGGGTGGTCGGTCACGTCTTTGGTGGGTTGACCCTGTTGGATACCTTACAATCCGAAGAAGGTTTGAAGGCTTTAAAAGAAAACGTTCAAACTCAGCATGAAACTGCCGTTTTAAATAACATCCAATTCATGGAATCAGTTCATGCAAAAAGTTATTCCACCATCTTTTCTACGTTAAACACTCCGGATGAGATTGATGAAATCTTTGAATGGTCCGATAGTCAAGAATTCTTGCAAAATAAGGCCATTAAGATCGGGAATCTATATCTAGATGCTAATACGGACCCTCTGAAGAAAAAAGTCGCCAACGTCTTCTTAGAAACTTTCTTATTCTACTCTGGTTTCTACACCCCACTTTACTATTTGGGACACAACCAATTAAATAACGTTGCCGAAATCATCAAGTTAATCTTACGGGATGAATCAGTTCACGGAACATACATTGGTTATAAATTCCAAGTTGGCATGCGCCAATTAAGCGAAAAGCAACAACAAGACATGAAAGACTGGCTCTACAACTTCTTATATGACCTGTATGATAACGAAGAAAAATACACCCATATGTTGTACGACCAAGTTGGCTGGACTGAAGAAGTTTTAACCTTCATCCGCTACAACGCTAATAAAGCCTTGATGAATTTGGGCCAAGATCCGCTCTTCCCTGATACTTCATCTGATGTTAACCCAATCGTAATGAACGGGATCTCAACAACCACTTCTAACCATGACTTCTTTAGTCAAGTCGGGAATGGTTATCGTTTAGGTGAAGTCGAAGCCATGAATGATGATGATTATCATGTGGCACGACCAAACAGCGACAAAGATCTAAATGATAAAGAATAAAGTAAAGCACCTGCCAAAATTTGGCGGGTGCTTTTTACTTTACTTGTAATTGATAAGAATTAGACCCTAAATCAAAATCACCAATGATCTGCTGGTGGTCATTAAAACGCACCACCTGAATTCGATCAGGATCAACGACAACAAATTTGATTTTACCAGCGGTTAATAAGGCTCCATATCGATGCCGAAATGCAATCAATTTCTTAATCTGTTGCGCTAAATTCCTTCCCTTCGCGTCTGGTTGCCAATTCATTGGCTTTCGACAATCGGGATCATTATTACCAGCCATCCCAATTTCGGTTCCATAATAAAGTGATGGCATTCCTGGCTGCAGGATCAAAAAGGCTATCGCTAATTCAACCAGGCGATAATTACCAGCAGCCATGGTCATTAAACGCGCAGTGTCATGTGAATCTAACGTATTGAACATCAACATATTGGTTTGGTCGCGATACAGCATTAATTGGCGACTTAATCCAGCGCTTAACTGGTTTAAGCTTAGCTGGCGTTTAATAATCCCATCAATAATCAAACCAGCATATGGATAGTTCATCACCCCAGAGAATTGATCACCATTTAACCAGGCTTGAGCTCGATGCCAAATCTCTCCTAATATGTAGAAATCAGGTTTGAGATCCAGCATACGCTGGTGAAAAGCTTGCCAAAAATGGTGATCAATCTCATTTGCTACGTCAAGACGCCAGGCATCAATATCGTATTCTTTGACCCAATAGGTGGCAATGGATAACAAATAAGCTTGCACCTCAGGGTTAGCCGTATTTAGCTTTGTCATCTGTGGGTTGTTGGCAAAGGTTTCATAAGAAATCGCCGGTGAATACTCAGGGTTGCTAGTTGACTTATAAGTGACCGGAAACTGATGAATATGAAACCAATCTGCATAGACCGATTCCTGACCATGCCGGATGACGTCTTGCCACTGAGGAGAATTGATTCCCAGATGGTTAAAAACGGCATCTAGCATCACCCGCATCCCACGTTGATGGGCAGCCTGCACTAGTTCCCCGAATAATTGATTCGTCCCAAAATGAGGATCAATTTGGAAAAAATCGATCGTGTCATATTTATGATTAGATGGCGCTAAAAAGAGCGGGTTAAAGTACAAACCAGTTACCCCTAAATTTTCTAGATCATCCAGATGGTCGATAATTCCTTGCAGATCACCACCATAATAAGCCGTGCGGGACGGATGATCCTGAGGATTCCAAGATTTTGTTCCCGCTGGATCATTGGTTGGATCACCATTAGCAAACCGTTCTGGGAAGATCTGATACCAAACGGTCCCAGCTACCCAGCTTGGGACATGAATCGCATCAATTTCATGTCCGTAAGGCAAACGGAAATAACTATTCGCATTATTCAACGAAGCGTCGTGATCGACGGGCCAAAAGCCTTGGTCATTGTAATAATATGCCTCGTCGTCACTATCAACCAAAACAAAGGCATAGGCCAAGCGTTTGGTCGCCAACCGAACTTCTAGCTCCCAGTAATCATAATATTGATCTTGTAAGATCTTATCCATTGGCTGCGGATGCTGATAAAAAGGATCTAAATTTTCAGAAATCAACGAATATGGATCACCATAAATTAAGGCTACTTTTTTTAGATCATCTCGCTTGGTCTTAAGCCGAATTTGAAAAACATCATTTTTAAAATAGGCCATTTCACTATCTGGACGATGGATAACGGCGGCAAATTCCATTTAGTTTTACCTACCTTATGCTTGTGCTAGTGGCGTTAAATGCCAGATGTCTTGAGCATATAATTGGACCGTATGATCAGCATCAAAGCGCTCGACATGGGCAATATTGATTAGACTCCGTTTAGCCCAGGCCTCTTGATCCTGCCAAGCCGTTTCCACGCGGGCTTGGGCCTGCAAATAGCTTTCTAGGTCAGCTAACACAAAGAAGGGTTCATTAGCTTGAACAAAAGAATCATAGAGAGCTTTCCCTTCAGCCTGACAAGCTGGAATAGTTCCATCAATTAACATATCAACCACTGACTTAACCACTGGTGATTGATTATATACCTGTTGTGGATCATAAGAATGATCCGCATAGGCCTGATTAACCTGATCCTTATTCAGGCCAAAAATGAAGATATTATCATCACCCACTGCTTCGGCAATTTCAACATTGGCCCCATCCATCGTTGCGATGGTCAAAGCTCCGTTAGCCATTAATTTCATGTTGCTGGTCCCACTAGCTTCCTTGGTAGTGGTCGAGATTTGTTCTGACAGATCAGCTGCCGGAATGATTTGTTCAGCTAAGGTTACCCCATAGTTTTCTAGAAAAACTACTTTCAACCGATCATTAATAGCTGGATCATGATTGATTAACTTAGCCACTTCATTAATAACCTTAATGACTTGTTTAGCGTACACATAACTAGGGGCCGCCTTGGCACCAAAGATTACCACCCGTTTAGGATGATCAATCCCATTCTTCAAATCTCGATATAATGCCAGCACATGTAAAAGCTTCAAGGTTTGGCGTTTATAAGCATGGAGCCGCTTCACCTGAACATCAAAAATGGCCTGAGGATCAACTTCCAAACCAGTTTGCTGTTTGATGAGTTGGGCCAATTTTTGCTTATTAGCTAACTTAATCTTGGCCAACTGATTTAAGACCTTCGGATCATCCGCCGCCTTAGTCAGTTTTAGTAATTGTGCCGAATCATTACGCCACTGGCTCCCTAATTGTTCATCAAGTAAATGACTTAATTGCGGGTTTGCTAGTTGCAACCAGCGCCGTAAAGTAATCCCGTTGGTCTTATTATTAAAGCGGTCCGGATACAAGTTATAAAAGTCATTCAAGACCGTAGTTTCCAACAATTGCGTATGTAATTCAGCCACCCCATTAATCGAATGCGAACCAATAATTGCTAAGTGGGCCATATGAACTTGGTTCCCACTAATAATTCGTGTCCGATCAATTATCTGGCCATCTACTCGTCCTTGCAGACTTTCGGCATACCGCCGGTCAATTTCCGTGATAATGTCCATCAACCGAGGTAGTAATTGCCGAAACATATTGACATCCCATTTTTCCAAGGCTTCAGCCATGATGGTATGATTGGTGTAACTCATCACTTGTTGGGTAATCTGCCAAGCCCGTTCCCAATCAACCCGATAGTCGTCCACCAAAAGCCGCATTAATTCCGCCACACACATTGCTGGATGCGTATCGTTGATATGAATCGCCACTTCATCTGGTAGCTGGTCCCAAGCATTAGTGCCGTTATTCTTGACAAAATAACGAAGGATGCTTTGAATTCCCGCCGAAACGAAGAAATATTCTTGCTTTAAACGCAACAAACGCCCGTCATAAGTCGAATCATTGGGATACAGGACTGAGGTCAAATCTTCAATCGTCCGCCGGTCTTGAATCGTTCGATAGTCAATCTCATCTTCTGAAGGGATCTCGGCATTCCATAAACGCATTGTATTCGTTACGTGATTATGATATCCCACCACGGCAATGTCATATGGTACCGCCAGAACCACTTGATCGCCTTCATATTCGGGTGTCAACCAACCATCCTGTTCAATCATGGTATAGTGGCCACCAAAATGAACCAATGCTGCTTTCCCCTTTCGGCGCACTAACCAGGGACTATCGGACTTAGTCCAGTCATTTGGCATCTCCACTTGGTAGCCATCCACAAACTTTTGTTTAAATAGACCGTATTTGTAGTAAATACCGTTCCCGTTAGCAGCGTAACCTTCCGAAGCTAAGGAGTCCATGAAACAAGAGGCTAATCGACCTAAGCCCCCATTACCAAGTGCTAAATCTGGTTCGGCTAAGGCCACTTGATCTAAATCAAGCTTTAAATCGTGTAAAGCTTCCCGAGCCTGATCAAGCCAGCCCAGATTTAATAAGTTACTTCTTAAAAGGGTCCCTGGAAGGAACTCAATGGAAAAATAATAAACCTGCTTTGTCTGTTGGCGATTATCTTCGGTCCGGGTCCGTCGCCAATTTTCGGAATAACCGTGACGGACTACTGCCGACAAGGCTTCGAACAGTTCGTAATCGGTCGCTTCATCAATTGCCACGGAAAAATGTGTATCTAGCTCATCTAAAAATGCCTGTTTAAACTCATCTTTTGTCATCATCAGACCCCTAACCTATTAACTCACCATACATCCATTGATACTTACTTGCGGAATCTTTCCACGAGAAGTCACTCTTCATGGCCGTATGCATCATCTTTTGCCAAACTTGCGGTTTAGCGTAAACATCTAACATTTGTTTAATCTTATCTACCATTACATATCCTTGGTAATCGCGGAAGCCAAAACCAGTTCCTTCATTAGTTTCTGGATTATAGGCCCAGACGGTATCGGCGAGCCCGCCAATTTGATGCACAATCGGTAACGTGCCATAGCGTAAAGCAATTAATTGTGATAAACCACACGGTTCAAAAGCTGATGGCATTAAGAAAGCATCACACCCGGCGTAAATTCGTTGAGCCAACTGCGGATCAAAAGCTAACATCAAGCGGAACTTATCTGGATGCCGGCTTGCAATCTCTTTAAATCGATCTTCGAAGAACTGATCCCCATTACCCAATAAAACCACCTGAACGTTAAATTGGAGAATATTATCTAATTCTTCGACTAATAATTGACAGCCCTTTTGCGCCGTGAGTCGACTAACCAGCCCAATCATTGGCACGCGAGCTTTAATTGGTAAATTGAGTTCTTTTTGTAAGGCTACCTTATCTTTTTTCTTTCCCGCCATTTTTTTAAGGGAATAATGAACTGGAATGTCTGGATCAGTTTGGGGGTTGAACTTTTGATTATCAATCCCATTTAAGATCCCCGTTACCTTCCAGGCGACCGAACGCAGGACGCTATCTAACCCATAACCAAATTCTGGTGTTTTGATTTCTTCTGCATATGTTGGACTGACGGTTGTCACCCGATCTGCATATAAAATCCCCGTCTTCATCCAATTAACATCATTATCTTGCCGAACAGTCCCATTATCGTACCAGTCATAGCCTAACCCGAATAATTCAGGTAAAACGGTTGCATCATATTGACCCTGAAATTGAATATTATGGATCGTAAAGACCGTTTTAGTTTGATCATAAGCGCCCACAAAGCCCCATTTCTCACGTAATAAGAATGGAATAAAGGCCGTATGATAATCATTACAGTGTAAGATATTAGGAATAAAATCAAAGCGCTCCATAAACATAATGACGGCCTGTTGGAAGAAGGCAAACCGTTCACCATCATCATAATATCCGTAAACGCCGGGACGATCAAAGTAGTATTGATTATCAACAAAAAAGTAGCGAACGCCCCGATCCCGATATTCAAAAATCCCACAATATTGATTCCGCCAACCAACTTCGACGTAGAAGTTACCAAGATAGGTAAATTTTTCTTGGTATGTTTGAGGGATGTCCCGATACATTGGCAAGATCACCCCTACTTCATCACCATCTTTAGCTAATTGATTCGGGAGGGCTCCTAAAACATCTCCTAAGCCCCCAGTTTTAATAAATGGAGCACATTCAGCTCCGCTAAATAAAACTCTCACGTTTTTAGCTCCCTTCAATTACATCTTGGTTCACCACTTGATTCTTACGAATAACCACTGGCCGTTCAGGACTCCCCTTAATCACTATACCTGGTTCCACCACAACATTTTTGTCAATAATGGCATAAGAAACCTGGGCGCCCCGTTTGATCACCGCATTCGAAATGACAATCGAATGATCGATTTGGGTGTCTTCTTCTATTTTTACCCGACGCGAGACCACGACATGATCTAAATGCCCTGCCACCTTACAACCAGTGGAAACTAGTGATTGGCTGACTTGCGAAGTCTTGGTGTAAAAATTTCCAACCTCATTCTTGATTCGGGTAATGACTTTTTGACTCCCATTCAACAAAGAATCATAATGGGTCTTTTCCAGCATATCCATATTAGCTTTAAAGTATGACATAACATCATGGATGTTTTGCATATAACCGGTATATTCATAAGCACTACTATGTTCATGCGTCATTAACCGGGCTAACCCTTCCGTCGCGTCAGGTACAATCCCACTCATCTGGGCGCGATCTAAAACATCCACAAACCAATCCGCATCCGCAATATAAACATTCATAGATAAGTTATATTGTTCTTGTTCACTCATTTCGTGAATTCGATGATTTCCGACAACCTTATTTTCTTCATCAAATAAGAAGAGTTGATCATCTGGAGCGATTTGCCAACGATCAACCTGTTTGAACACGCCCGTAACCTTATTTCCAGAAACCTGGTGAAACTTTAAGATTGCTTTGAGGTCAACATTAGCTAACATTTTATTCCCGATATAAACTACATAGGCTGAACCATAATTTCGAATAAAGTTAATAATCCGATCAAAATACCGCACCCCTTCATACTTCTTCCGGAGCATTTCTTGGGCAAAATTGATTTCCAGATAGCTCCCAATCGTATCTAATCCCCACTCCTTACCACCACCAAGGTGGTCAAGATATGATTGAATCTTATCTTGGTTCACCATCATAAAAATCTCGCGGATATTTGCGTTTACAATACTACTTAATGGGAAATCCATCAATCGATATTTACCAGCGAAATAAAGGGTAGATAAGGAACGGAAACTTGTGATTGGTTGTAGTTCGTTGTATTCATACACATTATCAAAAACGGCGCACATACTATTCGTTTTCATTTGGAATGACCCCCACTCGTTCATTATTTCCAATTACCGCAACCTCTTCTTGCCCATCAATCACCTTATTGCGACCAATTTCAGCATTTTCCCCAATAATGGCATGATTAATAACCGCTCCTTCACCAATGATTGCTCCTGGCATAATAACCGAATCCGTGATTTTGGCGCCCTTTTTCACATTGGCGTTCACTGATAGAATACTATGCTCAACTTCTCCATCTACATAACAGCCATCAACGACCATCGAATCCTTCACTGTCGCATTCCCTGTAATTAATTGGGGAGCCGCGATGGTATCCTTGGAATAAATCCGCCATGAACGATCGTATAAGTTCAATTCGTTATTGGGATCAAGTAGCTCCATATTGGCATTCCAAAGGGAGTCGATTGTCCCTACATCACGCCAGTAACCGCTGAATTGGTATGCAAAAACTCGTTCATCACTTTGTAGATAGAAGGGAATCACGTTTTTCCCGAAATCAAGCATTTGATTATCGGTTGAAAAAGCCGTCGTTAAGGCATCACGAAGTCGCTGCCAATCAAAAATATAAATCCCCATGGAAGCATGATTACTTTTTGGTTGCGCAGGCTTTTCTTCAAAATCAATAATCCGGTTACTTACGTCAGTATTCATGATCCCATAACGTGAGGCATCTTCCATTGGTACATCCATCACGGCAACCGTTAAAGTAGCATTATTATCAATATGTTGCTGAATCATTTCATCATAATCCATCTTGTAAATATGATCGCCCGACAAAATCAAAAGGTATTTCGCTCCTTGCCGATCAATAAAATCGATATTTTGATAGATGGAATGGGCCGTTCCTTCGAACCACCGACTGCCGCGATTGTCGGTATATGGTTGAAGAATATTAATACTTGAATCCAGTCCATCAAGTCCCCAACTGAACCCGTTACCAATGTGACTATTTAGTTTCAGCGGAATATATTGAGTAATCACGCCAATATTGTCAATGCCAGAGTTCACACAATTACTAATGGTAAAGTCAATAATGCGATACCGTCCTCCAAACGGCACCCCGGGTTTGGCTTGGTTTTGGGTTAAGCTACCCAGTCGCGTACCTTTCCCGCCGGCTAGAATCATTGCTAAAACGTCTGATGCCATCATCTAATCCTCCTTTATTTCTTCTTATGCCGATGTGGTTTAATCGTCACTTTAGTAGGTTTTAAGATTAACGCTCCAAAAGCTGGTACATTCGTTTCCAGTTGATAATCAAATTGTTTAAATGGTCGTGCAACGGTCTGGCTTTCTGGATTATCAGTTTCCCAAGTCCCGCCATATGTTTTTAAAGCCGAATTAAAGACTTCATGATAAATCCCAGCATATGGGACGCCGATTGTGAAATGATCACGTTCCACCGGAGTAAAATTCAAGATCACTACCACAAAATCATGGCGAGTCTTTCCCTGTCGAATAAACGATAAGACCGACTCATCACGGTTATCTGCGTCGATCACTACTAAACTAGCTTCTTCTTGTTCTAACTCCCACAGGGCCCGTTCTTGAAGATAAAAATGATTTAGGGACCGATCAAAAGCTAGCATTTGATCATTCAGCGGATCTGTTTGATTACTCCACTCTAAACCTTCATTGAAACGCCATTCCAAATACTGACCATACTCGCCACCCATGAATAGTAATTTTTTCCCTGGATAAGTCATTTGCATGGTTAATAATAATCGTAGTTGATCGAACTGCTGTCGCCGATCGCCCCACATCTTATTCATTAGGCTTCGTTTTCCGTGCACAACTTCATCATGTGATAATGGCAGGATAAAATTCTCACTCATCCGATACATGAAAGAGAAGGTTGCTTGATTAAAATTATCTTTCCGGAAATAGGGATCCATCCTGTAAAAGTCCAGTTGATCATTCATCCATCCCATATTCCATTTATAATCAAAGCCCAGGCCACCATCTTCAATACGCCCCGTAATTTTCACTTGAGACGAGCTTTCTTCAGCAATCATTAATACTTCAGGATGCATCCATTTAATCGTTCGATTTAAAGTATGTAAAAAGGCAATCCCTTCAAGATTCCGATTACCACCATATTGATCTGGTTCCCATTCGCCTGGTCCCCGATCGTAATCGCGATAGAGCATGTTGGAAACCGCATCGACCCGTAACCCATCCACGTGATAGTTTTCAATCCAAAACAGTGCACTTGATAGTAAGAAGGACACTACTTCGGGCTTCCCTAAGTCAAAATTCAAGGCACCCCAACCACGATTCTCCGCGCGCCATTTTTCCTGATATTCATAAGTCGGGGTCCCGTCATAATAGGCTAGGGCATCGGCATTGATGCAAAAGTGTCCTGGTACCCAATCGATTAAGACCCCAATATTAGCTTGATGACAAGTATCCACAAATTCTTGGAAGTCCGCCATCTCACCATAAGCATGCGCCAAGGCAAAGTATCCTGTCACTTGATACCCCCACGAAGCATCCAGCGGGTGCTCCGTTAAGGGCATGAATTCAATGTAATTAAAGCCTTGCTCTTTAACATAGGGAATTAATTCGGCGGTCAAATCTTTAAATTGATATAGCGAACCGTCGGCATGTTGTTTCCAAGAAGCCGGATGGACTTCGTAAATATTCATAGGACGTGAGAAGTTATTCGATCGTTTGTTCCGTCCCTTCCAAAGTCCATCATGCCACTTCCTGGTTGGCATTTCTGTTACCATTGCCGCCGTCCCTGGTCGCGCTTCATAGCGTAGGGCCATAGGGTCAATTTTCATAACTTCCTTGCCATTGGGCTCTTGCACTAAAAACTTATATAATTGCCCGGTTTGTGCCCGGTTGATTGTAATCGACCAAATTCCGTAATCATCCATGACCATGGGGTGCGTCTTTTGCCAATCATTAAAGTCACCAACAACCCAGACTTGCTTAGCATGCGGTGCCCAGACACGAAATACAAAGCCATCATCGGTCCGATGACACCCCATAAAATCTTGTAAGTGGTACTCCTCGCCCTTAGCAAAATATGTTAATCGTTTTTTGAATTCCTCCATCAGATCCCCACCACCTATTCTTTGCTAAAATATTATATAAAATTAATTAAATAACTTATTGTAACCGTTTCAAGCGTTATTCAAGAATATCTGTTATCCTTAATATAACGGATTTGGAACCGTTTCCTGAGAAGTTTGTTATTTTCTACTTATATTATATAATAATTAAGTCGAAAAGCCCAAACTATTTTAGAATTTAAGACAAAGCTGGTAAAAAATCCGATTACTAGCAGTATTATCTTTCAAATCAAAAGAGAGACGAGAATCACACATGAAAGCTTATTATAATTCTTGGGACGAAAATTTTAAGCGACCCTTTGGGGCCGTTAAAATAAATCAAACGATTACCTGGCGAATTATCGTTGATGATCCTAATGTCCAGGTTTATCTGCAACTAGCTCGAGTTGGCGACCAAGAGGTGGCTAATCCCATGCAACAACATGACGGATCAACCTGGGAATACCAGTTAGCATTAATCAAACCCGGTCTGTATTATTATTACTTCGAGATCCATCATCAGGAAAAAACGATTTGGGCCGGGCGTAATGACTTAGGGCAAATAACGCTCACGGATGACTATGCCCAACTACAAAAATTCCAATTGACTTGCTACCAGTTTGAAAATCCAACTCCTGATTGGTATTGCCACGGCGTAGCCTATCAGATTTTCCCCGACCGTTTCTTTAATGGGCATCCGCATAAAGAAATTACAGGGCGTAAACCAAACAGTTTCTTATATGCAACCGAGCAGGACCAACCCTACTACATTAAAAATAGTGATGGCGAAATTGTTCGTTGGGACTTTTACGGCGGTAACATAGCCGGCATCCAGGCTAAGATCCCCTATCTAAAATCACTGGGCGTGACCATTCTTTATCTAAACCCGATTTTTGCCGCTACCAGCAATCATCGTTATGACACCAACGACTTTTTCACCATCGACCCGATGTTAGGGAGTGAAGATGAATTTAAGAATTTGGTGACCAGCCTTCATCAAAATGGAATTCACTTGATTCTTGATGGTGTCTTTAACCACGTGGGGGAAGATAGCATTTATTTCAACGCTCACCAACTCTATGGGCCGAATACTGGTGCTAGTCAAAACCAACACAGTCCCTATTATTCTTGGTTTAAATTCACGCATTATCCAGATAAATATGCTTCCTGGTGGGGGGTCAGCAATCTTCCTGAAGTTAACAAGGCGGACCCGAGCTATCAAGATTTCATTTATGGTAATCAAGGGGTTTTACACAAATGGGATCAATTGGGAGTAGATGGTTGGCGACTAGACGTTGCGGATGAATTACCAATGGACTTTTTGCGGCAATTACGAAACCGAGAAAGGATTGAAGGTAATCAAGTTCTAATTGGTGAGGTTTGGGAGGATGCCTCTAATAAATATGTAGGTAATGAGCTCCGAACTTATCCAAACGGCGATAACTTATCTGGAACCATGAATTATCCAGTCCGGAATTTTATCACTAATTACCTTCGCCAAATTGATGTCACTAAGACCGTTACCGAGTACCTGGGTTTGATCGAAAATTACCCACGTGATTTCATGCAAAATTGCCTGAATAACATTGGGACTCACGATACCATTCGCATTAAAACAGCGCTGAATAATGACGAACAATTAGTTCAAATCGCTTTTGCCATGCTCTTCATGTTACCAGGCGTACCTTGCCTTTATTACGGTGATGAAGCCGGTCTAGTGGGAGCAAAAGATCCTGACAATCGACGATTTTTCCCTTGGGATCAGATTAATCAGACAATACAAGCAACCGTTAAAAACTGGATCAAACGCCGCCGTCAAGAAGACCTTTTGGTCACCGGTGAGATTGGTCTAGCTTATGACGAGCAAGGTCATCTAATGATCGTCCGCTATCAAGATCACCAGGCTGTTTTACTATTGATTAACCCATCTAAATGTCCATGGACGGTTAATCCCCATCAATTAACCCATCTCCATCTCCCAGCAACCATTTGCGACCAATTAGGCCACTTTTTAAAAGAAAAACAAGTCGCCGGAAAACAAAGTCAATTTATAAAGCTTTAAAAAATAGGCGGGTGAAGACTACATTGCTTCACCCGCCTAATTTTGTGCAAAATAAAAAGCCATCAAATGATGGCTTTTGGTAATATGATCGTGACTACTTAAGGGTAACAGTAGCACCAACTTCTTCAAGCTTAGCCTTGATGTCGTTAGCTTCGTCTTCCTTAACGTCTTCCTTAACAGCTGCAGGGGCACCATCAACGATTGCCTTTGCATCCTTAAGGCCAAGACCAGTAATGTCCTTAACAACCTTGATAACCTTAACCTTAGCAGCACCTGCTTCAGTTAATTCAACCGTGAAGCTGTCCTTAGCAGCAGCTTCACCACCAGCAGCACCAGCAACTGCAACTGGAGCAGCAGCTGAAACGTCAAATTCCTCTTCAATTGCCTTAACAAGATCGTTAAGATCTGAGATTGATGCTTCCTTTAATGAAGCGATGATAGCATCCTTATCAAAAGCCATGTTAGATTCCTCCAATATTTGTTATATAGCTATTTGTAAAATTGAATTGGTAAACGATTCGCTTATGCAGCTTCTTCTTCGGCCTTGTCGGCCACAGCCTTGACGGCCCGAGCGATCTTGCGCATTGGGTCTGACAAAGCAGAAGCAAGCATTGAAAGCAAGTCTTCCCGACCTGGCATCGTAGCGTATTCGTTGATTTCGTCAAGAGTCTTGATGGACTTTTCAATGAACCCACCCTTAACTTCAAGAGCTTCATGTTCATCGGCAAACTTCTTCAAGATCTTAGCAGGTGCAATCGCATCTTCATCTGAAGAAACGATTGCCGTAGGTCCAACAAAGACATCGTTTAAACCTTCGTAATCAGTGCCTTCAACGGCCCGTTGCAAGATCTTGTTCTTGATAACTTGCATCTTAACACCTGATTCACGCAATGTCTTCCGTAAAGTAGTCACTTCTTCAACTGTTAAACCACGGTAATCAACAACTAATGCTGTTTCCGCATTAGTTAACATTTCCTTAGCCGCTTCAACTGCAGCGGCTTTCTTAGCGATAGTTGCTTCACTCATTTGATTTCACCTCCCTATTATTTATTTGATCGGATTATTAAAAAACCCCTATGACTGAAAGACATAGAGAAGAACGGTTCGTTTCTTCCTCGGCAGGTAAAATTAAGGCAAAGCCACCTGAGTCTTAGGTCGAGTCATATTTAATCAACTTTTATAGTTTACCAAATTTTTTCAGGGATGCCAAGATTTTTATCCCCAAAAAGCTTGGCTAAGCAATTTTCATTTTGTTAAAATGAATCCAATTACTGTTAAGGAGCAAATCTATGAGTGGACTTGGAACCCTAATTAATGCTGGAGCCATTATTGCTGGTGGCCTACTAGGCTATCTTTTCCAACGCTTATTAATTCCACGAATCCAACAAACCGTTTTACAAGCGATTGGTTTAGCCGTGATCTTTATTGGCATTTCAGGGAGCCTCGCCTATATGTTAAAAATCAACCAGCATCAACTAGTTACCCAGGGTAGTATTATGGTAACCATTTCCTTAGCCCTTGGCGCTGCTATCGGCGAAGCTCTAAAGATCGAAACTGGGTTTGAAAAATTGGGGCACTGGCTACAAAAAATCAGCCATAACGAAGGTGATTCTAAGTTTATCGAAGGTTTCATCACGGCTACTTTAACAACTTGCGTTGGGGCCATGGGAATTCTTGGCGCTTTCCAAGACGGTATCAACCACGATTACACCACTTTAATCGCTAAAGCAGTGATTGACGGCGTTTTTATAGCAATTATGGCCGCTGGTTTTGGGGTCGGACCCATCTTTTGTGCTGTCCCCCTCTTCATCTATCAGGAGGCCATTACCTATCTTGCCGTCCTCATTCGCCCCTTACTAACTAGCACCATGATCAGCGGAATCTCTTTAGTTGGCTCAATGCTCATCACCTGTATTGGTCTCAACATCATGTTTAATTTAAAGATCAAAGTTGGTAACTTCTTACCATCGCTTCTGATCGTCGTTATTTATATTGCAATTTGGGGTTTTTAGCTAGTATTAGCATTCTGATAATGCTAAGATATATTCAGTATTAATCCGTTAGCCAGCTAAATTTGGTTAACGGATTTTAATTTGGAGGATTTTAAATGCAAACATCAGATCAATCTACTCTTAAAAGGTCATTAGGTTTAACCTCCGCCCTGTCGATCGTAGTGGGGACCATTATTGGCTCTGGAATCTTTTTCAAGCAAGGTTCCGTCTTAGATAGCGCTGGTTCCTCAACCATGGCTATCATAGCGTGGATCTTTGGCGGAATTATCACCCTAACTGCCGGCTTAACGATTGCTGAAATCGGGGCGCAGATGCCGGATACTGGTGGACTTTACGTCTACATTGAAAATATTTATGGACGAATTCTTGGCTTTTTATCCGGTTGGATGCAAATTATCGTTTATGGACCCGCAATTATCGCTTCGGTCGCTGGTTTTATGAGCATCTTGATGGTTAATTTCTTTGGCCTCAGTAATTTCTGGCGCATCCCCTTGGCGGTAATCACGATCGTTGCCATTGGCTTAATGAACCTATTGGAGAATAAAGTTGGAGCTGCCTTTTCCGTTATCACAACGATTGGCAAAATGCTCCCCATAGCTGTCATTATCATTGTCGGTCTATTTTGGGGCCATCATAATGCCCTGGGGCAGACCATTTCAGGAATCCACCAATCAACCGGTAATTTGGGGGTTGCGGTTCTGGCCACCCTTTTTGGCTATGACGGTTGGATTCTCATTGCCAGCCTAGGGGGCGAAATTAAACGTCCCCAAAAATTACTTCCCTTAGCCATTATTTGGGGAATCATTAT
This sequence comes from Limosilactobacillus gastricus DSM 16045, assembly GCF_001434365.1. Taxonomy (GTDB): domain Bacteria; phylum Bacillota; class Bacilli; order Lactobacillales; family Lactobacillaceae; genus Limosilactobacillus; species Limosilactobacillus gastricus. The sequence continues at coordinate 47,244 of NZ_AZFN01000001.1, read as the reverse complement.
CGTCTTAGTCATTTATACCTTGATCACAATTGCGGTTTTTCGTTTTCTACCTGCTAGTCAAATTCACCAACTTGGTGAAAATACGGTAGCTTATATCGCTAATACTGTTTTTGGTGAGATTGGTGGAAAGTTACTTTCGGCTGGAATTATCATCTCTATGATGGGGACCATTAATGGTAAAATTCTTACTTTCCCCCGGATTGTCTATGCGATGGCACGACGCCAAGATATTCCCTTTTCTAGGCCACTCTCGTATTTGACCCCTAAAGGAAAATCCCCAGTAGTGGCAACTACTTTCATCATTATTCTCGCAACCATCATGATGATTTTCTTTGATCCCGATCATTTATCCGATTTATGTGTCTTTACTGTTTATTGCTTCTATACCTTAGCTTTCTTTGGGATTTTTATTTTACGTCGCCGCAACCATTTTCGACCCTTCTCTACCCCGCTTTATCCATGGATTCCGTTAATCTCTATCTTCGGCGGACTCTTCGTGATCGTCAGCGAAATTTTAAATGACCCTCAAGGGGTGGTTTTATTTCTAGGAATTGTTATCGTCGGTCTACCAATCTTTTATTTGGTTAAGCGTTATTATCGCCAGCGATGATAAGAAAACATTATGGCGCAATCCATAACTTCAATTACAAGTATGTTTAAAGAATAAGGATGGTAAGAAACGCCAATAGGTTTTCTTACCATCCTTTATTATTGTCCATTAGTATATTTTTGACTAAGCGCTTTTTGCACTTTAGCAGGCGCATGGTTGTATGTATAAGATTTAACATAGGAGCCGCGAATCATCAACCGCCGAGATCCATCATCATTACAAGTAATTAAGGTAATGATCTTTTCGGCTGTATTATTAACAACTTCTACCTGGGTCGCGTCGATAAATTTACGTTCATAGATCCGATATTCATAAACTCGATTCAAATCCGTAATGTAGATCTTTTGCCCCACCTTAGCATGATAATATAGTGGTGAAAAGAGAATCTTACTTCCATTAGCCATATTATGACCAGCTAGCGCATAATTACCTTCCCCCATTTGTTGATCTGCCCGCATGGTTCCCGCTGCCAGCGCTAAAGTAGTATTATCAACTCCTTTAGCAATTGGAATCGTCATTTTGATATCAGGAATGGTAATCACCCCAATCACCTTTACCGATTCTTTATTGGCCCGGGCCTTCGCAACCGTTTGTAGATTTAGATCCTGTACATTACTAAAATCGTAACTAGCCTTTTTCTTGGTATTCGCCTTTATTGATTGCCGCGTGACCGTGGGATGATAAGAATCAACCAAATAATCTTTAACCTGTTGATTAAAAATTAATAATAAACTTACGATTGCTAACATCAAGACTAATAGCCAATAAAGACATTTCTTAATTTTCATCTTGATCCTCCCTCAACACAAAAGGCCATTCCGTTGGAATGGCCTTTTTGATATCGAAGTATGATTACTTGAGACCGTACTTCTTGTTGAACTTGTCGACTGCCCCATCGACTTGAGTAAACTTTTGCTTACCAGTGTAGAATGGGTGTGAGTCAGAAGTAATTTCAACCCGGATCAATGGGTATTCGTTCCCGTCTTCCCACTTAACCGTTTCCTTAGAAGTAGCGGTTGATCCTGAAATGAATTGCTTACCAGTTGCTGAATCTTCAAAAACAACATAGTGGTAATCTGGATGAATTCCTTGTTTCATAATTAATATCTCCTTTTGCCATGAATCATTGCCTGAAACATAGTGATTTAACCCTAGTAATATATCATATTTGGTGGGGTTATTGCAAGACTAATCTTCGTCTTCAATCGCGACATCCGCATTTAAGCGATTCAACTTCCACACAATCCGATCATAGCCTCGCAAAATATGATCCGCATTGTGAATAATCGTCGTCCCTTCCGCCATTAAACCAGCAATCATTAAGGATGCTCCAGCCCGGATTTCCGCTGCTTTCACATCTGCTCCTCGTAATTGTTGGGACTGGCGAACCAAAATACTGCCGTCTTGGGCACTAATGTCCATCCCCATCTTTTGCAATTCTGGAATATGCTTAACCCGCTTTGGATAGATTGTATCAACGACCCGACTTTCCCCAGCCGCCCTTGACATCAGAGGGGTTAAGGGTTGTTGCAAATCTGTGGCAAAACCTGGATAAGGCATGGTTTTAACAATGGTCGGCTTCAAATCATGGACCGTTGGTACGTAAATCCGATCTATCCCAATTTGTAAATCGACTCCCATATCAATCATCTTACTGGTGTAGGCCTCAATGTGTTCTGGAATCACATTGTTAATCATAACCCCATCACCCATCGCCGCTGCTAGTGAAAGATACGTCCCCGTTTCAATCCGATCGGCAATGATGGTATGAGTATTCATCGATTGCATGGTCTGCACTCCAGTAATCCGGATGACATCGGTCCCAGCACCCCGAATTTGAGCACCCATGTTATTTAGAAAAGTGGCTAAATCAATGATTTCTGGTTCACGAGCAGCATTTTCAATCACCGTCGTGCCCTCAGCACGGACAGCGGCTAAAATGGCATTAATTGTAGCACCCACGGAAACCATATCCATAAAAATTCGCGCACCATGGAGCCCTTGGGGAGCATCCAGATGAACCGTCCCATTATCTTCACTGACCGTGGCCCCCAAAGCCATAAAAGCTTTTAAGTGTTGGTCAATCGGGCGTGGTCCAATATTATCTCCACCTGGGAAAGTCACCGTTGCCCGGTGGAAACGTCCCAATAAGGCCCCCATAAAATAATACGAGGCCCGCAAACTCTTAATGGCTTTACTTGGTAATTCGGCTTCAATAATTTGCGTTGGATCGACATCTAAGACCCCATGCGTAAAGGACGACTTTACATTCATCGATTCTAAAATGATCATGAGGTTATGAACGTCCAGAATATCTGGAACCGTATCAAACTGGACCGGCGTATCGGCTAAGATCGCTGCTGGGATCAAAGCAACCGTGCTGTTTTTAGCCCCGCCAATGGTAACTTCACCAGCTAGCCGGTTTCCTCCTTTGATAATCATTTTTTTCATGATTGAAAGTCCTCATTTCTACGTAAGTTAGGGAATCACCCTAAACTAATTAATCAGCTAATAACAATAATAAATAAAAAGCAAGGGAAAAACAAGTCGGTTAATTAAATATTAATAAATCACCTGATTAAGCCCGAGCCGCAGCCTTCACAAAAGCAGCAAACAAGCCTTCAGGATGATTAGGCCGGGATAAAAATTCTGGGTGATATTGCGCAGCCACAAAGAAACGATTTTGTGGAATTTCAACCACTTCCACCAGATTACGTTCAGGGTTAATTCCTGAGATCACTAACCCATGGTCCTCTAATTCTTGCCGGAAGTCATTATTAAATTCATAACGGTGCCGGTGCCGTTCACTAATGATAGCTTGATTATCGTATGCAGCTGCGGCAATCGTTCCCGGTACCAATTGACAAGTATAAGCGCCCAAGCGTTGGGTTCCCCCCATATCTTCCACCGATTCTTGATCCGACATCAAATCAATAACATTGTGGGCTGTATTAGGATCAAATTCGGTTGAATTAGCATCTTGGTAGCCCAAAACATCGCGAGCATATTCAATTACCGCGGTTTGCATTCCCAAACAAATCCCTAAGTATGGTACATCATTTTCACGAGCATACTTAATGGCAGTAATCATCCCTTCTACTCCACGGTTACCAAAGCCCCCGGGTACTAGGATCCCGTCGTATGATCCGAGAACTTCTTTAACGTTGTCAGAATTAATATGTTCCGCATTAAAGTGATCAATCTTAACCTTCGCATTAACTGGAAAACCAGCATGCCGGAGCGATTCATTCACTGAAATATAAGCATCTTGTAAATCAGTGTATTTACCAACCATGGCAATCTTAACTTCCTTGGTTAACCCATGCTTAATATGATCAACCATATCTTGCCAAGCTTGCATATCGGCCGCTGGAACGTCTAAACCAAAGTGGTCAACCACCAACTGATCCATCTTTTGTGCTTGTAGCATCAATGGAACTTCATATAAGACGGAGGCATCCATCGACTCAATCACTGCTTCGGGAACCACATCACAGAAATCGGCGATTTTAGCCCGCATTTCATCAGTAATGTGTTCTTCAGTCCGTACCACCAAGATATTTGGCTGAATCCCGAGTCCCCGTAATTCACGAACACTGTGTTGGGTTGGCTTCGTCTTCATTTCTCCCGCCGCCCGTAAATAAGGAATTAAAGTGGTGTGAATATATAAGACATTTTCACTTTCCTTTTCCTTCTTCATCTGACGGATGGCTTCCATAAATGGTTGAGATTCAATATCACCAACCGTTCCACCAATTTCCGTAATTACGACTTCAGCGTCGGTACTTTCCCCAGCCCGTTGAATTTTATCCTTGATCATATTGGTGATATGAGGGATAACTTGGACAGTCCGACCAAGGTAGTCACCACGTCGTTCCTTACGTAAAACCTCTGAATAAATTTTCCCGGTTGTCACGTTGGAATAACGGTTAAGGTTATTGTCAATAAACCGTTCATAGTGGCCTAAATCGAGATCTGTTTCGGTTCCATCATCCGTCACGAAAACTTCCCCGTGTTGATAAGGACTCATGGTTCCTGGATCCACGTTAATGTATGGATCAAATTTTTGAATTGCAATCTTCAAACCACGATTCTTTAATAACCGTCCAAGTGAAGCCGCAACAATCCCTTTACCTAATGACGAAACCACACCACCGGTAACAAAAATATACTTGGTCATTCTAGTTCTCCTTTATTTGGCTGGGGCGTACGCGCTAATAAAATAAGAAGGCTCCCTATTTCTACGAAACAGGGAGCTTTCATTAATCGTACAAAATGTCCCAATGATTTGGGAGCCCAAATAAAATAATACAAAGGGCACTTCTAATAGTCAAGTCGATTAATTAATTTTCTTCGTCGTCTTCTAGTTCATCGTCACTAAATTCCGACAATTGATCTTCGATGTTGGTATCCTCATCGTCATCTTCGTCCGGATTATCATCATCATAATCGTCATCGTAATCATCATCGTCAACGTCATCATCATCCAGATCTTCATCTTCTGGATCATCATTGTCATAATCGATTACGTCATCATCGTCGTCTGAACCAGCCAAAAAGGCGTTGACTTTACGCCGTTTTTTCTTCGGACGATCTTCTTCATCGTCGGTTTCCCCAACCGTCGCTTCATCAATTGAATCGTATGGATACCATGCACGCAATCCCCAAGTATTATCACCAAGTGAGATAAAACTCCCGTCTACGTTTAGGTCCGTGTAAAATTGTGAGAGTCGTTCACGAATTTCCTCGTCGCTCTTATCGAGGTATTGTTGAATCTCATTTGTTAAGTCTGCAAAGGCCATTGCTTCTCCATGGAAAGACAAAATGGCGTGTGCGAATTCAATCATTGAAAGTTCTGACTTGTCTTGACCGTCAAAAACATGTAATTCCAATTGGTGCACATCCCTTCAAAAAGTTTACTCTTTATCTTACGATATTACGCCTTAAATTGCAATTTAATCTGATAGTTACCAAGTAATTGCCCTTGATTCAAAAGCTGATATTTAATCCATACTTCGCCTTGACCACGCAACCAATCAATTGTGACCTTCAAATCCTGAGTCCGGACCGTTAAATCAATGACTCCATAAACCGTCGGATACTTGCTGATGGTTGCTTGATGCTGATCAAAAACCATCGTGGATCTTAATTGCCCATGACGGCTTAAGATCACTTGATCTTGATCAAATCGGAATTGAATTGGGGTTTCCAGTTCATTTTGTCTTTCAACATAACGTAAATAACGCTTTTGATTGCCCATTTGGACTAATTGACCGGGTTCTTGAAAGGCAAATTCTTCTTGCTGGTTCCCTTGACGAATTAGACTTGAAACTTCCACCGTCACTGCTTGTTGTAGCACCATTTTATTTCCCCTTTATAATTGATTTCGTTTTCAATTAATTATCCGTTATAATATAGCATGTTTAGACTTTTAATGGAGGTTCGTATGTCATTTCAAGATGAAAATTTGCAAAAAGAAAAAGTCTTTCGTGACCCCATCCATGGCACCATTATCGTCGATAATCAAATTATTCTCGATTTAATCAACACCCCAGAATTACAGCGTTTGCGCCGGATCAAACAACTGGGAACGACTTCACTAATCTTTCACGGGGCTGAGCATTCACGCTTTGGTCATAGTTTAGGCGCCTACGAAATTGCTCGGCGGATGTGTAATCACTTTCAACGGAATTACCCTCAGCTAACTCCTGGGGATGGCCGCTGGGATGACAAGGAACGCTCTGTTGCGCTTTGTGCTGCCCTGTTGCATGATCTAGGGCATGGGCCATTCTCACACACTTTTGAACATATTTTTAATACAAATCATGAAACGATTACCCGTAAGATTATAACCCAGGATACTAACGTAAATCGAATTTTACGCCGGGTTAGTGATCAATTCCCTGAACAAGTTGCAAGTGTGATTGACCACACCTACCCTAATCCCCAAGTCGTCCAAATGATTTCTAGTCAAGTGGACGTTGATCGCATGGATTACCTCCAACGTGATGCCTACTATACGGGGACCAACTATGGCTTAGTCGATTTAGATCGAGTTTTGCAGGTAATGCGACCGATTAAAGATGGGATTGCCTTTGATATTTCGGGAATGCATGCCATTGAAGACTACATTATTAGTCGTCTGCAAATGTATTTACAAGTTTATTTCCACCCCGTGACCCGGTCTCTCGAAGTTATCTTAGACCATCTCTTGATGCGGGCTAAACACCTATACGAAGACCGCCCTAGTCTATCAGAATTCACCCCGGATCTCTTAATGCCGTTCTTTAATCAAGCTACTCAACTCGATGATTATTTGGCGCTCGATGATGGCGTCTTAACGACTTACTTCCAACACTGGACCCATGCTCATGATGATATCTTAGCGGATTTGGCGAATCGTTTTTTAAACCGAATTCCATTAAAATCCGTTATTTATGATCAATCAACCGTTAATCTAATTCCCCAATTGCAGGATTTAATTACCAAGGCAGGCTTCAACAGTAAGTACTACACCGATACGAATTCAAGTTATAAATTACCTTATGACACATATAATCCTAAAGAAGCCAACCCCCAATCACAAATTGAGCTTTTACAACCAAATGGGGAATTGGTTGAACTATCCAGCGTGAGCACACTCGTCCACAGTGTTAGTGGCCATGCTCAAGGAGATGAACGGTTCTTCTTTCCAAAGGAAATGCTGGGTGAAACAGATCAAACCGAACTGTTTGCCCCAATTTACCAAGAATTCCAATCACACATTCAAAACCATACTATTATCAAACATTAAAGGAGCTTATTTATTATGGCTATTAAATTAGTTGCAATCGACATTGACGGAACTTTAATTACCGATCAATTAACCATCACCCCAGCAACCAAAGAAGCAATTCAACAGGCTACTAAGCAAGGAGTGAAAGTGGTCCTTTGTACCGGGCGTCCAATGACGGGCGTATCAAGTTACTTGGATCAATTAGAATTAAACGGCCTATCAGACGAATATGTGATTAGCTTCAACGGAGGATTAGCTCAAAATACTGCTGGAGATCAATTAGCCAAATTTGTCATCCCATTCGACGATATGATCGATTTAGGTTCATTTGCGCTCAAGCACGCCCTCCACATGGTCGTCGAAACCTCTCACCATATCCATTCGATTAATCGGCAAATTAGTTCTTTCTCAACGGATGAATCCAACTTGGTTTCTTTACCATTACAATATTCTTCATTAGATGCTTTAGCTGATTGTCGCCAAGACTTAACGATTAGCAAATTAATGTTTACTGATGATGCTCATTTAATTGACCAAGCGATTGAAGATTTGCCCGAAGAACTTGCTAGCCGTTTCAACATTGTCCGAAGCGAACCCTACTACCTAGAGTTCGTCAATCCTAAGGCCAGTAAAGGAGCCGCTTTAAAATTATTAGGCGAAGAATTGGGCATTCAAGCTAATGAAATGATGGCCCTTGGAAATGCTCAAAATGATGAATCCATGATCGAATTCGCCGGCTTAGGTGTGGCGATGGAAAACTCCATTCCAAGCACCCTGGCAATTGCAGATGCCGTAACGGCAAGTAACAATCAAGATGGGGTTGCTAAAGCCATTGAAAAATATGTCCTTTAGGAACAATTCAAAAACATAAGAGGCAGGAGGAGAAACGAAATTTTGTTTCTCATCCTGCCTCATTTTTTAAGCATTCATTATCATACTTTTAACTTAACTAATTTGGGTCACGGCGCCAGTATCAGCATTGTAATCATAGATTCCAATTAGATTGGCCACAGTATTATCAGCATTGCTCTGCCGAACCTCAAACCGATATACGTCACCATTTTGACTAACTGGAATAATCCCATAGCCTTGTTGACTAAAGCCCATTTTGCTAGCAAATTGGCTAATGACGCTTTCGCTAGTCGAATTAGCTGCCGCGGCATTAGCAACACTAGAACTTGCCGAAGTAGTACTGCTGGTTTCACTAACCGAACTAGCACTGTTTGTCACACTTTCGCTTGAACTAGTAGCTTTGGTAATCTTCGCCCGCAAAGCTTGGAAAGCAGCTTCCATCTTCATATTACCAGATTTAGCTGCTGACAAGTTAGTTAAAGCTTGGTCATAGTTTCCTTCGTCGTAAGCTGACTTTGCTGAAATGTAATTTTGTAAATCGCTCGCCAAATTTTTGGTCTTCGTCGAGGTACTTCCTGAATCATTTAAAGTATCAAGCGCTGCCTGATATTTACCAGCGGCAATTTGTTTTGTTGCCCTATCATAAGCACTGGTGTGAGTAACACTTGAATTTGAAGTGTTCGACTCACTAGAAGCCGACTTATTGGTGCCACAAGCTGCCAAGGTAACTGCTGCTAATAGGGCTGCCGTCCCAACCAAGCCCTTTTTAATCCCGTTTGATTTCATTAGTTAACTTTCCTCCTTAACGTCGGAATCGAACTTATTTTACAGATTATTAATAATTCTAACATACGAAACAAATAAACCACAAGTTCGCCGTTTATCAGCAAACTTGTGGTTAGTTTAGTCTTGACTAGTTTCAGTAAAACGATTATGGAAGAGTGGACTCACCGCCCGATTTTCATTAATTCGCTTGATAGCGGAAGCAATTAATGGAGCTACCGAAACTTGCACAATCTTATCAATTTGTTTTTCCTTCGGTAATTTAATTGAATCCGTCACTACAACCTGCTTTATTGGCGAGTTTTCCAAGCGTTCAATAGCCGGACCGGAAAGAACGGCATGCGTACATGAAACGTATACTTCTTTGGCCCCGGCATCCATCAATGCTTGAGCACCTAAAGTAATGGTTCCAGCCGTATCGATCATATCATCAAGCATGATACATTTCTTTCCCTTAACATCCCCAATGATGTTCATAATTTGAGCAACATTCGCCTTGGGACGCCGCTTATCAATAATTGCAATTGGTGATTTCAAGAATTCTGCTAAGGCTCGCGCCCGGGTAACCCCACCATGATCAGGCGAAACAACAACCGCTTCTTCAGCAATACCTTTTTGAATGAAGTAGTCAGCTAGTAAGGGAGCCCCCATTAAATGATCAACCGGAATATCAAAGAATCCTTGGATTTGAGCAGCGTGCAAATCAAGGGCTAGCACGCGGGAAACCCCTGAATTTTGTAACATATTGGCGACTAATTTAGCCGTGATCGGTTCCCGCGAGCGCGCTTTCCGATCTTGCCGTGCATAACCATAATATGGAATGACCACATTTATTGTTCGGGCACTTGCCCGGCGAAGCGCATCAACCAAAATCAACAACTCCATTAGGTTATCATTAACTGGAGCAGAGGTTGATTGGATGATATAGACATTATCGCCCCGTACGCTTTCTTCGATGTTGATTTGAATTTCGCCATCGCTAAACCGATTAACGGAGAGTTGGCCTAAATCAAGTCCAACATTTTCTGCAACTTTCTCTGCTAAAGGCCGATTAGAACTTAAAGCAAAGATCTTTAACTTTGTATCAAAGTAACGGTTGGTCATGGTATCCTCCAAGATTTGAGACATCTATTACAACTCTTTATCTTATTGATTTTTTCCCTAAAAATCAAGGTCCGAAACCGTTTACCAAGGAAGCTTTTTGGCATAATTAGCTTTATTCGTTTGTCGCTGACGTGCAATGGCTAAATCGTATTGTGCCGTGTCATCCGTAATCGTTGATCCGGCGGCAATAAAGGAATCAGCAGCAATATTGACTGGCGCCACTAAATTACTGTTACTGCCAATAAAGACATGATCCCCGACATTAGTGTGGGCTTTATTAGCCCCGTCATAGTTAACAAAAATGACTCCACTACCAATGTTGATGTTCTTACCCAATGTAGCGTCGCCCACATAGGATAAATGCCCCATCTTAGTGCCTTCACCTAAGTAAGCATTCTTCACTTCACAGAAATTCCCCACATGAACGTCTTTACCTAATTCAGCTCCTTTACGGAGGTGGCTATTTGGCCCAATATCGCTACCGGTATGCATTTCTGCTTTTTCTAGGGTTGATGAGATCACCTTAACTTCATCATGTAATACAGAATCTTCAATCCGCGAGTGAGCACCAATAAAGCAATCCGACCCAATCCGGCTTTCACCCTTAATCACCACGCCACCTTCAATGACCGTATCATTGCCAATTTTGACATCTGCATCAATGTAGGTGGTGTCTGGATCGATCAAAGAAACGCCATCTTTCATTAACTTAGTGTTGATCCGTTCTTGCATGATACGCCGCGCTTTAGCCAAAGCAACCAGATCATTAACCCCCATTGACTCTTCGAAGTCATCCATTTGATAAGCCGTGACGACTTCGTTTTGTGACTTCAAAATACCGATCACATCCGTTAAATAATATTCGCCTTGGGCATTATCATTAGTCAATTCTTTAAGGGCCGCAAAGAGTTTTTGGTTATCAAAGCAATAAACCCCGGTGTTAATCTCATGAATATCTTGTTCTTCGGATGTCGCATCTTTTTGTTCCACAATCCGTTCCACAATCCCCACTTCGTTCCGGACGATCCGTCCATAACCGGTAGGATCAGGCGCCTTAGACGTCAAAATTGTTACGGCCGCATGCCGTTGTTCATGGTAGTCAAAAAGGCGGTCAAAAGTCGCGGCCGTAAATAAGGGGGTATCGCCACTAACAACGAGAGTTTCTCCTTCACTTTGACCGAGTAAACTTTCGGTTTGCATCACAGCATGACCAGTTCCTAATTGCTGCTTTTGTAAAGCATAGGCCACTTGGTCACCTAAGGTATGTTTAACATCATCGGCCCCAAGACCGACCACCGTCATAATCTTATTAATCCCAGCCAATTGTAATTGACTTAAGACATGTTCTACCATACTCTTTCCACAAACTTCATGTAACACCTTGTGGAGTTTTGACTTCATCCGCGTTCCCTTACCAGCAGCGAGGATAATTGCATTTCGAGTTGTCATCTTTAACTTTGCTTCTTTCTACTTAATCAAATACCGTTGCTAAATAATTACCAGGTTTGGCACTAAATTGGTTATCAGAACTGTCAACCTTAATCAGAGAGGTGCATTCACCAATTAAGCGTTCCCCTTCAAACTGACCTTCTGCAAAAACATTCATCCCCACCAAATGGGCGCCAAATTCATCGATCAAAGACTTCATCCCATTAAGGGTGCCACCACCTTTTAAGAAGTCGTCAACTACGACCACGTTGGCCCCTTCTTTAAGGGTCCGCCGTGATAATTCCATTTTCTTGATTCTTTGAGAAGACCCCGATACATAGTTAACGCTGACCGTCGATCCTTCAGTAATGTGAGAACTATTCCGAACGATAACAAATGGGCGATTTAGATACATGGCCACACTTTGAGCTAATGGGATTCCCTTGGTCTCAATCGTCATAACCACATCCACGTCTTGCGCTTCGTATTGGGTCGCGATCAAGCGTCCGATTTCTCGCAAAACTTCTGGATCGCCTAGTAAATCTGAAAGGTAAACATACCCTCCTGGTAAGAGCCGGCTCTCATCATCAACCTTTTCAACCAATTGATCTATTACCATCTTGGCATTATCAGCACTATACATCGGCGTTAACCGCGCTCCCCCGCTGGCTCCTGGTAAGGTTTCCAACTTACCAACGCCCCAATCTTGGAGCGTTTTTCGTATGATCCCTAAATCTTCGCTAATGGATGACTTCGCTGATCCATACCGTTCGCCAAAGAACTTTAATGACACTAATTCGCGGGGATGTTCCAACAAATAACGTGTCATATCGACCAACCGATTACTCCGTCTAATTTTCATATTTTTACCTCATTACAATGTCGTTAACAAATTAGATGCATCAATTGTAACACGAATGTTCGCCTTTTACCTCCTAAAAGAACAAAATACAGCAAAAAAGGACGCCTTTTTCGGCATCCTTCACTAATTGACTTGATAATGACGATATATCAAGGCCGACAAATAAATCAGAACCTCAATCACCGCAATAAAGAAAGAAACGGGCCAGTTCGTAATGTAACCCAAGTAAAGCCCGAGCCAGGTCCCTAATAAGGAAAAGAGAATAGCTAAGCCAATCATTTTTGCGACCCCAGTCGTATAGTATTTGGCACTAGCCGCTGGGAGGGTTAGCAAAATAAAAATCAAGAGTGACCCAACGATCTGCGCTGTTACACTAACGCTAACCGCTAAAATTAACAAAAATAAGATTGAAATCACCGTTTCGTTAATGGCGCTGACCTTAGCTCCATCTCGGTCAAAGGAAGTAAATTTCAAGCGCCGATACATAAGGAAAACCGCTACTAAAATCAAGATCGTCAACCACAGTAACTGCCAAACCTCGGTAATACTAATTCCAACAACACTACCGAACAGAATACTAGTGGCTGAACTAGCCGTCTGGCTACTTAACGAAAGAAACAAAATCCCTAAACCAATAAAAAGAGCTGACACGGCACTAATCACCGCTTCCCGACGAGATTCTTTCAGGCTTAGCTGGCCAACCAACACGGAACTCAAGACGGTAAATAAAATCATCCCATTTAAAGATGACCAGCCGGCAAAGACCGCAAAGGATCCACCCGCAAAGCCAATTTCAGAAAGGGTATGGGTCATAAAAGACATTTGACGAGCAACGACAAAAACCCCAATGACTCCACTAAGGATGGCAATTAATGTGCTCGCCACAAAAGCGTGACGCATAAAACTTAAAGCAAACATTTATTTCCCTCCTAAGTGTTGTGATAGTTGATCAATCGTCCCATTTCGGTAGCAACCTGGTTCCATATGCAAAAAATGTGTCCCAAATTGTTGCGCCAACTCCCAATCGTGAGTGACAAAGATCACGGTTAGACCGGACTGTTGGAATTTTTGAACTAACGACAATAATTCAATTTTACTGTCTGGGTCCAGACTCGCAGTGGATTCATCAAGGATCAACAGATTCGGATTACTGAGCAAGCTTTGAGCTAAATAGGTCCGTTGCTTTTCGCCCCCTGAGGCTAACCCGAGTGGTTGATCGGCAATTGCCGAAAGGTTTGTTGCTTTAATGATCCGATCAACTTGTTGACGTTCAACTGTCGTTAGCCACGGCATCATTTTCATTGGTAGATTTAAGGCAATAAAATCACGAATTGATAAGGGATATTCATTATCTAAATTCCGAAATTGCGGTACATAACCAATTTTAACCTTTGGATCGCGGACAATTTCACCCGCATGTGGGGTTAACTGCTTGAGTAAAGCCCGGACTAAAGTCGTTTTACCAACCCCATTTTCGCCGACCACCACTAAAAATTCACCTTGCTGAATCGATAAGTTCAGATCGGTAACGACCGGTTTACTGCCATAACCTAATGACAAATGTTGAATGTCTATGAATGCGATGATGATTCACTTCCTTGAATTTTAATTAATTGTTTATACTGGTCCGTCATCCATTCGACATATGACTTCCCATTTGGTTCTGTTTCGGTAACGTTTAAAACTGGCACATTATTTTCCTGAGCTAATTTTACTAAGTTCTTAACTGTCTTGTCACTTTCTTGGCTGTTATTAACAAAGAAAGCAATCTTATGTTGAGTAATATCATCTCGAATTTGTTGAATGTCTTGTGGAGATGGGTCATTATCATCTTCCACCGCTTTTTCGAAATGTTTGTTGTTAACTTCGTAACCAAGATTGTTCAAAGCATAGTCAAAAACCGGTTCACTTACATCAACCAATTTTTGATCGCCAACATTCTGTTTAGCGGTTTTAATCACTTCGTCTAGTTTCGTAAGCTTGGTTTGGTAGGCCTTAGCATTCTTATAATAATCAGCCTTATGTTCTGGATCAAGTTTACTAAATTGCTTGGCAAGCTGGGTTGCCAACTTATTCATGGTCGCTGGTTGGTACCAAACGTGTTCATTATCGCCATTCTTTTTATCAGCCACTTGAGTCCCGACATTAATCACTTTTTGGGAACTATCAGCAGCTTTGGTTAACTTAGTTAGCCAACTATCATATCCCAACCCATTCACAATCACGACATTTGCTTTGGCCACTTTTTGGGCTTCTTTCGTTGATGGTTGGAAATCATGAGGATCCACTGCCTCATTATCAATAAATGAAGTAACTTGACCATGGTCCCCAGCAACTGCTTTGGCCACTTCACCATAAAAATTCAAACTAGTGACCACCCGAATTGGCTTTTGACTAGTCTTATTAGGTGTCCAATTCGTAACCATTAAACCGAAGACGCCTAATAAAACCACCACTAATAAACCGATTTTCCAATATTTTTTGATCATACTACAATCCCCTAATTGCTTATTTTTTATTTAATAGTAATAGTTACCATTTAAACTAAAGTATGATACTTGATAGTTACCGATAAAGCAAGTGGAATTTATTTTTATTAGACATAAATAATGAGCTGGGAAGATTTTTTCTTCACCAGCCCCTTATAATAAGACAACTTGATAGACCTCATGACAAAAGCCTTTTAGCCCATTGTAAATCCGTTTGGCTCGGGATTCAGCATGGCAAATGGCAAAAACCGTTGGTCCAGTTCCACTCATTTGTGAAACATCGGCCCCCAGTGATAACATTTTCTGCTTAAGTTTATTGATTTCCGGATATTCTTGACAAGTCACCGTCTCGAGGCAATTTCCCATATATTGACAAGCCTGGGCCCAATTATGTTCTTGGATCGTTGCCACTAACTGATTAGTTGGAACATGTTGAATCGTTTCATAATTAATTTGTCGTAGGATCGTTGGAGTTGAAACACTAACTTTGGGTTTTGCAATCACGACCCAATAGTGAGGAAAATTAGGTAGCGGAGTGACCTGTTCTCCATGCCCCGTCACATGCGCAGTATGTCCATAGACGCAATATGGCACATCCGAATCGATCGACAGGGCTAATTTAGCTAGTTCAGCTAAAGATAAGTCTAAATGCCAAGCCTGATTCAAAGCCCGTAAAACAGCTGCCGCATCCGATGATCCACCACCCAACCCCGCGGCAACTGGAATATTTTTTTGAATCCGAATTGTCACTCCTTCGCTTTGATGAAAGCGAGATTTCAAAATATGAGCAGCTTGATAGGCCAAGTTTCGCTGGTCATTGGGCAAAAAGCCACTATCTGTGTAAACCTTAATGGTCTGGGGACTAGGGTGAGTTTCGACAGTAACATAATCGGCCAAATCAACCGAATTCATCACCATATTCCATTGGGGTAACCCATCAAAATATCGCATGGGGGTATCCAAAGCTAAATTGATTTTGGCTGGAGCTTTTTCCGTAATTATCATCAATGGCCTCCTTCCCACAAAAATTATACTTGTCATTCATTATACTAAGGTCCCCAGCATCCTTTCAACTAATGGTATCCTTAATTCTTTTGATCATGCTCGTAATTACGGTCAAAAAGCGCGCCCCACAAGCCTAACCACGAACTCACGTTGATCCGTTTCGTACCAACACTCATTCTAGGTTAGCCCTATGGGGCGTCTGATTACTTTTTTCCCAGCTTCAATCAATTTAAGTTACCAGACCATTTGCTGATGTAAAGCATTGGTCAAGCGAATATAATCGTTCAAGGTTAACTGTTCTGGTCGCGTTTGCGGATCAATTTGAATTTCTGCTAAGGCATTGGTAACTAAATCAAGCTTAGCCCGATCATTGGACATTAATGACTTCAAATTATTCCAAAGACTCTTGCGCCGATGGGCAAAGCACCCCCGAATTAAACCAAAAAGACGTTTATCATCATAGGGCAACTCTGGTAATTCGTTTGGACGGGGCGTTAAAACCACAATAGCTGAGTCCACATTGGGAGCTGGAACAAAGGACCGCCGCGACACATTAAAAGCGACCTTCGCTTGCATTTGATACTCAATCGCTAAGGTCAAGGAGCCATAGGCTTTAGTTCCCGGTTTAGCAGTTAAACGTTCCGCCACTTCCTTTTGCATCATTACACAAATTGTATCCCAGTTGACTTCACTAGCCAACAGGTTCATTAAAATGGGACTGGTAATGTAATATGGAAGGTTGGCCACAACTTTAATGGGTTGCTGAGGATTAGCAAACTCTGTTTGAATCAATTCTGGGAGATTAGCTTTTAAAATATCTTGATGTATGACCTTCACATTGTTGTATGGAGTTAAAACATCATCAAGAACGGGCAATAAATCACCGTCAATTTCTAAAGCCACTACTTGATGCGCCGCTTTGGCTAATACTTCAGTTAGGGCCCCAATCCCTGGACCAATCTCAATCACATTATCATCCTGTGTGATGTGAGCAGCTTGGACAATCCCGTTTAACACGTTCAAGTCGGTCAAAAAATTTTGCCCAAAGCCTTTCTTGGCATGAATCCCGTGTTTTTCTAAAATCTCACGCGTCCGCCGATAATTACCAATTGCGGTTGTTTTCTTCATATGATGAACCTTTCTGATCAATTTGTTGAATGGCCGATCTTAGTTCCTCAGCCGTAATCTGAAACATCTGTAGACGGCGCAGTAACTGTTTACCATTTACATAGCCGATCCCTAATACTTCACCCAATTGGAGGCGGCGTTGCTTGGCTTGGGGATGAGCGATCAAATGGGCTTGCATAAGATCTGTCTGGTTAATTGTAGGTAGCAACTTATCTAGACTATGACTACCATGTGCCACTTGGATCGCTTGCCGAATTGCTTGTGGACTAGCATGCTCTACCCCTAAACTCCCGCTACGATTTTTGGGCACTCCCGCCTGGCGGCTAATAAAAGCGTGCTTGGCTTCCGGAATCTTATGGCTAATCATCTTCCGAATCCGCTCTCCATTAAAGTCGGGATCTGTTAATACAATTAGGCCACGTTTAGCTTGCAAAACTTCTAAACGCTTTAAATCATCTAACGATAAAGCAGACCCGTTCGTTTCGAACGTGTCTGCATTTAAGGCTTCATGGACTCGCTTGGTATCATCGCGACCTTCAACCACAATGATTTCCTTAATCTTATCCATTTTAATCTCTTTTCTTAAATAATTGCCGGGCATTTTCCGTTGTAACTTGCGCCAGTTCATCCGGCTCAACTTGCCTTAGCTGAGCTAATTTTTCAACCACAAAAGCAGTAAAGGCCGGCTCATTTTGCTTTCCTCGATAGGGCATGGGAGTTAGGTAAGGTGCATCTGTTTCCACTAATAAGCGGTCTGCTGGCACATATTGGGCGCTAGCTTGAACCTCATGGGCAGAATTAAAAGTAACTACTCCACTGAAGGATAAATACATCCCTAAATCTAAAAATTTCTTCGCCCAATCGACATCCCCGCTAAAACTATGCATAACGCCACCAATTGCTGATATGTCAGTCATTTTTAAGATGTCATACAGTTCCGCTAAGGCCTCACGACAATGAATGACGATCGGCAGATGGAATTGTTGAGCTAATGAAATCTGATCGAGTAACATCTGCTTTTGCAGTTCATGATGATCTTGATCCCAGTAATAGTCCAGACCAATTTCACCCACGGCCACTACTGCAGGATCGGCTAGCTGGTTTGCTAACTGATCCAAGGTTGCCACCTGATAATCACTAAACTCCTCTGGATGCCAGCCAATTACGGCGTGTAATTGATGGTATCGGTGTGCCAACTCTAAGGCCCGCTGATTAAGGAGCTGATTTGATCCCACAATATTCATCTCCGTAACTTGATAATGTTGGGCCCGGGCCAAAAAAGCCGGCACATCATCAAAAAACGGTTCATCATTTAAGTGGGTGTGGGAATCGTAAATTCCCATGCCTACTCAACCCCAGCGCCGGGCACCATCACGTCTGTATCTGGTAAGGTCACGAGTTCTACCTTGCCATCATGTTCAGCCGACAGTAACATCCCTTGACTGAGTTCACCGCGCATTTTACGTGGTTTCAAGTTGGCAACAATCACGACCTTTTTACCCACCAAAGCCTCTGGTTGCGGATACCATTGGGCAATCCCCGACAAAATTTGCCGACCTTCAGCCGTCCCATCGTCTAATTGGAACTTCAATAATTTGTCGGCTCCTTCTACATGATCCACTGCTTTAATCTGGGCCACCTTTAATTCCACCTTATCAAAGGCATCAATCCGGATAGCCTTCTTTCCAGTTGATTCAACTTCTTGCGCCTGTTGTTTGGCCTCTTCCATTGCCTTACGACCTTTTTGTTTGGTATTAGCTGTCATCTGGCTCTTAATGAATTTTACTTCTGCTGGCACATCCAAACGAGGGAAGATTGGCGTCCCTTTGGCAACTACTTGTGCCGTAGCGGGGAAGTCATCAAATGATAGGTCATTTAAGGTTAACGTTGTTTCTGCTAAACCTAATTGATTCAAGATTTCTCGCGGAGCATTTGGCATTACTGGTTGAATCAAGGCAGCAATCACCCGTAATGATTTCGCTAGATTCGTCATCACATCGGAAAGTACCGCTGCTTGGGATTCATCCTTAGCTAAAACCCAAGGTTCAGTTTCGTCAATGTACTTATTAGCCCGAGAAACAAACTTCCACACTTCAGCTAAGGCATCCGCAAAGTGCGTATCAGCCATTAAAGTCCGATAATTTGCTAACACTTCTTCAAAAGTTGCTTTTAAATCAGCATCAAAATCAGTAGTGGCATCATTAGTTGCCACTAGTTGACCACCTTGGTACTTATTAACCATGGCGACAGTCCGATTTAACAAATTCCCGAGGTCATTAGCTAAATCATAGTTAACTTTGTCCACAAAATCTTCGGGGCTAAAAATCCCGTCGTTACCAAATGGCATGGCCCGCAATAGATAGTAGCGCGTCGCATCTAAACCATAACGCTCAATCAAGGTTTCTGGGTAAATCACATTTCCTTTAGACTTACTCATTTTTCCATCTTTCATGGTCAGCCAACCATGACCGATAATATGCTTTGGCAATGGTAATCCTAAGGCATGTAACATGATTGGCCAATAGATGGTGTGGAAACGCACGATTTCTTTACCAACCATATGCACATCAGCTGGCCAATATTTTTGGTAGAGACTATCATCATCAGATCCATACCCCAAGGCCGTAATATAGTTCGATAAAGCATCAATCCACACATAAACCACGTGTTTTGGATCATTCGGCACTTTAACTCCCCAATTAAAGGATGTCCGTGTAACCGCCAGATCTTCTAGCCCAGGTTTTAAGAAATTGTTGATCATTTCATTCATCCGTGAGCTCGGTTGAATAAAATCAGGATGAGCTTGGTAATAATCCATTAACCAATCAGCGTACTTGCTCATCTTGAAGAAATAAGATTCTTCCTTCACCAATTCCACTTCATGACCAGACGGTGCTTTCCCACCAATCACTTGGCCTTGGTCATCCCGATAAACTTCGGCTAATTGGCTTTCGGTAAAGTATTCTTCATCATCAACCGAATACCAACCAACGTACTCACCTTTGTAGATGTCCCCTTGGTCCAGTAATTGTTGGAAGATCTTTTGTACCGCCGCTTCATGATAATCGTCGGTCGTCCGAATAAACTTATCATTGGTAATTTCCAATTTCTTCCATAGTTCTTTAATCCCAGCAGCCATTTGATCAACGTAGGTTTGTGGATCAAGGCCTAATTTCTCAGCCTTTTGTTCAATTTTAAGACCATGTTCGTCCGTTCCCGTTAAGAAGAAGACATCATAGCCACTCATCCGCCGAAAACGTGCTTCAGCATCACAAGCAACCGTCGTGTATGAATTCCCGATGTGTAGCTTACCAGATGGATAGTAAATCGGTGTGGTAATGTAATAAGTTGGTTTATTTTCAGCCATATGAGGCCCCTCTTTCATCAAATTTATTTTAGTATCTAGTATAAGCAAAAAACGGGTGCATCGCAATGCTAACCCGTTCTTCAGTAACTATTGTCTTTTCATCTGGCGCGCTAAACTAAAAGTAATTAGAAAAGCAATCACCAAAAAGACGTTCACAAGCCAATATGGATATAGGGAATTAACATCTAATAACCACCCCGATAAAAGAGGACCAAAGACATTTCCCACACTAGTAAGGGAAGTATTAACTCCATTCAACAGACCTTGATTATCCCGACCTAACTTGGTCATTAGAGTAGTAATGGCAGGACGTACTAAATCGAAACCTTCAAATACCAATAAGGTCGCAAAGACCACCAGCCAATAATGATGCAAGTAAATCACCATCACGGTCCCAATAATGGCCACGAAATAAGTTAGGCGAATCAAGCCCACTTCTTTAAGTTTATCCACCAGCCATTCAAATAGGAAAACTTGTAGAATCAATGACAAAACCCCATTTAATGTTAAGACAGTCGCAATCTGATTGAGATCAAAGCCGTGGACTTGATTAACATATAGACTATAAATACTTTCAAAGCCGGCTAGTCCAAAGGCCGCAATCAAAATCATGACACACAACATCATCAGCGCTGGGGACATAATTTGCTTTAATTGTTCCCAAGAACTCGCCGATCGATATTCTTCGGCCATTTGAGCATGCGCCTTCAGATCATGTTCATCATCCTTTGGTAACCAAATCACGGTCACCAGAATACTAATTACCCCTAGAATCCCCGCGATCCAAAAAGGAAATTTGTAAGAAATATTGGCTAAAATCCCTCCCAGGCCAGGGCCAAGAATTAAGCCACCGCTAAAGGCTGCTGATAGCCAACCAATTACCTTCGCTCGTTGCTGTTCGGTCGTAATATCTGCCGCTAAAGCCATCGAAGCCGGCGTAAACATGGCCGCCGATAAACCATCAATCATCCGCGAGAAGTCAAACCAAAATAAATTTTGTCCCATGGCGAAAATAAATTCACCCACGGTAAACATAACTAACCCCCAAACCATCATAGGCTTTCGTCCCCAACGGTCTGACAAGCGACCAGCAATTGGGGATGCCGCAAATTGCACTAAGGCAAACAAAGCTGACATCATTCCCATATCAAAAGCGGTTAAATGATACTCCTTTCGGATATAGGGCTCAACCGGAAAAATTAAACTCATTCCTAAGAAAATCAAAAACTGACTAATCAACATAATGTATATGGTCCGCTTGGTTTTTTGTGTCATTAGCGAATCCCCCTTTCTTAATTCCATAAAAAAAGCGGTTCAGAATTTCTGCCCCGTTTTTATACAACCAGCCTAGTCTATCATACTAAGCATTAATCTTCAATTCTTTAAAATACTGACTGGCATCAGTTGTGACCATTTCAAAAGCAATTGGAAGTTGTAAAGGCTCCTGATTAACTGCAATCACTTTGGCTCGCGGATTTACATAATCCAATAATCCGGCAAAGGGATATACCCGCATGGAGGTCCCTACAATCACCACTAAATCAGCCTGTTGCATCGCCGCAACAGATTTTTGTACGTTTTGACTATCAATTGGTTCATCGTACAAGACAATATTAGGACGAATCTCACCTCCATCACTTGAATGAATCCGACTAGTTTGGTAGTCAACCAAGCTAACTTTTTGGTGACATTTAACACAATATAAATCGTAGAGATTTCCATGAAAGTCAATTAAATGTTTAGTCTCTGCTAATTCATAGAGATTATCAATGTTTTGCGTAATGACCGTTGCCCGGTCTTGTTGGGTCAGCGCGGCTTGTTTTTGATGTATCACGTTTGGCTTGGCATCCGGAAAGTAAAGGTTTTGTTGACAATAATCATAAAAACCAGCGGGATCAGTGGCAAAATACTGATGGCTCAAATAGTACTCAGCCCGTTGATTTTGTTGATATAAACCATTGGCCGAACGAAAATCTGGAATCCCGGAAGCCGTAGAAACTCCGGCTCCAGTTAAAAAGACCATTGCTTTTGCTTCATCATATAAAGCTTGATGTGGGTTTGCCATTCGATCACTTCCTTACAATATATGGAATCCCGTGTTGATCTAAAAATTCTTGAACTGGTTGAGCATACAGACTCACAAATTCAGCGGCAGTATCGCCTTGGGGAGCATCAATGACAAATGAGTTTTGGCGATCATTCCGCCTTAACCCAACATAAGCTCTTTTGCCACTCTCCCGATTTTGCATATCTGAATGAAAAATCTCAAAAACTTGTTTTACCGATAATCGCAATTGCCGTTCCGAGAGCACTGGTGAAACAGTAGTAAATTCCGTATTATGCAATGGTGGTAATTGCCATGCATGCATTTGTTCATCAAACAACTTGAACAATCGTACAATGACCCGTCGCATCGCATAAGGAGAGTCAACGGCTTTATCAAAGGCCTGGGCATAAAGTGCTTGGGCCGTCTTTAAGGCTGATGGGTAACGTTGATTCAAATCAGCTTGCACCTGATCTAGGTGATCACCATAAAAAACTAAGGCATCTAATAAGGTTAACAAGCGTAAAGTACGCTCATTATCTACTTGGTCGCCTTCGTCCGACAAGGTGGCGTGAATCCCCGCTAAGTATTCTGCTTCAATTTGCGGAGTGATTAATTCGTGGCGCCGTTGTTCATCTACGACCACCGTATGCATGGCAACATTATATAGATCCGTTGCCATGATCATCATTTGTTCATCCAACTCATCTTCACCTAGCGATAATTGGAAAAAGATTTGTGGAAAACCTTGTAAAAGCATTAATAAATGCAACAATTCATGCGAGGCCGTGTAGTCTGGTTCCGTAAGGTCCGTTAAAGTAATCATCAAGCCGCCCGGAAAAACTTTTTGCTGGGCTTGATCATGACGAACATAACCTACTTGGTCACCCTCAAAATCCAAGAACACTGTCCCGGTAGGATAAAGCTGATTCACTTGCTCTAGTAACTCGTTGGTTGCAGCTTTTAATGATACTTTCTTACCTGCCATTTACTTTTTACCTCGTAATTCTTCTAATAACTTGGTCGCCACTTGCGTATCAACACGAGGACTAGCAATTAAAGCTTGCACCAGCCCTGCAATCTCGTCTTCTTTAGTCCCGACACTAATTGCCAGCGATCGATATTGGAGTTTCATATGCCCTGCTTGAATCCCCGTGGAACCCAGTGCCCGTAGTGCGGCCAAATTTTGCGCTAAACCAACACTAGCGATCACCCCTGCTAATTCTTCCGCGGTTTGGATGTGACTGATTTGATAATTAATTTGCGACTGGGGCAATAGCTTGATCGAACCCCCAACCACTCCGACTGGCATGGGCAAGGTCAACTGACCAACTAAGTAATCTTTCTCCAGATGCCATTGGCTTAACCCGCGATAGTGACCATCTCGACTGGCATAGGCGTGTGCCCCACTCTCAATCGCCCGCCAATCATTACCGCTAGCAATTACTGCTGCATCAATTCCATTCATAATGCCCTTATTGTGGGTGGCCGCTCGATATGGATCCACTTGGGCTAACTGACTAAGTTGCACTATTTTTTCCGCAACCTGGCGACCATTTTGATCAATGGTCCCTAAATCACGGACGTGAACCTTACCAGTAACGGTTTGTAAACTATCGACTGCATAATTACTCAAAATGGCTGTTAAGACTTGATAGCCCTGCTTTTGAAACCATTGACCCACGGCTTCTGCCATCGTGTTGACACTGTTGGCTCCCATAGCTTGGCTGACATCAATGACTAAATCGACACTGATAAAGGGTTCAATCCGGCGAACGCGCAGTTCGATGGCTCCGGCACCCCGTTTTTGTAAGGACGGGTGGGCTTGATTAGCTACCTGTAAGATAGTCGCTTGATGATCAAAGATCCATTGCCGACATTGGTCATAATTTTCGACTTGCTCTAAAACCACTTGACCAATTACCTTCCGGCCCCCTGGATGCGCCTCAAAGCCACCACTTTTGGCAATCCGTTGGGCTCCATTACTAGCTGCGGCAACAACGGAAGGTTCTTCCACCACCATCGGCAGGGTATAATTTTGCCCGTTTACTACTAAACCCACGGCCAAGCCTTCCGGCAAATAATAATCAGTCAGATAATTTTCAATTAACTGACTACTTAGGGAATCTGATTGCGAAAAAAGAAGCTGACATTGTTCTGCTGTCAGCCCCAAGTGTTCCTGTAATAATTGATATCGTTGTGCGATGGAGCGTTTATAAAAACCTTGATACCACTCTTTAGTCATCTTGTTTCCCTCGTTGTTGAATATATTCGGTAATAATTCCCTCACGGACACCACTTTCCGAAAAAATCACACGGCCGTCACTATTCCGTTGCAACAAACAAATCAAGGGTAATAAGCCCCCTACAATAATATCAGCTCGGTCATACTCCAATCCTGGCAAACGTTTTCGTTGTGCCAGATTGCGACTTAGCATATCGCGAAAAATTGAATACACGGCTCCGGACGACATCCGATAACCATGAATTGAATGGGGACGCTGTTTGCGCCGGACTTGTGACATTCGTGCTAGGGTTCGATTAGCCCCACCCAGCAATACTATCGGCACACGATTGGAATAACGTAACCAAGGAACTTTATTAAAACGATTGGTAACCAGCGTTTCGGCCCGAAATAGATCGTTAGCCCGGACATAGCCACCTAATTGAAATTGTTCCGATAAATTAACGGCGCCAAATGGTAAAGAAATCATATCCCGAGCCTTTTTATGTTGCACTAGAACTAACTCTGAACTTGCACCCCCGACATCCAAGATCAGACAATGATCCATTTTTAAGGTTCGTTCAACTCCCAAGTAATCATAGTAAGCTTCTTGCTTGCCTGTGAGGACTTGGAGGGTCAACCCGACTTCATTTTGAACCCGGTCCAAAAACTCCTGTTGATTTACGGCTTGTCGGACCGCGGCCGTCGAAATACAACGCACACTAAGTTGGGAGTATGATCGATAAATCCGCTTAAACCGTTTTAAAGCCGCAATAGTCCGATCCATGGCAGGTTTTTGGAGGCGTTTTTCCGCACCCATTCCTTCAGATAGCCGAGTGTTTTCCTTCACTCGTTTCACTTCTCGGAAGTTCCCATTCGCATCGATTTGAGTAATTGCCATTCGGGTCGAATTAGAGCCCAAATCCACAATTGCCAGATTTTCCACGCTCGGTTCACCTCCTTATTTTAATTTTTGGTCAAAAATGTTTCCTTATAATCTTACCATTTTCAAAGCTAACAAGCATTATCTTCCCGCAGGTTTTCATTCTTTTTCGTTTTTCCTGGTCCGTGATAGAATATGATAATTAATCAAGCTAGGAGGACCGGTCATGACAGATGCAGAGCGCCAAATCGAGCAGACACGTGTAGATCAAGTCATCAAGGAAATTCAATTACAAATTAACGCCACCCGTACCGAATTAGCTAAGGCCCATGATGAAACTCGCGCCGTTGAAGAAAATTATGGAGCTAATGCTTCAATCAACCGCTATGAAATTGACGATATTGCCGAATCACGTTCCGCAATTGAACAACAACGTCAATTGGTGGCCCGGGCGACGGAAAACGAAACGATCTTGCAACACCAATTGACCACCTTAGAACAACTTGCCAAACATCCTTACTTTGGGAGAATTGATATCTTAGATCCCGGCGAGCGTGAACCAGAATCTTTATATATTGGCACTGCTTCTTTGATGGACCACACGAAAAGCGAATTCTTAATTTATGACTGGCGGGCCCCAATTTCCGGAATTTATTATAACGGGACGCTCGGCGAGGTTAGCTATCAGACCCCAGCTGGTATTCAAAAAACCAAACTGGTCAAAAAACGGCAATTTACCATTATTGATGGTCAAATCACCAATATGTTCGACACCAATGAAACGGTTGGTGATGAAATGCTGCAAGCAGTCTTAGGCGAACAAAATAATCAAGCTATGCGTAATATTGTCGCCACCATCCAACACGATCAAAATACCATTATTCGAGATACCGAGAGTGATTTATTGGTGGTTCAAGGGGTCGCCGGCAGTGGTAAAACCTCCACCATTCTCCAACGGGTCGCTTTTCTGCTTTATCATGCCCGGAACCAACTAAACGCCGATCAAATGGTCTTATTCTCGCCTAATCAACTCTTTAGCCACTATATTTCCCAGGTCTTACCAAGTTTAGGTGAACGGAATTTGCGTCAAGTCACCCTCCATAATTTTTTGCAGCGTCGCTTTGAAGGCTTACAAGTAGAATCACTTTTCGAACGCTATGAAGAACGACAATTAGACCGATCACACCAAGTCGGTGATGATTTCTTTGAATCCCCTACCAGTATGACCGCTGTCTATGACCGCTGTCCAAGACTATTTAACCTTGATCCGCCAGCACCAGCGGCCCCTTCAGTTTATCGATGTGACTTTTAATGGCCGAACCTTCTTTTCCCAAAAACATTTTCAACACATTTGGGATCAAATCGACCCCCAATTAAAGTTACAAGATCAACTGGTGAAGTTAAAAAACCATTTTATTCGCATACTGAAACAGCGTATCACCAAAATCGCCCAAAGTGATTGGTTAACTAAAGAACTCGACACGCTTAATCGTCAACAAATCCAACGCTTATTGGGTTCTAAATCAATTGAAAATTTTAAAGATACGGCCGCTTATGATCGGTATCTTGCTCGTCAATTAGCGAAGCAACGTTTACGAATTGTTTATGATGCCCTCTACAATAATTTAATGATTGATTTTCCCAATCAATATACGGACTTTCTACAATGGATTGATCTCCCAGCTTCAATTCACCGGCAGGAACTGATCCAATCCTTCCAACATCAATTGGAATTCCATCACTTTCCTTTAGCGCATACCGCCCCTTACTTATATTTACGTGATTTACTGACTGGTCGGGGACAAAACCGCAACTTCCAATATGTCTTTATTGATGAAATGCAAGACTATCCTCTCAGTTTATTAATCTATCTCAAGTACACTTTTCCAAAGGCCCAATTTACGGTAATTGGCGACAGTGAGCAGGCTCTATTCCGGCCTTTGGAAGCACCCCAAGTTCTTTTAAAGCGAGTTAGCAAATCCTTACAGGCTCAACACCCAACCCTAGTTAATCTGCAACAAAGTTATCGCTCAACCTATGAAATCACCCAATTAGCAACCTCATTACTGCCGGACGGAGATCAAATCACTGCTTTTAGTCGTCATGGTGACCAACCCCAAGTGATTATTCGCCATGATTCAACCGCTTGGCAAGCCGCCCTCATCAAGTGTGCCCAACGGTTACAAAATGGCTATCAAACCGTCGCCATCTTAAGTCAGAATGGCCAACAAGCCCAGGTACTTTACCACCTGCTTCATCCGCACTTTAACCAGATTAGTCACCTGACTGAACATGACCTAAGTCTAAAAACTGGGATCATTATTTTGCCAATTTATTTGGCTAAAGGTCTTGAATTTGACGCCGTGATCCTCCCCGATATTAGCCAGGACCATTTTACCCGGCAACAAACCGGTCAATTGTACACCATGATGACTCGAGCCATGCATGAATTAGTCATGTTATCATTAGGGCCTATCACGACTTTAATCACCGACAGCCAAAACCTTCAAATCGATCAACAAATTTCTTTTAAGCCAAAGTAAGGTTTCCTCTTGTGTTTATCCTCCATTACTATCAGAATATGTCTTGCTTCTGAATTAGTTTAGAATTATTATAAACACGCAGAAAGCAATTTACCGATTTGGAGGTATAGATTATGGAAAACCAAAAAGTTGTTATTGTTGGTGCATCACATGGTGGGCATGAATCTGCCATTGAGATTTTAGATAAGTATGAGCACGTTGATGTGGCCATTTATGAAGCCGGTGACTTTGTCTCCTTCATGTCTTGTGGAATGCAATTATTCCTCGAAGATAAGGTGACGGCGCAAGATGACGTCCGTAACTTCGCGCCAGCGGATATTGAAAGTCGGGGCGGTCATGTTTTTAATCAAGCTGAAGTAACGGCTATTAACGCCGATCAAAAAACGGTGACGGTTCACTTTAAAGCAACTGACAGTGACCAAACTGTCCCTTATGATAAGTTAATCCTATCGTCTGGGGTTACCCCAATGACCTTACCTGTCCCTGGCGCTGACCTGGATAACATTTATTTAATGCGTGGTTACGATTGGGCTACTAAGATCAAGGCGGCTTTAACTGACGACCGCTTCCACAAAATCACTGTCGTTGGTGCCGGTTATATTGGGATTGAAGCTGCCGATGTCTTATCATCCTATGGCCATAATAAAGAAGTGACCCTCCTGGATCGGAATGACCATATTCTGGAACGCTACTTAAATACGGAAAACATCGCCATCTTAACCAACGAGTTTGAAAAGCACGGCGTTAACATTAAAACTGGTCTCAATATTGAAAGTTTTGTTGGTGAAAACGGCCAGGTCACAGCCATTCAAACTGATCAAGAAACCATTCCAACGGACCTAGTCATTGTTTCTGCCGGGGTTAAACCGAATACCCAATGGCTCAAGGGAACAATTAATCTCGATCGACACGGTTTCATCCAAACCGATGCGTACTTACGGACTAATCTACCTGACGTATACGCCATCGGTGATGCGATCCTACCGCTCTCGATTCCAGCTAATAAACCACTGCCAATTGCTTTAGCGACAACGGCACGTCGAGAAGCTCAGTATGTTGTTAACCATCTCTTTAAAGCTAAACCAACTCATCCATTTAAAGGCGTTGTTGGTTCATCAGCTCTTTCCGTGTATGATTACCATTTTGTGACCGCTGGTTTAAACGAAATGACTGCTCGTGAAAGCCATATTGATTTTGCAACTAGCTTTTATGAAGACCGGCAACGACCGGCCTACATTCCGAAAAATGATAATCCTCGAGTCTATGTCAGCTTAACTTACAATCCATTAACTCATCAATTATTAGGTGGTTCTGTACTATCCACAGCTGATCTAACCGCCCAAGGGAATGTTTTATCCCTAGCCATTGCCCAGAAATTAACCTTAGAAGATCTGGCTTGCGCCGACTTCTTCTTCCAACCTGGATTTGACCGGCAATGGAGCTTACTTAACCTCGCAGCACAACATGCATTAGGGAATGCCCCATTCTAAAAAATAAACTCTCGCTTAACCAAAGCTATAATGCCCTCTAAGTATACAGATGAAATAAAAAATCATCTGATACTTGGAGGGCATTTTTCTATGGGCCGTCAATCTAAATTTTCAGTTGAAGATAAGCTAAGAATAATTAATGAGACAAAGTACATCGACGTAGACACGGTAGCTAAAAAATATGAAATTAGCAGATTTACTTTGCACACCTGGCAACTTAAATACAAATACCAAGGAGTTGAAGGGTTACGCTCTACTCATCATAATCAACAATATCAAGCATCGAATCATTCATTAGAGGAATTTGCCATCAAAAATGGGCTTAAATCTAAAAATCAGCTTTTAAACTGGATTCACCAGTATAATGAATTTAACTTAAAGGCATATACGCCAAGAAAGCGAGATTCAAAAATGCATGGCAGAAAGACTAGTTTTGAAGAAAGACTCACGATTATTGAAGAACTGATTAAACACGACTTGAACTATAACTGGGCCGTTGAGCACTACAATGTCAGTCACCAACAAGTTTATGGTTGGTATCGTAAGTACCATCAAAGCGGAAATAATCCAGAATCACTACGTGATCGCCGAGGTAAAGCTAAACCTGAATCTCAATGGACGGAAGCTGATCGCTTAAGGGCAGAAAATCGACTGCTTAAAGCCAAATTAAAGCAACAAGNCAACCAATGAAGTGAAAAGATTACGACAAGAAGTAAGGCAGCTGAAAGCTAAAGCGAAGGAACGGGAGGTACAGATTGCCTTCGCAAAAAAATTGATCGAAATACACAATCGGGAGGTGGAACGGCCGGACGATATCAAGCGATTCAGGAAATGAGCCAAAGTGGGTATAAGGTATCTGATCTAGTTAAAGCAGCCGGGGTAAGTCGGCAGGCTTACTACAAGTGGCTTACCCATGAACCGACGGTTCATGATATTCAAGATCAAGAAATTCTAAAGCTCGTTAAACAGTTAGAAGCACAACATAAACACTGCGTTGGTTATGACAAGATGACCCGTTTGATAAAGCAGGAAAGATTATCATACACAGTTAACAAGAAGCGCGTCATGTGCATTATGAAGGAACACAGTATTAAAGCGGACTATCGTCAGCCTAAGAGAAAACGTGTGCAGGAGCAGGAAACTTATGAAGCACAAAATACCCCGAACCGCCAGTTTGAACAAGCTGCCGCAAATCAGGTGTGGGTGACGGACACGACGGAAATTGCCTACAACATTCGTAAGTACAGAGTCCGTCTACACGTTGTCCTGGATCTATACGGTCAATACCCACTTAGCTGGATTATTACGCCTACAGAAACGAGTACTGGGGCTATTAAAGTATAGAAAAGCTGAATTTATAGTACTAAACCGAAAATAGCCACTAGGNGAAATGGAGATTGCCTTCGCAAAAAAATTGGTCGAAATACGCAACCGGAGGGTGAAAAAGAAAACCAATACCAAGCAATTCAAGAACTAAGTAGAGAACATGAATGGTCAATCACGCAGTTAAATAAGCTGGCTGGCATAACACGTGACGCATACTATAAATGGCTTAAACGGGAAACAAGCCCCTATCGAAAAGAACAGGATCAATTATTGACGGCCATTCTTGAACTAGAGGAAGAGCACCATTGGACGCTGGGCTATTTAGGAATGACGACGCAACTGAAGTCTGAAGGCAAGTTAACTTTTTGTGCGGGCCTAAAGCGGGTCACTCGTTGTATGCAGGACAATCATATTAAAACCACTATTCGAAAGAAGAAACATAATCAAATTAAACGTCACGAAGAATATGTCAGTGATAATTTATTAAACGAACAGTTTGATCGCCAAAGTAAAAACGAAGTTTGGGCTACCGACACAACGGAAGTTGTGTATGGTAATCAAACCGTACACAAAGTTCGCTTACACGTTGTCCTAGACTTATATGGACGTTATGCACTCAGTTACAATATTTCAGCAACTGAAACGACACAAGCCGTAATTGAAACCTTTGAACGAGCGTTCAAAGGTTAACCACATGTTCATCCAATGATTCACACGGATCGTGGAGCAGCGTATTGTTCAGGAGTCTTTACTAGTTATTTAGCTTCGAAAAATTGTGTACATAGCATGTCGCATCCAGGTCATCCTTGGGAAAATTCACCGATGGAACGCTGGTGGAATGACTTTAAGCTAATTTGGCTAGCTCGACATCCACAACCAAAAACGCTGGCCGAACTTGAGCGACTAGTTCAAGAAGGAATCGAATATTTTAATACTAAACGCGCATACGCAACAAGAGACGGCTTGACTGCGGAGCAATTCCGCAACCAAGCCGCCTAAACTAAATTTATTCTATTTCAACTGTATACTTGACAGGACATAGTGCCCAAATCGTTAAACGAGAGTTTATTTTTTAGGCTGTTTTCATGCGCTTAATGGCATGTTTCAAAATAAATGGTGCCAAAATCGTCGCTAAGACAATTACCGTAATGATGTCCGAATAATATGATTCCGATAATAAATGAGCCTCATAACCAATCTGAGCAGTAATCAAGGCCATTTCACCCCGGGCAATCATCCCACTACCAATTACATAAGAACTATCCAAGGGGAAGCCCATCATCTTTGCGCCACCACCCGAGCCGAGCAGTTTCGTCAAACATGCCAAGACGGTCATCACCAGGATGAAGACGATTGAATCCCAGAAATGGTCCAACCGCATACTCAAACCAACGTTTACAAAAAAGATCGGAATGAACATGGCATAACCAATCGGAATAAAGCTTCGGTTAACAGTTTCTTTCTTATGGGTATTAGCAATGGCGATACCGGCGAAGAAAGCCCCAACGGCCCCACTCAAGCTGACTGATTCGGCTGCTGCCGCCATCCCCAAACAAATGACCATTGCCATCACTGAATTAGCGGCAATCGGTAACATTTTAGAACTCAAATGCATCAAGTATGGAGCTAACCAACGAATCAATAGGTAGGACCCACCAAAAAAGGCAACTTGCAGTAATAACACTAAGCCCAGATTAGTAGACCCATGACCTGAAACATGGCTCCCCTGACTATTCATCATCGAAATCATAATACTTAAGAGCATGACACCCCCGATGTCATCAGCAACCGCGGCGCCAAGGATCGTGGCTCCTTCTTTTGTATCCATTTTCCGATATTCACGGAGGACTGCGACCGAAATACTGACCGAAGTCGCAGAGAAGACGACCCCAATAAAGAAAGCTTCAAAAACAGGAATTCCAAAACCATACGCAGCCACTCCCATGACCAGAATTGGTAAGAGCATCCCTCCTAACGCCACCATTAAGGCCGGTTTTAAATATTTTTTCAGTAGAGATAGGTCACTTTCGAGGCCGGCAATGAACATTAAAACAATTACCCCAATTTCTTGGAATTGCTCGATCATTTCGGATCGTTGTAACCAACCTAGCATGGCCGGACCAGCTACGACCCCAACTAAGATTTGTCCGATCACATCGGGGATCCCCACCCGGCTAAAAAGTTGTGAAACAATTAAAGTGACTAATAAAATTAAAGCTAAGGTGCCAATAAATGACATCAATTTCTCCTTTCATTTCCTGTGGTCATATTATCATATCAAACTTTATTACTCCGTGGTATCTAAATCGCTGCTTTTAATGAAGACCCCATCTGCCGTAGTTTTACCCGTTCGCTTGGCAATTTCTTGATAAGCGGCATTTAAAGCGGCCTGATGATCTACTCCCACCAACCGACAAAAGATAAGGAGCGCAATTTGTAGATCCCCAATACTGTCGATTAGTTTGTCCCTTTGCTCTTTATTAAAGGCGCCTGACAATTCACCAAGCTCTTCAGTCATCTTCATAAATTCAACCCGGGGATCTGCTTGATCAACCCCCCGCGCTTTAGCCCAATCATAAATTTTGGGAATTAGTTCCTCATACCCCATTATTGTTCTTCTTTCTTAGTTAATATTTCCTTTAGCATCTTGACCATTGCATCAACATCGTGGGTCGCTACAAGATGCTCCGCTAGTGGACTAGCCTGATCTTCAAAAGCAACGATCGGCACCTGATGATGACGGAAATTTTCGATTACATCTTCAGATTTATTGCCGTTATTAATGTCTAAATATACATCAGCCGTTTGGGCCCATGCATCCACTAAGATTGGCGGACACATCTCTAGTAAAGTTACATTATCATACCGGCGAATTGCTTTGAGTAATGGATGAACCCTCGTATAAGCTGCCACTACAAAGTCATAGTTGGGCATCGCTTGCACTAGGGCATCAAAATCTTCCAGGCTATATGAATTAGTTAAGGTAAAGAAAGTTGGGCGCTGGTTACTTGGCAATGAATTGGTAATTTGGAAATGGTTTTGCCATTTACTACTAATGGCTGACCATTCCATCATCCGATAATCCCACCATAAATCCTTCGTCCGGATCGAGGTATTTAATTGCCAAGGCTTATGAATATTGACATAGTGTAAAATTTTTGGCAATGGATTAATTGATACCTGCGCATAATCACCTAGGTCTTGGACTAAAGTGAACCAGTCCAGTCCAATCATAAAATTATAGGTTTTATCGAGCACCACAAAATCACCGGCTAGCATTTCATTTAACATTTGCTGGTCGCCAAAGGTAATTTGATCCGCATGTTCGTTCATATAGGCAAAGATCCGCCCTTCAAAATCACTGGCTTTCCACTGGTCTACATCAACCACTAAAAGCCCAGAATTGAATTCATCGGCAATCACACCATGATCACCCGTAACATTCTGTGCAGCCGCTAACAGTTTCCCCCGTAAATCCAGGGTAAACAATTCACTAACATCAGCCGTCACAATCGCATCAACGTCAATATAAACTGCCCGAGGTTCGGTCACAAACTGCCCCATCAACAACCTACCATAGGCAATGGTACTAATGTTGGCGGGGGTATTATATTGTTGCAACTGTTCAGTACTGATCCGACAATCAATTAATTGACCGCCAAAGGGTTTAATCATCTGGCGCACGCGTTTAAACCATTCTGGCGGGAGGGTTTCATTAATTAAATATACTTTGGCATCAGCCACATTGGCCATAATCGACTTCATCGTGGTTTCAACTTGATCTAAATAGCGCTCATCAGCGCAAAGTACAAAAGCGTGGGTCATTTTTCTTTTCCTTATACTAACTGTGATAATTGTTGCCAATCAGCTTCGACGGTTGGCATTAACTGACGACGATATAAAACGGCGGCCGGATGATACATGGGGACAATCTGATAGTTAGCTTGGCTCCATTGATATTGGCCAGTTGCTGAATTAAATTCCAGAACTGGGTGTTGAATTAACTGGCCGTGCACCGCTGAGATTACTTCATCTGGTCCTAATAAACGGTGCAAAGCCGTATTTCCCACCGGAATAATGACATCCGGTTGAACTTGATGCAGTTCCCAATCAAACAAGGGCGCATAAATCCGGACCTCTTTATTCGAAGGCGTCCGGTTCGGATATTTAGTCACTATCTTCCCCGTCCGCCGGTCCTTAACCTGTTTGATCGAATACGGACGACTCCGCACCACACTCGTGATATAAACATCTTCTCGTTGATAACCAGCTAAGTTTAAAAAGCGCATTAACTCTTTACCTGAAGCCCCATGAAAAGGAATGTGACTCTCAATTTCTTCTCGTCCTGGAGCTTCACCGACGATCATAAGATGGGGATGCAGGGGACCCGCCCCCTCTAGAAAATCTTCTAATTTAAGGTCAGTCGTCTGGGCTTTGATTGCTTCAACTAATTCGGATGGATAATGCATAATTATTCTTTTTGCCCCTGTAGACTCTCAATCACATGTGAAGGAATAGCGATTGCACAAGCGGTTAACAAAACAGAATACATAGCTGCTGGGGGATAAACTGTTAAACTAAGGACTAAGCCCACTAGTTTAATTAAGAGATCTAAGCTTAACCAGTGCTGACGGAATCGCGATTTCGCTCGTTCTTGCGGATTCTCGATGACTAAAGTACGACTCAATAACAAATTAAAAACTGTTGTTAAGACAACCACTACCCCATACAACACCTGGGCGACTGAATTGTTAAAATGATCGCTAACTAATTTAGTGGTATATGGAAATAACGACGCCCAAAAAAGGACAATCAAATTCATCCATAAGGTGGACGTTTTGATCATTTTGACATGTTGCCATTCATTATGTAACCCAACCCAAAGCGTCCCTAACCAGAAAAAGCTTAAGGCATAAGCTAAGTAACTTTCATGTAGAGCCCAGATCCCGGACCAGGTCATTTGTTCCGGTTCATTTAACTCCAAAACTAAAATTGTCATCACGATGGCTAAGATTGCATCGGTAAAGGCCATTGTTCGTTCTTTTGACATAATTATCCTCCCTAAAAATCTTAATATTCATCTTACCAAATATTTCGAGATAGTGTGAAGATCCAAGGATGAAAAATCAGCCGATTCATTAATAAAACCCCAAGGAAACAATAAGTCCTTTGGGGTTCTATTAATGAGTTTTAAGCTAGATTAAGTTCCGACTTGGCATACAAGACTGCCTGGCCGGCTAATTTCACCATATTACCTTGATCTTCACAATATAAAACGCCACTCCGCGCTGAAGCTTGATAAGCAACTAAGTTGTGTTTACCTAATTGTTGAGCCCAGTAAGGGACAATATGACAATGACCACTCCCACAAACAGGATCTTCTGGAACCGCTAATTTGGGGGCAAAAGAACGGGAAACACAGTCAAACTCGCTCCCTCTAGCTGTCGCATGCTGCAAAAGTCCCGGCAATTGAGCTAATTGTGCTTGATCCGGCTCCATATCTTTAACAATCTGCTCATCATCAAAGATACACAATAGATCACGCCCTAAGAAGGCGGCTTGCGGTGTTGCACCAAAGGTCGCCGTCATGGCAGGTGTGACTGCAATCGACTTTAATTCAAAAGATGGAAAAGTCATTTCATAGCGATCCGCCACCTTCGTGACCATCAAATCACCACTTTGACTTGTCGTAAAGGTTATTTGATCCCCCAAACCAGGATTTTGCATAAAAATTGCAAAAGCCGTTGCAAGGGTCGCATGCCCACATAGATCAATTTCACCTCCTGGAGTAAACCACCTCAACAAGTAATGATCTGGGCTCTTTTGAATCGTAAAGGCCGTTTCAGAAAAGCGATTCTCCATCGCAATCTTTTTCATTAGCTCTTCACTGGGCCATTCGTCAACGAAACAAACGGCAGCGGGATTACCCTTAAATAATTTATCCGTGAAGGCATCGACTACATACATGTCCATTTAGTTTTCCTCCGTCTCTTGAACTAATCGTTTTAAGAGATTATCAATGTGTACTTGCATCACATCAACTTTTCCCACCGGTAAGGTTATCTTCTCAAATAGCAATGGTAATTCAGTACACCCTAGAATGACAGCATCATAACCAACTTGATCTTGCCAAGCTTGACATAACTGGGCAAATTCGTATTGCGTACTTGCTTTCACGACCCCAAATTCTAGTTCATCCGAAATCCGTTGATGAATGAGTTGTTGCTGATCTTCTGTCGGTTTTATAACTTCGATCCCAGCATTTTCTAGTTTTTGACTGACAAAGTTTTCATGCATGGTTGGATAAGTGCCTAATAAGAGCACTCGCTTACGACCCCGTTGATTTAGATAATCAACTGTCGTGTCGACCATTGATACCAACGGAATTGAAAGCCGCTCCTGAACCTGATCAAATACCACATGCGGAGTGATCCCGGTTAATGCCGCAAAGGTCGCTCCACCTTGTGCCAAGTTTTCAAAACCTTTAACCAGATAATTGGTCAAACCGGCATAATCTTGAGCTTGGGCAAAAGCCAAAACCTGAAAAACATCTAAACTCTCGATCATAATAGGTGGAAAAGCATCTTGATGCAATGTCTGCGCATAGCGACTGGTTAATTGCTGA
Organism: Limosilactobacillus gastricus DSM 16045; assembly: GCF_001434365.1. Taxonomy (GTDB): domain Bacteria; phylum Bacillota; class Bacilli; order Lactobacillales; family Lactobacillaceae; genus Limosilactobacillus; species Limosilactobacillus gastricus. The sequence continues at coordinate 9,706 of NZ_AZFN01000001.1, read as the reverse complement.
TAATAAATTAAGGTTGATTCTGGTCCTGTCCCACCAATAAGGCCTAGCTTGGTCATCGGTAAATTCCTCGTTTTTAATGATTATGATAGCATAATATCGATGACAAATTAGATATTTCTAATGATTATTTAATAAAATGCATAAACAAAACTAACTTAAGTTTACCTGATACAATAGCGAACCTAGCTGATCAATTTCACCGGTCGTTTTAAGCTTTCGCATTTGCCGCGAGATGGTCTCAGGGGTGGTACCTAAGTAAGCCGCTAAATCCTTTAATTCGAATGGCAAGCTAATCGTCGAAGTTCCCTGCTGGATTACTAAATCGGTCAAATATGTCCGTAACCGTTCTTCCAGATGGTTAATTGCTAATAATTCAATTTGTTTAGCTTGTTCATTGTTTTGAAAAATTGTCGAACGTAACAGTTGGTAACTAAGATCGGGAAACTTTTCTAAAAGTTGCTGAAATTCATCGGCTTGAATTGTACACACTACCGAATCCTGCCGAGCAACCACGGTTAAGGTCTGATTCTTAGCTCCAAATAGCCAACTTTCTCCTAAATAGTCTCCTGAATTCATTAACTTTCGGAGTCGCTCATTACCATCTTCAGTATAATGAATCACCTTTAATTTCCCGCTGGCGAGAATGATTAATTCATGATCATCGCCGGGTGCTATTACCAAACTTCCTTTGTCAACTTTAATTCGGTGTACTAGCCCTTCAATCACCATTTTCTGTTGGTGACTAAGGGACTGGAAAAGTGGTACCAAGTTAACACATAGTTCTGCATCCATTCATTTTCTCCCTCTACTATTCATCATCATCTTCTTCATTATACAAGCCTTCGTTTAATTCATGCCCCAAAAATCTTTGACCAAGAGCGATTTGTTTCTTTATCCAACTAGCTAATTTTATTAACAATTCTGCTTCCCCATAATGGTCAGCCACTTGAGCTAACTTAATTGCTCGAGTAATGAATAGGAGTTGGGTATCAAAATCATGAAGCAAATCAAATAGCTGTTCTGATCCATCCAGATATTTTTTGGCACCATCTTCTGCTAGCATCGAAAATTCAATTAACTGTTCGGTCGTGGTTGGAACCAGTTCATTTTCACTAACTAAAGCTTGATTTAGTTGCTGAAAAAAACTCTCTTCCTGATTTTGCCATCTTAGACCATATTGATCCATAAACAAGCTCACCGGTCCTTTAGCAAACAACCGAACCTGCTCAATTTTTAACTGATGTAACCACAAATTCGCGGTAACATGCCCAATCATGGCTCCGGCAGTGGGTTGATGATGTTCTTGTTCACTACGCTTTAGTTCAGTTTGATATTGGGTTTTTGCATCCATGATCTAGGCCTCCTTTACAGTAATTTTCTCAACAGAATAACCTAACTGACTCACTACTTGACTAAGCTGCTCAGCCGAAATAATTCCTTCATCAATCGTAGTCTTAACTTTTTCCGCATTAAACAAGACTTTAACATCTTGAACTCCTTTTTGTTGACTAACTGCGGTTTGGATTTTTGTCATACAAGACGGACACGTCATTCCGGCTAATTTTAAAGTTACTTTTTTCATTTTTCTTACCTCCTGCTTTAATTATCGCTTCAATCAAGTCATCTGTAATTGACCATGATCAAGTCAATATCGAATTAATCGCATTCCATTCAAAATCACAATTAAAATACTTAACTCATGCACTAACATTCCCGATGCCATATAGATATATCCCGCTATCAACCCTATCAATAGCAACACGACGGTTAAAATCGCAATTGTTATATTCTGGCGCATGTTGCGAACTGTTCGCTTACTGTAGCTCAAGGCCATTTTTAGCTGTTCAAGTGTAGATCGAACCAATACGACATCCGCTATCTCAATTGCTGCTTCAGTCCCACTTCCCATAGCAATTCCCACATTCGCCTGAGTTATGGCTGGGCTATCATTAATACCATCGCCAATAAAAGCGACCTGATGACCTGCATCCTGTAGTTGTTTGATAACCGCTTGTTTATCAGCCGGTAGTAGATCCCCGCGTACTAAATCAATTGGCACTTGACGCATAACGCTCTCAGTAACCGCTTGATGGTCTCCTGATAAGACTACTAATTGATAGTGCTGCTTTTCCTTAAATTCCTTTAAAATCGATGCTACTTCCGGTCTTAACACATCCATAACCGCAATTCCCAATCGGAGTTGGCGATTAACTGCCATTAGGACGTGAGTGCTCTCTGCTGGTAGACTCAACTGAGCTAATGAGATTCCTGACTCAGTCATCAATCGTTCATTTCCCACTAGAACTTCCTGACCATTAATTTGAGCCACGATCCCTCGCCCTTCAATAATTTCACTATGATCAATCGGATCAAAATCTTCTCCTGGATAAGCCTCTAAAATGGCGTGGGCTAATGGATGATTAGATTCACTTTCAAGACTAGCTAATAGTCGCCAATTATTGTTAAGGTCCCCATTAATATTTTGTACTGTCTCCACCTGGGGTTTACCAACGGTTAGCGTCCCCGTTTTATCAAAAACTAAGGTATCAACCTTTCGTAAACTTTCTAAAACTCTCCCACCTTTGACCACAATTCCTTTTTTGGCCGCCGTTCCAATTCCAGCGACTGTTGAAACTGGCACCCCAATTACTAAAGCTCCTGGGCAGCCGAGAACTAAAACGGTGATTGCTAGCGATAGATCACGACTAATTAAACCGACTAGAACCGCTAATACCAAAACTAATGGTGTATAAAACTGGGAAAAACGATCGATCAACCGTTGCGTCTGCGTTTGACTATCTTGGGCATTTTCAACCAGTTCAATTAATTTACCAAAGATTGTATCCTCACCGACTTGTTCAGTCATTACTGTTAGGGTGCCACTGGTTAAAATCGTACCAGCCGAAACGGAATCCTGAACTCGTTTATGAACGGGTACAGATTCTCCAGTTAAGCTCGCTTCGTTAACATGACCATCGCCAGCAACAACCGAACCATCAACCGGTATTTGGGATCCGGTTTTTACTAGCAACTGATCACCCGGCTCCACCTCATCAATATCAACTTCTTCTGGCGCTTGATGACCGTTTATTCGTAGGGCCGTTTGGGGTGCTAAAGCCGTTAATTCCCTAATGGATTGGCGCGTTTTGTTTAGGGTGATTGTCTCCAACCAATCCCCAAAGGTGAACAACCAAACTACAATTCCCGCCTCATTATATTCGCCAATTACAAAGGCCCCAATTACAGCAAGTGACACTAGAGATTCAATCGAGATAATCTTATATCGCAAAGATTCCCCTGCACGAATCACCAATGGAATTACCCCGATCAAAGCGACTAAGATCATCGCCAGCTGATAGATCATCATCCCAAAATAAAACTTGCCTAAATATGCAACAGCTAACAAAGTCGTCATCACGATTAATACTAAACGTTGATGATCTAGATAAAATTTTTGAATGCGACTCATTTTCATCACCTCTTAACTATTTTTCTATAGTTTAGGTGATGCTACCTACCGTGTAATTGATCATTGTCAAGTCAACACAAAAAACACCACCCCCTCATCAGGAGTGGTGTTTCAATAATTAATACTTAAAGTATGGTTTTTATTTTCCTTCCGCATGGCGGACTAGGTTCTGTTGATACCGACCGAGCAGTACAATCACCCCGAGAATCAAGGCTAGGAAACCACTGACGATAAAGACATTCATCCCCATGCCAGATAAGAGCGACGTTAAGGGGTTAACAACGAAGGGACTAACAACTCCGCCGACCGAATAAACTGCCACAAAGATTCCGAGCGCCATTGACATCGTGCTCTTATTAACTGAGATCGATAATAGGTACGGGAATTGTCCCATGGCGATACTCATGGCCGCACCGACAAAGAAACTACCAATAAAGGCAAACAAGAGGGTGTGTACATAACCAATCAGCAAGTAAGAGAGTCCATAAACGAGGTAGGCAATGAAAATCGTGGAGTTCTTAAAGCGTTTCCCAATAACTCCCACGATCAATCCACACAACATTCCGCCAATTAAAGAAATGGTGGACGTCAAGGCTGCTTGCGCGGTGGATCCCATATGTTCTTCTGTAATGAATAAGGAAATATTGTTATTCAAGACGTTATTCAGAAGCATCACGCCAAAGCCCCAACCAGCGGAATACCAAACATACTTATTTAATTGAATGCCGCCATCGTCAGCTTCATTGTCATCGTGATCAGAGACATCCTTCGGGTGCATCGGTACTAACAGCAAGACCACTAGTAAAACTAAGAATGAGAATAAGTAGATCCAATAATTGTTGACCCAAGAACTTTGCGCGGCCAATTGTCCCCCACCCATGATGAAGACGATTCCACCGATATTCGTGAAGGTGGTGGTTAAGCCCATTGTTGATTGCCGTTCCGCTTTAGGCAACATTTGCGAAATCAACACTTGAGAAAGGTTGGTACAACTCCCTTGACCAAGACCGACTAAACATGAACAAATCAACAGAAAAGCAAAGCTGGTGTTGTAGACTAAGGGCATAAAGCCCCCTAAACAGATCAGAATAATCGCCCAAATGGTCAAAGTTTTTAAATTAATTTTCGTGGTCGTCAGCTTCCCAATGATAATTCCGGCCAGCATCATAAAGAGGTTCGGCAAGGAGGTCAACATTTGAACCGACGTGTTATTCAAGCCAAAGTTTTGGGCAATGGCCGCATATGATGGTGTGATAGCCAGGGCAGCCATCCCCATAGCACTAACTGCTAGGACCCCAATCCGCGTTTTAGAGATATATGATTTACTTGGAACATCCATTTCCTTAATCCTCCAAATCAAAAGTTACTTGAGATCTTCAACAATGGCTAAGCCAGCTAAACGCCCTGAAGTCCAGGAGAATCCCGATGCTAACCCTTCATAGGCTGGATAAGATTGGCCTTCATAGTAGCCACCAGCATTAGCCCCACCAGCATAGAGTCCTTTGATTGGCTTGAAGTCTTTATTTAAGACCCGCAAATGATCATCAACCCGCATTCCACCAACGGTTCCTAAGAAGGCCACCTGGGCTTTAATCGCATAGAAAGGCCCTTCTTCAACCGGATACTTCAACGATGCTTGTGGTTTAGCAAATTCAGTATCATTTTGGGTTCTAACGGCTTCGTTATAGCGCTCAACGGATTCCTTTAATTCTTGATAGTTAAAGCCGGCATTTTGAGCCAAGTCGGCCAAGGTTTCACCTTTAAAGGCCGTTTCTTCTTGAACCGACTGCTCAGCTAAGGCCACAAAATCACCTTTTGCATCCGTAGCACCGGGACCAGCTTTGGAAACTTTTAATTCATGACCAGTCGTGTATTCATTCAGCGTCTTCGTATCAACTAAAATGTAGTACATTCCACCGACGTTATACCCAGCGTTGGCCCACAGGACCGTGTCATAAACCGTATCTTCGTTGGTGAACCGGCGTCCTTCTGGATCAATCCACATTAATGGCGTTAAGAGGACCCGCGTTAATGGATTATCGGAGAAACCAGCTAAGTGTTTACTAGAAGTCTTTTGAGTAACCTTGGATTTAGCTAATTGAGCGGCATGGATCAAAGCATGGGCATCAATCATGGTCCCACCAGCTTTAAACATTGCTGCCATCCCTTCACCTTTACTTGGCACCCCTAGCGAACGCATCCGGTTAGTATGCATCACCTTTTCAATCCATTCTTCATTCGCCCCAAAACCACCGGTAGCGACCACAACTGCCTTGGCTTTGATTTGTAGGGTTTCCCCTTGATCATTTTTAGCAATCAGACCTTGGACTTGACCATCCGGTGCTTGAATCAACTTCGTCATGGTCGTATTGAAGATAAATTCAACCCCTTTATCTTCGAGAGATTTTTGGATTCGGTCGTAACTAGCATCCTTATTTTGATACATGTGGTATGACCCACCGGCATACGGATTATCAAGATGCGCGAATTGGGTGGTTTGGCTAGTTGGATTTAACTTAATCTCCATCCCCAGTTCTTCGATCGACTCCAAAGTTGGTTTAGCATTTTCTACAATTCGCCGGGTCAAGGGGCCATTGTTTAAATAGTGATTATATTCATTCAATTGCCGAATGGCCTCTTCGGTACTTAAATGTAGGCCCTCAGCCCGTTGTTCCTTAGTGTCCACGGCAAAGAATCCACTGGAAATCTTGGTATTTCCCCCAATTTGAGGAAGCTTTTCAATCACAATTGTTTTTAAACCGTTGGAGACCACGGCATTCGCGGCCGACAAACCAGTCCCACCAGCACCAGCAATTACTACATCTGTATTGAGTTCTACTACCATCTTTGTTTCATCTCCTAATTAATTTGTTGTTTATATTGTAATGTGAAAAAATGTACAATAAAATAATTATAGTTATCTTTATGTTAGTTATAAATTATCTTAAATGAGGTTTTAACATGATTAAACACTATAACAATGGCGATTTAATCAATAGCCATCTCCATAAACATTCATCAGAAGATAAAGATATATTTCACATAGAATTGCTTGAAGCACTTTCATCTTGTACCGTTTCGGCTGGGAAAAGATTCATCGCTTTGGATCGTTCCGACATCGTAATTTCACGTCACTTTAAAGGACTCAAGCTAACTAGTAGCAAAAGTAAAAACATTCTGACTCATTATGAGGTTGATTTAGAATTTCCCAGTCCCTTGAATCAATTTTTAGTGGCGGATAATCCCTTGATCCATGATTTAATGAACGATCAATCCGCTGGGTTAACCTATGTCACCTTCCATCATCTGGAAAATCAGATTTGTCATCATTACCTGCAAAACATTCAAATCTTCGACCCGCAGCTTGATGACCCTTACATTTATTTTCAAAACCAACGACTTTGGGGATTGCTCTTTACGGAATTACTCCGAAATCATTACCAAACCATCAATAAGCCCTACTCGGATTTCCCATCCAAGGAAATCCGCCATGCTTCTAAAGATTCTCAAGCCGGGGCCATCATGTCCTACATTACAAATAAAAACGGAAAAGTAACCTTGGCCGAAACCGCCAATTATTTTGGCTTCCAGCAAAATTACTTTTCCCGTTTATGTCATCAATTATTTGAATTTAGTTTTATCCACTTGCGCAATCAAATTCGGATTGATTTAGCCTGTGAAATGCTTCGATATACCACCAAAAGCATTGTCGAAATCAGTGATGAAATTGGCTATGCTGATCAAGCCAACTTCACCAAACAATTCATCAAGCAAAAAGGGATGAGCCCAAGTAAATACCGGAAGGTTAGCGATTAGTAAACAATCTATAAGCTAATCACCTGCTCCTAAATTATCTCTATACTTACTTTATCTCATATTTTTGAGCACTTTAAAAATCGACAATAAAGCGCGAGAAGATAAATTAATTGATCGAGTTTTTAACCCTTTATTTTCTGTACTGCAATAACAAGGGATAGTATGCTTAATGTCAAAGAAAAGAAAAATGCTGTGGATACACCAAAAAGTTGCAAGAACATGAGCATACAACTGGTTCCGATTGCACCTGAAATTTGACGAACAGTGTTAATAATTGCAGTGCCATCACTTACAAGATTCGTATTAATCTGGTTCAATGTCCATGTTGTCACAGGCATAATAAGAAGACCAATTGAAAAATTTCTTATACATTGAACTGCAGCAATCATGACCAGAGAACTGCCAGTATTTAGCGTCAGCAGAAGTCCAGTTCCAACACAAAGCATAATTGAAGCCGCAACAGTCAGGCGATGAAAGCCGAATTTGTCTGCTAAAAAGCCGGAAACAAGGCTTGCAACAGCAACCAGTACAGCACCGGGGAAGGTAACGATGCCGGAAACCGATGCACTTACGCCAATGAACTTTTGCATATATAGAGGTAATACTACGGAAACTCCATTAAAAGCTGTAAAAAGCAGGAATGTAAAAAGCGTTCCAGTCAGCATACCTTTATTTTTGAGGGTATCAAGTTGCAACAAAGGCTGTGAAATACGAAACTGTCGATGAATAAACAGAAAGATAATGAGTAATCCTGCCGTAAGGCATGATAGAGTAATAGCACTTTTCAGTCCAAATTGGGAGATAAATGAGATACCCAGAGTAAATCCAGAGAATCCTACGGACGAAAGAAGCAAGGATAGTTTATCTAAAAAGCAATTTCCCTCTTGCTTGGTTAAATTTTTAAGCAAAAGCAGGCTCAGGAATAATAGAATAGCTCCTATAATCGTAAGAAGCACAAAAACACTTTTCCATGACCATGCATCGGACATAAGACCAGAAAGTACTGGACCGAATGCAGGCGCGAATCCCATGGATACTCCGATTATGCCCATCAATTTATTTCTTTGTTCAATGCTGCAACTGCAATAGATTGCAATTTGCAAAAGAGACATTAGGATACCTGTCCCTATTCCCTGCAAGATGCGGGAGAATAAAAGAATTTCAAAATTCGTTGCAATAATTCCGATAAATGAGCCAATCGTGAAGGTCAGCATAGAAAAGGTAAATAACTGTCTGCAAGAATAACGTTTCGTGAAAAAAGCACTTACAGGAACTAAAATACTTGCAATCAGTGAATAGATTGTTGTTAGCCATCCAGCGGTGGAAGCAGAAATTTGAAAGTCGTTTATGATGGGTGTCAAAATGGTAGCCATCATATTTTGTGTCAGAAGTCCAAGCAACGTCCCGGCAAATAGTATGACAATAGAAATAGGATTAGAGTTAAAAAAATTACTTTGTGTTTTCATTAAATATTCCTCCATGACTAGCTTGAGACAAATAATATCTTAAGATAAATTATATCTCTGGTTTGTAACAACGTCAAATCCGTTGACAAAAAATATCTCAAGATATACAATTACAGGTGAGGAGGTGTCTGTACATGCAGACAAAAATAGGAGTTGAACAGTCCATTTACGTGATTGTAATAATAGCAAAGCAAAAATCAGGAGAAGCTGTGAAAAGTCAGGCATTGAGTGAAATTCTTGGCGTGTCTGATTCGTATCTAAAAAAAATACTGGGGAAATTAGTAAGAGCCGGTATCCTTAAATCTTCTGCATCCAAAACGGGTGGAATGTCTCTTGGCAGACAACCGCAAAAAATCACATTTTTGGATATTTTTGAAGCAATCGAGGGTGAAACCCCCTTTTTGCACAGCCATAATCTGAGAGAAACCGTTCAGACAGATGATATTGATGAGTTTGTCAAACAAGCTGATAAGGCTTTGAGTATTTTCAGAGAAGCAGAGAATTCATATAAAAGTTCATTGTCAAAATATACGATTGCCGATTTACTTTACTGAACTGAAAATTCCAGTTTATCGAAATATTTTGGGTCTAGAATTTCTGGTATTGATTTACATCAATGCCAGATTTTTTTGTACAATTTTATGCATAGAAAAAGGACATTCTATCCTTTGCCAAATTTACAATCAATCTCCACAATTAAAAGAAAGTTGGTAGGAAGAATGTCCCAAACTGATTTCACCTTAGAAGTGCTTGGAATTAAAGACCCAAACATCACTGTTCTAAACGTGGCTAACGAACATATTAACCGCGAATCGATTTGTAGAATTACTTCAAGACTTACCTATCCCGTTGATCACTGTGCTAATTGTGGATTCAAACAGGTCGTTAAAAACGGATTTAGGAAAGCACACGTAAGGCTAGCTAGCCTTAATGGAATACGATATGAACTAGAACT